>NZ_JBIWNI010000013.1:55912-193238 GCF_044767145.1 Streptomyces sp. NPDC101490
GCGGGGGGGGGGGGGGGGGGGGGGCTCCCCCCCCCCCCCCGGCGCGGGGGGGGGGGGGCGGGCCCCCCCCCCCCCCCCCCCCCCCCCCCCCCCCCCCCCCCGACCCCCACCAAGAACGAAAGGCTGACCATGTGGGAAGGCTGTACCCCGGTCCTGGGGGCGGAGCCCGAACCGTCCCTCCACGAGATCACCGGCTGGGACATCCCCGGAGTGGGAGAGGTCGATGTCGAATCGCAGGGCTACCGGCTCACGGTGCACCCCTCTGACGGATCCCTGCACGTCGAGCTGGCGTTCTCGGGAACGTACGCCGAGTCGGAGACGACGCCCTACCGCAGGCTCGGTCCCGCACGCCTGGTCCTGAAAAGCGTGCGGTCCCTCGACACGGAGACCCCCGGCGCCGCAGACGGTTCGTGGTGGCAGCGTGTGCTGCGGGGCGACTCCCGCGACGAAATCCTGCGCATGACGTGGAACCAGGACGAGGACGTCCTGCACGTGAGGGAGGGCGGCACGCTACTGAGTTGCGCGGGCGGCAGCTGGCGCTGGCAGCTCGACACCTGACCGACGGGCACAGCCGTGCTCGCCCCGGCTGGCAGACGCCCCGCCGACGCTACCCGCTGCAGGGACCTGTCGCGGCAGCGGTTGGGGGATCACGGCCGAAGGCTCTCACTCCCGTCGAGGGGAAGCCGGCCTCCCTGCCGGCGAACATCCCTGCCGTGGATCACGGCCCCGCACGGTGCGGACCTGACCGTCGCGTTCTGTCCGGCTCGGTCGGGGCACGCGCTGATACAACTCTTGCGTGCCGACCCGACAAGCAGAGGAGGTCCCATGGGTGACTGGGGGACGGGAAACTTCGAGAACGACACGGCTTCGGACCATCTGTCGATCCTCACGGACCGGCTCATCAGCGAGGTCGCGGACGTGATGGCGGGTGACCCGGCCGGGATCGAGCCCGACGAGTACGGGGGCGTCGCGGTGCCGGCCAACCTGGAGCTGCTGAGTCTCTTGGCACGACAGGGCTATGTGGGGGCGTTGCTGCCCGAGGCCGAAGTGGTCGAGGGATGGAAGAAGACGTACATGGCGGTGTGGGAGAGCTACTACCTCGACAGGCCGGAAGTCTCATCGCGCTACAAGGACGAACGACGCGCAGTTCTGATTCGCACGTTCGACGACCTCGCCGAACTCAGGAGGAAGGAGGACTCAGACTGACACCAGCCCTAGAAAGGGCACTCACACGGCGTGCGGGACGAGCAGCGCCTGATGGGCACCGACCTGTCCCTCACCACGTCCGGGGTCATCACGGAGAGGGGCGCGGAGAGGGGCGGGGGGGGTCTGCACCATGGGCGGCTCCTCACCTACGGGCCGCCCCGCGCAGGTCGCGGCGGCCTCGGAACCGGTACTCGGAGCGCGCCCCTGTGGACGGAGTCCGGGCTGATGGCGTTCTCCGGAAATGGCCAGCGCCGCCCGCGCTGCTCGGATGGTTGTTCCGGCAAGGGGCGCTCGTCCGCAGGGGTGGTGTTGGGCCTGGGCGGACGTCATTCCCGCATCTGCTCGAAGTGGAAGGAGCGGATGAAGCAGTCTCGCGGCTGGCTGATCGCGAACAGGGTGCAGTCGAGCACGGACTGGGCGGTGAGCGGGTCGTCCACGGTCCGGGAAGCGTGGTCCCAGGTGGGGTCGAGTGGGTCGCCGTCCGTGAAGTCCGGCGGGTAGAGCGAGATGACACGGATGCCTTCGGGGCGGAGCCGGTGGGAGAGGATGTCCGCGAAGCCTGCCTGGGCGGCCTTGGCCGCGTAGAACGCGGGGTGCGCCTCGGAGCGATGGCTGCGGGCCTCCGCGGCCGAGGAGACCAGGTTGACCACGTCGGCGCCGCCGGAGGCGCGTAGCAGGGGGAGGAAGTGTTTGACCGTCAGCACCGTGCCGGTGCCTCCGGAGGCGATGGTGTCGGTGATCGCGTCGTCGTCGGCGTCCCACAGATCAGGGCCTACCAGGTAACGCGCGCCATTGTTGATCAGCACGTCCACCCGATCGGTGTGGGCGGTGATTCCTTCCGCGAAGGCCCGGATGGAGGCCGGGTCGGCCAGATCGCAGGCGAACGCGTCAGTCTTCGCCCCGCTGTCGGCCTCCACGGCATCGGCCACCGTCCGGGCGGCGGAAAGCGAACGCGCGGACACGAACACGCGGGCACCCGAGCGCCCCGCTTTCAAGGCCAACGCTCGCCCGAACCCACGCCCGGCCCCGGTCACCACAATCGTGCGTCCCGTGAGATCCACCCGCACCACCTCCTGCTGATCTGCTGAGCCACCGACGCTAGTCAGCAAGATCGGAAAGCACATGAGGCTGCGGCCCTACATCCCTCGACCGATGTCCATGTCCGTCTCGGGAGGGAACGAAGGTGAGCATGTCCGGGGAACCCGAGAGCAGCGGCAGTGCCACTGCGGCACGTGCTCCGCCCCGGCCGGACCTTTTTTCTGGCGTTTCGGCCGCAAGGGGCTCCAGTCGCTGCTGGACGCGATCGGCACCCCGCGCCGGGACGCCGCCCTCGCCCGCCGCGAGGCCGCCCGGGAAGAGGAACGGTGCCGTGAAGAGGGCAGGCGCTGCGGGTCGTCACCGATACCGGCGAGGCGCTGGTGACCGCCTGCGCGCCCGGAGCACAGGCACGCCGACCCGCTCCGTACGCGCAGGCCCGTACCGAGGGGTCCGGTCGGTGCGTACGGAGGCGTTCGACGCGTTGGAGTCCGGCCGGTGGGACCTGGTGGCCGCCATGTGGCAGGAGACCGACCTGCCGCTGCGGAAACCGCTGGCGCGTGCGCCCCTGTACTCACCCCTCTCAGCAGGGCGGGCGGAAGCCGTTCGCCGCCCTTCGGTTGCCTGCCGGGCCTCCCGCGCTGAGCAGTGCTGCTTCGGGGCGCGGTACCGGGATGTCACCGTTCAACAGGTAGGCGGGCGGGTCGATGACGGTGCCCGAGCCGTGCGGGGTGGCGTTCCGGACCGTGACACGGTCGAGGGGGAGGGGGGAGAGCACCTGCCGGTCGCGGACGAAGGCGACGAAGCTCTCGAAGTCCCGCTGATGACGGTAGGGCTCCCGGAAGCGGCTGAGCGCGGGATAGCCGTCCGAGGCGAGGAAGGTGTAGGAAGGGGCGGCCAGCCGGTACGAGCGGGCGAGGTCCAGCCGCTCACCGCCCACGAGGACATCGGCGGGGGAGACCCGGTCGCCGACCGGGCCCCGCGCGTCGAAGCTGTAACGCACGTTGTGCGAGACGGCCAGGGGTGCGAAGCGCAGCTCTCCCGAGGGGCCCAGGCTCCACTGCTCTTCGAGGGCGTCGTGGATCTGCTTCCCGGTGACCCAGGCGCCGACGATCGGATCGCCGAACCCCACCGCCTGCCATGCCTGGCCGAAGGTCACCGCCCCGTTCGAGGAGGTGTCGTGGACCAGATCGCCCGCGATGACGGTCTGGCCGATACGGGGCGCGACGGCGATCACCGCGAGTTCCGCCGGGACGTTGGGGTGGATGTTGCCGTTGTCGGTCGGGTCGG
This sequence comes from Streptomyces sp. NPDC101490, assembly GCF_044767145.1. Lineage (NCBI taxonomy): Bacteria > Bacillati > Actinomycetota > Actinomycetes > Kitasatosporales > Streptomycetaceae > Streptomyces > Streptomyces sp. NPDC101490. The sequence continues at coordinate 59,444 of NZ_JBIWNI010000013.1, forward strand.
AGGGCTGCCGGCCCGCCCACAGCGCCCAGTCGGCGGCCAGGTCGCCCATGGTGCTCTCGCCCGCCCCGTTGCGGGTCCGCAGGAAGGAACCGGTCTGCCGTCCGATCCTGCTGCGTTCGCGCCCGGCGGCCTGCCCCGCCCAGTACCGGGCGACCTCCGCGAGCTCCGGGTGGGGGGTGATGTCCCGGGTGTTGGCGTGGTTGGTGGAGACGGTCAGCCCACGGACCACCTTGCCGGTGCTCGGGTCCAGGCGCAGACTGATCTCGTTGACGAGCTGCCCGTAACAGCCCGCCTCGACGAAGGGGCGTGGCACGCCGTTCGGGTCGGGGACCATCATGTTGAACCGGGTGTGCCAGTGGCCGGTGACGATCACGTCGATGTCGGGGGAGACCCGGAGCGCGAGGTCGAGGGCGGGCCCCGAGGGGTCGGATCCGCTGTTGAAGTCGGCGCCCGCGATCGCGCCGTCGTGCATGCTGAGGACGATCGCGTGGACGCCGCGCTTCTTGAGCAGCGCCGCGTACCGGTCGGCGGTGGCGACCTCGTCCAGGGTGGACAGGCCCGGCTGGAAGGAGGCGGGGAAGGACTCGAAACCGAGGGCGGTGAGGTGGATGAACCCGATCGGCAGCCGCCGCCCGTCCCGGGCGGTCACCCACTCGATGTTGTACGGCGGCAGGACGGTCCGCTCCGACCCGGCCCAGACGGTGTTGGCGCTGTAGTAGCGGAAACGGGCTCCGGCGAAGCGGCGGCCCGAGGAGTCGGTGAAGGAGGTGTCCCGGCCCTTCACAGGGAAGGGGACGCCCTGTTCCATGTGGCGCCGGATCATGTCCGGTGACTTGTCGAACTCGTGGTTGCCCGCCGTGGCGAAGTCCAGGCCCATGCGGTTGAGCGCCTCGATGGTCGGCTCGTCGGCGAAGGCGCCGGCGTCGAACTCCCACCCCGAGAAGAGGTCTCCGGGGGAGAAGAAGATCGAGTTCCGGCGGCCGGCGCGCAGCCGTTCGAGGTGTGCGGCCAGGTGGGCGACGCCCCCGACCGTGTAACTGCGGCCCCCGTTGCCGTAGATGACGGAGTGCCCGCCAGGAGCGGCCTGGAGGTAGCCGTGGAGGTCGGTGATGCTGAGGAGTTGTACGTCGACGTACTCGTCGGCGGTGGCGGCGTCCCGGGCCGCGTCCGTGGCGTAGGCGGGCACCTCGATGGCGAAGGTCGTCGCCACGGCCCCCATCTGGGTGAGGAAGGTACGGCGCCCGACACCCGGTGCTGTCCGGTGGGGAGTCCTGGATTTCTGTGACGTCACGGTGAGTATTCTTTCACTCACTCACCGCACTCGGGAAGGGTGGGTGCACGGGAAGCTCGCCGTGCCGAGGAGTTCTGCGGCCGGTGCCCCGTGCTCTTGCCGGGTCGGCGGGATGACGCACCGTCGAATGCCCGGCCGGTCGGATTCCGGACGCCGGAGTCCCTGCCTCCGTTTCGTCCCTGCCGTCCCCGCCTTCCCTGCCGTCCCCGCCGCCCCGTGCTCTCCGGGTGCGGTCCACTTTGTTCAATCGCCTTACAAAATCTGCTCAACGCTGTGCCAACTCCCGCCGGACGCTGGTGCGCGGGCGGGATCGTGGACGGAGGGCCGCCGGGGGGAGGTGGCATCGTGAACCAGGAACCGAGGAAGGGGAACCGCCCATGAAGATGAGCGGAGGACAGGGCCGGAGGGCGCGTGGCCTGGCCGGGTTCGCCGTGGTCGCGGTGCTGGCCGCTGCGGCGCCCACGGCTGCGGCTCAGACCGGCAGAGCCCATGCCGGTACGGCCTGGGAAGGTACGGCCCGGTCCGGCGCCGACCTGGTGGCGGTGGGTCCCGTAGGTCCCGTAGGTCCTCTGAGTCCCGTGGGGTCCGTGGGGCCTGTGAGTCCAGCGGGCCCGGTAGGCCCGCTGGTTTCCGGTGCCCCCAGGTCCGGGCTCGGGACCGGGGTGTTGTCGGGGCCGGTCGGAGGCGCGTGGCTCGCGCTGGCGGGCGGGCGCCTGGTGTACGGGCACGACGCGCAGGGCAACCGGGTGCCCGACTACTCGTTCGCGGGCTACGGCGGAGGCGGCGTGCCCCTGCCCCAGGCCCCGGTGAAGGTGACCGTGCCCGCTCCCGGCGGCGGCGACATGACCGCGACCGTGCAGGCCGCCATCGACCAGGTCTCCGCGCTGCCCCCCGGTAGCGGCGGCCTGCGGGGCGCGGTCCAGCTCTCGCCCGGCAGTTACCACATCGCCGGACAACTGCACCTCCGTACCGGCGGGGTGGTGCTCCGGGGCGCCGGAAGCAACGCCTCCGCCACCACGCTCGCCGCCACCGGGGCCTCCGTACGCACCCTGATCACCCTGGGCGGCACGGCGCAGTACACCACGGTCGGCGCGGTCGCGCAGGTCACCGACGCCTACGTACCGGTCGGAGCCACGACCCTCACCCTCAGCGACGCCACCGGGCTTTCGGTGGGCGACGAGGTGGTCGTGGAACGGCCGACGACCCAGGCGTGGATCGACGCGCTCGGCATGAACGGGGTCTGGACACCCAACTGGAGCCTGCGCTCCGAGCGGAGGATCACCGCCGTCCAGGGCGACCGGGTGACCCTCGACGTCCCCCTGACGACCGCCCTGGAGAAGCAGTACACCCAGGCGACCGTCTACCGCTACACCTTCCCCAGGATCGACCATGTCGGCATCGAGAACCTGAGCCTGGACGGTCAGGCCATGACCGCCGCCCCCGACTACGCGACCACCTTCTACAACGCCGCGCCCTGGGAGTTCGACGCCGTCCAGGACTCCTGGATCAGCAACGTCACCTGGCACCACTTCGGCGGCAGCGGCCAGACCGCGCTCGGCCCACAGAGCCGCCGCGTCTCGGTCCTGCACACCCAGGCCCTGGACATGGTCACCACGGACAGCTCCGCCCGCTCCGAGGCGTACCTCCTCCAAGGGCAGCAGAACCTGGTCCAGGACTGCGCCGTGACCGCACCGAAGGTCCACGCCTTCAGCACCTACGGCCGCCAGTCCGGGCCCAACGTCTTCTCCCGCTGCCGGGCCACCCTGGTCCAGGAGACCTACGACGCCGGCGGCCACCAGCGCTGGGGCAGCGGCACGCTCTACGACGGCGTGAGCGTCGACGGCTCGCTCCTGCTGGTCAACAACGGCACGCGCGGCTCCGGTCACGGCTGGTCGGACGTCAACAGCACCGCCTACAACTGCGTCACCCAGCAGTACGCGGTCCAGGAACCGCCCACCGCCCACAACTGGGCCTTCGGCTGCACCGGCACCCTGATGACGGGCAGCGACGGACAGGTCGTCTCCGACGGCACACACGTCACCCCGGACAGCCTCTACGTCCAGCAACTCCACGACCGCGGGAAGCAGTAACACCCGCCAAGGGGGATATCCCTGGCCGGGGGAGCGGTCACCGCCGGCACCTCGTCGAGCACGCCGCGACCCTCGGCGTCGACGTGGAGATCACCGCCCGCACCCCCGGCACCAGAGGCTTCACCCCCATCCCGTCTCCTCAGCAGTCTGCGGAGCCCTCGTCGATGAGTGGGGCGAGTCCGTCGAGGAGGCGTTGGAGGCCGAATTCGAAGAGGGCGTCGAGGTCGAGGTCGTAACCGGCCGTGGCGAGGCGGGAGAGCGCGGGGAACCGGCCGGTGGCCAGGATCGCCAGGAGCGCGGGCCCCTGGACGTCCATCCATTCCTCGCTGTCGAGGCCGCTGTGTGCCTCGGCTTCCCGCTCCGCTTCCAGGCTGACGGCGATTCCACGGGTGTAGTTGAGGAGCGTGAGGTGGGCGGTGAAGGCTGACTGCAGGTCGAGTCCGTGCGCGTGCAGTGTGGCAAGCGTCCACTCGCTGTACGGGAGCGCCGAAGCGATCATCTGAGGGCGGGTCACCGACAGAGCCGGAGCGAGCCACGGGTGGCGGCGGAACAGGCCCCAGAGCTGCCGGGCCGCCAGCTCGATCGCCTCCCGCCAGCACGCCGACGGGTCGGCGGGCAACGGATGCTCCGCCATGACCCTGTCCATCATCTGCGTCAGCAGGCCGTCCTTGTCGGCCACGTGCCGGTACAGCGACATCGTCGCCACCCCGAGCTCGGCGGCCACCCGGCGCATCGAGACCGCTGCCAGCCCCTCCGTGTCGGCGACCGTGACGGCTGTCTCGACGATCCGTCCGAGCGTGAGTGCCGCCTGGACCGAGGGCGCGTCGGTCGACCCGCCCGGGCGTGCGGCGGCAGCGGGCCGGACAGCCCGCACCGGGCGGCTCGGGGCCGCCACGACCGTCCCGACGCCCGGGACGGCGCGGACCATGCCCTCACGGCGCAGTTCGGAGAGCGCCTTGGTCGCGGTCGCCATGGCGACACCCCACTGCCGGGTGATCTCGCGGGTCGAAGGCACGCGATCGCCCGGCGCCAGTTTGCCCGTCTCGATCCGCCGCCGCAGTTCCGCGACGATCTGGAGGTAGCGCGGTGACGCCTGTCCGCCCACCGACACCCCTCCGCGCTAGTGCACCTGGATGGGGGCCATCCTAGCCACCGACGCCGGGCGATTCCCGCGCACCAGCACTTTCCTCACCCCTCCGCACTAGTGCATCACGCCCCAATACGTCATGCCCCAGTGGAAGTTCATGCTTGCGTACTGCTTTGCGTACGGCGTACTTTCACAGCATGCCGAACAACGAGATACTCATCTGCGGTGCCGGTATCGCAGGGCCCGCGCTGGCGTACTGGCTACGCCAGGGAGGCTTCACGGTCACGATCGTGGAGCGCGCGCCGGCACCCCGGCCCGGCGGGCAGACCGTGGATCTGCGCGGCGCCGGCCGCACCGTGGTCGAACGGATGGGCCTGATGGACCGGGCCAGGGCGGAGAGCGTGGACCAGCGCGGCCTCGCCCTCGTCGACACCGCCGGCCGGACCACCGCCCGCCTGCCCGCCGACGGTTTCGGCGGCGAGGGCATCGTCTCCGAGATCGAGATCCTCCGCGGTGACCTCGCCCGACTGCTGTACGAGGCCACCCTGCCGGGCACGGAGTACCTCTTCGACGACACCATCACCGAGATCGAGCAGGACGCGGACGGTGTCACCGTCACCTTCGAGAAGGCCGCGCCGCGCCGGTTCGCGCTCGTCGTCGGCGCGGACGGGCCGCACTCCGTGGTGCGGGCACTGTCCTTCGGACCAGAGCGCGACTTCGTCCACCCCATCGACCTCTACACGACGTGGTTCACCGCCCTCGACGGCCTGGAGCTCAACGGCTGGTTCCTGATGCACAATGCGCCCGGCGGCCTGGTCGTCTCCGCCCGGCCCGGCCGCCTCCCCGGCGAGATCAAGGCCGGCTTCAGCTTCCGCTCCCCACCGCTCGCCTATGACCGCCGCGATGTCGCCGCCCAACAGGAGCTCGTAGCGCGGCGCTTCAGCCACGTCGGCTGGGAGACCCCACGACTGCTGCGGGCGATGCGCACCGCCCCGGACTTCTTCTTCGACTCCATGGGCCAGGTCCGTCTCGACAACTGGTCGCGCGGCCGCGTGGCGCTGATCGGCGACGCCGGATACTGCGCGACCCCGCTGACCGGCCTCGGAACCAGCCTTGCCCTGGTCGGCGCGTACATCCTGGCCGGCGAGATCGCCGCTGCCGAGGGCGACCACCGCATCGCCTTCCGCCGCTACGACGAGGCGATGCGCCCGTACGTGAGCCAGGCCCAGCGACTGCCGCCCGGCGGAGCCGCCGGGTACGCGCCGTCGGGCCGTCTCGGCATCCGGCTGCGCGACCTCTCGATGCGGTCGATGAACCGCTGGCCGATGCGGAACCTGCTCGCCGCGCAGTTCGCCAAGGCCGGGGACATCACCCTGCCGCAGTACAGCTGAGGCGGCCGCCAGGGGGTCGCTTGGGATCGTTCAGGATCAGCCGTGCCTGCTCCAGCAGCCGGGCCAAGGGTCGTCACCTCCCCCTTTCCGACCTCTACGGTGCCGTCACCGCCGCCATCGGAGCCCTCAAGGGACCCTTCACGGCGGTGTCGACGAAGCCGTGCCGCATACGCTGAACGAGACCGGCGGCCCGGAGGGGCGGCGCGCCGTGGCTGGACGAGGCACTGGCGTCCAGGTGCGGGATCAGGGGCTTCGGCCGCCGCGTCCACAGGCATGGCGACTCACGCGTCCACAGGCACGGCGACTCCCGCGTCCCGATCACGCGGGAGGCCAGCGACCGCGTGGTCGGCCGTACGGCGGCCCCGGACGTCACTCGCCCGGCCACCCTCCACGCCGCCCTCGGGCACACCGTTCGAGGCTGATGTCGGCCGGTGCGAGCCAAGCGGTGGCAAAGGCGTCCCGAACGGGTGAGGAGGGGGTGCGTCGCCGCCGGTCCGACTCCCCCGTGCCGGACGATCGTCAACGCCGCGGGCCTCCCCGCGGCCTGAGAGCGACGGCTTCCCACGGCACCTCGGAAGGGCTGTCATGCGCGTTCTGCTCATCGCCAGCAGTGACAACAGTCTCACCCAGCGCGTTCTGGTCGAGCTGACCGACCGCGGGCACACCGTTCCCGTCGAGGTCACCCCCGACGGGGCCGCGGTGCGCGAGGCCGTGGTGCGTCATGCGCCCGATCTGGTCGTGGCCCCCATGCTGAAGACCGTCGTGCCGCGCGATGTGTGGACGGCGCACCGTTGCCTGATCGTGCACCCGGGGCCGGTCGGGGACCGAGGGCCTTCCTCGCTGGACCACGCGATCCTCGACGGGGTCGAGGAGTGGGGCGTCACCGTCCTCCAGGCCGACGAGGAGATGGACGCGGGCGACGTCTGGGCGTCCGCCACCTTCCGCGTCCCCGAGGTCGGCAAGAGCGACCTGTACCGCAACGAGCTCTCCGACGCCGCCGTGACCGCCGTGCTCCTCGCCGTGGAGAGGGTCACCGCCGGGGAGGCACCCTGCCCGCAGACCGGAGAGTTCCGGGCCCGTCCCGCGCTGCGGCAGGAGGAGCGCGGGATCTCCTGGGACGAGGACACCACCGAGACCGTCCTGCGCACCCTGCGGGCCGCCGACTCGCAGCCCGGCGTACCGGACCGGCTGCTGGGCACCGAGTGGTTCCTGCACGGCGGCCACGCGGAGGACGGTCTGCGCGGGCGGCCCGGCGCCCTCCTCGCCACCCGCGCGGGCGCGGTCTGCCGGGCCACCGTGGACGGCGCGGTGTGGATCCCCGAGCTCCGTGCCCGAAGCGCCCCCCATGGTCCGCGGGCCTGCAAGCTCCCGGCCACCCTGGCCCTCGCGGGCCGGCTGCCGCGGCTCCCCGACCTGAGGCCGCCCGCCGAACCGGCGCCGGGCCGACGGACCTGGTCCGACATCCGGTACCGCGAGCGGGGTCCGGTCGGTGTCCTGTCCTTCTCGTTCCCCGGCGGGGCGATGAGCACCGACCAGTGCCGCCGCCTCCTCGCCGCGTACGAGACCGCCCGCGCGCGCCCCACTTCCGTCCTGGTGCTCGGCGGGCAGCGCGACTTCTTCTCCAACGGCATCCACCTGAACGTCATCGAGGCCGCCGCCGACCCGGCCGCCGAGTCCTGGGCCAACATCAACGCCATGAACGACCTGGTCGAGGCGGTCCTCACCACGACCGACCGGCTCGTCGTGAGCGCGATCGGCGGCAACGCCGCCGCCGGCGGGGTCATGCTCGCCCTCGCCGCCGACGAGGTCTGGTGCCGCTCGGGGACGGTGCTCAACCCGCACTACCGGCGCATGGGCCTGTACGGATCCGAGTACTGGACCCGCACCCTGCCCGGGAGGGTCGGCGAGGCCATGGCCGTGCGCCTCACCGAGGAGGCCCGGCCGGTGTCCGCCGCGGCGTCGCTCGACATGGGTCTGGTCGACCGGGTCGTCGACACCGGACCCGGGGAGTTCGCCGCCGAGATCACCCGATCGGCCCTCCGGCTGGCATCGCGTGGCGGTCTCCAGCCGCGGATCGCGGCGAAGAAGGCGGAACGCGAGCGCGCGGAGTCCGTCGCACCCCTTGCGGCCCACCGGGAACACGAGCTCTCCAGGATGCGGGCGATCTTCGACGATCCCGCCGCGAGCTACCACGCGCGTCGCCGGGCGTTCGTCCGGAAGGAGGCCTCCGGGGTCGAGCCTCCGGACGGCCCGGGTGCGGGCGGGGGCGGATCGGCCGACTGTTGAGCGAGACCCCGGCCCGAAATGAGGCCTCCGCCCCATCCTCCTCAGGAGGCGACCCATGAGCGCAGCAACGCCGGTCCCGGTCGAGGACCAGGGTGCCGTACCCGGCAGCGAAGAGAAGCCGATCCACATCCTCTGGATCAACGCGGGCCTGAGCTGTGACGGCGACTCCGTGGCTCTGACCGCCGCCATGCAGCCCAGCATCGAGGAGATCGCCCTCGCCGGGCTGCCCGGGCTGCCCAGGATCGCGGTCCACTGGCCGCTGATCGACTTCGAGTGCGGTCCGGTGGGCGGCGCCGACACGTTCATCGAGTGGTTCTTCAAGGGGGAACGGGGCGAGATCGACCCGTTCGTGCTGGTCGTCGAGGGATCCATCCCCAACGAGGCCATCAAGCAGGAGGGCTACTGGAGCGGATTCGGCGACGATCCGGAGACCGGTCAGCCCATCACCACCAGCGAGTGGATCGACCGGCTGGCGCCCAAGGCACTCGCCGTGGTCGCGATCGGCACCTGTGCCACGTACGGCGGCATCCACGCCATGGCGGGGAACCCGACCGGAGCGATGGGCCTGCCGGACTACCTCGGCTGGGACTGGAAGTCGCACGCCGGCATCCCCATCGTGTGCGTGCCCGGCTGCCCCATCCAGCCGGACAACTTCGCGGAGACGCTGACCTACCTGCTCTACCAGGCGGTCGGCTCCGCGCCCATGATCCCGCTCGACGACAAGCTCCGCCCCACCTGGCTCTTCGGCGCGACCGTGCACGAGGGCTGCGACCGGGCCGGCTACTACGAGCAGGGCCAGTTCGCCTCGACGTACGACTCGCCCAAGTGCCTGGTCAAGCTCGGCTGCTGGGGCCCGGTCGTCAAGTGCAACGTCCCCAAACGCGGCTGGATCAACGGGGTCGGCGGCTGTCCGAACGTCGGCGGCATCTGCATCGCGTGCACCATGCCCGGATTCCCGGACAAGTTCATGCCGTTCATGGACGAACCCCCCGGCGGCAAGGTCTCCAGCACCGCCAGCGGCGTGTACGGCTCCGTCATCCGCCGCCTGCGGACCATCACGGCCAAGACCGTGGACAAGGAGCCGAAGTGGCGGCACACCGGCGAGCGCATCACCACCGGCTACCGGCCGCCCTGGTGACCGGCGACCGCACCGCGCCACCCCCGCAGAACCCCCCACCCACCCCACTGTTCGCGCAGACGAAGAGTTGACGAAGGGCATCGCAGCGACCATGGCATCTCCAGCGAAGACGACGGGTGACGGCTCCGGCCTCGTGGAGATGGCCTGGGACCCCATCACCCGGATCGTGGGCAGCCTCGGCATCCACACGAAGATCGATTTCAAGCAGAAGCGCGTCGCGGAGTGCTACAGCACGTCCTCCGTCTTCCGCGGCTACAGCGTCTTCATGCGGGGCAAGGACCCCCGTGACGCGCACTTCATCACCAGCCGCATCTGCGGCATCTGCGGCGACAACCACGCCACCTGCTCCGTGTACGCGCAGAACATGGCGTACGGCGTGAAGCCGCCGCACCTCGGTGAGTGGATCATCAACCTCGGCGAGTCCGCGGAGTACATGTTCGACCACAACATCTTCCAGGAGAACCTGGTCGGGGTCGACTACTGCGAGAAGATGGTCCGCGAGACCAACCCCGGTGTCCTGGAGCTCGCCGAGCGCACCGAGGCGCCCCACGCCGCCGAGCACGGCTACCGCACGATCGCGGACATCATGCGCTCCCTCAATCCCCTCGAAGGAGAGTTCTACCGCGAGGCGCTCCAGGTCAGCCGCTACACCCGGGAGATGTTCTGCCTCATGGAGGGGCGGCATGTCCACCCCTCCACCCTCTACCCCGGCGGTGTCGGCACGGTCGCGTCCGTGCAGCTGTTCACCGACTACATGAGCCGTCTGATGCGGTACGTGGAGTTCATGAAGAGGGTCGTCCCGCTCCACGACGACCTCTTCGACTTCTTCTACGAGGCCCTGCCCGGCTACGAGGAGGTCGGCCGCCGCCGCGTGCTGCTCGGCTGCTGGGGCGCCCTCAACGACCCCGATCACTGCGACTTCACCTACGCCAACATGACCGACTGGGGCCGGCGGATGTTCGTCACCCCCGGCGTCGTCGTCGACGGCAAACTGGTGACCAACGACCTCACCGAGATCAACCTCGGACTCCGCATCCTGCTCGGCAGCTCGTACTACGAGGACTGGCAGGGCCAGGAACAGTTCGTCACCCACGATCCGCTGGGCAACCCGATCGACCCGCGCCACCCGTGGAACCAGCACACCATCCCCGCCCCGCAGAAGCGGAACTTCGACGACAAGTACAGCTGGGTCATGTCCCCGCGCTGGTTCGACGGCACGGACCACCTGGCACTGGACACCGGCGGCGGCCCCCTCGCGCGCCTGTGGTCCACCGCGCTCTCCGGCCTCGTCGACATCGGCTACATCAAGGCCACCGGGCACAGCGTCGTCATCAACCTGCCCCGGACGATGACCAAGCCGGAGACCACCTTCGAGTGGAAGATCCCCCGGTGGAGCAACGCCCTGGAGCGCAACCGCGCCCGGACCTACTTCCAGGCGTACGCGGCCGCCGTCGCCCTGCACTGCGCCGAGAAGGGCCTGGAGGAGGTCCGCGCCGGACGCACGCAGACGTGGGAGAAGTTCGAGGTGCCCGACGAGTCCATCGGCGTCGGCTTCACCGAGGCCGTACGGGGTGTCCTCTCGCACCACATGGTCATCAGGGACGGCAAGATCGCCAACTACCACCCGTATCCGCCGACGCCGTGGAACGCCTCCACCCGGGACACGTTCGGCACCCCCGGTCCGTACGAGGACGCCGTGCAGAACACCCCGATCTTCGAGGAGAACCCGCCCGAGAACTTCAAGGGCATCGACATCATGCGTGCCGTGCGCAGCTTCGACCCCTGTCTGCCGTGCGGCGTCCACATGTACACGGGCAACGGCAGGACCGTGAAGCAGATGCACCTGCCCACCGGCCTGAGCGGTCTGGGCGGATGAGCACGACCACCGCCGAACAGGCGGGCCGACGGGTCGAGGAGGTCCTGGACCTGCTGGCCGAGAAGGGCGACGCCGAGGCATCCGCCGCCGCAGAGGAGGTCGTACGCGTCCTCATGGAGTTCTACGGCAGCGGCATCGCCCGTGTGGTCGAGCTTCTCGGGCGTCCCGAGTCCCGCCCGCCCGCCGACCCCCTGGGCCCGCTGCTCGCGGACGACCTCGTCGCGAGCCTGCTCAACCTGCACGGACTGCACCCCGAGGACGCGCCGACCCGCATCGGACGCGCCCTGTCCGCGCTGCCGCAGCCCGTGGAGAACGCGGGCTTCGACCCGGTGACCGGCGTGCTGCGGCTGCGGGTCACCGCCTCGACCGGCTGCGGTTGCTCCGGCACCCAGGAATCCGTCCGGCAGGCGGCCGTGGACGCCCTCGCCTGCTTCGCCCCCGAGGTGACCGGGGTCGAGCTGGAGAGCGGTGCACGTGAACCGGCGCTGCTCCAGATCGGCACCCGTCCGTCGCTCGCGGGCGCGGACGGCCGCTCATCGGCCGCCCGGTGAACGGGCCGCCGAACAGCGCCGTGCGGCCCCAGAGGCCCACCGGCCTGCGCCGGTTCACCACCCCCCGCCCGCCCCGCGAGGAGCGCTGCGAACTGTGCGGCGCCCCGCTGGCCACCGAGGAGCGGCACCCGCACCTCGTCGACACCGAGAAGCGGGCCCTGGTCTGCGCCTGTGGCCCGTGCGCGCAGCTCATGGACCGCTCCGCCGCCTCCCCGGGACGGTTCCGGGCGGTCCCGGGACGCTTCCTGAGCGACCCGGGCCACCGGATCGACGACCGGACCTGGGAGTCGCTGCGCATCCCCGTCTCGGTCGCGTTCCTCTTCCGCAATTCCTCCCTCGACCGGCCGGTGGCGCTCTACCCGAGCCCCGCCGGCGCCACGGAGAGCGAACCGGGCGAAGATGCCTGGCGGTCCGTCCTCGACGCCACCCGCCTCGCCGACCACCTCGAACCCGACGTGGAGGCCCTGCTGCTGCGCCGCCACGAGGGCCGCACCGAGTGCTTCCTCGTACCGGTCGACCTCTGCTACGAACTGGTGGGCCGCATGCGACTGCACTGGCAGGGCTTCGACGGAGGCGCGGAGGCACGGGCGGACCTCGACGACCTCTTCGCCCGCGTCCGCGGCCTGGCCCGCGAACCGCAGGGGAGCCGGCCGTGACCGAGTTCTCCTTCAGCTGCTCCGGAGTCCGCGCCGACGCCTACGCGGCCGGACCCACGCTCGTGTTCCGGCTGCGGATCACCGCCACCGGCGGCACCCGGGTCCACGCCATGGCCCTGCGCTGCCAGATCCGCGTCGAACCCGCCCGGCGCGGCTACGACGACCACGAGGCCGCCGCCCTCGGCGACCTCTTCGGCGAACGCTCCCGGTGGGGCAGCACCCTCAACCCGGTCCAGTTCGCCCATGCCTCCGTCATGGTGCCCGGCTTCACCGACGCGATCGAGACCGACCTCGTCGTGCCGTGCACCTACGACACCGACATCGCCGCGTCCCGCTACCTCCGGGCGCTCACCGACGGCGACGTCCCGCTGCTCCTGCTCTTCTCCGGCACCGCCTTCACCGGCGCCGGCGGCTTCCACGTCGAACCCGTGCCCTGGGACAAGGAGGTCTCCCACCGCATGCCCGTGAAGGTCTGGCACGAGATGATCGACCAGCACTTCCCCGGCTGCGGATGGATCCGGCTCCCGGGCGACGCGATGGACGCCCTGCTCGCCTACCGCTCCCGCCGGGCCCTCCCGTCGTGGGAGGCCACCGTCGAGTCCCTGCTCGAAGCGGCGGGGGAGAGGACACGATGACCACGCTCCCCTTCACCCCCGCCACCGAGGCGCGGTTCGCCGTCGCCCGGCACGTCGCCGACGCCGTCCTCTTCGAGGGCTACGTCCTCTACCCGTACCGCGCGTCCGCCGCGAAGAACCGGCTCCGCTGGCAGTTCGGGGTCCTCGTGCCGCCGTCCTGGAGCGCCGCCGCCGAGGAGCACGACTTCCAGCTCACCGAATGCCTCATGGAGCCCAGGACCGGCGCCGAACTCGCCGTGGAGGTACGGTTCCTGCGCGCCCAGCGACGCAGCGTCGAAGAGCGGCGCGAGGACGGCACCTTCGCCCCGACCGGCGAACTCCGCCTGCCCGACCGGGTGCTGGTGCCCTGGGACGAGGGCGTCGAGGAACGCGTCACCCTCACCGTGCCCGTCAGCGACCTGCGGGGCGACGGCACCGTCCGGCCCTTCACCCGGCCCGCCGCCGAGGAGACGGAGGAGGTCACCGACGTCGACGGACGCGTCCTCGGCAGGCTCGTGCGCCGCCGCGAGGAGATCAGCGGCGCCCTGCGGGTCTCGGCGGCCGAACTCGATGGCCCGTACCGGGTCGAGCGGCTCTCGGTCACGGTGGAGAACACCAGCGGGTGGACCGCCGAGCGGGACACCGACCGCCATGCGGCCCTGCCCCACTCCCTCGTCGCCACCCACACCCTGCTCCGCCTCCACGGCGGCTCGTTCCTGTCGATGACCGACCCGCCGGAGTGGGCGAAGGGCGCCGTCGCGGCCTGCCGCAACCTGCACACCTGGCCCGTCCTGGCCGGCGAACCCGGCCGCGACGACCTCATGCTCTCCTCCCCGATCATCCTGGAGGACCACCCGGCCATCGCGCCGGAGAGCCCCGGCGCCCTCTACGACGCGACCGAGATCGACGAGATCCTCGCCCTGCGCACGGCGGCCCTCACCGACGAGGAGAAGCGCGAGGCCAGGGGGACCGACGCCCGCGCGGCGGCGGTGATCGAACTGGCGGACACCATGCCCCCCGAAGTCCTCGAACGCCTGCACGGAGCGGTACGGAGCCTCCGGAGCGTCACCGGGTCCCCGAATCCCACCCGGAGCATCCTCGAACCGGAGACGCCCTGGTGGGACCCCGGCGGCGACACCGGTGTCGATCCGGGCAGCGACCACGTCCTCGTCGACGGACGCGCCGTCCGCGCGGGCAGCAGGGTCGTCCTGCGCCCACGCCTCCGCCGCACGGACGCCCAGGACCTGTTCCTCGACGGGCGCGGTGCCGTGGTCGAGGCGGTCCTCCACGACGTCGACGGCGGAGTCCACATCGCGGTGACCGTGGAGGACGACCCGGGCGCCGACATCCGCCGCGAACAGGGCCGCTTCCTCTACTTCCAGCCCGACGAGGTCGAAGCCCTGGAGGACGTGTGAACGGCCCCGCGCCCGGCGCCCGGGCGCCCCGCACCCTCGTGGCCGGGGTGGGCAACATCTTCCTCGGAGACGACGGCTTCGGCGTGGAGACCCTGCGGCGGCTCACCCGCGAGGAACTCCCCGCCTCCGTCGAGCTGACCGACGTCGGGGTCCGGGGCGTCCACCTCGCCTACGAGCTCCTCGAAGGCTGGGACACCCTCGTCCTCGTGGACGTCACCGCACGCGGCGGCGAACCCGGGACGCTCTATCTGATCGACGCCTCGGCGGCCGAAGACCGCGGCACGGAGCCCGCGCCGCTCGACGGTCACCGGATGACCCCCGACGCCGTCCTCGCCCTGCTCGACACCCTCTGCGCGGGAACCGGGGCCGCGCCGCCCCGGCGGATCCTCGTCGTCGGCTGCGAACCGGCCTGCCTGGACGAGGGGATCGGGCTCAGCCCGCAGGTCGCCGCGGCCGTCCCCGAGGCAGTGCGCATGGTGACCGAACTGGTCCGCCAGGAAGCCGTCGTATGAAGACCGAAACGGAGAGCAGCATGCACAGGAACGTCCTCGGCGCCGCAGTCGCCGCCACCGCGGCTCTGGCCGCGCTGGCCGTCGTCGTCGCGGTCCTCCCCGACCTCCGGCGCTATCTGCGCATCAGCAGGATGTGACATCCCCTCGGGCGCGGTGGCGGCTGCACCGAACGGACGACACCTCCGTACGGTCCCGGCGCGCCGGGCGCGCCCCCGCAACCACACCGTTCTCTAATGGCGCCCGAGACCCACCCCGCGCCCGAGCCCAGGACGGAGACCGATGCACGAGATGTCCCTCGCGGTCGCCGTCGTCGACCAGGTGGAGACCGCGGCGAGGACGCGCGGGGCCGTCGGCGTCAGCAGCATCGCCCTGGACGTGGGCGAACTGGCGGGCGTCGTCGCCGACGCCCTCGCCTTCTGCTTCGAACTCGCCTGCGCCGGAACCGTCGTCGAGGGCGCCGAGCTGATCACCCGTACCGTCCCGGGCACCGCGAGCTGCACACCGTGTGCCGAGGTCTGGCCCGTCGGCATGCCGCCGACCCTGCTCTGCCCGCGCTGCGGCGCCGCCGCGGACGGGCTCGTCACCGGCCGCGAACTCCGGATCCGGGAGGTCCGCTGGGCCGACCCCGGGGCACCGCGCGACAAGCATCGCCAACCGATCACCGAGGAGAGCTGAGCATGTGCCGAGCAGTCGATCTCCAGCGTGCCGTTCTCGCGAAGAACGAGGCCGCGGCACAGATCCTGCGTACCGAACTGACCGCCCGGGGCACCACCGTGGTCAACCTGCTCTCCAGTCCCGGCAGCGGGAAGACCGCACTCCTGGAACGCGAGCTGCGGCTCGCCGGAGAACGGGGCGTCAGCGCCGCCGCGCTCACCGCCGACCTCGCCACCGAGAACGACGCCCGTCGCCTGGCCCGCTCGGGCGCGCCCGTCAAACAGGTGCTCACCGACGGTCTGTGCCATCTGGAGGCCGACATGGTCGCCCGGCACCTGCACGACTGGCTGCCCGAGTCCACCCGTCTGCTGTTCGTCGAGAACGTCGGCAACCTGGTCTGCCCCGCCGGCTACGACCTGGGCGAGTCGCTCCGCGTCGTGCTTGCCTCGGTCACCGAGGGAGAGGACAAGCCGCTCAAGTACCCCGCCGCGTTCGGCCTCGCCCACCTGGTGATCGTCACCAAGACCGACATGGCCGAGGCCGCGGAGTTCGACGAGGTGGCCTTCCGCGCCAATGTGCAGCAGGTCAACCCCGGTGTCGAGGTCGTCCTCAGCTCGGTGCGCGACGGCCGGGGAGCCGGGACGCTCCTCGACCGGGCCCTCGCGACGGCCGAGGGGAACCGTGTCCACACCCCGGTGATGGCCCGGACCGGCGCGTGACCACGGCGCGGCCCGTGCCCGCCACGGCCCCGCGGCGCAGCCGTGTGGTCGTCCGTGGAGTCGTGCAGGGCGTGGGCTTCCGGCCCTTCGTCTTCGCCCTCGCCACCGGGCTGCGGCTGTCCGGCCACGTCACCAACACGGCCGACGGCGTCGTCGCGGAGGTCGAGGGAGACCCGGCGGACGTCGCCTCCTTCTGCGCCCGCCTCGCACCCGACGCGCCGCCCCTGGCCCGGGTCGAGTCGGTCGAGGCGGCCGAGGTGACCGCGAGCGGCGGCAGCGGGTTCACGATCGTCCCCTCCCGCCAGGGCGGCGCCGTCCGCACCCTCGTCCCCCCGGACACCGCCACCTGCGACGACTGCCTCACGGAACTCGCGGACCCGTCCGACCGGCGGTATCTGCACCCCTTCATCACCTGCACCCACTGCGGCCCCCGGTTCACGATCGTCACGGGACTGCCCTACGACCGGGCCCACACCACCATGGCCGGCTTCCCGATGTGTCCGGACTGCGCCCGGGAGTACGCGGACCCCGCCGACCGGCGCTTCCACGCACAGCCCGTTGCCTGCCCCCACTGCGGCCCCCGGCTGCGGCTGGTCACGGCGCCCGGCGCCGCCGCGCCCCTCCGTACCGGGCGGGCCCCCGACTCCGTCCGTCCCGACGCGGACCGCGCGGACCCCGGCCGCGGTGCCGGTGCGGACCCGGTCGCCGCCGCACGCGCGATGCTCGCCGACGGCGCGATCCTCGCCGTCAAGGGCCTCGGCGGTTACCACCTGGCCTGCGACGCGACGAACCCCGACGCGGTGGCCGAACTGCGCCGCCGCAAGGCGCGCGGTGACAAACCGTTCGCGATGATGGCCGCCGACCTCGCCGACATCGAGCCGCTCGCCCACCTCGGCCCGCTCGAACGCGAACTCCTCACCGGCGCCGTCCGGCCCGTCGTCCTGCTCCGCCGCCGCGACGACGCCCGCCCCCGCCACGGGGCGGCCCCGGCGCCGACGGTGGCCCCCGGCGGCCCGGACCTCGGCTTCATGCTCCCGTACACCCCCGTGCACCACCTCCTGCTCGGTCTCGGCGCGGCGGACCGGGACGGGCCCCGGCTCCTGGTGATGACCAGCGGCAACCTCTCGGGCGAACCCATCGTCACGGACGACGCCGAGGCACTGACCCGGCTCGCCGGTCTCGCGGACGCCTGGCTCCTGCACGACCGGCCCATCCACGTGCCCTGCGACGACTCCGTCGTCCGCGTCTGCGACGGCGAGCAGCTGACGCTGCGCCGCTCCCGGGGCCGCGCGCCGCTCCCGGTCACCCTGCCCGTCGAGGTCGCCCCCGCCCTCGCCGTCGGAGGGGACCTGAAGAACACCTTCTGCCTCGGCGACGGACGCCGGGCCTGGCTCTCCGCCCACATCGGCGACATGGACGACCTCGCCACCCAGCGCGCCCTCACCTCCGCCGAGCGGCAGCTCGAATCCGTCACGGGCGTACGGCCCGGACTCCTCGCCGCCGACCGCCACCCCGGCTACCGGTCCACCCGGTGGGCCCACGACCACGCGGCGGGACGGCCCGTCGTCCCCGTACAGCACCACCACGCGCACATCGCGGCGGCGATGGCCGAGAACGGACTCGACGGTACGGAACCCGTGCTCGGCGTCGCCTTCGACGGCACCGGCTATGGCCTCGACGGCGCCGTGTGGGGCGGCGAGTTCCTGCTCGCGGACTACGCCGGGTTCGAGCGGTTCGCGCACCTGGCCTACGTACCCCTGCCCGGCGGTGACGCGGCCGTACGAAGGCCTTACCGCATGGCCCTGGCCCACCTGAGGGCCGCGGGCCTCGCCGCCGACCGCGCGCTGCCCTGCGTGCGCGCTTGCCCTGTCGACGAACTACCCGTACTGGAAAGGCAGTTGGCGCGCGAGCTGAACTGCGTTCCCACGTCCAGCATGGGGCGTCTCTTCGACGCCGTCTCCTCCCTCGCCGGCATCCGCCACCACGCGGGGTACGAGGCGCAGGCCGCGATCGAACTGGAGGCCGCGGCGCTGCGCGCACCCGGCACCGCCGAGGACGGACGCTACGCCTTCCGGCTCGACGCACCGCGCGCCGGTGCCCCGTGCACCGCGGACCCCGCACCCCTGCTGGCTGCGGTGATCGCCGACGTCCTGGACGGGACACCGAAGGCCGTCGTCGCGGCGCGGTTCCACCACGCCGTGGCCCGGCTGGTGCGTACGGTCTGCGCCGCCGCCCGCGGCGGGACCGGCGTCGAGACCGTCGCCCTGACCGGGGGAGTGTTCGCCAACACGGTCCTCTCCTCGGCCTGCGCCGCGGGACTGCGGGAGGACGGCTTCACCGTGCTGCGCCACCGCCTGGTCCCGCCGAACGACGGCGGTCTGGCCCTCGGCCAGCTCGTCGTGGCCGCCCGGATCACGGACGCGGCGGCCCCCGGCACGCCCCGACGAGAGCGACAGTGAGGAGACACGCATGTGCCTGGCGGTACCTGGAAGAGTGCTGGACGTCGAGGACCGGGACGGCACCCGGATGGCCACGGTCGACTTCGGAGGCGTGGTCAAGGAGGTGTGCCTGGAGTACCTGCCGGACCTGGAACCCGGTGAGTACGCCATCGTGCACGTCGGCTTCGCCCTCCAGCGCCTCGACGAGGAGTCGGCCAGGAGGACGCTGGAGCTGTTCGAGACCCTCGGCCTGCTCCAAGAGGAGTTCGCGGACCCGTGGGAGGCCGCCGAGGCCGCGGCGATCGAGTGGAAGACGCCGGACGACACGCACGGAGAGGTGCGGCCGTGAAGTACATCGACGAGTTCCAGAACCCGGACCTGGCGGGCCGACTGCTCGACGACATCCGCGCGACGGTGACCCGCCCCTGGGCCCTGATGGAGGTCTGCGGCGGCCAGACCCACAGCATCATCCGGCACGGCATCGACCAGCTCCTGCCCCCCGAGATCGAGCTGATCCACGGCCCGGGCTGCCCGGTCTGCGTCACTCCGCTGGAGATGATCGACAAGGCGCTGGAGATCGCCTCCCGGCCGGGCGTGATCTTCTGCTCCTTCGGCGACATGCTCCGCGTCCCCGGCACGGGCCGCGACCTGTTCCAGGTCCGCGCGCGGGGCGGTGACGTCAGGGTGGTCTACTCCCCGCTCGACGCGCTGCGGATCGCCGAGCAGAACCCGGACCGGGAGGTGGTCTTCTTCGGCATCGGCTTCGAGACCACGGCACCGCCCAACGCGATGACGGTCCATCAGGCGCGCAAGCGGAACATCCGCAACTTCAGTCTGCTGGTCTCCCACGTCCGCGTCCCCCCGGCGATCGACGCGATCATGAGGTCCCCGGACTGCCGCGTCCAGGGCTTCCTCGCCGCCGGCCACGTATGCAGCGTGATGGGCACGGCCGAGTACCCGGAGCTCGCGCGACGCCACCGGGTGCCGATCGTCGTCACGGGCTTCGAGCCGCTGGACATCCTGGAAGGCGTACGCAGGACGGTGCTCCAGCTGGAGCGGGGCGAGCACACCGTCGAGAACGCCTACCAGCGCGCCGTGACGGCCGAGGGCAACCCGGCGGCACGGGCGATGCTGAGCGACATCTTCGAGATCACCGACCGGTCCTGGCGCGGGATCGGCGTCATCCCGGACAGCGGCTGGCGCCTCTCCGCCCGCTACCGCGACCACGACGCCGAGCACCGCTTCTCCGTCACGGGGATCGACACCCGCGAGCCCGCCGAGTGCCGGAGCGGCGAAGTCCTCCAGGGCCTGCTGAAACCCAACGAGTGCGAGGCCTTCGGCACCACCTGCACGCCCCGAACCCCGCTCGGCGCCACGATGGTGTCCAGCGAAGGCGCCTGCGCCGCCTACTACCTCTACCGGCGGCTCGACGCGGGAACCCCGGGACAGCGGCCCCCCGAGCCGGCCCGCCAGACATCCGGCACCCCGTCCCCGGTCACCGCCTCCCTGGAGAGCAGCCCCCGTGCCTGACACCGTGCCCGACACCACCCTCTGCACCCCTCCGGCGGCCGAGGCCGCGCAGCCCGCCCCCGACATGCTCGCCTGGACCTGCCCCGCACCCCTGCGCGACCAGCCGCGCATCGTCATGGGCCACGGCGGCGGCGGAGTCCTCTCCGCCGAGCTCATCGAGCACGTCTTCGCACCCGCCTACGGCGGACCGGCCCTCGCCCACACCGCCGACGCGGCCGAGATCCGGATCGGCGGCGCCCGCCTGGCGTTCTCCACGGACTCCTTCGTGGTCCGCCCCCTGGTCTTCCCCGGCGGCAGCATCGGCGACCTCGCCGTCAACGGCACCGTGAACGACCTCGCCATGAGCGGCGCCCGCGCCAGCCACCTCTCCTGCGGCTTCATCCTGGAGGAAGGCGTCGAGACCGACGTCGTCGCCCGCGTCGCGCAGGCCCTCGGCGCGGCGGCCCGCGCCGCCGGCGTCCAGGTCGTCACCGGCGACACCAAGGTCGTGGAGGCCGGTCACGGCGACGGCATCTACATCAACACCTCGGGCATCGGGCTGATCCCCGACGGAGTCGACCTGCGCCCGCAGCGAGTGGTGCCCGGAGACGTGGTGATCGTGAGCGGCCCGATCGGTCTGCACGGCGTGGCCGTCATGAGCGTGCGGGAGGGCCTCGAATTCGGCGTCGAGATCACCAGCGACTGCGCACCGCTCGGCGGTCTCGTCGAGGCGATGCTCGCCGTCACACGGGACCTGCACGTGCTCCGTGACCCCACGCGCGGGGGCCTGGCCGCCTCGCTGAACGAGATCGCGGCGGCATCGGGCACGGGCGTCGTCCTCCAGGAGCGGGCCGTTCCGGTCCCGGACGCGGTCGGCAACGCCTGCGCGCTGCTCGGGCTCGACCCCATGTACGTGGCGAACGAGGGCAAACTCGTGGCCTTCGTCCCGCGCGAGCACGCGGACGCCGTACTGGCCGCGATGCGGGCCCATCCCCTGGGCACCGGAGCGGTGGTGATCGGTGAGGCGGTCGACACCCACCCGGGCATGGTGGTGGCGCGTACCGGACTCGGCGGCACCCGCGTCGTGGACATGCCCCTGGGGGAGCAGCTGCCGCGGATCTGCTGAGCTCAGACCCGTCCGCCGCGCCGCCCGCGGGACGTGTCGAGGGTCCACAGGTGGGTGCAGTTCGGGCACTGCAGGTGGACCCGGGGACCACTGTTCCCGATCAGGTAGCGCCAGTGGCTCCGGCAGTTCCGGCGGTCCAGGCAGGTCCCGCAGTCGCGGGCGTCGTCACAGCCGGGGCACGCGACCCAGGCCCGCCGGGCCGGGTCCGCGTGGGGATCAAGCGGAAGCCGCACGGCCCGGCCCCTCCCCGGGCAGCACACCGGCCGCGACCAGCATCGCGTACAGCCCCTGCTGCTCCTCGTCCAGGCCCGAGTACAGCAGGGCGTGCGCGGCCTCCTCCTCACGCAGAACGGCCACGGGATCCCAGCCGGGCCCGAGGGCCGCTACGAACTCGGCGCGCCGCCGTGCCTCCTCGGACGTGAGGTCGATGTGGAAGCCGACGAGGTCGGAATGAGGGTCGTGGAAACTGTTCATGGGCGACTTTCGGGATGAATCGAACGCATACCCGACCACGTCTACCAGAACGATCGGCGCCCACGGAAGCATCCGACCGGCGTTCACCGGTCGCTGTGGCGCACCTCATGCCGCGGAGACGCTGGGCGGCGGCTCCGAAGTCCGTCCGATGGACACCGGGCCCCGAGCGTGCCGACACCAGCCGTCTCAGCACCCCCGCCCCGGCCCCCGGAGCCACGGCACGGCCCGCTGACGCGGGTCGCCGTGGGCCCGGAGGCGGGCGGTGCTCAGAACCAGTGCAGGCAGTGCGGGGGGCGTTCCGTACGGAACAGCGCGTCCGCGAGGGTGGCGGCGCCGGGGCGGAGGGCCCGGACGTGTCCCGCGCGGACGAGCGTGCTGGGGGCGATGCCGCCCAGGTACAGCGAGCCCAGGTCGCGCACGTCCAGCGACAGATCGGGTTGCCGGTCCGTGGGGACACAGGTCGCGCTGCCCTCGCGGACGGTCAGCAGATGGCGGCCGTGCTCGCCGAGGAACGGGTCGTCCACGTCGAGGACGAGCTCGCCGTCCGTGGACCAGGCGCGTGCGGTCAGGGCGCCAGGGACGTCGAGGACACGCACCCACAGCCAGTCGGCGTGCTCGCCGACCTCACCGGCACGGAAGTCCGCGAGCTGCCAGCGCAGCGGATGCTCGGGCGGGACGTGCCGGAACACGACCTGTGGGACCAGGTCGTGCCCGAGTACGAACCGGGCCAGGGCCAGGAAGACCACGTCGTCGGTGGCGATGGTCTCGTCGACCGTCAACGTGCCGCCCTCGCCGATCGAGTAGCTGGCGTACCCGTCGGCCACCCCGTCGGCGTCCCGGTGGACCGCGACGTGGCGCGGTGCCGAGGAGACCGGCGACTGCCCCGCTCCCGACGCCCACCAGCGGTGCGGCCGGGACAGCGCGCCGGGCTGGGCGCGGCGGTACCGGTCGTACACCTCTTCGAGGATCCCGCCGCACTGGGCACGCCGCATCACCTCGACCGTACCGCTGTCCCCGTCGGGCACGGACGCGTCGGCCGACGCACCGGCCCGGGGCACCGCGAGGGCTGCTCGGTGGCGCGGCACGGTCAGCCGGGTGGTGAAGGTTGCCGGTCCGTAGCCGAACCGGCCGTAGATCGGAGCCTCGGAAGCCAGCAGCACCGAGAGGAACTCCCCCCTGGCCCGCACCTCGGAGAGCTGCCGCCGCATCATCGCGCTGAGCACGCCGCGCCGCCGGTGCGAGGGCAGGACGCCGACCGAGCTCACCCCCGTGACCGGCGTGACGCGCCGGCCGGGCAGGGTGAGCTCGAAGGAGTACGCGGCGGCGGTGCCCACGGGCCGACCGTCCTCGGACAGGGCGAGCAGGCCGCGGTCCATCTCCAGCGCCGACCACCAGCGTCCGCCACCCGCGATCGGGGCTTCCGGGAAGTGGCCGAACGCCGTGTGGACCGTGTCGACGAAGACGTCCAGGTCCTCATCGGTCGTGGATCGGATCTCCATCGCTGTCGCTTCCTTCCCGAAGTGCCGGCACAGTGGATCATGGTGTTCGTTCACGGGACCGGCGTCGTGTCACGCTCGTGCGGACGGCCGATGGTCACCGCACCCCGGAAGCCCTCCGGCGAGAGGACCGACATCGCGTCGAGCGACGAGTCGGGAACCGGCAGGAGATGGGCGTCGACCCAGGTGTCACCCGTCGCCGCGTTGGTCCAGGGATCCTCGATCACAACGGCGCCGGGTACGACGCCGTGACAGAGAACCCAGTGCGGCACGTCGAATCCCTGCATCCCGGCGAGCGAGAGCAGCAGCAGCACGTGCTCGCGTCGGCCGATCGAGTCCCGGACCGCGTCCAGGGTGAGACGGCTCGGATCGATGGGGACACCCATGCGCTCCGCGTCCTTCCTGGAGGCGCGCTGGAGCAGGGCACGCCACTCCCGGTCGTTCTCCGTCAGGTGGTCGAGCAGCACCGGTCGGTCGGCGTCCAGGTGGACCCTGACCGGGGACGAGGGCCAGGCCCGGTGCACGGCGACGCCCAGCCCGACGGGCTCGCACGCGAGGAAGTTGGTGGCGTCCCGCCACAGCGTCAGCTCCGCCTGCCGGTCCAGCGCCTCCCACTCCAGCGTCCCCGCGTGCGCCTGCGCGACCAGGGCGGTGACCGCTCCGCAGGTGAAGTGCGTGCTCTGCCCGTAGTACGGGGGCGCGGTCGTGACGCCCTCGCGCAGCCAGCGGACGTATCCGGCAGCCGGTCCGGCGGCGCCTTCCGAAGGTGTCAGCGGAGGCGTCAAGGCGGTGAAACCGGTGGCGGCGACGTCCTCGGCACACGCCGTCCACCCCTCCCACTTGACCTGCGGAAGCCCCTCGCGGTCCGCGAGGGCGACGACCGCCTCCACGGCCGCCCGTACGTCGCCGACGGCGTCGACGATCTTCAGATAGGCCGTGCTCGGACGTGCTGTCACCAGCGCGGCGGCGGCCCACTCCGCGCCGTCGCCCCCGGGAACGACCACGAGACGAGGCACGTGGGTGGAGCGGTCGACGGTACGCCAGCGCTCCGACACCTCGTCGCCGACGATCCGCGTCAGCCGGACCGGTGGGGCATCGGGATCGTAGGGGACGACGAGGCTCTCCACGGAGTGTTCGGGCTCGGCGGGCCGTGCGGAGGATTCCTGACAGGTCGGCATTCCGGTACTCCTGGCGGGACGGAGGAGACGAGAGGGTGAGGGAGCGGGAGAGGAGGGAGCCCGGCCTGTGGGCGCGGACCCCGTCCCCTGGTGTGAGGTCACGCGCGGGACTTCCGGAGCACCCACACGAAGTACGGTCCGCCGACGAGCGCGATCATGAGGCCCGCGGGCACCTGGGCGGGGGCGACGACCGTACGGCCGAGGGCGTCCGCCACACAGACCAGCACACCACCGAGCAGCATCGCGACCGGGATCGAACGGCCGTGCCGGGCACCCACCAGGGAACGCGCGAGGTGCGGGGCGACGAGCCCCACGAAGCCGACGACACCGACGGCGATCACGCTGAGCGCCGCGAGCACCGCGGCGATGGCCAGGGCGGTGAAGCGGGTGCGCTCCACCCGGACCCCGACGATGCGCGGGGTGTCCTCGTCGACGGCGAGCAGATCGAGCCGACCGCGCATGGACAGCAGAACGGGAAGGGCGAGAGCCAGGCCCACCGCGACCGGGACGACATCGGGGAACGTCCGGCCATAGGTGGTACCGGAGAGCCAGGTGAAGATGCGCGGGGTGTTGTACGGGTCCGCGCGCAGCAGCAGGAAGGTGGTGCCCGCACTGAGGCCGTACCCCATGCCGATGCCGATCAGGACGAACCGGTCGGGCAGGAAACCACCGCGCCAGGCCAGCAGGGCGATCACCGCGAACGTGGCCAGCCCGGCCACGACCGCCACCACGACGAGTACCGTCCGCCCACCGGACAGACCCGAGGTCGCGACACTCGCCGCGCCGAGACCGGCACCCGCCGTGATGCCCAGCACCCCGGGCTCCGCCAGCGGATTGCGCACCGAACCCTGCACGACGCAACCGGCAAGGCCGAGCGCCGCACCGGCCAGGATCGCGGCGGTCACCCGCGGCACCCGGTCGTCGAGCGCCTGGCCCACCAGGTCCGGAGCCGCGCCCTGGAGCCACAGCACGACGTCCCCGGTCCGCAGCCACAGGCTCCCCGCGAGGACGGCCACGAGAGCCGCTCCGGCGAGCAGCGCCACCGAGCCGGACGTGACGAGGAGGGACGCACGGCGCGAGCGTGCGGCCACCTTCGCCCGAGGGGGCTGCCGGATCTGCCCCGTGTCGCGCAGCCGCAGGGCGAGGACCACGATCACGACGGAGCCGAGTAGCGCGGTCGGCACGCCGGTCGGGATGGAAGCGGCCCCGTCCGCCCCCTGGATCGCGCGCAGGGCCGCGTCCGCGAGCAGAATCAGCAGCGCGCCGAGCAGCCCGGCCGCGGGGATCAGGAACAGGTGCCGACGCAAGGCGTGGACACGTCCGGCGATCAGTCGGGCGAGGACCGGGGCGCCGAGACCGACGAAGCCGATCGGACCGGCCAGGGTCACCGCCGTGCTGGTCAGCAGCACCGCGCAGACCACGGCGGTCACCCTGGTGCTCCGGACCGGCACGCCGAGCGTCGACGCGGCGTCGTTGCCCAGGTGCATCACGTCCAGCCGCCGGGACAGCGCCAGAGTCAGGCACAGCGTCACGGCGACGAGAGGGGCGGCGCGGACCGACGCGTCGATGTTCAGCTGCGCCAGCGAGCCGCTTCCCCAGGCGTAGAGGCCGGTCGTGTTCTGGTCGAACAGGATGAGGAACATCCCGGTCGCCGCGTCCAGGGCCATCGCCGTCGCCGATCCGGCGAGGACGAGGCGGGTGCCCGCGGTGCCCGCGGCGCGGCCCGAGAGGAGCAGCACGAGTGCCGCCGCCACGAGGCCGCCCGCGAAGGCGACGGCGCCCGACGCCCAGAGCGGGACGGTCAGGCCGAGGGCGGCGACCATCGCGAGGGTGAAGTACGCCCCGGACGTGACCGCCAGGGTGTCCGGAGAGGCGAGCGGGTTGTGGGTGACGGACTGGAGCAGCGCGCCCGCACAGCCGAGGGCGAAGCCGACGGCGACGCCCGCGAACAGACGCGGCAGGCGCGAGCCGGTGAGGATCTCTCCTACGGGCGCCCCGTGGGCACCGCCGTCCTGCCCGGCGAGATGGCGCACCAGGTCGCCGACGCCGACGCCCGACGTCCCCTGTGTCAGATGCCACATGCCGACGAGCGCGGTCGCGCCGAGGAGGAGTGCCAGGACGGCCGCCCCGGCGGGCCCGCCGCCGAGCCCGGCGCGTGGCAGCGGCCCCGGTTCGGGGGCCGCCGCGCGTACCGCGGTCACTTCTTGTCGAGTACGTCGACGTAGGCGTCGATCGCCTGGGCGCAGGAGCGCGGACCACCGGCGCCCCAGACCTGCGCCGGGAACGCGTGGGCGCGGCCCTCCTTCACGGCGGGGAGCTTCTTCCAGATCGGGTTCTTGGCCAGCGCCGCGACGTAACCGCCCGCGGCGTCGTCGTTCGCGTAGAAGAGGTTGGCGTCGCCCACGGAGGTGAGGCCCTCGACATCGGTCTGCGCGAGGCCGTAGGCGGCGTCCACGCCCCCGTCGCCGTGCTTCTTGTTCACGTCGTTGGTCCACGCCGGGGTCATGCCGAGTTCCTTGCCGATCTCGGTGAACAGCGCGCCGTCCGCGTAGGGGCGTACGGTCAGGTTGCCTCCCTCCAGCCAGCCGTCGAAGAACAGGAAGTCCTTCGTCGGCAGGTTCGCGTCGGTGACCCGCTGCTTCGCCGTCGCGAGGTGCTGGTCGAACTCCTTGAGCACCTGGTCCGCCCGGTCCGTCCGCCCGGTCGCCTCGCCGATCATGCTGAACACCTTGCGCATGTTCCCGATCGGGTCCTTCGGGTCCGCCCCCCGCGTGGCCATCACGGGAACGCCCCTCTTCTCCAGCTTCTTGATCATCTCGTCCTTGGCGTCGAAGGCCTCCACGACGATGAGATCGGGCTTGGCCGCGTAGAGGGTGTCGAGATCGGGCTCCTCCCGGGTGCCGATGTCCGTCACACCGGCGGGCAGCTTCTCCGCGCTGGTCCAGGTGCGGTAGCCCTTGGCGTCGGAGACGGCGGTGGGGGTCACGCACAGGGTCAGCGCGTCTTCGACCTGCTGCCATTCGAGGACCGCGATCCGCTTGGCGGGCTTGTCGAGCTCTATCTGGCGGCCCACGCCGTCCTTGAAGGAGACCGGCTTCGTCGAGGTGGCCGTGGTGTCCTGGGCGCAGTCCTTCGACGCGGGGGCCGCGTCGGCGCTGCTCCCGGCCGTCGCTCTGTCGACGTCGGTCGTTCCGCAGGCCGTAGCGGCGAGCAGCGCGATTCCGGTCGAGGCCGACAGCGCCAGACGACGGGCACGGTTCATGGGGATTCCTCTTTCGCGGGTGATGGGGGCGACGCGGACAGGGCGCGTCGGTGTGTTCGGGGGCGGCTCGTCATCCCCGGAAGGGCCGGTGAGGCGTTCCGGGGGAGCCGCGACCGTGGATCAGGAGAGGTGACGTCCGAGCGGATCGATGCGCAGCCGCCCCGTGCGGGGGTCGACGTCCACCTCGACGCGGATGTCGTAGACCTCGCCGATGTTCTCGGCGGTCAGGACGTCGGCCGGTGCGCCGGTCGCGTACACCCGGCCCGAGCGCATGAGGACGACGGTGTCCGCGATCCGGGAGGCCTGGTCGAGGTCGTGCAGCACGATCCCGACCGCGATGCCGTGCTTGTCGACGAGGTCCCGAACGAGGTCGAGCGTCTCGAACTGGTAGCGCAGGTCGAGGTGGTTGGTCGGTTCGTCGAGCAGTACGACACCGGTGTCCTGGGCCAGGCAGGCCGCGAGCCAGACGCGTTGCATCTCCCCGCCGGAGAGTTCTCCGACCTGCCGTCCGGTCATGTCGCGCACTCCGGTGACCCGCATGGCGTGGTCGACGGCGGTCCGGTCCTCGGCGGTCGGTCCGGCGAAGCCGCGCCGGTAGGGGTGGCGCCCGAACGCGACGACCTCCGCGACCGTCAGCCCCTGGGGAACGGGCCTCGACTGGGAGAACAGCGTGACCTCGCGCGCGAACTCCTGGGAACTGAGCAGAGCGACGTCACGTTCGGGCTCTCCCTCGGGGGCTCCGAGCGTCACCCGGCCGCCGTCCACCCGGTGCAGTCGGGACAGCGCGCGCAGCAGCGTGGACTTCCCGCTGCCGTTCGGTCCCACCAGGGCGGTCGCGCGACCGGGTTCCAGGGCGACCGAGACGCCATGGACGACGGGCCTGCCGTCGTGGCACAGCACCAGGTCGTGCCCGATGAGCGCGGCCGCCGGAGCGGCGGCGGGGGCGGCCGTGGGCTTCCCGGCGGGCCGGAAGAGGCTTGTGAACACGGAGATGTCCGGACGGTCGGAGGGGTGGGGACTGCGGCAACCCCTGTCCGACGTCACCGGGCAGGCCGCGTGCTCGCCCAGGCGCGGCGGAGCCACGCACGGCGAACGGCAACTAAGGGTTACCTAACTCGGTGAAGCTTATATTCCGCTTGCTGTGTCGACAATCCGGAGTTCTGGTCACGCGATACGGAGTTCCGGACACCCCCTACGGGCGGACCGCCGCGTCCGAGAACGCGCCCGGCGTGATTCCCATGACCCGCCGGAAGGCGACGATGAAGGTGCTGGGCTGCGCGTAGCCCAGCACCTCGGAAACCGTCGCCACGTCGATGCCCTCGGCAAGGAGCATCAGTGCCCGGTGCACCCGCAGCATCTGGCGCCACTGGGCGAAGGGAAGCCCCGTCGCCTGACGGAAGGCACGGGTGATCGTACGGTCGCTGGTCCCCAGCAGCCGCGCCCACTCCTCCAGCGAACGGCCGTCCGAGGGGTCGTCCAGCAGGGCCTCGGCGATGGTGTCGATCCGTGGATCGCCGGGCAGGCGCAAGGCGAACTGACGCTCCGAGGGCCGGAGCACATCGAAGACGACCGCCTCCGCCCGCGCCCTCGCCTCCGCGTCGAGGTCGGCGGAGGACAGATGGGTCAGCAGCGAATCCAGCAACGGCGTCATCGTGATCGCCATGGGGCGCGTGAACGCGAAGGGTGTGCGATCGGGGGCGAAGAAGGCGCTGAAGAGCGCCGCACTCGCTGTCGACCGGCCCTCGTGGACCATCCCGGCGGGCATCCACAGCCCGTACCCCTCGACCACGGTGTAGACACGGTCGCCCACGCGGGACGTCAGCGTTCCCCCGCGTACCCAGACGAGCTCGTGCAGGGAATGCGCGTGCGGCGACCACTCCGTGGGAGCGGGGACGATCCGGGATCCGGCGAGGATGGCGGCCGCCGACTCGGGGAGCGGCTCGGCCCGCCGGACCACCGTGCCCGCCTCGCGCCGCCACATCCCGGGAGTCGCCGCACCAGGGGGCGCTTGAACCATGAAGAGAGTCTATCGGTGCGCCGTTCCGGACTGATTTCAGGGTGTTCGCCCCTGGTTGAGGACAGGCCGACGACTTCGCCCGAGGAGCAGGGGAATGCCGTCTCGCACTCTGCGGCCGTCGGGTTCTGCATACTCGGGGTCTGCATGCCCCGTGAGCTCTTCAGCGCCGCCGGATTCGCCGGGCCCGCGACTCGCCCGGATGCCGCGCGGTGGATCGCGGCTGCCGCCGTTCCCGGGACGCGTGAGCCCACCATGGCACCGAGGGCGAGGTGCGATTCCCGAACCGCTCACGGAAACGAAGGCGCTGAGATCGCGCATGTCGCCCAGGATGGTGCGCAGGTCGAGTCCGTCGCGTGCCGCCGCCATCTGGTCCTGGCCGAGCTGCCGGGGTGAGTTGTCGAAAGTGGTGACCCGCGCCCCCGCGGCGGCGAGGATCGGCCCCTGCTGGCCACCGCCGGAGGTCAGGCACAACACGTCCTTGCCGGTCAGATCCGTCGGCAGCCAGGAGCGGTCGACCGGCTCGTGGCGACCGCGCGGGCCGCCAGCCGGGTCCTTGTCCTGGACTGCTGCTTCTCCGGGCAGGCCATCGGCCTGATGACCTCGGACACCTCGGTGGTCTCCGGCCGGCTGGAGGTGTCCGGGACGTGCACCTCCCCTCCTCGCTCGCGAACCGGCCGTCCCACGCCCTGTCGGCCGCGCGGGTACACGGCGTACACGGGTGAGCCGCTCGACCTGCTGCACCGCGGATCGGGGGACGCCGCGGAGTTCCTGACGCTGCTGGGCATCCACGAGCACCTGGCGCGGGCGCTGCCCGCCAAGGGGCGTCCGTGCCCCGAGTGGGGCAACACCCGTACCGTCGGCAGGCCGACGTCGGCCCGGAACCTGGCGTACACGGACACCGTGGACCCGGCCGCGATTGTCGAGGAGGTCACCCGGCTGGAGCGGATGGGTGAGCTCGGGGACGTGGCGCACCGGTACCGGCTGGCCGCCGAGGCCGGGCACACCGACGGCATGCTCCGGATGCTGACCCTCCGCGGGGGACACCATGCGGGCAGGACTGTGGTGGCGTCAAGCGGTGGAGGCCGGGGATCCCGTCACGATGAACGCCCTGGGTGTCCAGGCATGGCACACGGGGGACCTCCCGCAGACGAAGGAACGGTTCGGCAGGGCCCCGACGCCGGACTGGACGAGGCCCGCGACAACCTGCGGACGCTGCTGCGGCAGCGGGGCCAGTCGGCGTGGTAATGCAACGGTGTTTGCTGTGACGGTCGGACAGGTCGGTCGATGATCAGTTCATGGGTGGGAACTCAACGGCGTGGTGCACGACAGAGGCGCTGACGGATGTTGCTGGTCGGCTGCTCACACCACGTCGTGAAGATCGCTTTCCACACACGGTGGGATTGCTTCCCGCTGCCGCTCCTGGTGGGTGCGATGGCCGGGGGAATACATGTGCACGGGTTGCCCGTGCCCGGGCAGGCTGCGTGGATGGACGTCGAGTCAGCCCAGCTGCCGCAGGAGCGGGCCCTCCAGCACGTCGCCTCCAGGGCGTCAGAACTCCAGTCGACCCGGTGCTGCGTGTGACGCTGAATCTCCACCCGGATCGTATGGTGCTCGATCGGCCGGTCCTGCTCGCGCTGGCTGCCGGTGGCGTCTACCACTCGCAGTTCATGACCGGAACAAGCAACGGCGGCCTGACCGCCCACCCCGGCGGTGACCGCCGGCGCTGGGAAAGCCGCATCTTGACGGCGCGTATGACGATGCGGCCGCGCATGAGCGGCCCGTCTACGGGACTCTGAGCTTTCCGGCACAAGCAGCTCGGCGCGGCGCGGCGCCGCGGTTCGGCATACTTCCGGTTCACCGCTGGCAGCTCTCCCGCACCACGTTCTGCCACCCGGACAGCTTCTTTGCGCCTACGGCCTTCGGCGTCGCCGCCGGGATGTCCTCGCTGGAGTTGGCCCAGGCCGACAGCCGGGACGCGCTCGATGACTCCATCGAGGCGCAGGTCCACGAGCCGCCCCGTACTGGATCGCCATGTAGAGGCGTTGGTCTTGGATCCCCAGCTATCGGGACACGGAAGTGGAGGCCGCAGCCCGGCTTCTGCCGTGTCCGCTCGAATGGCACCCAGGAGTGCGGATCAGCGTCGAAGAGCTCCGGTGGCGTGGAACATCGAGCTGACGCCGCCGGCCCATCCCGGACATGGCGATGCCCGCGCGGAAGTGCCTGCGCGGGCATCGCCATGTCCGGTGGCCCCGGGATGCGTGTCAGGCCAGGTGCACGTCCGGGACGTAGAGGATCCACTGACCGCCCGAGGCCTTGAAGGCCTGTTCCTTCGCCATGATTTCCTCCGCGTGGTTCCAGGCGAAGAGCACCGCGTAGTCGGGATAGGGGGAGGAGAAGTGCTCCGGGGGGAGGATCGGGATGTGGGAGCCCGGGGTGACGCGGTGCTGCTTGTCAGGGGTGGAGTCGCACACGGCGGAGATCAGGTCGGGGCCGATGCCGCAGTAGTTGGTGACCGTGGCGCTCTTGCAGGTCGCGCCGTAGCCGACCACTCGCTTGCCCTGCTCCTTCAACTGCGTGAGCAGTGCGTGCAGTTCCGTGCAGTGGGATTCGATCTTCGCGCCGAAGGAGGCGTAGGTGGCCTGCTCGGAGAGCTTCTGGTCGTGCTCGCGGGCCAGCCACCTGGACACCGCGGGCCGCACGGGGCGCTCGCCCGCGCGGGCCGTCGTGTAGCGCATGGTGCCGCCGTGGACCGGGAGGTGCTCGACGTCGACCAGGTCGAAGCCGTAGTGCCGCGCCATGGCCTGCACGGAGCGGACCGAGAACAGGTAGAAGTGCTCGTCGTAGACCTGGTCGAAGTAGGTGTGCGTGACGATGTCGCCCAGGTAGCGGTCCTCGAAGACGAAGACGCCACCCTCGGCGAGCAGGGCGCGCACGCCTGCGAACACCGAGTCGATGTAGGCGATGTGGCTGATGGTGTTGGCGGAGAAGACGAGCTGCGCGGCGCCCTCGGTCTCCCGGATCCGCAGCGCGGTCGGCTCCTCGAAGAAGCCGACGTGGACCCGGCTGCCGGTCGCACCGGCGGTCAGGGCGGCGTGCTCGGCGGGGTCGACGCCGAGATGACGCACGCCGGACGCCCGGACGGAATTGAGCATGATGCCGTCGTTGCAGCCGACCTCCACGTAGAAGGGGTCCGGCCCCGACAGCTCCGTCGCCAGGTAGTGCGCCGCGGTCTCCTCGAAGTGCCGCCGCATGAGCGAGGAACCGGACGAGCGGTAGGGGTAGTCGGCGGGAAACATCCTCTCCCGGTCCACCTCTTCGAGCTGTTGCACCATCGTGCAGTCGGCGCAGAAGCCGATGGCCAGCCGGTAGAAGTGCTCCGTGCCGATGTCGGCGGGAGCCGGGAACACGTCCGAGACCGGCTGGCGCCCGAAGTCGAAGAACTCGACCACGGGGCCACCGCAAATACGGCACGAAGTCATCTCACGCAGCTTTCTGTCGGGGAAGGCGGCTCGGGGAGTGGGAGTGGGAGTGGAGGTGTCGGGGGCGGTGTGGGAAAGTGGTGGGACCGGTACCACGCGGCCGTGGCGCGCAGGCCCTCCTGGAGGCTCCGAGGCCGGAAGTCGATCACTTCGTGCAGCTGGGAGAGGTCGAGCGTGCGGTTCGGCCGCCCGCCGGAGACGGCGCGATTGAACGTGATCAGTTCCGGGCGGCCCAGCGCGGCGCAGATCAGCTGCGCGAGGCGAACCGGGGAGACCGTCTCCTGGGCGGCCATGTTCAGCACGGTGTGGGTGTTCCGCTCGACCATCCGCAAGGTGGCGTCGACCAGATCGGTCACGTAGAGGTACGTGCGGGTCTGCGAGCCGTCGCCCCAGATCTCGATGGGCTCGCCCGCCGCAGCCCTTGCGAACATCCGCGGGACCACCCGGTCGGAGTCTGCCCGGAAGTCGTCTCGCGGCCCGTAGACGCTGGTGAGCCGGGGCCGGAAGATCCGCATTCCGTGCTCGTGGGCGTAGGCCTCGGCCAGCATCTCCGCGTAGTTCTTCGCGAGGTAGTAGCCGTCCGGCGCGTACGGGAGTGACGTGCGGAAGTCGTCCTCCTCCCGGGTGGGGCGATCGGTGGCCGAGAGGTAGACCTCGGCGGAGCTGAGCAGAACCGTGTCGCGGACGCCGTACCTGCGGGCGAGGTCCAGGACGTACGACACCGTGCGGACGCCCGAGTCGAGGAAGGTGGCTGGGCGCTCGCGCCGCGAGAGGAGGTTCCCGGTGAGCGAGGCACAGTGCACCACGGTGTCCACGCCGTGCGGCGACCCGGCGAACACCCCCTCCAGGGCGGCCTCGTCGAGGAGGTCGGTACGGACGGTCCGCAGCAGGGCCGTACGGGGAAGCTGTCCAAGCACGGCCCGGTCGTCGCCCCGGTGCAGCGCGATCACCCGGGCTCCCCGGGCCAGCAGCCCCTCGGCGAAGTGCGAGCCGATGAAGCCGGCGGCACCGGTGACCAGGACGGTCCTGTCCGTCCACGGGCCCTGAGCGGCCAAGGCCATGGGCTTCGGGGACGGGCCTGCTTGTGGGTCGGTCACCCGGGAGCTCCCGACCGCTGGGGCAGGGGCGCCGAGGTGCGCCGCGAACCCTGCCAGTGCGGCAGCAGACCCGCCGCCGTCGCCTCCCGCACCCCCGGAGCGGTCCGGTCCTTCGCCGAAAGCAGCAGCCTCAGGTCCGTGGGCTCCCCGGCCGTCCACGCGATGGCAAGGTCCGGGTCGAGCGGGTCGATGTCGATCTGGGTGCCGGGCACGTGCGGGGTGGACAGCAGATAGCTGACGCAGGCGTCGTCGGTGAGGGCCAGGAACCCGTGCACCACACCCTCGGGGATGTACACCGCGCGCCCCGAGGCCCCGTGCAGTGAAGTCGTCTCGTACGTGCCGAACTCGGGGGAGCCCAGCCGTAGATCGACCACCACGTCGCGCACCGCACCCCGCACGCAGGTGACCAGTTTCGCCTGGCCCGGCGGGATGGTCACGCCGTGCAGACCGCGCAGGGTGCCCCGGCGGGAGACCGAGTAGTTGATCTGCCGCGGCACGAACGGCTGTTCCGTCATGTCCGTGAGGGCGTCGGTGCGCAGTCCCTCGTAGAAAATTCCCCGCTCGTCGGTGAGGTGATGCGGTTCGAGGGTGAGGACGCCGGGGATGCGCCCCGGGGTCACCCGTGTCATGTCCGTACTCCCACGTAGAGACCCCGTCCGTTGGGTGGCCCGGGCAGGTACGTGGCGTCGAGCCCGGCGGCGGCGAACGCGGCCGTGTACTCCTCGTGGGTGAACAGGGAGTACGTCTCCTGTTCGGTGAAGGCCCGCAGCCCGGCCCGGTCGGCGACCGTGTAGTGCACGGTCATCAGCGAGCGCCGCCCGTCCCGCACCGACCGGGAGACCCGGCTGACGACGAGGTCCTCGGACTCCGCGACGCTGCCCGTGACGAACCCGTCGAGGAACTTCTCGGGGAACCACCAGGGTTCGGCGACCACCACGCCGCCCGGCACCAGGTTGCGGGCCAGGCAGCGTGCGGCGGCGGTCAGTTCCTCGGTGGAGGCCATGTACCCCATGGAGAAGCACATGCACAGCACGGCGTCGTACCCCGTGCCGAGGTCGAAGTCGAGCATGTCGCCCCGGTGGACCGTGCTGCCGGGGAGGCGGGCGGAGGCGATCTCCCGCATGGTGTCGGACAGCTCCAGCCCCTCGGCGACGGGGAAGTGCTCGCGCAGCCGCCGCAGATGGGCACCCGTCCCGCACGCCACGTCCAGGACCGAACGTGCGCCGGGACGCCGCTCGAACACCAGGCGGGCGACGGCGTCGGCCTCGGCGTCCCAGTCGCGGCCCCGGACGGCGTGGATGTGGTCGTAGATCTCGGCGTGCCGGGCGCTGTACGCGGTCCCAGCGGTCTCGTCGGCGCGCAGGGCGTCCGGGGCGGGGACGTGGTCCGGTGCGTGCTCCGTACGGGTCAAAGAGGTGGTCATGCGAGGACGCCTTCCTGCGAGGGCCTGACCGGCCGGTCATGGGTACGGGCCTCGACGGACGCGCGGAACTCGGCCGCGACCGTGGCCACGTCCGTGCCGGAGAGCCCCTGGTGCAGCGGCAGCAGCAGGGTCGCGTCGGACGCCGACTCCGCGTGCGGCAGCGGTAGTTCGTGCGGGCCGTAGGCGGGGACACGGTGGAGCGGGGGATAGCGGAACGTGGTGTAGATGCCGCGCGCTAGCAGGTCCGAGGCGACGGCGTCACGGATCCGCGGGTCCAGTTGCACCCAGTAGAAGTAGTACGAGGTGGTGTGGTCCGGCGGGAGCGGCGGCGGCAGCCGCACCCCGGCGAGACCGGACAGCAGCCGGTCGTACGCGGCGGCCACCTCCCTGCGCCGGTCCACGATGGCCTCCAGTCGGCGCAACTGCACACTGCCGATCGCCGCCGTGAGGTCGTTGCCGATCACCCGTCGGCCGAAGTCCCGGACGTCGAGGTCCCACCACCGGGACGGCACCCGGGCACCCCTGCCGCCGGGCGTGGCACCCGTGCCGCCGGATTCCGTGCCCGGGCCTCCGGCTGTGGCGTCCGGGCTGTCGCTGGTGGCCTCGGAGCCGCCGTCCGCCGCGTCCTGTGCCGCGCTCAGGCCGCTCGACTGCGCCAGGCCGTGGTAGGCGAGCCGCCGGGCCCGCTCCGCGACCACCGGGTCGGCCGCGTACAGCATTCCGCCGTCCCCCGTTGACAGCACCTTCATCGCGTCGAAGCTCCACACGGAGAGCGAGCCGAACGTGCCGCACGCGCGCGTGCCCACGCGCGAGGCGACCGCGCAGGCGGTGTCCTCGACCAACCGCACGCCGCGCCTCTCACAGAGTTCCGCGATGCGGGCGATGTCGCCGGGCCCGCCGCCGTAGTGCAGGACGAGCACGGCCCGGGTCCGGTCGGTCAGTGCCCGCGCGACCTGCTCGGCGGACGGGTTGAGGGTGTGCGGGTCCACGTCGCAGAACACGGGGCGGGCGCCGGTCGAGGCCACGGCGCTGGCGGCCGAGACGAAACTGATGCTGGGCATCACCACCTCGTCGCCGGGCCCCAGTCCGAGCAGCTCCGTGGCGAGGTAGAGCCCCGCCGTGGCCGATGAGAGGAAGACGACCCGGTCGGCGGGCACTCCCAGGTGTGCCGCGAACTCCGCCTCGAACGCGGCGGTGCGCGGCCCGTGGCCGAGCCAGTTGTCGGCGAACACCGCGGCGACGGCGCGCAGTTCCGCCTCGCCGAGGCTGGGCTGGAAAACGTTGATCACTCTGAACTCCCGGCGGACACGGGTGCGGGTGCGGAGGCGGTGTGTATGGGTACGGCGGCGGAAGTGCGCTCGGACGAGGACAGGGCGGCCGTCCGGCGGATGTCCCGCAGGAGCACCGCCTCCTCCAGCAGGACCCGGTCCGGGGCGCGGGCGCTGCCGTCCGCGCGCACGGCGGCGGTGAAGGCCGCAAGGGTGCGTGCCACCTGGTCGTGCGCGGGGAGTTCCAGCACACGCCCCCGCGGGCCGGTGGACCCGTCCGTGCGGCACAGCCGCACCTGCGGACGGTTGTCGGCGGGAGGCGTGAAGGCCCGGTCGACGACGATGCTTCCCTCGCTGCCATGGAGTTCGTAGCGGCAGCGGTAGGGGTGTTCCAGCCCGAACGCCAGCCGGGCGGTGACTCCCGCCGGACTGCGCAGCAGTGCCCAGCCGCCCGTGTCCACCTCACGGCCCGGCCGCCCCGACAGCTCGGCGTCGACCACGGACAGCGGGCCCGGCAAAAGGTGCAGGGCGGCCCGTACCGGATACAGCCCTACGTCGAACAGGGCGCCGCCGCCCAGCTCCGGCCGATGGCGAATGTCCTCCTCCGGCAGCGACGGAATCTCGAACGCGGCGTTCAGCAGGTACGGTTCACCGATCGCGCCGTCGGCCAGCAGTTCCCGGACCGCCTCGTGCTGCGGATGGTGGACGAACATGACGTTCTCCGCCAGTACCAGACGCCGTGCGGCAGCCAGTTCGATCAGCGCTGCCGTGCTCTGCGCGTCCGTGGTCAGCGGCTTCTCGCAGAGCACATGCTTGCCGGACCGCAGTGCCGCCTCGGCCCACCGGCTGTGCAGGGCCGCGGGCAGCGGTACGTACACCGCGTCCACGTCGGTACGGGCCAGCAGCGCCGGGTAGCCGGACTCGCCGTACTCCGCGGCGCAGTCGTACTCCCGGGCCCAGGCCTCGGCCGTCTCCCGGCGCCGGGACGCCAGGGCGGTGATCCTTATGCCTGGATCGGCCCGCATCGCGGGCAGCATTCGGCGCCGGGCCACATCGGCGCACCCCAGCACCCCGAAACGTACCGGACGCTGCGCCGACTCTGCTGCCGCTGAAGGAAGGTAATTCAACTCAATTCCTTCTTGAGGGAGTTGAGGCACGCGAGCAAGGTGCGTGCCTGGACGTTCAGGTAATGTCCGTGCTGCACCAGGGTGGTGAGCTGGCCCGGAGTGACCCACCGGAAGCCGGCCGGAGGGTGCGAGGAGGCCTCTTCCCCGGTCGCTTCGACGATCAGGCAGCGGGTGCGGGCCGCCAGGAACCGGCCGCCCTCCTCGCTGTGCTCCGTGTCGTACCGGATCCGCTCGGGGCCCGCGCCGAGCACCAGGTCGAGGAAGGCCGGCGGCGTGCGGCCCACCTGTGGGGTGCATTGCACGGTCGGACCGAATTCCAGAGCGCTGCCGTGGCCGCCCTCCGGCCGCTCCCGCACCAGAACATGCGCGACCCCGTCGAAACGGCGCAGCACGAACGCGGTGATGCCAGTCCCCACGGGGGCGAACAGCGGCTGACTCCACTGCCCGACCTCGCGGTTGCCCGCCCGTACGGCAACGGCAGCGACCTGGAAGTGCCCGCGCCCGCTGTGCTCGATCCGGTCTGCCGACCGGTGCCAGCCGGCCACCGAGGCCAGGGGGATCCGGCGGGAGCGCAAGCTGTGCGCGGCGCGCCGCCCAGTGATCCAGGAGAGGACCTCCGCGTCCCGGTGCAGGGCGCCGGAGTGCGGGTCGGCGAACGGCAGGCAGGACAGCACGGTGCGGGTGTCCATGTTCACCAGGTGGTCACTGGCCAGGAGTTGATGGATCTGGCCCAGCGTCAGCCACCGGAAGTCCTCGTGCGGCTCCACATCCTCGCGGACCTCCACCACCATGTTGCGATTGGCCTTACGGTGGAACCACGAGCCGTGCTCGGACTGGAGCACGTCGGTGACCACCCGGCCCCGGCCCGGGTCGGTGAAGTACTCCACGTACCGCACTTGGCCGCCCCGGTGGACCCGGGTGTAGTTGCTCCGGGTGGCCTGCACGGTGGGGGAGAGCTGGAGCAGATGGACGTTCCCCGGCTCCATCTTGGCCTGCAGCAGGAAGTGCGTCACCCCGTCGATCTCCCGGCACAGCAGGCCCAGGATCCCGACCTCCGGCTGGACGATGACCGGCTGCTGCCAGCCCGGCGCGGGTCCGTCGGGCGACTGCGGCGACACGTCCAGCCCCTCGACGGTGAAGAACCGGCCGCTGTGGTGCACCAGGTTGCCGGTGCCCTCCTCGAACTCCCAGCCCTCCAGCGCGTCGAACGGGATCCGTGTCACCTCGAAGGGATGTGCCCGCGCGCGCTCCGCGAGCCAGCCCGCCACGTCCGACGTGGCGATCGCGGCTCCCTCGGGGGCCGTCGCCGAGCGGGCGAGCCGCTCGGCGACGGACACGTCGTGACGCGGCCGCAGGGCAACCGGCGCGTCGAACCCCCGCGCCGCCCCCGCCCGGACCTGCGTGTCCGCCCACACCGCGGCGCTCATCGGCGGTGCCGCAGGGTGAGTTCGGTCAGAACCGGCACCAGCTCCGCAGGGCCCGGCACCCCTTGCGCCTCCTTGGCCAGCAGCTGTGCCCCGTCCCGGAAGGTCTCCTCCGTGAGGAGCCTGCGCAGCCGTGCCGAGAAGGCCTCCAGCGTGAACTGCCCTACCTCCAGGGCCAGTCCGGCCCCCTGCTCCTCGACGTGGCGGGCCGTCTCGCTCTCCGACCAGAACGGCACGGGAGCGACCAGTTGCGGCACCCGGTGCGCGACCGCCGCGGCGAAGGTGCCCGCGCCCCCGTGGTGGATCACCGCCGAACAGGTGGGCAGGAGCTGGTTGAGCGGCAGGTAGTCGACCAGCCGCACCCCCTCGGGAACCTCCGCCCCCGGCGGCAGCCCCGGATGCCCGGTCGCCACCACCTCCGCACCCAGCTCCGTGATCGCCGCGACGACCTCCGCGAAGGTCACCCCCGCTTCCTCGAACAGCTGCCTCCCCCGCCCGCCGACACCGAGCGTCAGGGCGACCCGGGGCCGCCGGGGCGGCTCGTCCAGCCAGGCGGGCACCGGGGTGCCCCCGTTGTACGGAATCCAGCGCATCGGCACGTAGGTCGGCGCGGCCGGAAGCCGCATGGCCTCCGGCGACGGGTCCACGGTCCACTGGCCGAGCAGGAGCTCCTCGCGGTATTCGAGCCCGTACGCCTCCAGCATCGGGCGCATCAGAGACCGCACGGGGTCCCGGCTCGGCCGGGCCGCGGGAGCGCCCGGTGCCGGGGTCGCGGCGGCCACTTCGAGCTGCTTGGCCCGCAGCCAGGCGATGTTGTCCTGGCCCCACAGGAAGCGCGCGTGGGCCGCTCCCGTCACCTCCGCGGCGACGGCGGCCGGCACGCACAGCGGGTCCCACAGCACGAGGTCGGGTCGCCAGCGCCGGGCCAGGGAGACCAGGTCGTCCACGACGGGACGGTACTGGGCGAGCATGGCGGTGTAGTGCAGCCACTGGGCCTGCAGGCGGCCCGGCCCCGCCGCCGGATCGAGCGCCATGGAACCGGTGAGCTTCGGCAGCTTGGACGGGTCCGGGTTCGCCGCGACGATCTCACCGAGGTGCTCGCGGGTGCCGACTGCCACGGCGCTCAGCCCCGCGTCGGTCGCCAGGTGCAGCGCGTCCGGGTGCAGGGCGACACGCACCTCGTGGCCGGCGTTCTGCAGCGCCCAGGCAAGCGGAACGACGGAGTGCAGGTGAGAGGTGTGGGGAAAGACGCAGAACAGAACGCGCACGGGGCGATCCCATCGTCAGGAAGTGGGCTCGTAAGGAGAGGGGGGTTTCTGAGGAGGCCGGCCCGTCAGCAGGGAGCCGGGGAGGGGCGGCCGGTCAGCCGCGGGCCGCGACGAACTCCTTGATGGAGGCGACGACGTAATCGATCATCTCGTCGGTGAGCCCCGGGTAGACGCCGGTCCAGATGGTCCGTCCGGTGACGACGTCGCTGTTGGTCAGCGTGCCGGACACCCGGTGCTCCACCCCTTGGTAGGCCGGGTGCCGGGTGAGGTTCCCGGCGAACAGCCGGCGGGTGCCGATCCTGCGCTCCTCCAGGAACGCCACCAGCTCCGCCGTCGTGAACGGCGCCTCGGGGCCGATCGTCATGACGAAGCCGAACCAGCTCGGATCGCTGCCCTCGGTGGCCCGGGGCAGCAGCAGGTGCGGCAGCCCGTCGAGCCCCTCGCGCAGACGACGCCAGTTGTGCCGGCGCGCCGCGCAGAAATCGTCGAGTCGGTTCAACTGGCTCCGGCCCAGGGCTGCTTGGAGGTCAGTGGCCTTCAGGTTGTAACCCACGTGCGAGAAGATGTACTTGTGGTCGTAGCCCTCGGGCAGGCTGCCCATCTGGTACGAGAAGCGCTTGAGGCACCGGTCGTTCTCGCCAGGCTCGCACCAGCAGTCCCGGCCCCAGTCGCGCAGCGACTCCACCACTCTGGCCAGCGCCAGGTTCGAGGTCAGGACGCAGCCGCCCTCGCCCATCGTCAGGTGGTGAGCCGGGTAGAAGCTGACGGTCGACAGGTCGCCGAACGTGCCGGTGAGCCTTCCGCGATAGGTGGAGCCCACCGCGTCGCAGTTGTCCTCGACGAGGAACAGACCGTGGGCCTCGGCGATCTCGGCGATCTCGGCGGCCTCGAAGGGGTTGCCCAGTGAGTGCGCCATGGAGATGGCCCGGGTACGCGGTCCTATCGCGCGGGCGACGTGCTCGGCGGTGGCGTTGTAGGTGCCGAGTTCGATGTCGACGAAGACCGGCACCAGACCGTTCTGGATGATCGGGTTGACCGTGGTGGGGAACCCCGCCGCGACGGTGATCACCTCGTCGCCCGGCCGCAGCCTGCGCTCTCCCAGCACGGGCGAGGTGAGAGCGGTGAGCGCGAGGAGGT
Source organism: Streptomyces sp. NPDC101490 (assembly GCF_044767145.1). Classification (NCBI taxonomy): domain Bacteria; kingdom Bacillati; phylum Actinomycetota; class Actinomycetes; order Kitasatosporales; family Streptomycetaceae; genus Streptomyces; species Streptomyces sp. NPDC101490. The sequence continues at coordinate 101,447 of NZ_JBIWNI010000013.1, forward strand.
TCGCCGAGGAGCCCGAGTTCGTGAGGTGCGCCTTGCGCAGCCCCAGCCGGCGGGCGAACGCCGACTCGAACTTCCGGCAGTCGGAGCCCGCCGCGATCCGCATGGTCAGCGCCGCCTCCACGAGCGCCACCCGGTCGTTCGCGTCGAGCACGGCGCCCGAAGGCCAGATCTCGGTGACCCCCGGCTCGAAGTGCCCGTCGGGCTCCTGCTCCCGGTGGTAGGCGCGTACCTCCGCGAGGAGGCGTTCCTTGCGGTGGCCCATGGTCGTCTCCTTGCGGCTCAAGGTTGAGGCTCGGTCAGCAGGCTGCGCCGGTGTCCGGCGGGACCCGTCCGGCCTGAGGAACCCGCCGGCCGGGCGGGTGCGGCGACGGAGTGAGGCGGGGGAGCGGGCCGCTCCGGTGGCTGGGGGGTCGGCGTCCCCGGGGACTGGGGTGCGGGCCCCTCCGGGGGTTCCCGGTCGATGAGGCCGGCCCGCAGGGCCGACTCCGCGGGACTCCCGACGGGAGCGGCCTGCAACTGCTGCTGCATCCGGATGTACTGGGCGGCGTCCAGGAGGCTGTCGGGGGTCCCGGTGTCGAACCAGGTCGTGTCGTCGCCCAGTTCCACCAGGGTGGCCCGCCCCTCCTGTACGTAGCTCCGGTTCAGGTCGGTGATCTCCAGCTCGCCCCGGTGCGAGGGAGTGAGGCCGGCCGCCTTGTCCAGGGCGTCGTTGTCGTAGAGGTACAGGCCGGTGACCGCGAGGCTGGAGCGGGGCCGCTCGGGCTTCTCCACGAGACTGGTGATCCGGCCCAGGGCGTCCACTGTTGCCACGCCGTACTGCTCCGGGTTCGCCACCTTGCGGCTGAACAGGGTGCAGCCCCGGTGCCGGAGCAAGGCGTCGCGCAGTCGCGACTGCAGCTTCGGGCCGTGGAACAGGTTGTCGCCCAGCGCCAGGCACATCGAGCCGTCGCCGACGAAGGTGCGGGCCAGCAGCAGGGCGTGGGCCAGACCGCGGGGGAAGTCCTGGACCGCGTACTCCAGGCGGATGCCGAACCGGCTGCCGTCGCCGAGCAGCCGCTCGTAACTGTCGCGGTGCTCCGGGGCGGCGATCACCAGGATCTCGCGCAGCCCCAGTTCGATGAGCAGTGACAGCGGATAGTAGATCATCGGCTTGTCGTAGACCGGCAGGAGCTGCTTCGAGGAGACCAGGGTCAGCGGACGGAGCCGGGTGGCCGAACCTCCTGCGAGGATGATGCCGCGCACGGGGTGTTCCTCCTCTCGTCCTCTTTCGCGTCCTGGGCGGATTTCGCGTACCGGGCGTCGTACTCGGTCCGGGAGGCCCACCAGTCCGGATGGTCCCGGTACCAGTCGACGGTGGCGCGCAGGCCCTCGGCGAATTCGGTCCGGGGCCGGTAGCCGAGCCCCCGCAGTCTGCTGTCGTCCAGGGAGTAGCGCCGGTCGTGGCCCAGCCGGTCGGCGACGTGGCGCACCGCGCTCCAGTCGGCGCCGCACGCGGCCAGCAGCTCGCGGGTGAGGCTGCGGTTGCTGAGCTCGGTGCCGCCGCCTATGTGGTAGACGTTCCCAGGTTGTCCCTGTTCCAGGGCGAGTTGGATGCCGCGGCAGTGATCGTCGACGTGGAGCCAGTCGCGTACGTGCTGACCGTCGCCGTAGAGCGGGACGCTCCGCCCGGCCAGCAGCCGGGTGGTGAACCGGGGGATCAGCTTCTCCGGGTGCTGGTGGGGGCCGTAGTTGTTGCTGCACCGGGTGATCCGCACGTCGAGTCCGTGGGTGCGGAAGTACGAGAGGGCCAGCAGGTCCGCCGACGCCTTGGATGCCGCGTAGGGGGAGTTGGGCAGCAGGGGGGAACTCTCGGTCCAGGAACCGGAGGGGATCGAACCGTACACCTCGTCGGTCGACACCTGGAGGAAGCGGTCGGCTCCCTGCCGCAGTGCCGTCTCCAGCAGGACGTGGGTGCCGGTCACATTGGTGTGCACGAAGGACCCGGCGTCGTCGATGGACCGGTCGACATGCGTCTCGGCCGCGAAGTTGACCACGACGGAGCCCGGGACGAGCAGTTCCTGTACGAGCGTGGCGTCGGCGATGTCGCCGAGGACCAGGCGGAATCCCGGACGGTCCGCGACCGCCGCGAGGTTGGCGGGGTTGCCCGCGTAGGTGAGCTTGTCGAGCACCGTCACGTCGGCTCCCGCGAACGAGGGGTAGTCCCCGCTCAGCAGGGCGCGCACGTAGGTGCTGCCGATAAATCCGGCTCCGCCGGTCACGAGTATGTGCATGGCTCAGTCCCGGGTGGCGACGGCGACGGTGGTGCCCAGCGCGGGCAGCGGGACGGTGCGCCGGAGCGTGAACCCCGCCTCGGCGAGTTCGGCGGTCAGCGCCCGGCGGTCCGGGTGGTAGGAGGCGCCGAGCGCGAGCCAGTCCACGGCCGAGGCCGCGAGCACGGAACCGGCGGGCGGCGCCTCGTACAGGAAGTCGTGGACCAGCAGGAGACCGCCGCTGGGCAGGAGGTGGCGGGTGTCGGTCAGCAGCCGTACACGTTCCCGCCGGTCGAGCAGGTGCAGGACGTGCGAGAGGAGCGCCGCGTCGTGGGGGGCTCCGGAGGCCTCGCGGGCCTCGGGCCCGGCGAGCGGGTCGCAGTGCAGGTCCCAGGGCACCAGCCGTACGCGGTCGCCGAGTTCGGCCTCCTTCACGGCGCGTGCGGCGTGCTCCAGCATCGGCGTCCGGTCGTAGACCGTGGCGCTCAGCCCGCGGAACATGCGGCACAGCGTGAGCGAGTAGCCCCCGCTGCCGCCGGCGATGTCGGCGAGGCTGGTGCGGTCGCGGAGTTCGGGGAGGCGGGCCAGATGCGGTGCGCTGGCCCGGGCGCCCGTGAGCATCGCGTCGGCGAGGGCGGGTAGTTCGGCGTCCGGTATCTCGGTGGGCAGCCGTCTGCCGCGCAGGGCGGCGGTCACACCGTCCGCGTTCAAGTGGTCCTGGGCGGCCCACCGCTCGATCCTCAGAAGGGCGCGGGCGTTGCTGCCGGGCGGGCCGGTGAGCAGCTCCCGGTAGACCTCGGCGAGCTGCCACCCGGCAGCGCCGGTGTCGTCCAGGACACCGTGCCACCGCAGTACGCGCAGCAGCGCGTGCAGGGGCTCAGGCCGCAGGTCGAAGGACTTGGCGAGCTGCTCGGCGGGCACGGGTCCGCCCGCCATGGCATCCAACAGACCGGTGCCCTCCGCAGCCTCGACGGCGGCGAGGATCTTGCGCGCGGAACGCAGAGGGGAAAGAGGATCCGGGTCGGCCACGACGCCCTCGCTCTCAGTAAGAGGCTTTGACAATAGTCAAGAAATGTCGTCGGAGTCTGGCTCACGAGCTGACTCTTGGCAATGTCTATACCAAGGGCTGTGACTATAGTAACGTTCGATCTTGACTCGATTTCGCCTCAACCCAAGGAGTCCGCCATGAACCCCATTGCGCAGGTTTCCTCCCGCTTCGTCCCCGCGGTATCGGTGTTGGTGCTCACAGTCGGGACCATGGCCGGGGCGACAGGTGCCGCCTGGGCCGAATCGGGCAGCGCACAACGGACCGGCGGGCTCTGTACGGAGCAGGCGGGCGACTGTACGGGCGCCACGGGCGATCGGGGCCGGCAGCCGGCGGTACGGAAGGACACCGCGGCGGACGCCGGCTGGCCCTGGCGTGCGAAGGCGGACGTGGGAGAGAACACCGACTGGCCGTGGCGTGCGAAGGCGGACGTGGGAGAGAACACCGACTGGCCGTGGCGTGCGAAGGCGGACGTGGGAGAGAACACCGACTGGCCGTGGGCGGCGCGGAGAGCGTCCGCCGCGAGCACGGACTGGCCGTGGCGGGTCCGTCAGGAGTCCGCGCGGCAGGCCGCCGACTGGCCGTGGCGGACCGGGGCGGCGGCCCCGAGCGCGGACTGGCCCTGGTAAGCGGGGTGTGGGCAAGGGAAGAGAGAGGTATGACTGAGGGGCGAAGCGTTATCGCTTCGCCCCTCAGTCGCACCTGGCGACACCTTCACCCGGGCCTGCCAGGGCGGGACGGTGTACCCCCGCCCCGGCGGGGCGCACTCAGCGCGGCCGGATCTCGTCCATCCGGCGCCACATCTGCACGGCGAGCTGGTAGGCCCCGCTCTCCTCGCAGATCGCGGCGGCCCCCCGGAGCGCCTCGACCGCCTCCTCGGTCCGGTCCAGGGCCCGTAGTTCCTCGGCCTTGGCGAGGCAGACCCGGGCCAGCTGGAGACCGGAGAGCGGCGAGTCGTCGCCGGTCAGTCCGACGTAGAGCTCCAGGGCGCTCTCGTGCCGACCGCGCGCGCTCTCGTGCCGCGCGCGCAGAGCGGTCAGTGCGGCGGTCTCGGCGGGGATGTTCATCAGCGAGGTCGTCTGTTCGGCGCCGAGCAGCCACTCGTGCGCGTCGTCCAGATGGCCGGTGTTCAGCAGGACGCTCGTGGTCGAACGGCAGAACCGCAGCCAGTCCCGCAGGGTCATGGTGGACGGCGGCAGGTGCTCGCGCGCCCGGACGACGAACGTGTGCGCGTCCTCGGCGCGGCCGAGCTGGTCGTAGGCCATGGCGGCCACCCACTGGGAGCGGCCCAGGATGCCAGGGGCGTCGACGGACTCCGCCAGCTCCAGCATCTCCGAGACCAGCGTCGGCACCGAGTCCATGTCACTCAGCTCGCACAGTACCGAGATCAGCGTGCCCAGCAGGCGTACATGCTCCGAGGTGCCGTGCAGGTGGGCGGGCCTGAGCAGGGTCAGCGCGCTCTCCAGGGGCGTCCTGGCGCGCGCGAGATGTCCTGTGTCGCGCAGAGCGCTGCCCAGTTCGGTGAGCACCGCTACCTGCACTGCCTCGGAGGGCTGTTCGGAGGCAGTGGTGGCCAGTTCTTCCAGGAGGGCGAGCCGCTGTGGGTGGTCGCCCTGGGTCTGGAGCACCCGCTGCAGCTGGAGGCCGACCTCAATGCTCTTCGTCGGGTCGCCCTCGGGGAGAACCTGGTCGTAGAGGCCGCGCAGCAGCTCGATCGAGCGTGCGTAGTCGTTGCTCTGCAAGGCGTTGACGGCGAGGATCTGGATGTGATGGTCGGGCGTCCGTGCGGCCTCAGGGGCCGGGCCCGCGTACGGCGGCGCCGGGGTCGACGGCTGCGGCACCGATTGCGGGGCGGGTCGCGAGGCGGCCTTCGCCCCCCCGTGGGTGGAAGCGGCCGGCGCGGGAGCCCTTCCGCCGTGACCCGGGGCGGGTTCGGTGCCGAGCGAGCCCGCGATGTTCTGTCCGACGAGCTCCTCCACCGGCATCATCAGCCGCTCGGCCAGATGGATGATGACGTCCAGAGTGGGCGCGCGCTTTCCGGACTCCAGCAGCGAGACGTAGCTGGAGGTCACGACATCACCGGCCAGCTGCTGCTGCGAGAGCCCCAGTTCGCGTCGCCGCGCTCTGATGCGCTCCCCGAAGTCCGGGTGCTGGTTCCTCACTGTGCTGCTCCTCTCGCCTAACGGGGGCCCTTGGCGGAGGTGCTGACCCGTGTCCCCGGTTCCGGTATCTCTGGTTCCGCTTCTGTCGTCCGAGGTAACTGTAGTTGCTGCCATCGGCTTCCCCGTCCTCCGATCTGGTCAAGGTTTGGTCAGCTCAGGCTTCCCAGCAGTGTTGACTTTAGTCAATGACACCTGTCAAAGTCGGGCATTGGGTCAGACTCGACCGAAGGTGGCGGGAAATGATTGACGGGCTCATCGGCAACGACCTCGTGGTCAACGAGGATTCGTGCAACCTGAGCTGCACGTACTGCCTCACCGGTCAGAGCAATCTGAAGGAGGCGCACTCCGAGCAGCTGATCTTCCGGCCTCCGACGCGTGACCGATATGAACCGGAGAGCCTGCTCGGCAAGCAGCTGCCGGTCATCGACCGGCGTATCGACTCCACCTTCCGCGTGCCGTTGCTCAAGGTGACCGGTGGCGAGATCTTCCTGGTGGCGGGCGTCATGGACTTCCTGCGCGAGCAGGCGGCCGAGCACGAGGTGCTGGTCATCCAGACCAACGGCGTGCTCGTGCGCGACGCGCACCTGGAGGAACTCGCCCGGTGGGGCAACGTCGTGCTCCAGGTGTCGCTCGACAGCCACCTGCACCAGGGCAACTCCCACCGCGTCGCCTCCGCGAAGCTGCACACCAAGGTCGTCGAGCGGGTCGAGGCCATCCTCGACAGCGGTCTCGACGTCGAGATCTACGGGGTGCTCAACGACCGGAGCGTGGGCGAGCTCGCCGAGTTCGCGGGCTGGCTCGCCGACCGCCCGGTGCCCCCGGTCTTCTTCCCCTTCCCGGTGCGCGGACCGGACTCCCAGGAGTTCGCCGTACGCCCCGACCAGGTCCACCACATCGAGGAGTTCGCCGCCCGCTACGAGGAGTTCGCCTCCGTACTGCCGCCGAGGGCGTACCTCGACCGGCTGGTGAGCTTCTACCGGAACAGCGGACGCACCTTCCGCTGTCACCTGCCGCGGATGGTGATCTCGACCTTCAGCGACGGCGCCGTCACCCCCTGCCCCAACATCTGGTTCTCCAACATGGGCAACCTGCTGGAGGACGACTGGGAGGACACCCTGAGCCGGGTCGGCGAGAGCGGGCTCTACCAGGCGCTGCTCGCGGACCGGCCGCGGCTGGACGCCTGCAAGGGCTGCTTCACCCCCTGGGACACGCTCAGCATGTACTTCGACGACGAGATCACCCTCGACGAACTCTGCTCAGCGCCGACCTACTCGCCGCCCGCGATACGCGAGCTCATTACCGAGAGCAAGCGACGCTACCTGGCAGAAGAGGCCGGGCGGCGATGACCGCGCACATCGACGCGCAGTCTCCCGCCGCCGGTGCTCCACGCTCCGTGGGCGGGATTCTCTACTGCGCGCCCGGCGAGGTGGTGGCCCTGGTGGGCGAGGGCGGCGCGGCCTGGGCGGACGCCTACCGGGACGTACTGGCGACCGGCGCCGTCCCGCTGCTCGTCGACCCGGCCGCACCCGCCGCCGAGCACGCGCGCTGGCTCGCCCGCGCGGGCGGCGGGCGTCTCCTGCACACCCGGGACAGGACGCTCTCCGACGTGCCCCGCGCGGAGCTTTCGCCCGCCCGCCCGGCGACCGGCGGCCCCGTGCGGCGCCCCGGCACGGTCCTGCTGCCCAGCTCCGGCACCACGGGCACCCCCAAACTCGTGGAACGCAGCGTCGATTCGCTGCGCGCCGAGGGCCGCCGGCACGTTCGGTGGGCCGGGCTGGGGGCCACGGACAAGGTGCTGCTGCCGCTGCCGCTCTGGCACGCCTACGCCCTGGGATGGCTGCACGCCGCCCTGGAGGCCGGGGCCGAGCTGCGGGTGCACGCGCCGACCGCGCTCGGAGCCGTCCTGCGCGACATCGAACACGGCGCGACGGTTCTGCCTCTGGTGCCCACGGTCGCCCGGCTGCTCTGCGCACGGGCCGGCCGAGCCCCGCTCACCGGCACCGATCTGCGGCTCGCCATGGTGGGCGCGGGCGTCGTGGACGACGAACTGGACGACGCCTTCCGGGCGGCCCTGGGCATCGGGCTCGCCCGCGACTACGGCTCCTCGGAGACCGGTTCGCTCTTCAGCGCCCCGGCCGGAGCCCCGCCGGGGCGGGTCGGCCACCCGCTCGACGGGATCGGCTTCCGCATCGTGGGCGACGAGGGAACCGACCGCGCCCACGACGACGAACCGGGCGAACTCCAGATCCGCATCGCCGGCGAACCCGACACCGGCGACGTCGAGTACGGCTGGCGCTCCACCGGGGATGTGGCGGCCTACCACCCGGAGCTCGGGCTGCGGATCCTCGGCCGCCGGGGCCGGGCCGTCCGCCGGGGCGACCGCTGGGTCGCCCCCGAAGAGGTCGAGACGGTCCTGCGCTCGCACAGGGACGTACTGGAGGCCAGGGTCACTGGAGTGTCCGGCCGCACCGCGACCGGCCCCGTCACCCGGCTGCACGCCGAGGTGGTGAGCCTGCGCGGCACCGGGGCGGACAGCGCGGACCTGCACCGCCACGCTCAGGACCGGCTCGCCCCGTACAAGGTGCCCGACCGGATCAGGGCGGTCGGCGAACTGCCCCGCGGCCGGTCGGGGAAGCTGCTGCCCGCACGACGCCTGGTACCGGGCGACGAGGTGGCCCTGATCGCCTGCGCCCAGGGCCATAAACGCAGCGAACTCCTCTTCACCCTGATGCGGTTGGGCGTACTGGACCTGCTGAGGCAGGGGCCGGCCGACTCCGCGTGCATCGCCGGGGAACTGGGCCTCGACGCCGATGTCTGCGAGCAGTTGCTCCAGGTCGCCGAGAGTGCGGGCCTGCTGCGCGCGGCCCCGCCGGAGGAACGCGAAGGGGCGCGGACACAGAGTGCCGCGGCCGGGGGAGCGGAGCCTCCCCCGGGACCCGCCGCCGACGCTCTGGACGGCGCGCTGGCCATCCTCGCCCTGGAGGAGCGACTCTCTCGGTCCTGGGTGACCCGGGAGCGGCTCGCCTCTCTCGCCCACACCGGATCCGCCGCGCGGGCCTTCGACACCGAGGGTCCCGACGACGTCCTGCGCGGGGTCTACCAGCGAGCCATGCACACCCCGGCCGCGCACAGCCGCAGCAGGATCGGCGTCCGGCTCGCCGGGGCGCCGGACGGGCGGCTGCTGGAGATCACCTGCGGCCCCGGCCGGTACGTGCAGGCGTACGGGGCGGCCGGAGCGAACAGGCTGCTGCGGGTCGGCACCCTCGCGGAACAGTCCACGCACGGGGGCGACGACAGGCCTTCGCCCGGCGGCCCCGGCGGCCCGCCCGAGATACCGGAGCCCGAGGACGGGGAGCTCTTCGACCTGGTGGTCGTCTGCAACGCCGTCCACCTGCCGGGGCCGGGCAGCGACCTGCGGGAACTGGCCGCACGGCTGGCCCCGGGCGGGCGGCTGCTCATCGACGACGTGTTCCTGGACGCACCGGGCGGCCTGCCCCAGGAGATCCGGCTCGACTGGCTCACCCACGGAGGCTCGGCCTGGCCCACGGAGTCCACCCTGACCGCGGGCCTGGGCGCCGCCGGGTTCACCGTGCGCCGCGTGGTGCACGTCGGCAAGCCGGCCGTCACCCTCCTCGTCGCCGAACCCGAACTCCATCCGAAACCGCAGGCCGAGAGGGCCGCATGAGCGTTCACCACCCGCATTCCACCCCACTGGCCGACGGCATGTCAGGCGCCGGAGGGGACACGACCGCCGGGAGTCCGGCCGCGGGGCTCCCGGCGGACAAGACAGCCCTGGACGGCCTGACTGCGCTGGTCACCGGTGCCACCGGGCAGCTCGGCGAAGCCGTCTGCCGGCTGCTCGCCGCACGCGGCGCGGCCGTGGTCGGCGTCCACCGCACTCCCTCGGAGCGTACCGAAGCGCTCGCGGCCGGGACCGGCGCCCGGTTCCTGCGGGCCGACCTCTTCGACCCGGACGCCGCCGCCGCGCTCCTGGGACGGGTCAGGGAACTGGGCCCCGCTCCGGACATCCTGGTGTGCGCGCACGGCGCCACCGCACGCCGCCCGGTGCTCGGCGGGGCGTACGACCACGCCGCCGAACAGCGGCTGTGGCAGTTGAACACCTGCTCCGTACAGCAGTTGGCGTCCGCCGCGGCCAAGCGGATGATGCGCGCGAAGTTCGGCAGGATCGTCCTCTTCGGCTCGCGCGGCGGCGCCACCGGCATGCCGGGACAACCCGGTTACGCGGCGACGAAGGCGGCCCTGTCCGGCTGGGCCGCCTCGGCCGCCTGGGAACTCGGGCCGTTCGGCGTGACCGTGAACGTCGTCGCGCCCGGAGCGGTCCGGTCCCGCCCTGACACCGCCCAGGTCTACTCGGCGGAGGAGGACGAGAGGGCAGCGGGCCGCACCGCCGTGCGCAGGCTCGCCGAACCCGCCGAGATCGCGGAGGTGGTCGGTTTCCTCGTGGCCCCCGGAGCCTCGTACATCACCGGGCAGACCCTCCTCGTGGACGGCGGCGCCCGGTGGTGACGGACGCCCCGCCCCACCCGCGCACACCCCTTCTGCCAGACGCACCGCCCGCCGCCCGTACTGCCGTGCTCGCCGTCGACATCGGCGGTACGAAGGCGGAGGTGCGGGCCCGGGCCGGGGCGGCCGACAGCGGTGTCGTACGCATCGAATGGGGCACTTCCGGCAGGAGGCGCGCCCCCGACTTCGACGACGACATCGAGCGCCTCGACGACGCCGCACAGCGGGCACTGCGTGCCGTCGGCGCCACGCACCCCCGTACCGCGGTGCTCGCCCTGCCCGCCACGCTCGACGCCGAGGGCCGCATCAGCCGCTGGCCGGGCCGACCGTCCTGGCGGGGGCGCAGACCGGCGGCCGAACTCGCCGCGCGCTGGGGCAGCACACCCCTCGTGCGCGACGACGCGCTGCTCGCCGGGTACGCCGAGGCCCGCGCCAGGCACCGTACCTCCGGCGGCCTGCTCTACCTCGGCATCGGCACCGGAGTCGGCGGGGCCTGGCTGCCGCCCCGGCCCGCGGACGCACCGTCGCCGAGCCCGGACGAACTCCGGCCCTGCGAGGCCGGCCACCTGGTGGTGCGACCGGACGACGGACCGCTCTGCGACTGCGGGCAGTACGGCTGCCTCCAGGCGTACGCGTCGGGCCCGGCCCTGCTCCGCGCCGCCACGGCCCGGGGGGAGTCCGCAGCGCTGGCGGAGGCGGCGGACGCCTGTGCGCTGGCCGTCGCCGCCATCGGTGAACTGCTGCCGTTCGCCACCGTCGTGCTCGGCGGCGGAGTGGGCGCGACCCGCGCCGGTCTCGCCGCCGCGCTGAGCGCCCGGCTGCCCCGCCGCACCCGCCGCGGCAGCACGCTGCCCGAGGTGGCACCGGCCGTCCACGGCACGGCCGGCTCGCTCGCGGGCGCACTGCTGCTCGCCCTCTCCGCCGAGCCCGCGGAGCGCACCTCAGTGCCCCGGCCGCGACCCCGCGCGGAGGCCGCAGCGACCACAGACGCAGAGACCACGACAACCGCAGAAACCGCAGAAGGAGACCCCAGCACATGACGATCAGCGAAGAGTTCGCGCCCGCAGTCGACGCCGCACCCGCACTCTCCCTGGGGCCCGACGAGCTGCCCTCCTGGCCGCAGTACGACGACGGCGAGCGCACCGCACTGCTGCGCGCCCTCGAACAGGGCCAGTGGTGGCGTGCGGGCGGCAGCGAAGTCAGCTTGTTCGAGAGCGAGTTCGCCGCCTACAACGGCGCGCCCTACGCGCTGGCCGTCAACAGCGGCACCGATGCCCTTGAACTGGCGCTGCGGGTGCACGGCATCGGACCGGGTGACGAGGTGATCGTGCCCGCGTTCACCTTCATCAGCACCTCCCTCGCCGTACAGAACACGGGGGCCGTCCCCGTCCCCGCAGACGTGGACCCGGGTCACCAGTGTCTGACCCCCGAGTCGGTACGGGCGGTCGCCACCGCACGCACCCGGGCGATCCTGCCCGTGCACATGGCCGGTCACATGGCCGACCTGCCCGAACTGCACCGGATCGCGGCGGAGTTCGACGCCGTGGTCATCCAGGACGCGGCCCATGCCCAGGGCGCCTCCCGGGACGGGGTGCTCGTCGGCGCCGACCCGTCGATCGCCTGCTACAGCTTCCAGAACGGCAAGCTGATGACCGCCGGTGAGGGAGGGGCGCTCACCTTCCCGGACAAGGAGTCCTTCGACCGGGCCTATCTGTTGCACGCCGTCGGCAGGCCCCCGCAGGACACCACGTACCAGCACGTCACCGGCGGCATGAACGCGCGGATGAACGAATTCTCTGGGGCCGTCCTGCGCACCCAGCTGACCAGGATGGCCGGGCACAGCCTCATCCGTGAGGAGCGGGGCGCGCTGCTCGACGAACTGCTGGCGTCCGTCGAGGGGCTGCGTACCCAGACCCGCGACCCGCAGATCACGGCCAACCCGCACTACATGTACCTGCTGACCCTGGAGGGCGACCGCTTCGGGCCGGAGGCCCGCGACCGGCTGGTCGAGCTGCTCAAGGAGCGCAACGTGCCCGCGTGCGTCAACTTCCCGCCGGTCTACCGCACCGACGGCTTCTGGGCGGGCGCCACCGAGGACGTCACCGTCGGGGAACTCGCCGCCCGCTGTCCGCAGGCGGAGCTGATCGGCGCTCGCGGCCTGTGGCTGCACCACCGGATCATGCTCGCCGACCCCGAGGTCGTGCACCGGGTCGCCGAGGTGATCGCGTCCGCCGTGGACGAGGTCGGCCGGTCGTGACGGGGCGACCGTTTCGGACCGCGCTGATCGGCTTCGGCTGGATCAACGCCCAGGTGTGGCTGCCGAGGCTGCTCGCCCACCGGAACTTCGAGGTGGTCGGGGTGTACGATCCGGCCCTCACCGCCCGCTCCCTGGCCCTCACCGGCCCGGGGGCGGGCGGCACCGCCGAGCCCCCGGGCGGTGCGGCGGGGCTGCCGCCGGACCTGATCGCGGACCGGCTGGAGGACCTGCTGGCCCGGGATCTCGACCTGGCCGTCGTGGGTACGCCCAATCACCTGCACGAACAGACCGCGGGGGCCGTCCTGGAGGCCGGGGTCGCCGCCCTGATCGAGAAGCCGCTGTGTCTCTCCACGGAAGAACTGCGACGGCTCAACGCCCGCTCCTGGGACACCGGCGCCCCCTTCCAGATCAGCCGCCCCTCGACGCGTCGGCTCGATGTGGACCGGCTCCGGTCGTTGGTGCGCCAGTGGTGCGTGGGACCCGTCAGGGTCAACGCCGAGTGGCTGCGGTCCTCTGGCGTGCCCCGGCCCGGCTCCTGGTTCACCCGGCGCGATCAGGCAGGCGGGGGAGCGCTGCTCGACCTCGGCTGGCACCTGGCCGAGGTCGCCCAGGGCCTGCTGCCGGATTCCCGGCGCACCTCGCTGAACGCACAACTGCATTGTCCAAATCCCGAGTTGATACGCAGTGGAGCTGGCTGGCGCGGTGACGGTCCGGCCCCGGGCGCGGGCCCGGAGGGCGGGGTGTTCGACGTCGAGGCGGACGGCAGCCTGCAGGCCCACTACCGCGACGGCTCGGCGCTGACGCTGCGCGCGGCCTGGGCGACGGACGTGGAGGTGGACACCACGCGCATCGAAGTGCACGGCACCGGCGTCGACGGCGAGGAGTGCCACCTGGAACTGGTCACCACGTTCGGCTTCAGCCCCCATCGCGTCACCCACCCCGTCCTGAGGGTGCGGAGGGGCGACCGCAGCAGCGAGTGGCCGGTCGAGACCGTACCGGGCAAGGAGTACGACGCCCAGCTCGACGCCACCTTGGCCATGCTCCGCCGCAACCTGCCCTGGCGCGCCGAACTCCAACGCTCCGCACAGGTGTTGTCTCTGCTGGAGGACGCGTACCGGGTTGCCGGCCGTCCCCTGGTGTCCGACGTCCCGGCCCGGCCGGCGGGAGCCGTCCCGTGCTGAGCGTGGTGATCCCCACCAGGAGCAAGGTGACGTCGCTCCGGGCGACCCTCGTCGCCCTGGCCGCGCAGGAGCACCGGGGTCCGTACGAGGTGGTGGTCGTCGACGACGGCTCCACCGACGGGACCCGGGAGCTGCTGCACCGCCTGGCGGGGGAGGGGACATGGCCTGCGCCCCGGGTGGTGGATGGCCCGGAACGAGGGCGGGCCGCCGCGCGCAACACTGGGGCCGCCGCCGCCCGGGGCAGCCGTCTGCTCTTCCTGGACGACGACATCCTCACCGTGGCCGGTCACATGAGTGCGCATCAGGAATTCATGGGAGAAAAGGAATTGGCGCACGGTCCGCTGCGGGAGTTTCCCGGGGCGCGCCGCTGGCTCGAACGGTACGCGGCCGTCGGCGCGGCCGAACTGGCCGCAGCGGCGGCCCGGGTGGCCGCCGGGGCGGAGGGGCGGTTGCCGCGCAACACCCTGGAGACGCTGATCTGCGCCATGGACGAGGGGAAGGTGCCGCCCGTCGCCCCCTGGGCGGCCTGCGTGGGGGCCAACACCTCGCTGCCCCGGGCGTTCTTCGAAGAGGTGGGCGGCTTCGACGAGGGGTTCGGACACGGCTGGGGCTGCGAGGATCTGGAACTGGGGGTACGGGCGCATGCCGCCGGGGCGCACATGGTGGTTCCGGCCCCGGCGGTCGGGGTGCACCTCACCCACGCGCGCCCCGACCGCTGGGAACAGCACGCGGCGAACCTGGACCGCTTCACCGCCCTGCACGGCCTGCGTGCGGTACGGGAGCTGCCCAGGCTGCTCGGCGAGGGCGGCGGGGTGGCGGCCTACGTGGCGGCCTGCACCGAGCAGGCACCCGCAGCCCGGTAGGTCCCTAGGGCGTGTTTCGGAAGGAGCGTCGTCTGCCCGGAGGGCGGGCCTGGCGGCGTCTGGTGCGTGCGGTCGCAAGGCGGAGGGTCGCCCCGATACTGGTGGTATCGGGGTGGTCCCGACAACGCGGCGAGCGTGCGCACCAGACGCCGCCAGGCAGGCGGGACTTTCGAAACACGCCCTATGCGGGATCCCGCACCCAGTAGGTCCACGTGCAGCGGCGCGGCGCGCCCGTGCGCCGCGCCAGCGCGCGTGCGAAGGGGCGGGCGTCGCGGAACATGCCGCGCACCTGCGACTCGTACATCAGCGCGCCGCGCAGCCAGTCGGAGAAGTCGGCCGGCTCGGCGTGCTCCCGGTAGCCGCCGGGCGGGGGCGGCGGCTCGTACGGGAACTCCCGGTAGTAGCGGGCCCGAACGGGGCGCGGGGCACTGTTGTCCACCCTTGATTCCAGGGCGAGTTCGGCTGCCTCGCGCACCAGCAGGTGGTCCGCGTGGGTGCGTACGGCGAGGGGCAGGAGCACCTCGTCGTGGTCCTCGACCAGAGGACCCAGCAGCCCGGCGAGCCGGACCGTGAGGGCGGCGTCCGCGGGGTGCGGAGCGCGGCGCAGGGCGAGCGGTCCCGCGTAGAGGCCCCGGCCCGCCCCGTCACGGCGCAGCGCCGCCTCCGGAAGGCCGAGCCCGACGGCGCGCAGCGGCCAGTGGGCCAGCGCCGCAGTGTCCTCGGCCCGCCGGAGTGCGGGCGTGCCGTGCCCCTCGCGGCCTTCCCCGCCGCGATCGCCGGTACGGTGGACGCTCCCCTCGTGACCGTCCCCGTCGAAGACGGTCACGACGGTGAGCGTGCCCTCGCGGCACCACTGCCGGAGCATGCCGCCGCAGGACCAGACCGCGTCGTCCGGGTGCGGCGCGAGCAAGAGCCTCCTCACGTTGTGCCGGGACCGGTGGGACCGGGACCGGCACCCTGTGCGGCGTTCTGCGCCAGCCGGTGCACCAGCCCCAGGGCCGCCAGCCGGTAGCCGTACGCGCCGAGACCGCACAGCACTCCCGAGGCGAGCGGGGAGATCACCGAGTTGTGCCGGAAGGATTCACGGGCGAAGACGTTGCTGAGGTGCACCTCCATCCACGGTCCGGGGAAGCTTTCCAGAGCGTCCCGCAGACTCCACCCGGCGATCATGAGGGCGCCGGGATTGATGATGGCTCCCACGCAGTCGCCGGCCTCGTGCACCGCCCGTACGAGCGTCGCCTCGCTCTCGTCCTGGAGGCAGCGCACGGTGTGACCGGCCTCCGCCACGGTCCTGCGCACGTCCCGCTCGATCTCGGCGAGCGTGGTGGTGCCGTACATCTCGGGCCTGCGGGTGCCCAGTTGACCAAGGTTGGGGCCGTTGAGCAACAGGATCTCAGCCAACGGGGACCTCCCGGCGGTCCTGGTCGGCCAGCGACAGGGCCAGCAGCCCCGGCAGATCCTGCGGCATCTCCGCGAACGCGCCGGGCCCCTCCGCCAGCAGGGTCGCCCGCGAGCTCTGCCCCCAGCCGGCCGCGATCGTCGGCACTCGGGCCGCGTGCCCGCAGCGCAGGTCCAGCACGCTGTCGCCGATGAAGACGGCGTTCTCCCCGGCATGGGGCGTCCCCGGCAGCAGGGACAGCGCGGTGTGCAGGATCTCGGCGTCCGGCTTGGGCAGGGACACCTGGTCGCTGCCCACCACGACGTCCAGCAGCTCGTACAGCCCGCCCGAGCGCAGCGCCTCGACGGCGCGCTGGTGGGACTTGCCGGTGGCGACGCCGACCGGGACTCCCGCCGCGCGCAACGCGCGCAGCACCTCGGTGATGCCGGGGTAGGGGAGGACCAGGTCCAGGCGTGCGGAGCTGGCGGCGGCGTACACCGGTGCGTAGTCGGCGGTGAGGCCGAACTTCTCCAGGATGACGTGGAGCGGGGCGCCCATGTGCGTCAGGAAGGTGTCGAAGGGCGGGACACCCGGGCGGCCTGCCGCGGCCCAGACCGCGGCGAACGCGTGGCGCATGTTCTCGGTCGTGTCCAGCAGTACTCCGTCCAGGTCGAAGACGACGGCGCCGGGCGGGGTGTCCGGCAGGGAAGTCGGCGGTGTCATGCGTGCTCCGTTCACCGGGGAGAGGTCCTGACGCGTCGTGGATCACCGTCAGGAAACTAACTATAGTTGTCGAATGCTGACTCATATTGACTCTAGTTAAGAGGGCTGTCTAGTCTCGGCCCCGAGAGCAGCCGCCCACGCAGCGAGGCGGTCTCCAACGGGAGGGAGGCACCGTGACAGCACGCCCCAAGGCACTGATCCTGGGGATCGACGGCGGAAGCCTGGCGATGATGGAGCCGTTCATCGCACGGGGGCTGCTGCCCCATCTGGCCGGACTGCTCGAACAGAGCATGTACGGCGCCACCACGACCACCTGGCCCGCCCACACGGCGCCCGGCTGGAGCACCTTCGTCACCGCGCGCCGCCCCGGCGGGCACGGCGTCTACCAGTTCTTCGGCACCCAGGAGGCCGACTACGGCGACCGGTTGACCGGTACCGGCGACTTCGGGTGCAGCACGATCTGGGAGTGGCTGGCCGCACAGGGCTGGAGCGCCGGGATCATCAACGTGCCGATGTCCCACCCGCCGCGCGAGCTCCCGGGCTACCAGGTCACCTGGCCGCTGGAGCGGACCCTGCGGTTCAGCGACCCGCCCACGCTGCTCGGCGAACTCTCCAGGGCGGGCGCCCCGTTCATGCCCGACATCATGGCGATGTTCCAGGGCGACCACGGCTACCTCGACAAGGCGCTGGCCAACGTCGCGGCCCGCGGCCGCTCCATCGCCCACCTGATGGAACACCACGAGACCGACGTCGTCATGGCGGTCATCACCGAGATCGACCGGATCGCCCACCACTACTGGCACTTCTCCGACGCCTGCCACCCCGGCCACACCGTGCCCGGACAGGCCGAGTGGGGACAGGCGGTGGAGCTCATCCACCGGGCAGTCGACGCGGTGATCGGGGACATCCTCGCCACCGTCGGCGACGACACCCCGGTCATGCTGGTCTCCGACCACGGCCTGGGGCAGGGGCGGTTGAACCTCGGCGTCAACAGCCTGCTGGAGGAGGCGGGACTGCTCGCCACCAGCCCCGGCGCGGGTGGACGCGCGGGCTGGTTCGAGGCCGAGGGGCGCGGCGTCGACTTCGACCGCACCCGCGCTTACATGCCCACCCCCGGCTGCTATGGCGTCAACCTCAACCTCGCCGGACGCCAGCACCGTGGCATCGTGCGCCAGGACGAGGTCGTCGGCCTGAGCGCCGAGTTGAGCGAACTCTTCCTGTCGCTGAGAGCACCTGACACAGGACGGCCGGTGTTCGCCGCCGTGCTGCCCCGCGCGGAGGCCTACCCCGGGGCGATGTCGCACACGGCACCCGACCTGCTCCTCGTGCCCGCCGACGAGGGCGTGCTCGCCGACCCCGGCCCGGTCGGCGGCATCTGGCGCCCCAGCGAACAGACGGGCATGCACCGGTACGCGGGCCTGTGGGCCTACCGCTCGCCGCGCGTCCCGGCCGGCCGCCGCGAGGAGCCCGTCGCGCTCTGCGACCTCGCCCCCACACTGCTGCACGACCTCGGACTGCGCCACCCGGCCGCCGCGCACGGCCGGCCGGTGCCCGAGGTGCTCGACGCGGGCGCCGGACCGCTGCCCTTCCTGCCCGACCCGGGTGCGCCGGCACCGCACCCGAAGGACACCGCACGCAGCCTGCGTGAGGACGACCTGACGGCCCGGACGCTCAGCGCCATGGGCTATCTCTGAGAGGAACCACGAGATGACCGCGACAGCCGAGACCAAGGACCGACTGCGCAAGGTGGTCGTCGAGGCACTGCGCCTGGACCGCGACCCGGCCACCGTGCCCGACGAGGGACTGCGCGCAGCGCTGGACATCGACTCGGTGGCCGGCCTGGAACTGCTCATCTGGGTCGAGAACGAGTTCGGCATCCAGATCGACGACGAGGACCTCAGCGTGCTGCTCGTCGACTCGCTGAACGTCCTGGGCGACTACGTCGAGGAGCGCCTGGCCGCCACCGACGCCGTACCGAGCGCGGGGACCCTCGGATGACCCGCCGGCGCGCCGTCGTCCTCGTCACCGAGGGTGCGGCGCCCGAACTCCTGGAGCGCTGGGGGCCCGATGTCCTGCCGGCCTTCGCCAGGCTGCGGGCCGAGGGCGCCTGGGGCACCATGCGCTCCGAGCTGGTGCCCTACGAACCCTCGGGCCTGATCAGCGCGTTCACCGGGCACGGACCCGCCGAGCACGGCTGCTTCTCGTACTGGGACGCGCACAGCCCCGACTACGAACCGGCCGTGCTCGACAGCTCCTCGCCGAGCCGGCCCCTGCTGTGGCAGCGGCCGGAGCTGGCCGACATGACGAGTGCTGTCGTCAACGTCTTCGGCACGCACCCCGTCCAGCCCCTCAACGGCAGCTGCATCGCCTACCCGATGCGCCGCACCCTGCACGCCTGCCACCCCCGTGACCTGCCCGTACGCCTCGGAAAGGAGGGCATCCACCCCGCCCACGACGTCAACATCTGGTTCCAGGGACAGGACCGGGCGGAGTTCACCAGCAAGGTGCTCGGCGCCGACCGGGCCCGCGCGGACGCCGCCCTCCACCTGTTCGACGGCGGCCAGGGCGACGCGCCCGATCTGCTCGTCCTCAACCTCACCGCCATCGACCGGCTCTCGCATGTCTACTGGCAGGAGCTGGAGCCGGGCAGTCCGGTCGCCGAGGAGGACCAAGCGGTGCGCCGGGCGTACCAGCAGGTGGACGACGTGCTCGGGGCGTTCCTCGACCGGGCCGACGAGCACACCGAGGTCCTGGCGTTCTCCGAGATCGGCTTCGGTCCGCTGCGCGCGTACGTCTCCGTCAACGACGTCCTGCAGGCCGCCGGACTGCTCACCAAGGGCGCCGACGGCCGCCCGGACTGGACGGCCACCGAGGCGTTCGAAGCGGTCCAGGGCACCCAGGGCGTCAACCTCAACACCGTGGGACGCTACAAGCACGGCATCGTGGAGCCCCACCGCCGTGAGGACACCCTGAACCGGGTACGCGAGGTGCTGCTCGCCCATCTCAACCCGTACACCGGGCTTCCCCTGTTCGCGGACGTGCTGCGGGCCGAGGACGTGCACAGCGGCCCGGCCGCCGCCCGGGCGCCCGACCTGATCCTCGTCCCGTACGACTGGCGCTACCTGCCGCTCGGGGACACCCACTGGTCGGCGCAGGTGCACCGCACGCTGCAGAGCGGCTGGCACCGCAGGGAGTCGTACTGGGGCGGCCTCGGCGGCTCCTTCGGCACCGGCGACGGCCGCGCCGGAGAGCCGCTCGACGTGGCACCGACCGTGCTGCGGATGCTCGGCCGGCCGCCGCTGGACGACCTGACCGGCAGCCCCCTGGGGGCCGCCGGATGACCGGGGCCGCGGGGGAGCCGGCGGTACGGGAGCACGCGGGGGCTGCCGCACCAGGGACGGCGGCTCCCGTAGGCCCGGAACTCTCTTTGGCCGTAGCCGAGTTCGTCCCGCTGGCGGTCACCCTCGACACCGAGGGCGGGGCCTGCGTGGCCGGGGTCACCGCCGAAGGGCGGTGGCTGCGGCCCGAACCGGTCACCGCGGCCCAGGTAGCCGGCACCGATCCCGGCTACGTCATGCACCGTCCCGTACGGCTGGTGCTGGGCCCGGCCACCGGCGACGGTGCCCGGCCCGAGGACCGTGCCGCGGGCGGCGCGCCCCGGCGGGCCGGGCCACCGGCGGGGCCCGCCGGGCGGGCCGCGCTCCTGGCGGCCGTCGCCGATCCGGACGTCGCGACCGCCTTCGCGGGCGGGCGCAGCGCCGGACTGGTGGCGGTCCGCCCGTTGGGCTTTCGCCACCAACGTTCCACCGGCGGACGGACTTTCCTGCGAATGGAGTTCACCGACAGCACTGGCGAGCACTTCGACTGGATCGTCCGCGACCTCAGGCTGCTGGACGCCGGGCCCGGCGAGGTCGCCCTGCCCACCGGCCCCGAAGCCCCCGTCCTGTACGCGGCCGTCGGCCTCACTCACCCCAACCACCGCTTCCCCGGCCGATTCCGCGGCTGCCACCCCCTGGTGGTGGGCCTGCACCCGGCCGACGGAAGCACCCTCCTCCCCACCGAGACCTCACTGGAAGGAACCGCCGGTGCACCAGGCACTGCGTGAACTGGAGAACGAGACCGTACACATCCTGCGCGAGGTGCAGCAGCGCTTCGAGCGCCCCGCCCTGCTCTGGTCGATGGGCAAGGACTCCACCAGCCTGCTCTGGGCGATCCGCAAGGCGTTCTTCGGCGAGGTGCCCTTCCCGGTCCTGCACATCGACACCACGTACAAGTTTCCCGAGATGTACGAGTTCCGGGACCGGATCACCGAGGAGTGGGGACTCGACCTGCGGGTCCACCGCAACGAGGAGGCGCTCGCCGCCGGCATGGGCCCCACGGTGGGAAGCAAGCTCGACTGCTGCACCGCGCTCAAGACGAACGCGCTCAAGCAGGCCATCGCCGCAGGCGGCTACGACGCCGTCATCGCCGGCATCCGCGGCGACGAGCACGGGGTACGGGCCAAGGAGCGCATCTTCAGCCCGCGCGACGCCTCGTTCTCCTGGGACTACCAGGACCAGCCGCCCGAGTTCTGGGACCTGCACGAGACGGCCGTGGCCGACGACGGGCACATCCGCGTCCACCCCATGCTGCGCTGGCGCGAGATCGACATCTGGGAGTACGTCCAGGCCGAGAACATCCCCGTGCCCGGGCTCTACTTCGCCGAGGACCAGAAGCGCTACCGCTCGATCGGCTGCGCTTGCTGCTGCACCCCCGTGAGCAGCACGGCGACCAATGTGGTTGACGTCGTCCTGGAGGTCAGGCACGCCCGCGACGGCGAACGGGCCGGGCGCGCGCAGGACAAGGAGGACGCCGCCTCCATGCAGAAGCTGCGGGCCCTCGGCTACATGTGACCCGGCAACAGCTGCGGGCCCCCGGCCGCCGGTGAGCCCCCGTACCGACAGGAATCGAGCCCCCATGACAACCCCGCCCACCATTTCAACCCCGCCCGCTCCGAGCACAGTCGAGCCACCCGCCGGACCCGTTGCGGCCGACACCCTGCACGTGGCCTTCGTGGGCGAGGTCGATCACGGCAAGTCCACCCTCCTGGGCAGGGTGCTGCACGACACCGGGGCGATCACGGCCGACCGGCTCGGCACCCGCGTCGAGGAGGGCGGCCTCGCGTTCCTGCTCGACGGGCTGAGCGAGGAACGCGCCGGCCTGTTCACCCTGGACACCGCCCAGGCCGTCCTGGAGACCGAGGCCCGCCGCTACGTCCTCATCGACGTGCCAGGGCACCTCGCACTGCTCAAGAACATGGCCACCGGCGCCTCCCGGGCCGAACTCGGCGTGGTCGTGGTCGACTGCCTCGTCCGCAGTACCGACCAGACCCGCCGGCACCTGCGGGTGCTCGAACTGCTCGGCGTCACCACCGTGGTGTGCGCGGTCACCAAGATGGACCTCGTCGGATACGGGGAGGAGGAGTTCCGCCGGGTCGCCGACGAGATGGCGGCGCTCGCCGAGGCGTGCGGACTGCGACTGTCCGCCACCGTCCCGGTCAGCGCCGTCGCCGGGCACAACATCACCGCCCCCGCTCCCGATGAACTCCCCTGGTACACCGGGCAGCCCCTGCTCGACACCCTGCACGGCCTCGGCCTGGAGCGGTCCCGCTCGGAGCTGCTGCGGTTCGCCGTCCAGGCGGTCGTCGGCACACCGGGCGCCCGGCGCATCGCGGGGCGGGTGGAGAGCGGCACGCTGCGTCCCGGCCAGGTCCTCGCCGGCACGGACGGGGCGAGGTGCGTCGTCCGCACCGTCGAGCGGTTCGGCGAGGCCGCGCTGGAGAAGGCCGAGTCCGGCGACAGCGTGGGCCTGCTCTTCGACGGCACCGAGCCCGCGCCGGGCGCCGTGCTCGCGCCCCCGGACCAGCCGCTGACCAGCGGACGCACCTGGCACATCCGGATCCTGTCCACCAGCGACACGAAGGCCGTCGCGGAGGGCGACCGCTGTGTCGTCCGGTACGCGGCGGCCTCGGCGCCCGCGTACGTCGAGCGGATCGACAGCCGCTGGAACAGCTCCACACTCGCCCGCATCACCGAGGAGGGACCGGTCCGCTTCACCGAGTTCGCGGACCTCCGGCTGCGGCTGGACACCGCCGCCCCCGCCGACCGCGTCCGCGACTGCGTGCGGCTCGGCCGTTTCATGCTCTGCGACGAGGACGGCCGGGCGCTGGCGCTGGGCGTCGTGGACCGGGTGGAGGACACGGACGCGCCGGATCCGGACGCGCGGGTCACGGGTGTACGGGTCACGGACGCGCAGGATCCGGACGTACGGAACACGAACCAGGAGAAGGGCACGGCATGAGTACCGACAGTCACCCGCGCTCGCTGGTGATCGGCCTGGACGGCGTGCCGTACTGGCTGCTCCAGAAACTCGCCGACGAGGGAGTCATGCCCCACATGGCCACTCTGCTCCCGCAAGGTGCGCTGCGCCCGCTGCGGGCTCCCGTACCCGAGATCAGCTCCACCTCCTGGGCCAGCTTCCTGACCGGCGCCGACCCGGGGCAGCACGGCATCTACGGGTTCATCGACACCGAACCCGGCGACTACCGCACCCGCTTCCCCAACGTCAACGACCTGGCGGCGACCCCGGTGTGGCAGGCCACCGCCGCCGCGGGCGTCCCCGTCCTCGTGCTCAACGTGCCCGGCACCTACCCCGCCCCGCCGGTGCACGGCGCCCTCGTCTCCGGCTTCGTAGCCCCCGACTTCGACCGGGCCGTCTCCCCGCCCAGGCTGCGCGACGCCCTGCGCGATGCTGGCTACCACCTCGACGTCGAGGTGGGCGACGCGGCGAACGACCCCGACGGCTTCATCGACCGGGCGCTGGACGCGCTCCGGGCCCGCCGCCGGGCGTACCTGCGGTTGCTGGAGGAGGAGCCCTGGGCGCTCGCCCTCTGTGTGTTCACCGAGACCGACCGGATCCACCACTTCCTCTGGCGGCACGTCACCGACGCGGCGGCTCCCCTGCACGGCCGGATCATGGACTTCTACCGCGAGGTCGACGAGGCGGTCGCCGCACTGGTGCCCTTCGCGGGCGACGACGGCGCCCTGACGCTCGTCAGCGATCACGGCTTCGGCCCCGCCGACACGCAGTTTTACCTCAACGCCTGGCTGCGGCAGGCCGGTTACCTGGCACTGCCTGCCGACGCCGAGTCCCTGACCGGCATCGACGAGCGCACCACGGCCTTCGCCCTCGACCCGGGTCGCATCCACCTCAACCACCGAGGCCGCTTCCCCCGGGGCCGCGACCTCGCACCGGGCACCGCCGAGGAGATCGGCCGCGGGCTCCTCGCCCTGCGCCTGGCCGAGGACGGCACGGTCGCCGAGGGCGGCCCGGGACGGCCCCTGGTCGCCGACGTGCTGTACGGGGTCGAGCTCTACTCGGGCCCGGTCGCGGACCGCGCCCCCGACCTGGTGGCGATGCCCGCACCCGGCGTGCAGATCCGCGGAGCCTGGTCGACCGACGCTCCGGTGCTCCCCGGCCCCTTCACCGGTACGCACACCCGCGACGACGCCACCTTCTGGAGCCGCGGCGACAGCGGCACCGGCGGAGTCGACATGCGCGACGTGATGCCGACCGTACTCGCGGGCCTGGGCATCGCCTCCCCGCCCTCGATGGAGGGCCGCGACATGCGCGGTGTGAACACCTCGGCGCCCGTGGGCGCCGGCACCGAGAGGAACGCAGGATGACCACCACCGACGCGACGCCCGTCCCCGTGCCCGCCGTTCCGCCCGCGCCCGTACCAGTCCCCCCCGTTCCGCCCGCCCCCGCGATCTCGCTGCCCATCGAAGCGGTGCGCCGGGCCAAGCCCGGCGACTTCACCATCGCGCTGGACGAGCGGATCACCGACCCGGCGGCCTTCCGGGTCAGCTTCGTGATCCTGCTCGACGGCGACCTCGTGATGTCGCCCGAGCATCTGGGCGTCGCCTACATGGCCGCCGTCCTGCGTCAGGTCGGCTTCACCTGTGAGATACGCGAGGTCGAGCACGGCAGCCACCACGAAGCCGTGGAGGAGATCGTCGGGTTCGGCCCCGACCTCGTCTGCTTCACGCTGATGAGCCTGAACGTGCCCAGCTGCCTGGAGTTCTCCGAGACCCTGCGGGGGAGGCTCCCCGAGGTCGTCATCGCCTGCGGCGGCCCGGCTGGCACGTTCACCGGCAAGGACGTCCTGCGCGGCAACCCGTACGCCGACCTGGTCGCCGTGGGCGAGGGCGAGCCGCTCATCCTGGACCTGGTGCAGCGTCTCGCGCTGGGCGAGAGCGTCGAGGACTGCCCCGGCATCGCCTACCGCAGGGAGGACGGGGAACTGCGGCAGAACGCGCCGCGCCCCCTCGTGCACGACCTCGACGTCCTTCCGTACCCCGCACGCGACCAGCTCACGGCGCACGGCAACAAACTGGAGTACGTAAGGGTCAGCACCAGCCGCGGCTGCGTCGCCCGGTGCACCTTCTGCTCCGCGCCCAACCTGGGCAACCGGGTGCAGGCCGGCAAGGCCTGGCGAGGCCGCAGCGCCGAATCGGTGGTGGACGAGGTCGAGCACCTCGTGCGCGAACACCAGTTCCGCACTCTGGACTTCGTCGACTCGACCTTCGAGGACCCGGACGGCGGCAGGGTCGGCAAGAAGCGGGTCCGTGCCATCGCCCAGGGCATCCTCGACCGGGGCCTGGACATCTTCTACAACGTCTGCATGCGCGCGGAGAACTGGGACGACACCCCCGAGGACCACGACCTGCTCGACCTGATGGTGCGCAGCGGCCTGGAGAAGGTCAACGTGGGCATCGAGTCGGGCGTCGCGGAGGAACTGCTCCTGTGGGACAAGCGCGCCACCGTCGAGAACAACGTCACCGTCATCCGGATGCTGCGCGAGCACGGCATCTACCTCGCCATGGGCTTCATCCCCTTCCACCCGTACGCCACGGTGGATACCCTCGTGGAGAACGCCAAGTTCCTGCGCTCCCACGCCGGTCACAACCTGCGCCGGCTCACCGAGCGGCTGGAAGTGTACCCGGGCACCACCATCGAGACGAAGATGGCCGCCGACGGGCTCCTCGGCGACAACTACCGGAAGTCCCTGGACCCGTACGACTACCGGTTCAAGGACGAGCGGGTGCAGAAGCTCGCCGTGCACTACGCCTCGCTCTACAACAACGACGACTACCACCAGCGCGGGGTGCTCACCGACCAGTCGGCGGTCTTCGAGTTCGAGACCTTCAACGTGGTGGTGCAGACCTTCGTCTCCCGGCTCTACCGGCGCTTCCACCACGTGCCCGAGGCGATGGCCGAACTGGAGGAGTTCAAGGGCTTCCTGCACGGGCTGCGGCAGGAGATGGGGCTCGCCAACTACGCGTTCTTCATGGACAACCTGGAGGGCGTGCTGTCGGGCAGCCTCGACGCGGCCCAGCAGCGCCGCCAGGTGGCCGAGGTCGAGGACCGGTTCCGCCGGAGCATCGACGAGATCCGCACCCGTCAGCTGCGCACAGGGATGCGCTTCCACCGCCTGGGCCTGGACGTCGCCGAGATCAGCTCGCAGCTGCCCGTGCCGCAGCCGGGTGGCGCTCCGCGCAGCTACAACGGCGGTGCGCCGACATGGTGAACGGGACCGCGGCGCCCACCGGCCGGGAGTCCGCCGGCGGTTCCGCCGCCGGTCCGGGGCCGGGTCCCGCCGCGGTCCGGGACCTGGCCGTGTGCACGCTGGGCGACCAGCGGCTCGCGACCTGGGTCGCCGCACATCCCAGGGTCGCCGCGGCGGGCGCGCTGACCACGGCCAACGTCGGCATCGAGCAGTTGGTACGGGCCGTGGTGGCACGGGACGGAGTGCGCCGCCTCGTCGTCGCGGGGCCGGATTCGTCGCTGTTCAGGCCGGGGCAGAGCCTGCTCGCCCTGGCCGCGCACGGCGTGGACGACGAGGGGCGCATCATCGGCGCGCTCGGTCACGAGCCGTACCTGCGGACCCTGCGGCCCGCGGTGGTCGCGGAGTTCCGCCGCCGGGTGACCCTCGTCGACCTGCGCGGCTGCACGGACGAGAAGCGGCTGACCGCCGCGCTGGACGACCAGCCGTACACGTACCCGGCGGGCGGGGAGGAGTCCGGGCCGTCGGCCGGGGTCCTGGCGGCGGAGCTCGCCGGGAGCGGGCCGCGTGTGGTGCGCCTGGCCCCCGGCGGGCGGCGCCGGCTGCTGAGCGAAGCCGCCACCGGCTACTTCGTCGTGACCGTGGAGACGGCCCGGCGGCGCATCGTCCTGCGGCACTACGGAGAGGACTTCAGGGAGTGCCGGGAGCTGACCGGGCACAGCGCGGAGGCCCTGCTGCTCGGCGCGATCGGGCACGGGCTGCTGGGGCCGGGGGAGCTCAGCCACGCGGGTTACCTGGGGGCCGAACTGGCAAAGGCCGAGGCGGCGTTGCGCCTCGGCCTCCACTACGTCCAGGACCGTCCGCTGACCACGCGTTGAGCGCCGGCTCCTGGGGGAGCGGGCACTCGACGCATGGTCAGTCCTCTTCGGGCAGCGGTGAGTTGATCTCCACCAGATAGCCGTCGGGGTCGCGGAAGTGCGCCGCCCTGATGCCCCAGCCGGGCCAGTCCTGCGGTTCCTTGACCACGGTCGCGCCCGCGTCCCGCAGCCGGGCGGCGGTGGCGTCGACGTCGTCGGTCTCCAGGATCAGGGCGAAGCGGTCCTGCCCGGGGAGCTTCGCGTCGGCGTGCAGCGTACCGAACGCCTGGGCCATCACCTCGCGCTTGTTGAGCGCCAGATGGGTTCCCGTACCCATGTCCAGTTCCGCGTACCGGCTCTCCTCGTCGCCGTACAGGACCGAGAAGCCGACCACGTCCCGGTAGAAGAGGAAGCACGCCTCGTAGTCGTCGACCATGAGCCGGACGTAACTGCACCGCACGGAATCTTCCTTCACGAACAATTCTCCTGCCAGTGTGCTTATTTAACGCTATGTAACCTACAGCCGCAGCGCGGTCCGGCGTGCCCTCGCAGCCGCGCGGCGGCTCCGGAGTGGGCCTACAGCTGGGCCACGATCCGGTCGGCGGTGCGGCCGTGGAAGACATTCACCGCGGCCATCGGATACCCGCTGTCACCGCTCGCGGGGCCGACCGGCGAACAGTGGCCGAGACCGATGCCGAACAGTCCCGGCACCGGGCGGCCCCGGCCGTCCAGCACCCGTCCCTCCTCGTCCACCGCGGCCTCGCCCGGCGGGAACAGGGGTTGTCCGCGGACGTCGAGCACCGGCAGCCTGCGGGCCCGGTAGCCGGTGGCGGCGATGGTCAGCGGCGAAGCGGCCGGATCGTTCTCCTCGGGGTGGCACAGCAGTCGTACGCGCGGCTCGGCGCCGTGCAGCACGGCGCGGTACAGGGCCTCGGACTCGCCGCGCAGCCCGGCGAACCGGTGGAGCGGCCGGGTCTCGGAGACGGCCGTGACAAGGGCGGTGCCGCCCACGTCGGCCGTGCCGCCCACCGCGACCGCGCCTGTACGGCCGTCCGTGACTGCCGCACGTGCCTCCGGCCGGTAGACCAGGATCTCACTGCGGGCCTGCACCTGGATCTGCCCCGGCCGCAGCAGGTCGCCCCACTCGCGCAGCAGCAGTCCCACCGTCGAGAAGGCGCTGTGCGAGCCGCCGAGTATGCGGATCGTGGTGCCCGCGCCCACCGCCGCCTCGCACTGCGCGTCGCACTCGCGCCGCAACACCGCTTCCGAGGTCACCGTCCGGGGTGCGGCGCCCGCCAGGGGCCGGGCCCCCACCGCGATGACCGCGCTCCGCGACAGCGCGAGGGTGCGGCCCCGGGCGTCGCGGCTGTGGAACAGCCCGTCCGCGTCGCGGCTGAGGTGGTCGACGGAGGTGGAGAAGTGGGTGTGGGCGCCGTCGAACCGCACCGTGTAGTCGGCGATCTCCCTCGCGGTACGGGCCAGGAATCGCGCGGCGACCCGCAGTGCGACCGGCTGGTCCGGGGCCTCCTGGAGGGCCCGGACCTCGGGGGAACGCAGCACCGCGCGCAGCCGGCCGTCCGGGGAGAGGCCCTCCAGGAAGTCCCCGGCCGCGGAGTTGGAGGGGATGTCGTAGTCCAGGCTGCGCCACTCGTTCCTGCCGCGGCGGTCGAGGAACACGCAGCCCTCCCGCATCAGATCGTCGAGGAGGCCGGTGCGGTCGGCGGCGATGGGGATGCCGAGGGCCGCGGGCCCGAAGCCCACGACCTGGAGACGCGCGGCACGGAGCTGCATGAATGGTCCGCCCTTCAACTGGTGTCAAGCGAGAGCCTAGAAGCGACATTGACTATAGTCAATGTGCCGGTTATGTTGGCGCGATCCAGTGCACAGGCGCCTGTCACAAGGCAGCGGGGAGAGCATCATGACCGTCGGGACATCCCCTTTCACCGAAGAGCGCGTGCTGCGCTACCTCTCGGTAGGGAAGGGCTTCCAGCTCTTCGCCCAGGAGGACGGAAAGACCACCCTGGGCGACCACTTCGTCTTCCACGACGACCTCCAGGACGCCGACGGCACGGTCGTGGGCCGCGACGCCGGCGTCTGCACGCTCGCGTCCGACCGGAGCTATCAGCTCAACGTCACGATGGAGCTGCCCGGCGGCTGCGTGACGGCCCAGGGCTTCGTCGAGAACGAACTCGGGCTGCTCGCCGTCACCGGGGGCACGGAGATATACCGCCAGGTCCGCGGCGACGTCCGGATCGGCAAGTCCGGCGAGGAGGGCCTGGACGTCACGCTGCGGATCACCGGAGTGCTCGCACCGTGACTCTCGCGGCCGGGCGGGCACCGGGGCCCGCGGTGACCGACGCGATGATCGGCGCACTGCTGGCCGACGTCGCGCTGATCCCCGACGAGCACCGCAGGTACGTCTGTGCGAGCTGGGAGGCCAGGTCCCAGCACGGCGTGGGCCCCGACCTCCTGGAGCGTCTCGTGTGCGCCGGGCTGAGCAGCCGGGAGGGTGATGACGGGGAGCGCCGCTACGACGGACTCGACCTCGGCAACATCGCCCTCCACCTCGGCCTGCCCTCGGTGCGGCGCATCGCGATCCGTTCCTGGGGGCGTACTTGGGCCCGGGCGCGCAAGGGCCCGGGCCGCCACGTGCTGCGTTACGTGCCCACCTGCCCCGATCCCGGCCATCCGGGGCAGTGCGCCTACCGGTTCGCGCTGCCGGGCGGCGAGCGGCGCGAGGTCGTCCTCGGTCCGCTGGACGAGCCTCCGGCCGTGACCCTGGAGAGCGGTCCGCCTCCACCGGAGTCTCCACTCCCTTCCGATCTAGCCGAGTTGTGCCATGAGATAGCCGAACTGCGGTTCTACCTGCTGGCCGAGTCCATCCGCTGGGACGCCGACTTCATGCGCACGACCGGCATCGCGGACTGCGGCGGCAGCTCCACACTGCTGCTCCAGGGGGCGGCCCGGCTCGGCTACGAGACCCGGCGGTCGTTCGGTCTCATCGTGGCCGAGCCGTTCTCCACCCCGCACCACTGGGGCGAGGTCCGGCTGGCCGGCGCATGGGTGCCGCTGGACCCCATGACCATGAAGGTGCTGGCCCGTTGGTCTCCCTCCGTCCCGGACGACACCCCGGTGACCCAGCCGCTCACCGGGCTGGTCACGCGGATTTCCGGTGCGTGGGTGCCGCCCGCCACACACGGGGGCCCGGCCGCCGCGGGGGACGCGGCTGCGGACGGGGGCACGGAACCCCGGGTCTCCTACCTCACCGAGTACCACGCCCATGGAGGGACCGTATGACCGCGCCAGACCCCGGCCCCGCGCCAGACCCCGGCTCCACTCCGGGCCCCGGCTCCGGCCCCGCGCCGGACGCCGCGGCCGGGACGGACCCCGCTCCCGAGGGGCCGGTGCTCCCGTCCGACGTGGTGCACGCCCACTGCATGGCGATGCCCCACGTGACGTACGACAACGTCTTCGGCCCGCAGACCACCTGCTACCGGGTCGGCGGGAAGATCTTCCTGATGCTCGGACACGACGCGGATCCGCAGTACGCGACGTTCAGTTACGACCCCGAGGAGTCGCTGGTGCTGAGGGCCACGTACCCCTCGGTGGTCCCCGGCTACTACTCCAACAAGAGGCTCAGCAACACCGTCTACTTCGACGGCCGGATCGAGCCCGAGCAGACCCTCGACTGGATCTCGGAGTCGTACGCGATCGTCTTCGCCAAGCTGCCCCGCAAGGTCCGCGACCAACTCCACGCCTGACAACTCAAGGCCTGACGACTCCACGTCTGAACAACGAGATTGTGAAGGTTTCCCCATGAGTGAGCAGCGGGACGGCACCGCCATCGGCTCCTTTCCCCGGGCCCGCGCCGACGCCGGGTGGATGAACGACCTCCGCCGCGAACGGACCGCCGGACCGCGGACCCCCCACCAGCAGTCCCTGGACGCCCCGGCCGGGAACTCGACCACGGCCGTTCACGGCGGCACCTACCTCGACCCCACCACCAGGGCCGTCGGGACACCGATCTTCCAGACCAGTACGTTCCTGCTCGACGAGACCAGTTATGACGCCTTCCACGAGGGCGTCACCCGGGACGTGCCGATCTACACCCGGTACGGCAACCCCTCCCAGTGGAGCGTCCAGGAGAAGCTCGCCCTCCTCGAAGGCGCCGAGAGCGCCCTGGTCACCTCATCGGGGATGGCCGCCATCTCCACGACTGTGCTGGCGCTCACCAATCCGGGTGGGCACATCATCACGGCGTACGACGTCTACGGCGGCACGTACAACCTGATGCGCGAGGACATGCACGCGCTGGGCCGCGAGGTGTCCTTCGTCGACGCCGCCGACCCGGCGGCGGTCGCGGCGGCCATCCGCCCCGATACCCAGATGCTGTTCGTAGAGGGTCTCACCAACCCGCTGCTCAAGGCGCCCCCGCTGGCCGAACTCGCCGCGCTGGCACGACAGCACGACATCCTGCTCGTCGTCGACAACACCTTCCTCTCGCCGGTCTGCCTGCGCCCGATCGACCTCGGCGCCCACCTGGTCGTGCACAGCGCCACCAAGTACCTCAACGGGCACAGCGACCTGACGGCCGGAGCGGTCGCGGGCTCCCGCAAGTTCGTCGACCGGGTGTGGGCGCAGGCCATGCGGCTGGGCGGCACCCTGGAACCCTTCTCCTGCTTCCTCCTGGAACGCGGCCTCAAGACCCTGCCGCTGCGGATGCGCGCCCACCACGAGAACGCCAGTGGCATCGCCGCCTTCCTGGCCGGCCACCCGGCCATCAGCCGGGTCCACCACCCGACCCTGCCCGACTACCCCTACCCGCACCTGCGCGAGAGCGCCCGCGGCTACGGAGGCGTCGTCAGTTTCGAGGTCGCGGGCGGCGACGCGGCAGCACTTCGGGTCCTGCAGGCGCTTCGGCTGCCCCGCGTGGCCACCAGCCTCGGCGGGGTGGAATCCCTGGTCAGCATGCCCTTCAACACCTCCCACAGTTCGCTGACCCAGGCACAACGGACCGCGGTGGGCATCCGGCCCGGGCTGATCCGCTACTCGGCCGGCGTCGAAGATCTCGCCGACCTGATCGGCGACCTCGATGCCGCCCTGGCCCTCCTCGGCCAGGCCCCCGCGCCTGCCGCAACCACCGACAGCCCGGACGACGAGGCCCGTGACGGCCGTCAGGAGGAGAGCTCGTGCGCAACGGCATGAACATCGCGGGCGTCAGCGAGATGGTCCACGAGGTGCAGATCCAGCCCCACGAGGCGATCTACCGCTACGGCGCCGTCGCCCGGTGGTCCGAGGGCCGTGGCATCCAGGCGCACAACGAACCCGCTGTGCTGGGCACCGTCAAGACGCCCCGGCGCTACGAGCTGGCCGTCGCCCTGGAGCAGGGCCCCACCCGGGGCGACGCGCCCACCGCGGTCCGGCTCGCGCTCACCGCGTTTGCCGCCTGCGCGCTGACGACCTTCGTCGGCGGCGGCAGCGCACGGGGCGTCACCCTGGAGTCCCTCCGGCTGCGCATCGGCGCCGAACGGGTCCGCGAGGGGTCCTGCGACCGGCTCACCAACCTCAGTTACGACCTCGCGGTCCGGGCGGACACCGGGGGAGTGGACGTCGCCGAGGTCGTGGCGGGCATGGAGACGCAGAGCCCCAACCACCGCACCCTGATCGACAGGCAGCCCCTCGCCCTGGTGCTCGGCGGGGAAGCCCCCGAGCCGGCCCCCGAGCCGGCCGCGCCCGCCGCGGGCTCCGGCGAAAGCGTCTCGGCGGCGGTGGACTGGCAGTACAGCGTCCAGTTCCTCGCCACCGCGGAGGACGGGTCGGCCCCGCTGCGGGTCGACCAGCCCAAGCAGCTGGCGGGCGTCGACTGGGGGCCCAACCCGCAGGAGTACTTGCTGATGGCACTCGCCTCGTGCGTGCTTGGTCGCACGGTGGCACTGTCCGAGGCCGCGGGCCGTCCTCCAGGACCCTGGCGGGTCAGGGCTGGCGGACAGGTCGACATCCGGGGCCTGTTCCTCATCGGCCCCGATCCGATGGTCCCGGTCCACGGCCTCACCCTGGAGGTCACCCCTCCCGACGGCGCGTCCGACGGCTGGCAGGACCTGGTCCGGGAGGCGGTACGCACCTCCCCGGTCGCAGGCCTACTGATGGACGAGCACCTGGTGAAGATCAACCTCGACGCGGCGGCGACCACCCATGACTGACCAGGCCGAGACCGTGACCGTGACCGCCAAGGGCGCGGCCGACGCGGCCGTGCCGGACCCGGACCCCGTCGAGGAGGCCACCCGCACATGGTGGACCCGGGTCGCCTCCCCCGACGGCGCCCCGCCCGCGCCCGACGCGGACTTCTTCGCGGTCGGCTGCACCTCCCTCCAGGCCGTCATGGTCACCGACGGGATCTCCGAGGACCTCGACGAGGAGATCCCGGTCCGGCTGCTGCTCCAGAACAGCCGGTACGAAGCCTTCCTCACGGCGCTGCGCACCTTCCTCGCAACCCCGGACGACGAGGTCGGCCCGGGCAGGCCCGCATGGTGACCGAAGGCGGCCCGGTCGCCCTGCCGAGCCCGGGCACGTTCCGGGACCCGGCGGCGGCAGGGAGCCCGGCGGCGCTCCGGGGCCCGGCGGCCCTTTCGGCATGCACCCCGGCCGCACCCACATCGTCGGCCCCGCTCACCGATCTCCAGCACGCCTACTGGCTCGGCGAGCAGGGCGCGTACGACCTCTCCACCCCGGCCCTGCTCTGTGTGGACTGGGAACTGCCCGGCCTCGACGCGACCGCGCTGCGCCGCGCCCTGGACGCCTGCGCCGCCCGGCACCCCATGCTCCGGGTACGCGTGGGGGACGACGGGACACAGAGCGTGGACGGCGCCGCACGGATTCCGCTGACGGTGAGGGACGCCACCGGACCCGCCCCGGGCGGCGCCGACGCCGAGGCTGAGAAGGACCCGGACCCCGCCCACGCGGAGTCCCGTTGGCGAGCCTGGCGCACCGAGGCGATGGAGTCCCTGCCCCCGCTCTCCGACGGCCCGCCGCTCGCCGCGACCCTCGTACGGATGCCCGGGCTGGTCCGGCTGACCCTGGTCCTGCGGCTGTTCGTCTTCGACGCCGCTTCGGTCGGCATCCTGGTGCGTGACCTCGCCGCCTTCTACCGGGACCCGGACCTCAGGCTGCCCGCCCCCGAGGCCTCGTTCCTCGACTTCGCCCGCCGGGAGGAGCGCAGGACCGGCCGGGCCAGACGGGACGCCGAAGCGTACTGGGCCGCTCGCGTGTCCGAACTCCCCGGACCACCCGAACTGCCCCTCGCCGCCGGTGGAGCACCCGCCGACTCCGCCTCCTTCCGCAGGCACGGCTGGACACTGTCGCAGGAGCGGTCGCAACGGCTGCGCAGCCGGGCCCGCGCGCGGGGCCTGTCCGTGAACGCCGTGCTGTGCTCCGCGTACGCCTGTGTGCTCGCCCTGTTCTCCGGCGGCCAGGACACGTTCACTCTGACCGTGCTCGCCTCCCGCCGCCCGGCCACACCGCGCCACGCCGAGGTCGTCGGCAACCACGGGACGACGGTCGCGCTCGCCGTCCCGGCCGCCCCCGGCGCGTCCTTCGGCGAGCGCACCCGCCTCCTCCAGCAACGGCTGCACGAGGCGTACGGGCACTCCGCCGTGTCCGCCGTCGAGGTGCTGCGCCGGATGAAGGCCCGCGACGGCGGGGCACCCGCCCTGCTCCCCGTCGTCTTCGCCAGCAGCATCGGCCTCCAGGGCGACGGCCCCGCGCTGCCGCACGAGAACCCCGATGCGGCGGCCCTGCCCGGGGCCCGCCCACTCGGCGGCGCCCTGCACACCCCGCAGGTCTGGATCGACCACCAGGTGTACGAGGACGAGGCCGCCCGGATCGGCTGCACGGTTGACCTGGTGGAGGACGTCTTCCCCGAGGGCTTCAGCGCGGGCTTCCTCGCCACCTACCGACAGTGGCTCGAAGATCTCACCGAGGACGAGGACCGCTGGGACCAGCCACTGCGCCCCGTCCTGCCCGGACCGCTGACCGCCGCCCGCCGGGCCGCCAACGCCACCGGCCGCCCCCTGCCCGCCCGGCTCCTGCACGACGGATTCGACGCGCAGTGCCGGGAGCATCCTGAGCGCACGGCCGTCGTCCAGGGCACCGAGCAGGTGAGTTACGGCAGCCTCCGGGCAGAGGCCGGCGCGCTCGCCGGCCGGCTCACCGCCGCCGGAATGCGCCCCGGTGACCTTGTCGCGGTCCGGGCCGCCAGGAGCCGCGCGCAGATCGCCGCCGTACTGGCAGTGCTGTACGCGGGCGGCGCCTACGTGCCGCTGGCACCCGCCACCCCGCCCCGGCGCCTCGCCGCGGTGCTCGACCACGCCGACATCCGGTTCGCCCTCACCGACGACCCCGACGGCTTCGCACCCACCCCCGGTGTCAGGGCCCTGGACCTCCGGACGACAGCCGGATCGGAGCCGACCTCGCAACTGGCCCCCGGCGCATCCCCCGCAGACCTCGCGTACATCGTCTACACCTCCGGCACCACCGGTGAGCCCAAGGGCGTGGCCATCGAGCACCGGGCCGCGACGAACACCATCGACGACCTGCTGGACCGCTTCCGCATGGGCCCCGGTGACCGGATCCTGCAACTCTCCTCGCTGGGCTTCGACCTCTCCGTCTTCGACATCTTCGGCACGTTCGCCGCCGGCGGCACGCTCGTCCTGCCACCCGACGACGGAGGGGGCCCGCCCGACCCCACCGCCTGGACCTCCTGCGTACGCGAGCACCGCGTCACCGTCTGGAACTCGGTGCCCGCCCTGCTCGACATGGCGCTGCACGCGGGCCACCCCCACGAGAGCCTGGACTCGCTGCGGCTGGTGATGCTCAGCGGCGACTGGATTCCGGTCGGACTGCCCTCCCAGGTACGGGAGTTCGCACCGGATGCCGTCGTCGCCGCACTGGGCGGAGCCACCGAGGCGTCGATCTGGTCGAACATCCACCTGACGGCAAGCGTCCCGCCGCTGGACTGGACCAGCGTCCCCTACGGCACCCCGCTGGCCAACCAGGGTTTCCACGTGCTCGACGCGGCCCTCGCGGACGTGCCCGACTGGGTGGCCGGGGACCTCGTCATCACCGGCGCCGGGCTGGCCCGCGGCTACCACCGCGCACCCGAACAGACCGGCGCCGCCTTCCGGAACCACCCGGTGACCGGGGAGCGGATGTACTTCACCGGCGACCGGGCCCGCTACCGCCCCGACGGAACACTGGAGTTCCTGGGCCGCGCCGACACCCAGGTGAAGGTACGCGGCCACCGCATCGAACTCGCCGAGGTCGCCTCCGCCGCACACGGCCTGCCCGGTGTGCGCACGGCCGTCGCCGAAGTGCTGGGGGAACGGCCCGACCAGCAACGCCTCGTACTGTTCCTGGTGTGCGACCCGGGCGCGGTGCGCGACCCGGCGGGCCTGGCGGCACTCGCCGAAAAGGCCGCGGAGAGGGCCCGCGACACGCTGCCGCCGTACATGGTGCCCACCGAGATCGTGCCGCTCGGCGAACTGCCCGTCACCGCCAACGGAAAGGTGGACCGGGCCGCCCTGCGCCGCATCGCCGGAGCGACCTCCCCCGCCTCCCGGGACGGCGACGGCGGACCACCACTGCCCGGCACGGAGACGCTGCTTGCCGGAATCTGGGAGTCGGTACTGGGCGTCCCCGTCCCCGGGCGGGGCGCGGACTTCTTCCGCCTCGGCGGCACTTCGCTGCTCGCCGCCCGCATGGTGGGCCGCATCGAGTCCGTCTGCGGAGTGCGCCCCGTCCTGTCCGGGCTGTTCCGCCACCCCACGCTCGCCGGACAGGCCCGGCTGGTGGAGGCGGAGCGGAGCGACGAACCGCGCTGCACCGTGGTCCTGCGTCAGGAGCCCGGCGCGCCCCAACTCGTGCTCTTCCACCCCGTCGGCGGCGGGCTGCTGTGCTACCGGGAGGTCGTCGGCGCTCTGCCGGGCCCCCGCCACGTCGTCGGCGTCCAGTCACCCGCGGACGAGACCGAGTGCGGCGGGGGAACGGACGGCGTCACCGCGCTCGCCACCCGCTACGCCGCCGAGCTGATCACCGAACTCGGCCCGAAAGAAGCCGTGTTCGCGGGCTGGTCGATGGGCGGCGTGCTCGCCCTGGAAACCGCCCGGCTGCTGCGCCACAGCCCCGTCGAGGTCACCGCTGTCGTCACCGTCGACAGCTTCGTCGCGGCCGATCCCGGCCACTACGCCCACTCCGGTACGGGCGCCGCCCGCGCCTTCCTCGCCGACCTGCACGGCGGCACACCGCCGCCGGGCGCCGACGAGGTACCACCGGAGCTGGATGCCTCGTACCGCACCTACCTGCGCAACTACCGGGCACTGCTGACCCACCGGCCCGCTCCGCCGGACGGTCTGCCGGTGTGCGTGGTGCGCTGCACGGACGGCGCCCCCGACGCCTTCCCCGGCCTCCTTCCGCTCGCCGACCACTGGGGTGAACTCCCTCCCGGAACACGGGTCGTGGACGTGCCGGGCGACCACTTCGCCGTAATGGACCCGCTCCGTCGCGGACCGCTCGCCGACCTGCTGACACCCCATGGGTCGGCCCCCGAACCACCGGCGAACCCCACACACGCCCGAGATGAGCGAGGAACCCCATGACAACCGCCCAGCACCTCACCGAGAAGGACCGGGAGACCAGCGCGGACCCCGTCATCGACGTGACCGGCCTGACCAAGGACTACCCGGCGAAGAGCGGCCCCCTGCACGCTCTGACCGGTGTCAGCTTCCAGGTGGCCCGCGGCGAGATCTACGGACTGCTCGGCCCCAACGGCGCCGGCAAGAGCACCACCGTCCGGCTGCTGTCGACGCTCGCCACTCCCAGCTCGGGCACCGCCCGCATCGCGGGCCACGACACCGCGACCGACGGCGAGGCCGTGCGCCGCAGCATCGGCGTCGCCCTGCAGGAGACGGGCCTGGCGGAACTGGCCACCGCCCGCGAGGCGCTCTGCCAGACCGGCAGGCTCTGGGGCATGAGCAGAGAGGAGGCTGGTGCGCGCGCCGGTGAACTGCTCGCGCTGATCGGCCTGGAGGACGCCGCCGACCGCCTGGTCAAGACGTACTCCGGCGGCATGAAGCGCCGCCTCGACCTGGCGCTCGCCCTGGTCCACCGGCCCGAGGTGCTCTTCCTCGACGAGCCGACCAACGGGCTCGACCCGGTGGCCCGTCGGCGCGTCTGGGACCAGGTCAGGGCGCTGCGCGACGCGGGGACGACCGTGCTGCTCACCACCCAGTACCTGGAGGAGGCCGACCAGCTCGCCGACCGGGTCGCGATCATCGACGGCGGGAAGATCGTCGCCGAGGGCACCCCCGACGAACTGAAGCGCGCACACGGCGCCGACACCGTGGAGCTGGTGCTCGCCGACGAGCAGAGTGCCCGCGCGCTCGCCGCCGACGTCCTGGTCGAGGGCGCAGCGGGCCGCGCCACTGGCAACCGCCTCGCCTACTCCGTGCGCAACCCCGACTCCGCGGTCCCTGAACTGCTGCTGACCCTGCACTCCCGGAAGATCCGCCACCACGGACTGCGCGTCAGCCGCCCCAGCCTGGACGACGTGTTCATTACGCTCACCGGCCACGGCCTGGCCCCCGGCGACGACGCCCCGCCCGAGCCCGACGAGCCGGACGCGCCGACCGCGGAACGGCTGCGCTCGCTGACCACCGCGGCGACCGCGCCGAAGAACACCCAGGGCGGATCGCGGGCCCGCTCGGCCGCTTCCCCGCTCACCCAGACCGGGCTGCTGCTGCGCCGCCTGCTGCGCGAGGCCCTGCGCAACCCGGCCGCCACCGCACCGAACCTGATGATCGGCACGTTCTTCCTCTTCGTGTACGACGGACTGCTCGGCGGTTCCGCGGCGGCCGAGGCGTCCGGCGGCGGCAACTACGCAAACTTCCTGCTGCCGACGATCCTGCTGTTCACCTCGCTGTCCGGCGGCGCGGCCGGTCTGACCCTGGTGCAGGACATCGAAGCGGGCCACCTCAAGCGGCAGTTGACGATGCCGCTGTCGCGCACCGCGCTGATGACCTCGTTCACCGCGATCGGCGCCCTCATGGTGCTCGTCCAGGCGATCATCGTGACCCTGCTCAGCCTGACCCTGGGCATGAGCCCCGAAACCGGACTGCTGGGCCTGCTCGCGGTGTTCGGTCTGGCCCTGCTGTGGGGCCTCGGCATCGCCGGTTACTCCGCCGCCACCGCCGTCATGACCGGCAACGCGGCAGCCGCCCAGGCCGCCACACTGATCTTCTTCCCGCTGCTGTTCATCTCGCCCGCCCTGATGCCGACCTCCGAACTGAAGGGCTGGATCGAGGTCGCCTCGGCCGCCAACCCGGCGACGTACCTGCTGGAGGCGATGCGCGGACTGCTCAACGACGGCTGGGACGCCGGTCAGCTGGCCACCGGCGTGGGTGTCGGCGCGGGCTTCGCCGTCCTGATGCTGGCCTGGGCGGCGACCGCGGTGAAGCGCGGAACGAGCCGGGTGTGACGGCCGGCCCGGAGGTGTCCGAGGGCGGATGCGCGGTCCCTGCGGCCCTGGGCGGAGGCACGGCCGCAGGGTCGGTCCCGGACGCGGGCGCGCTCTGGGAGGAGTCCCTGCGCGGCCGCCGGATCCTGTACGCACTGTGGGACGGCGGCGGGAACGTCGCCACGACCCTGCTGCTGCTCGATGGGCTCGCCCGCCGCGGCGCCCGGGTGACCGTGCTGTCGAACGACTCCGTGGCGGACCGGGTGCGGGCGGCGGGCCTGGAGTTCACGCCCTACAGGCTCGGACCCCGGCACGACCCGCGCAGCCGGGAGACGGACGTCCTCAAGCTGTGGGAGGCGCAGACGCCCGCCGAGTCGTCGCGACTGATCCGGGACCGGGTCATGTTCGGCCCCGCGGAAGCGCTCTGCCGTGACACTCTCCGGGCCGCCGAGGAGTGCGGGGCCGAACTGCTCGCCGCCGACTACACGCTCTTCGGACCGCTTGTCGCGGCCGAACGGCTCGGCCTGCCGCACCTCGTCCTGATGAACACCATCTACCCGCTGCCGACCACCGCCCTCACGGGTCTGCGCGCGGCCCGCAGCGGACCGTTCACCTACCTCTTCACCCGCATGCTCGCGCAGGGCCTGCCCCGGTTGAACGAGGTGCGTGCGAAGTTCGGTCTGCCTCCGCTGGCCACCGCCCAGGAGCAGTACGAGCACGCCGACGCCACGGTGGTCACCTGCCACCCACGCTTCGACCCCGCCTCCGCGTCCGTCCCGCATCACGTCCACTACGTGGGCCCGCAGGTCGATCCGCCCGCACGGGTTCCCGCCCGGCTGCCCGGTCCGGCCCGCCGGGTGCTGGTCAGCCTGTCCACCACGGACCAGCCCGAAGAGGCCCTGCTGGCCGATTCGTTGGTGCGGGCCGCCGAACTGGTGGGGGCTGCCGAGGGCGGCGGAGACATCGAGTTCGAGTTCCTGGGCGGCGTCCTCGACCACCGTGCCGGGCTGCCGGCGCATGTCACCGCACGGGGATACGTACCGCTGGAGGCACGCCTGCCGCACGCGGACCTCGTGCTGCACCACGGCGGCTTCGGCACCACCACGCGTGCCCTGCTGTGGGGCGTTCCGGCGATCATCTTCGGCTCGTTCCAGGAGCAGTTCAACAGCGCCCGTCGCCTCGGCGAACTGGGTGCGGGAACCGGACTGCGCCGCGACAGCGACCCGGTGGACATCGCCGCCGCGATCCTCGACTACACGGGCGCACCCCGCCGGGCCGCAGCCCGTGACTGCGCTCGCGCCTTCCACGCGGAGCACGACCAACAGGCGGCGGCACGGGTCTTCGCGGAGCTGGCGGCCCGTGCGGACGCGGGGGTGCCTCAAGTCCTGTCGCCGTGACACGGTCATGCGCCCGGCGGCTCGGCCGCCGGGCGCCAGGTC
This sequence comes from Streptomyces sp. NPDC101490, assembly GCF_044767145.1. Lineage (NCBI taxonomy): Bacteria > Bacillati > Actinomycetota > Actinomycetes > Kitasatosporales > Streptomycetaceae > Streptomyces > Streptomyces sp. NPDC101490. Next base: position 142,234 of record NZ_JBIWNI010000013.1, read on the forward strand.
CTCCGGTCCGGCCCCGCGTTCATCCGGCCGTTCGTGCGGAATGCCTGTTCCAGCTGGCGCCGCTCGATCTGGCGCCGGCGGCGAAACGCCACCAGAAGCGGGGAGGTCATGGCCTGGACGTGGTGGATGGAGGGGGCCGCGCTGGCGACGCCGACGCTGTCGACAGGATCTGTGTCGGGCAAGTTCACGGTCTGGGGACCACCGGGCGAGGCGGTCTTCGGGCTCGAGTGTGTCGTCGTACAGGAGCCGACGTGCGACGTGCCAGCGCTGCTCGTCGTCAAGTGGCTGGGTGGGGCCGTTCCAGCGGATAGCGGGGACGTGGACGACCGAGAGCTTGTGGGTGCAGGCCCAGCGGATGAAGTGCCTGGCTGCCTCGCGGTATGAGGCGAAGTCGTCGGTGAGCCACCGGTCGAAGGTCGGCCTCGGCAGGTCTCCAGTCAGCCAGCTCAGGGAGACGACGGCCGGGTGGGTGCGCTGACGCGCGGATATGAACTGCTGCGGGGTCGGCGGGTGGCCGTGTTGCGTCGACGTAGTCGCCGGACCAAGTGTAAATCGCTTACCGATCCGGACCTTTGCGCTGTTCGGGGTCCTGCTGGGATGTGAGAAGGCCGGTGAGGAAGCGTTCGAGGGAGACCGTGTGCTCGTCACGAGCAGGACGCCGACACCGACGAGGACTTGGCGAAGGTGGGCGAGGGGCGGGCTGTCGGGCAGCTCGTCGAGGGCCTCGTGGGGCAGGGCTCGTCGGCCGGGCGCGAGGTCGGCCAGGGCCGGAGACACAGACGGCTTGTTCAGCCACCGTCCGGCGCTGATCGGGTGCTCGGCGAGGGCGATGTTCTGACGTCGAGGCCGTTTCGACGATCCGAGTCCGAGGATGGCAGGCGGCGTCCGTCGGCACCGCTCCCCAGCCGTATCTCGATGCCATGGCGGTGGAACGTGATGCCGGTCAACGCTGGCAGTGGTTTTCTCAACCCGGGCGAAAGTCACGAGACGTCGTGGCGCTCGGTGACCGTGACCCGGTGGGGTGGGTCTACTTCGGGCCGTGCCGAAGTGGGCCGCCCGGTCTGGGACGGGTCGGTGAGGTCTACGCCCTGCACATCTCGCCGGATCCCATCGGCCGCTGGAACTCCGTGAGCGGTGGGCGGTGGGCAGGTGTGAACGGCAGGACGGCCGGTCACCGGCGGGCGCGCGGGGCGCCTGCGGTGACCGGCCGTCCGGGTGACGGGTGGCTGGGGATCAGCGCACGTCGACCCAGTCGCTGGAGCCGGTGACGCCCAGCCGCGACGGTGTGGCCTTGAACTCGGCCTTCCAGGTGCCGTCCTTCTTGGCGGTGAAGCCCTTGGAGAACACGCCGCGGCTGTTGGTGCGCACGGTGGACTGCTTGGTCCAGCCGCGGGCGCCGTCGGCCTTGAACAGGATGTCCACGGACGCGTTCGCGGTGTTCTGCCAGGTGCCGTCCAGGCTGCGCAGGGTACCCGTCACCGTGATGGTGCGGCCCTTGCGGACCGGCTCCGGGCTCGCGTTGAAGCCGGAAATGGCGGTGCGCAGCCTGACGTCCACGGCGTCGCTGGAGCTGGTGGCCGCGGCGCGGTCGGCGGTCCCGGCGTAGCGGGCGCGCCAGAGGCCGTCCTTGGTGACGGTGACCGACGCCGAGATGGCGCCCGCGCCGCTGGTGGTGGTCGTGGCCGCGCGGCTCCAGGTGCGGCTGCCCGTGGGCAGGGTCTCGATCACGACGGCGGTACGGGCCAGCGGGCGCCAGGTGTTGTCCGTCGCGCCGGCGGTCTGCAGGGTGCCGGTCACCGTCAGCCTGCCGCCCTTGCCGACCGGCTCGGGACCTGCGTCGAGGGAGATGATCCGGGTGGGGACCGCCGTGACGGTGAGCGTCGCGGCGGAAGTGGCCGTCTCGCCGACGGCGTTGACGAACACGGCGCGGTAGCGGTGGGTGCTGAGCGCGGCGGTGGTCTTGACCGACAGGGTGGTGGAGGTGGCACCCGCGACGGTTCTCCAGGTCGCGCCACGGTCGGTGCTGCGCTCCCAGCGGACCGAGTCGGAGCCGGTGGCCGCGGCGGTGAAGACGGCGTTGGCGCCCGAGCGGACGGTGGCGGACCTGGGCTGGGTGGTCACCGCGGCTGCGGTGCCGAACTGGAGCGGCTGGGCCACGTCCTGGGCGCGCGAGGACATCCAGGTGCGGTCGGCGCCGTCGTGCGAGTTGAAGGTGGCGACGAAGCACGCGGTGACGCGGCAGTTCACGGGGGGCGGGGGAACGGCACCGGCCTGGGTGAACTTCTCGGTGAGCTTCAGGGTCGAGGTGAACGTGCCGTCGGCGCCGACCTGGCGGATGTAGGCGGCGTTACCGAAGACACTGGGGTAGGTGTCGCCGGGCAGGGCGACGGTCTGCGCGAGGTACACCCCGCGGCCGGGCCGGTAGCCCTTGCCGGTGACCGTGACCTGGGTCTCGGCGCCGAGGCCCTTGACCTGGCTGACCGTCAGGGTCGGGACGCTGACCTTGCCGCTGACTGCGAGACCCTCCAGCGCGGAGCCGGCCGGGTACATGGGTCGGCCCTGGTAGGCGAAGATCCGCGAGCCCTCTTCGGTGAGGACGGTCGTGATGCCGGTCCAGTCGATCGAGTCACCGTCCAGGGCTCCGGCGGACGCCGTCAGCTTGGCGAACGGCACGTCGGCGGTGGTGACGGGGGCCTGACCGGCCACGAGGTCGGTGGTGACGTTCATGTAGAGCGTGCCCGTACCGTCCTTGAGCACGACCCGGGGGCTGGCGAGGGTGATCGCGGTGATGCCGTGGTCGGGCACCGCGTAGGTCACCGAGCCGCCGAAGCGTACGTCGGCGTCGCGCCCGGCGGGGTCCACCGAGCCGTGCTTGACGGGGTAGCCGATCAGACCGCGGGACTCCTGGGTGGCACCGTCGGCGACCTCGACCGAGCCACGCATCGCCAGGACGTAGTTGACCCAGGAAGCGTTGAAGGCCCAGGTGGACTGTCCGGTGAGCAGGATGGGGGAGGACGCGGAGGTGCTCCCTGCCTGTGCCGCGGCCGTGCTGGCGGGTGCGGCGGTGACGACGCCCGGGGCGGCGGAGGCGGGAACGGCGAGGACACCGGCGCCCACCGACACGACGGTCAGTGCGGCGAGGGCGGCCAGACGGCCGCTGCGGGGCATGGACATGCGCTGCATGTCTCCTTCGGGGAGGGAGCACGGCACGCCGATGGGCAGAGCCGTGCCCTGATTTCGGACACAGGTAAGGGGGGAAGACCGGCTTCTCGGAGTGGGGGACCCGAAGTCGACTCCGATGATATTAGGTGAGCCTTACCTAAGCTGTCACCATGGGCTGTCGAACTGTTCTTCGCGGCTCTTCCCCTGCGGGCATCCGGCGGCCGGGGCTGGTCTGGCGGGTCTGGTCGAAGCGGTGCTGACGCTGCGGCACGGCATCGCCCCGGCCACGCCGCATGCGCTGCCGCTCCATGACGCGATCGACTTCGCCGGTCTGGGTCTGTCGCCGGTCACCGAGGAGCTTGCCCTCACAGTGACCGCCTCCGCGCTGGTCGGAATCAACACCTTCGGGCCGTCAGCAGCTCTCCGAACGGCGGCTGCTCGCGACGGTGATGACGCTCGGAGTGACGACGTCGATGGCGGTCATCGCCGTGCCTCGATGGGCGCCGAGACGCTCAGCTCACCGCCGTTGGGCAGGGAGAGCACACTGCTGCCCTCGGTGTTCCCTGAGACGAGCACATGCGCACAGCCCCCGGAATCTCCGAAGGCTGTTCGCATGTGTTCCCGTTCTCCCGGGCGGAGGACGGGGACGGATCCGTAGAGGCGCACGGACGCAGACAGGACCCGTGAGAGCCCCGCATAGTCGATGAACCCTGTCCCCCCTGGCCCCAGGAGGCCCGACGGGAGGTTTCTCAGGAGGTGGGCCGGTCCACCTGCCGCTTCAGCCGGACCTCGGTCACGCTCACGTCCTGCGGTGCGCCGAACGCCTGGACCATGACGCCGTGGCCGATGTCGGTGACCTCCAGGGCCAGGCGTTCGGCTCCCACCCGCAGGTCGAGCCTCACCACGGGCTCGCCCGCGAAGTCCCGCATGCGGTGGATCCGGGCCCCGGGGTACCTCAGGGTCGTCAACCTGGCCCGCATCTGCTCGTGCGTGGCCGTCTCCTTTCCGGAGAACGCCTTGCTGATCCGGAACTGGTGCCTCTGGGCGGCGCACTCCTCCGACGGGAGCAACGGCACCGGGTCGGCCAGGACGGGCAGGGTGCGGTCGGGTGCCGATGCCACGTGGCCGAGGGGGCTGAGGACATCCGGTTCGCAGCCCTGCCCGATGAGGTCGGCCAGTTCCAGGAACCGTGCCTCGGCCTCGCGGGCACTCCTCAAGACGGTGGCCGCCCGGACGGTCCGCGCGGCGGCGGACACGTGGACGGCGGAGGCGTGAGCTGAGGCGGTGGTGGCGGAGAAGGGGCGGACGCTGGTGGCGTGAGCGCTCTGGGCACCGACGGCGGCCAGGACGACGACGCTGCCGAGTGTGGCGGTGAGCAGGGGCTTCGGGAAGAGAATCGATCGCATGTCAGTACCCTGCGGGCCGGTTGCCACCGGCCGCCTGAGTACTCGCACTCATCCCGCCTGAGCATCGACTCAGGCTCTTCGCTCCGGGGGCACCAGTCAAACGTCAGCCCACGGACGAACCTGCTCTTCTGCCCTGGCTGCGGGACGGGGACACCTGGGGCGGTTGCGGGACGGGGGTGCGCCGGGATACTTCCCGGCTCCCTGGAGGACGGGTGGGGCCCGCAGCCAGATCGCGCCATTCCGCTGGGCAGGTGCTGTGCGGGTGGACGCCGCGCGCTCCCACCGCCCTTCAACAACTCGATCCCAGCGAACATGTGATTCAGAGTTCCCCGGGCGTGGGTTGGTCCGTGCCGGAGGAGAGCGGCGGCGCGGAGCAGGGCGGGTGGGTGCCGAGGGGATCATCGGCAAGCTGTACGGGCTGAGGCCGGGTGAGTTCGTCGCGACCCGGGACATCTATGTGGCCGAGGCTCGGCGGGCGAAGGATCTGACGGCGGTGAAGACGCGCAAGGCACTTCGGCGGTCTGCGCTCGCGGCGTGGGCAGCGAACCTGCTGGCCCGTCAGCGACCGGAGGAGTCGGCCCGGCTTCTGGAGGTCGCGAGGACGCCGCGGGACGCACACCGGACGCACACCGGACGCACGACGGTGAGCAGCTGAGGGCGGCCGGACGGCGGCGGCGTGCGGAGGCGGGACCTGTGACAGGACGGCACCGCCGCTCGCTCCACCGTGAGACGTCCGCCGCCGGGCTGCCCCAGGGGGCACCGCCCAGGCCTCGGAATCCGGGAAGAGGCCATGGCGCCCGGGGCCGTACAAGGATGCCGGGCGTAGGTCTTCCCTCCGCCGGGGACGGTGCCCGGATCGGCTGACAGCCCTTCGGCAGCGGCTCCAGCGTGTCCGGTATGACCGACAAGACGTCCGACCTGCTGTCCCCGCGCGACGAGCGGGCCGAGCCTTGCCTTCCGCGCGGCGAACCCATCGACTGCCTGGTGCCGTCGAGATTCGTGTACGAGATGGAGAAGTGTGCGCGTGCCTTGTCGTACGTGAAGCCGAGCAGGCCGCGGTCACCGTCGGTGGTGGTCTCGCCGGAGATGTCGAGCACCGGCTCGCCGAGCCCTTGGCCACCCAGCACCCGCATCGTGCAGGCCCGTTCGATGATCCGGATTGTGCCGCCAGGACCGATGGAACCGGCGGTCGGGTTGCCCACCGTGGCGACAATGGTTGAGCGAGACCTCGCGATTCTCGCGGGCTCGACGGCCATTGCGCCCTGAGCTGCCGTAGCGACCGGCTGCCTCGCTTCATCATCCTCCGCCGAGGACGTGGCGAGAGCGAGGGTGCAGATGACGGCCGAGCTTCTCGCGCGAACGTTCACCGTAACCCTCCTGGAGGCGGCTACGAATGGGGAAACCCCGCTGCTCAGGGCAGTGTGTGGGGTCGACGTCGCCCTCGCCGGCGAGGTGGGAGGAGCGGGGTGCACCGCTGGCCACGGGGGAGACCATGGAAACTCGCGCAATTGGTATCGGCCAAGCCCCCGTACGGGCGACGGGGGCGCGCGAAGCCGGATCCGGGCACGGGATCAGGCCTGCGGGCGGGTGGCCGTGACGATGTAGTAGTCGAGGTTGCGCTGCTCGTAGGGCCTTCGGGAAGTTACGTGGCCAGGTTCCCGGCTTCCACTGGTCCGACAGCCAGCGGTCCCAGCCCTGCCACACCTCCGGCCCGATGGACACGGCCCGCGCGTCCGTCAGGCCCGCCCGGGTGAACGCGTCGGTCATGAGCGTGACGGAACGCGCGATGTCCACCCCGTCGGCGAACGTCTGCGGGTACGACGCGAGCCGGGCTCCGTGGTCCGGGTCGTCGTCGGGGTGAAGAAGCTCGCGACGACGACCCGGCCGCCGGGATGGCGTGATGTGCCGGAACGCTATGGGCCGCGTGGAACCGCGTCTACGACCTGTTCCGGCGCTGGCAGCGGGACGGGACCTGGGCTGGCATCCTGCCCCAGCTCCAGACCGAAGCCGACGCGAAAGGCCTGATCACCTGGGACGTGAACGTTGACTCCACCGTTTGCCGGGCCCACCAGCACGCCGCCGGAGCGGCGAAGGGGGGCCTCCAGACAGAACCGCCCGGCGGAGTCTTCGTCGAGTCGGCCGACCACGGCCTCGGACGCTCCCGAGGCGGACTGACCACCACGATCCACCTCGCGGTCGAGCAGGGACAGCAGCCGCTGTCCGTGGTGATCACGGCCGGGCAGCGGGGTGACTCGCCTCAGTTCGAGCCGGTCCTGGAAGCGATCCGGGCGCCCAGGCTGGGCCTGGACAGACCGCGCAAGCGGCCGGACAAGGCTCAAGACTCCCGCAGCAACCGCTCTTAACTGCGTAGACGCGGGACCAGGGCCACCATCCCGGTGCCGGCGGGCCGGGTTCGCAACCTTCTGGAGCGCGGCTCGCACGGTGGGCGGCCACCGAAGTTCGACAAGGACGACTACAAGCAGCGGCACGCGGTCGAGTGCGGTATCAACCGCCTTCAGAGACTCCGGGCCGTCGCCGCGAGGTACGAAGAAATCGCTGTCCGCTACGGAGTGACCATGCTGGTCGCAGCCATCAACGAATGGCTCCGACCTCTGTAAATGCTTCGGTGGTGCGAACTGTCGAGCAGTAGCGTGTCCCCATGGGGATGAGCGTTGAGGTGCGGACGTTTACTGGCGCGGTCGAAGCCACGTTCGTACATCCATCCATCGATGAGCTGTGCAGACGAGTTGCGAGCCAGAACCTGCCCATGCTCGGGTACGTCCATCCCTACGACGACACCGTGTTCAACCGATCGCAGCTGAGGGCCCTTGCCCCGGAACTCCGGGCCTTGGCGAACGGCTCAGCCGCCGAAGAAGCCGAGGCGGTGCACGAGATCCTTGCGCTGGCTGCTCAAGTCGAGCGCAAGGCCCACCGGTATCTCGTCTTCAACGGCGACTGACGGCACCACTGTCACAACAGGCCCTGACGGTCCCGAACCGGCAGCTACGCCGCTCACTGGGTGGGCTCGCGGTTGTAGAGCTTCCGGGCCCACAGGTAGCCGCCCAGGGCGATCAGGGCGCACCAGCCGATGGCGAGAATGGCGTTGTTGCCGATGGGGGTGCCCATCAGCAGCCCGCGCAGGGTCTCGATGAACGGGGTGAACGGTTGGTAGTCGGCGAACCATTTGAGCCCGGCGGGCATCGAGTCGGTGGGGACGAATCCGCTGCCCATCATCGGCAGGATCATCAGTGGCGTCAGCATGTTGCTCGCGGCCGCGACGCTCTTGGCCATGATGGCCAGCGCGACCGACAGCCAGGTGAGCGCGAAGATGATCAGTACGAGCATGCCGATCACGGCGAGCCATTCACCGAACCCGGCGGCGGGCTCGAAGCCCACCAGTAGTGCAACGCTGGTGACGATGGCCATGCTCAGGAGGGTCTGGGCGAGGCTGCCCAGCACGTGGCCGGTGAGCACCGAGACCCGGGCGATGGCCATGGTGCGGAACCGGGCGACGATGCCCTCGGTCATGTCGATGGCCACCGAGATCGCGGTGCCCTGGGCCGCGGTGGCTGCGGTCATCAGGATGACGCCGGGGACGACGTAGTTCACGTAGGTGTCCCGGCCGCCCGACGGCCCGCCGAGGCCGCTGCCGAGGATGCCGCCGAGGACGTAGACGAACAGCAGCAGGAAGATCACCGGGACCCCGGCGGCGGTGAGGGTGAGCGTGGGGTAGCGCAGCATGTGCCGCAGCTGACGGCGGAGCATGGTCGCCGAGTCGGTGAAGGCGTGGGTGCCGGTGCTCATCGGGCGGGCTCCTGTTCCGCGACGGGGTTGCCTGTCAGCGCGAAGAAGACGTCGTCGAGGTCGGGGGTGTGGACCTGGAGTTGGTCCACGGTGAGCGAGGCGCGGTCGAGCCGGTCGAGGAGTGCGCGCAACGACTGGACGTCGCCCTGGCTGGCGACCTGCAGGGTGAGTGCCTCATCGTTGCGGGACACCACGTCCAGGTTCCGGGCCGCGTAGTCGTGGCTGCGTGCGTCGGTGAACCGTAGGGTGATGTGGCCGCCGCCGACCTGTCGCTTGAGCTCCTCTGCCGTGCCTTGGGCGACGAGCCTTCCTCGGTGGAGCACCGCGATTCGGTCGGCGAGCTGGTCGGCCTCGTCGAGGTACTGGGTGGTGAGGAAGATTGTGACGCCTTCGTCGGTCACCAGACGGCGGATGATCTCCCACATGGTCCGCCTGCTGCGGGGGTCGAGGCCGGTGGTCGGCTCGTCGAGGAAGATCACGCGGGGTCGGCCGACGAGCGTCATCGCAAGGTCCAGGCGGCGGCGCATCCCGCCGGAGTACGTCACCGCAGGCTTGCGGGCCGCGTCCACCAGGTCGAACCGCGCCAGCAGGTCGGTGGCGCACTGCCGCCGTTCCCGGCGGGGCAGGTGGTGGAGGTCGGCCATCAGGAGCAGGTTCTCCTCGCCGGTGAGAAGGCCGTCAACCGCGGAGAACTGGCCGGTGACACCTATCGCGGCACGGACCGCGTCCGGATCCCGGACCATGTCGTGGCCGGCGACCCGGATGTCGCCGGCGTCAGCACGGATCAGCGTGGACAGGATCTGCACCATGGTGGTCTTGCCCGCGCCGTTCGGGCCGAGCAGGGCGAAGACCGATCCTGCGGGGACATCGAGGTCGATGCCGCTCAGCACCACGTGATCGCCGTACGCCTTGTGTACCGCGGACGCCGAGAGGGCGGGGGGACCGAGGTTGGTGGTCATGGATTTCGCTTCCGTCGATGAGCTTTCAGCTGGCCTTCATGACTCAGTAATAGTTGCGTTGCATGTATTGATTCGTCAATCGCATTCATGTGAAGCAACGACATAAGTGCAGGTAGACAAGGTGAATCGTTGCATGACGGATGTCGGGTAATGCAACAGTAGAGCTGTTGCATTAGGCTGGGCGGGACGTCGAACAGTGGAGGAAGCCCCGATGCCCGGCGACCGACTCACGCTCCAGGACCGGCAGCAGATCGCCGCAGGACTGCGCGAGGGGCTGACCTACGCCGCCGTCGGCCGCCGTATCGGGCGACCGACTTCGACCGTCACCCGCGAGGTGATGCGCAACGGCGGGCCACGCGCCTACCATGCCGAGGCGGCGCACCAACTGGGCGCAGGGCACTCATGTCAGCGCAGGACCCCCGCGCCGGTGACCTCACCGGGAGGGGCCGACCTCGGCGGGCGCGATCCGCGGATCGTGGAGGAGGTGGGCGCGCAGAGCGTGGAGCTGATGATTCAGGCCGGGCTCCCGCAGATGATGGCCAAGGTGCTCGCCGCCCTGTTCACCACCAACGGTGGCAGCCTCACCTCTGTGGACCTCGTGCGACGCCTGCGGGTCAGTCCCGCCTCCGTCTCCAAGGCCATCGGCTACCTGGAGAACCAGGCGCTCATCAAGCGTGAGCGCGACCCCCGCAGTCGCGCCGAGCGCTACGTCATCGAAGACGACGCGGTGTTCACATCCATCATGGCCGGCGCGCGCAACCAGATCCGGATCGCCGAAGCCTGCACGGCCGGAGCGCGGAAGCTTGGCGTCGCCACCCCTGCCGGTGCCCGACTGGAGAACACGAGCCAGTTCCTCCGCCACGTCATCGACGACCTGGTCCGCTCGGCCGAGCACTGGCACGCGGTCCACTTCACCCACCCCCGGCAGGCATCCGAAACCGACTGAGCGGGTCAGGTGGGCCGCAGGCCACGCCGCATTGCTTCCGTCGCGATGTCCCCGTCACGCTTGACGGCGAATGCACCGAGGACGATCTCTTTCTTGTCCATCGGCTGCCCGATCCGCTCGCTGGTGCGCGTCAGCAGAACCGCAAGGTCGTCGGAGAGTCAGCCCGCGGTCGGCGACGTTGTCCAGGTGGGTCGGCCAGTCGCGGTACGTGCTTGAGACGTCGATGTCGTCCAGGCCGTTATTGGGGACGTTCTCCCAGTCGATCGCGTATACGGCCGTGCTGCGCCAGCCGCACGCGCACCGGCCCCGCATCGACACCGCTGTCGGCTCCGCAGAGCCCCGCCAATCCCAACAGCTTCAACACCGAATACTGGCCTACTCTTGAGGACTACTTCAAAGCGCAAGGCCAGCGAGAACGCTGACAGGAAGGAAAGGAAACTCCACGCCATCAGGAGACTCGATTCCCGCTCGCCCTGGCCCGGAAGAGGAATCCGTCTGCCGGGTATGCGGATGCGATGACGGTGACCTCTTTTGGGAGGGTGGAGGGCCGACCGCGCTCATCCTGACGCGTTCGGCAACAGAGCGAAGTTCACTTCCAGCCTGCCCGTCGATAGTGGAATCCAGAGCTCGTTCGCATGGTCGGCGAAGTTCCAGATCGGTTTCAACACACGCACCTAGCATGAGCAACACCAAGGGCACCCACACCTTCAAGACGGGCGGGCTCCAGGACCTCAGCGGTGTATGGAACGCCGGTTGCGCCGACGGCGCCAGCATCGAGGTGGCCCTGTGCGCGGAGGCGTGGCCCGCGGACGACCAGATCGGCACCATGAGGGAGCCGAGCTGCACCAGTGGCGGCTCCACCTCATGGACGAACACCAGCCCGGACAGCATCCACTACTACGTGAAGGTGACGGGCAACTGGGACAGCGACGACCTCTACAGTCGAGGGCTCAGCGGATCCGTCACATATGCGTAGCGGATCCAGGCCAAACAGCCTTGCGTGATTTGGCCTGGATGTGATGTCCGAGACTCCGCATGAATACGCGGGGCCCCCGGGCGTCACCCTCGCTCCCGGAGAGTACGGCTACCATTCGGTGAACCATCTCCCGGAGGGCGGCAATGGGAATCTACGGGGACGAAGTAATCGCCTTCGCCTGCCTCATGGCGATCGTCGTCACGGCAGGAGTCTGGCAAGCGCGACGGGGAATTCATCGACGAATTCCAGGAGACTCCTTCGGGCAAAGGGCGTTCTTCAGTATTCTCGCCATTGTCTCACTTGCCCCGTTCCTGCTCGTGACACTTTTACGCGGATATGGTACCGGCCGCAGTGTCTCAATGGTTCCGTTCCGTGAATTCTGGACCGCGTCTTCCAGCGTCGGCGTCGCCTTCTCGGAGGTGACCCTGGTCAGCTTCGCCGGAAACGCGCTTCTGTTCGTACCGTTCGGCGCCGCCGCTGCATTCCTGTACTCAGGACCCTGCCGCGCAATCAAAGCCACCCTGACCGCAGCGTTGCTCTCTGTTGCTGTCGAAACCGCCCAGTACCAGCTGTCACTGGGAAGGGTCTCGTCCGTCGACGACGTCATCCTCAACGCGGCCGGAGCTGCATGGGGCGCGCTCCTGGTGCGCCGTTGGAGCAACGCCGCAACGGGCCCGTCCGCGCCTCAGCCGGCCGAGGGCCGTCCCCTGAAAGAGCTCTCGTAGCCCAGGCTCGCTCCAAGCCGCTCGCTCCAGTGAAGGCCGCCCCCGCGACGGTGGCCGCGGACCTGGCCCGCTGCCACACCGCACTCAACGGACACCCGCCCATCACCCGAGTCAACAACCCTGCGGGTCAATGCTCTCGTCGAGCACGTGTTCCGCCTGCACCACCCGGGTCCCCCAAGCGCACCTGGGGGGTCCGGCAGACCCGACGGCCCTCCAGGTGAAAGCTGAACGGGGGCACGAGAGGCCCGCGACTTCCTGCGCGATCTCATCGCGGACCTCGTGGACATGCGTGACGGCCTCTCATGCAACCTGGCCGTCGGGGTGCTCCAGGCCCGCCTGATCCGCGGTGCTGGTAGATCCGCGGTGCTGGTAGATTCGTGCTCTTCGGGCCCGAGTGGCCCGGAGTTCCGGTGAGGCACCACTGACCATGACCGAACCCGCCCCCGACATCTGCCCGGCCGCCCGCGCACGGCTCGACCGAGCACTGGACCACCTGGACGTCACCTTCCGTGGGATGACCGCCCGGGCCGACGAGGTCCAGTGCGAATGCCACTGGGGCAGCCCGGAGGAGCTCGCTCTGCTGAAGCTCCCCGACACGGAACTCGACCCCGACCTCCTGCACCGCACCTGGAGCGCACCCGACTGGGGTGACCACGGCGCCGTGCTACGCCGTGTCCTCCCGCAATTCGCCCGCGAACTAACCGGTGGCCTCGGCGCCTACGCGTGGGACATCAACAACGTCGGCGCCTCGTTCCACCGCGCCGACTGGCAACAGTGGCCCCCGCCGCAGAGCGAAGCCGTACGGGAGTTCCTGGATGCCTGGTGGGCCCACACCTTGCTCACTCCGGACCCTGCCGTCCCGGTCCCCGAGCTCCTCGCGCTGTGTGCCGAGGCCTCCGCCACCATCGGCCCCTGGCTGACGGTCTGGGAGGCCCTCCGCCATCCGGTCACCGACCAGCACCTCACCGACACCGTCGACCGGTGGGAGTGGGATCTCTTGGAAGACGCACTCCCCTGGCGGACGTTGGCGTTCTGGCCGGACGAGGAAGCAGAAGCCGCGCGGACGGAACTGGCCGCCTGGCTCGTGCGCGAAGCCCCCGCACGGCTCCGCGCCACCGGCGCATCCGCCGAACTCCGGCACGCCGTACGCCTGCTCGGCCTCACCCATGCCGACCGCTGGGACGACCCGCACGCACCGCGCCATCGCTACGCCTGACGCAGCCGCCCCGCAGGCCCACGTCCGTCATCGCGTTGTTCTTTCGGCGAGTACTACCAGGACCCTCACCCGGACGCGTCGGCCCCCCGTCTTCAAACGATGGCGAGCTCAAGCGGTCAGCGCATCACTGCTGTTCAGGAGGTCAGCGTAGACCTCCGCCTGGGTGCGGTAGCCGTGGGTCTTGCGCGGGCGGTGGTTGAGCTCGTGTGCGATGGCGTCCAGGTCGGCCTGGCTGAACGTGCGGAGGTCCGCGCCCTTCGGGAGGTACTGCCGTAGCAGCCGGTTGGTGTTCTCGCTGGTGCCGCGCTGCCACGGGCTCCGCGGCTTGCAGAGGTAGATCGGCATCCCGGTCTCGGAGGTGATGGCCTGGTGCTCGGCGATCTCCCGGCCCCGGTCCCAGGTGAGCGTCCGTCGTAGCTGGGGCGGGATGCCGAGGAGACTCCTGGTGAGGTGCGGGGTGACCTGCTCGGCTTTGATGCCGTCCGGCAGCGCGACGACGGTCGTGTAGCGGCTGGTGCGCTCGACGAGCGTCGCGACTGCCGAAGGCCGGGTGCCCATCACGAGATCGCCCTCCCAGTGGCCGGGGGCCTTGCGGTCCTCGACCTCGGCGGGGCGAGCGGTGATGGACACCATGCCGCGGATGATGCCCCGTCCAGTGGGTCGGCGGGCGATCTTCGGGCGGCGCATGGGCCTGCCGGACCGCAGCCGCTGGGTGAGGCTGCGGTCGATCGCCTGGCGCCGGCGAGGGTCGTAGAGCGAGAGGTAGATCGCTTCGTGCGAGATCTGCATGGAGACGTCACCAGGGAACTGCCGGCGCAGCCATCCTGCGATCTGCTCGGGTGACCAGCACAGCACCAGCTTGGCTTCCACCAGGGCACGCAGAGCAGGCCGTTGGGCGAGCTTGACCTGCTTGGGGCGTCGCCCACGTACGTAGGCGGCCGCATCGGCCGGGGCGGCTCGATACCGGTCCCGACCGCCGTTGCGGGCGATCTCGCGGGAGACGGTCGAAGGGGATCGGCCCAGCCGTTTGGCCAGCTGCCGAGCCGACTCCCCGGCGGCGATGCCGCGGGATATCTCCTCGCGCTCGCTGCCGCTCAGGTGACGCTCCGATCGCTGCTGCGGGGTGAGGCGGACACCGCCGCTCTGGCAGAGGAACCGGCGGGCGCTCTGCATCGGTGCCCCGAGCGCCCGCGCGATCAAGCTGAACGACTGCCCCTCGCGCCAGCGTCTCCAGATCTCATCCTGCTGTGCCGGCGAAAACCCGTAGTCACGCACCTGTGCCTCCACGATCACATGATCATCCGTGGGTGGTGCGTTGATCACTTGAGGGTGCCATCGCTTGAAGACAGGGCGGCCTCGAAGCGGCCCTCCTCGATGACGAGGGCCGGAAAGCAGATCGGGCGGCAGCTGGGGATCACGACGGGCTCGGCTTCGCGGTTGACGCGGCGGAGGCACGCCGGGCAGAGGGAAGAGCCCGGGGGCCGGAGATCAGGAGCGAGGTACATGGTCTCCGGCCCCGGTGCACGGGCGCGGTTCCCACGGGGGCCTTCTTGCTCGTGGTGCGCGGGTGCCTGCGCACCGCGCCGGGGTCACCCCGGACACCTCGCCGTGGGGCCTGGCCGGCGGTGCCCGCCGAGGAGCGGCCAGGGCGTCAGCCGCCGAACGTATCCCGGCACGAGGCCACCACCCCGGGCTCCCTTCCCCTGGCCACCATGACCGGACGCGGCACTGGATGATCCGCTGTGGGGACCAGGGGCTGCCAGGCGGGAACGGGGAGTGCCGGTCAGCACGAGGGGTATGGCCAGGGGCTGTTGAAGTAGTTGAACATGGCGTTCCAGCCGTAGAAATCGTTCTTTACGTTGGACGGGCACCCGAGGTAGCTGAAGCCGAAGCCGCTGCCCTCGGCGAAGTTGGAGGAGTGCATGAAGAGCATGGCGTGGAAGACGAAGAACAGCATTTCCTCGCCGTTGGTGTTGCCCCACCACACGGCTTTCGGCCCGAGGCCGTCCATGATCCCGGCCGTGTCCAGGTATTCGAACGCGGGCCATACCTCCGTCAGCCCGTAGGGGCGGCTGTTGAGGAGACCGAAGTCCCCGTCGTCGCTGTCGAGGAAGGTGATCCGGTTTCCCGAGATCAGCAGGAAGTGGTGCGGGCCGTAGACCGTGATGCAGGAGATGCCCTGGGCCCACTGCTGCCTCTCGTCCTCGCCGAATTCACCGCGGGCGATCCGGTCGAGTCCCTTCCAGACATCCCTCAGCCTCCCCGGCCGCACGGTGACCGCGTCGCCGTTGGCGTTGGTCCGCACGCAGTACTCGCCGCTGAACAGCCACCAGCTGTTGGTGTAGGGCACGTAGCAGCACGTGTCGATGCCGTTGTCGAACTGCCCGTACCCCTTCAGAGCCTTCCAGCCGTAGGTGTCCCTGTATTCCTGAGGGGTGGTGTTCATGGAGTTCCCGTCGTACGACGTGGAGAAGTAGACCGACGACACCTCGGGGTTGTCCGGGTTGGTGTTGGTGGCGGTGAAGGCCCAGTGGCCGTTGAAGAGGTTGAGGGAGTTCACCGTCCACCACCGCAGGCCGTTCACCGGGGCGGGCGGGTTCCATCCACCCGGCGGGACGTACCCCTCATCCGGGGTCGGCACCGCGATGAACGTACCGATGACGCCCGTCACCTTGACCCTGCCGTCCGACACCGACTCCGACACGATCTCGGTCGCGGTCGTCTCGGCCTCGATACCGGCCTTGATCGGTTCGAGGAAGACCTCCAGCTCCTCCACCGCGCAGACCGCCAACTGGAGGTAGGCCGAGAACATCCTCGACTCGACGACCAGCCACTCCACCGCCCTCTTGCTCAGGTGGATGACGTAGGTCCCCCAGCTGCCCAGCTCGCAGTAGACGTCCCCGCTGATGTCGTTGTACGCCTTCCCGCCTTGGGCTCCCGGGCCGACACCGGGCATTCCCAGCTCAACACCGCCCTCCGCCAGGACGCTCCCAGGCCCCTCGGGACGCCGGTGGTGCGTGAGTGGTCCCTCAACGCGCAGATGGGAAAGCTCCATGGAGTCCCCCTCCACAAACCGGCGACACGCGGCCGGTGCGGGCGTCATGACGGTCAACCGTCAGTATCGAAAGGCCTGGTCCAACCGACAAGACACACCCCAAAGAATGGCCGACAACGATGACGGTCAACGGGCCCGCGCTGCGGCGAAGCCGGGGGCCAGGCCGCCACACCGCCGGCGCTGCGGCGGGTTGACAGCCCGCAATGACAGGAGATCTGGCCCGGCCCGGTTGGCATGCCGTGACTGCCCCGCCGTCGCTGGCGGCAGTCGGCCGGGACAGCTGTCGGGCCGATCGTTTCCGCAGGGCAGGCAACTTTTCGAGGCTGGTCTGTTCGGGTGAGGAGAAAACGATCCTGCAGGCCGGTCGGGTTCCGGCACCCCTCCACTGGCCGAAGGATCCTGACTGTCCGACTACGTCGCAGGGTGCCGCGGCCTCCCTTCCGGCCGACGTGCTGCGCGAGGGCCACGAACCCCTGCCTGACTCCGAAGAATGGAGTCCCTCCATGGGACTGACGACAGCCACGGTCGCCGCCGAGCTGGAAGCAGCGAACAAGATCGGTGACCCGAAGGCCGACCAGCTGGTCTCCGACCTCATCGACAACCAGGAGATCGACGGGGTCAACGCCCTGTTCCGCACCATCGGAACCCTCAAGCCCGGCCAGGACCTCTCCCAACTGCCCCCGCGCCTGGCGGAATTCCTCAAGGAAGCCTCGGCAGCGCCGCCAGACTGGTCAGAAGCCGACGTCAAGGCAGCCGAGAGCTTCTTCGCCCACCACCACGGCGAAGCCACCATGCTCCAGGGCACAGTCGGCCTCATCGGCACCTACCTCTCCCCGACCGGGGCCTTCACCCTCCGCTCCACCGGCCGCCTCGGCGGCGTCGACGGCCCCGGCCGACGCCTGTCGCAGTCCTCCCGCCTCTTCCTCGACATGGGCAACAAGAACGCCATGCGTGACGGCACCCTCGCGGCGAACGTCACCAAGGTCCGGCTCGTCCACGCCTCGGTCCGTGAACTCCACAAGAAGAGCGGCGAGTGGGACTACGCCACGTGGGGCGAACCCGTACCCCAGAGGTACACCACGGGCGCCGCCTTCGTCTTCTCCACCGAGATCCTCCAGGCCATGGCACGCCTCGGCATCGACGTGGCCAAAGACGACGCCAGGGGCTT
Organism: Streptomyces sp. NPDC101490; assembly: GCF_044767145.1. Classification (NCBI taxonomy): domain Bacteria; kingdom Bacillati; phylum Actinomycetota; class Actinomycetes; order Kitasatosporales; family Streptomycetaceae; genus Streptomyces; species Streptomyces sp. NPDC101490. The sequence goes on from NZ_JBIWNI010000013.1 coordinate 159,651, forward strand.
CATGTGCGCCTGGCACTACGTCAACCATTACCTCGGCACACCCGAGAAGTGGCTCCTGCCCAAGAACCCCGACACCGCCGCTGACCTGTGGAACCAGCAGCGCGAGACGGAGTGGACAAAGAGCGACGACGGCGTCTTCATGACCAGGCAGGCCATCGACTTCTACAAGAAGTTCTACCCGCCAGGCGTACACGACGCATTCGTCTCCATGGTGCGCCACGCACTGACGGACAAGTACGCCGACATGGCCGGCCTGCCCAGGAGCGTCCTGGACGCGGCAGCGAAGCCGCTCGCGGCCGGCAACGACGTGATCAGCGGTATCGGCGGCGGCCTCCTCGGCGGCGGCGTCAAGAAGGCCACCGGCGTCAACCCGTACAAGGAGATCGTCGGCATCGCCTCCAAGGGCTTCAACGAGATCCAGAAGTTCGCCCTCACCCACGACCAGGACGACCAGCCCCAGATGCACCAGGAACTCCACGACGACCGCTGACTGAGCCCCCACTCGTACCCGACGACATCGCCACACCCTCAGCTCCTGCGTCTGACAGCTCAGAGACAGTGAGCAACCGGGGTGAGGCGGAGTACCCCGCTTCACCGAAATCCGCACGCGAAACCCGGCCTGGAATGTTCGGACGGCCAACGTTCTGCCGCCCGCCCTGCGGGGCCCAGCAGGGCGTGGGTGTGGGGACTGCCGGCCGGCTGCGGGCTGCAGGGCTGTGCGAGGCGTGCGGTCACCGGCGGCATAGGGAGGGCCTGCTTGTCTCCAGGGTCGTCCCGCGTGACGGATGTCGTGCGGGGCGGTCGTTCGCGGTGTCGTACCCGGGCCGGCGGTGGGTCAGGCCGCTGTGCTGACGAGGTCGGTGATGAGGGCACGGACGCGGTGCTCTATCTGGTCCCGGATGGGGCGGACGGCGTCGAGGCCCTGTCCGGCGGGGTCGTCGAGGATCCAGTCGAGGTAGGTCTTGCCGGGGAGGACGAGGCAGGTGTCGCCGCAGCCCATGGTGATGACGACGTCGGAGGCCTGGACAGCGTCGGTGGTGAGGCGCTTGGGGGTGAGCCCGGTGAGGTCGATGCCCTTCTCGGCCATGGCCTCGATGACCGCGGGGTTGAGCCTGTCGGCGGGGGCGGAGCCGGCGGACCGGACCTCGATCAGGCCGCCCGCGAGGTGGGTGAGGAAGGCGGCGGCCATCTGGGAGCGTCCGGCGTTGTGGACGCAGACGAACAGCACGGTGGGCCGGGCGGTTATGTGATCAGGCACGGGTCGGTTCCTCTGGTGCGGTGACGGCCTCGGGGGCCGCGAGGCCGGGGGCGGTGGGGAAGTAGTGGCGGGTCTTGAGCGCGACGTGGACGAGGGCGATGAGGACGGGGACTTCGATGAGGGGGCCGACGACTCCGGCGAGGGCCTGGCCGCTGGTGGCGCCGAAGGTGGCGATGGCGACCGCGATGGCGAGTTCGAAGTTGTTGCCCGCCGCGGTGAAGGCGAGCGTCGTCGTCCTGGGGTAGTCGAGTCCGGCGGCGCGGCCGATGGCCATGGACCCGGCCCACATGAGGGCGAAGTACGCGAGCAGGGGCAGGGCGATCCGGGCGACGTCGAAGGGCTTGGAGGTGATGGCGTCGCCTTGGAGGGCGAAGAGGATGACGATGGTGAACAGCAGCCCGTAGAGGGCGAACGGCCCGATCCGGGGGATGAACTGTGACTCGTACCAGTCGCGGCCCCGGGTCTTCTCGCCGATGAGGCGGGTGAGGTACCCGGCGGCGAGGGGGATGCCGAGGAAGACCAGGACACTGCCCGCGATCTCCCAGGCGGAGATGTCGAGGCCGGTGGTGGCCAGGCCGAGCCAGCCGGGCAGCAGGTCGAGGTAGAACCAGCCCAGCAGCCCGAACGCCAGGACCTGGAAGACGGAGTTCAGGGCGACGAGGACGGCGGCGGCCTCCCGGTCACCGCGGGCGAGGTCGTTCCAGATGATGACCATGGCGATGCAGCGGGCGAGACCGACGATGATCAGCCCGGTGCGGTACTCGGGCAGGTCCGGCAGGAAGATCCACGCGAGGGCGAACATCAGCGCCGGACCGACGATCCAGTTCAGGACCAGCGACCAGACCAGGAGAGGCCGGTCGCGGGTGACGGTGTCGAGACGGTCGTAGCGGACCTTCGCCAGGACCGGGTACATCATCACCAGCAGCCCGAGCGCGATCGGCAGCGACACCCCCGCCACCGTCACCCCCGCGAGCGCGTCCCCCAGGCCCGGGACGAGGCGGCCGAGGCCGAGCCCGGCGGCCATCGCCGCGAGAATCCACAGCGCGAGGTAGCGGTCGAGGAACGGCAACCGACCTGCCGTCCCTTCGGCGGCGGGGGCGTTCACGTGTCGGCCCTGGCCGCGTCGGCGGGTCCGCACGCTGCTTCGGTGGTGGGGAGGGGGTCGCCTCCGGGGCGGGTGAGGATGCCCGCGAGGTGGTCGGTCGTCTCCGGCAGCAGTCGGTAGTACACCCAGGTCCCGCGCCGTTCGGAGGCGATCAGTCCGGCTTCCCGCAGGAGCTTGAGGTGGTGGGAGATGGTCGGCTGGGACAGGTCGAACGCCGGGGTCAGGTCGCAGACGCAGACCTCGCCACCCGCGCGGGAGGCGATCATCGACAGCAGCCGCAGCCGCACCGGGTCTCCCAGCGCCTTGAACACCTTCGCCAGGACGACCGCCTGCTCCTCGTCCAGCGGCGCCGACAGCAGACCAGGACAGCAGCCCTCCACCCCGGCGTCTTGGTCCAGGGTGACCACCACAACCTCTTGATTCGACATTCCTCTATGTTGACGTTCTTCGATCCAAGAGGCAAGCTCGGCATCGCAAGACATTGATGAACGTCGATACAAGCCGTTGGAGGCTGTCATGTCCCGTGTCCAGCTCGCCCTCAACGTCGCCGACCTCGAAGCGTCGGTGACCTTCTACTCCAAGCTGTTCGGCGTCGAACCCGCCAAGCGGCGTCCCGGGTACGCGAACTTCTCCATCACCACCCCGCCGCTCAAACTCGTCCTCATCGAAGGCGAGCCCGGCCAGGACACCCGCCTGGACCACCTCGGCGTCGAGGTCGCCACCACCGACGAGGTCACCGCCACCGCCACCCGTCTCAAGGACGCCGGGCTCGCCACCTCCGAGGAGAAAGACACCTCCTGCTGCTACGCCCTGCAGGACAAGGTGTGGGTGACCGGGCCCGGCCAGGAGCCGTGGGAGGTGTACGTCGTCAAGGCCGACGCCGACCAGATGGGCAAGAACCCGGTGGCCACGCCGGACAGCACCGCTGACGCCTGCTGCGACAACGGCCCCGGGAAGCCCTGACCGGTCGGCGACACTGCTGCGCCCATGACGCATATGCGGGGGCATCGCACCTGGTCACAGGGCGTATGACGGTTGTAGCCGCAATCGGATCGGTGTGCCACGGTGGGGTTCATGGAGGAGACTCGGCACACCCCCGCGCACGATCACCACCATCATTCCGGCTGCGGGCACGGCAGCCCGGAGCACCGGCACGAACGCGTGGAATCCGGCGCGGCACGGCTGCGGCACCGGCTCGCCCACCTGGTCACGCCGCACCGTCATGAGACCGGTGAGAAGGTCGATGCCGCGATGGAGACCTCCCGGGAGGGGATGCGCACCCTGTGGATCTCCCTGGCCGCCCTGGGCGTCACCACCGTGGTCCAGGGCATGATCGTGGCCCTGTCGGGATCGGTGGCGCTCCTCGGCGATACGGTCCACAACGCCGCCGACGCGCTGACGGCCGTCCCGCTGGGGATCGCGTTCCTGCTGGGCCGGAGGGCGGCGAACCGCCGCTACACCTACGGCTACGGTCGCGCCGAGGACCTGGCCGGCATCGTCATCGTGACCACGATCGCCGCGTCCGCCGCCGTGGCCGCCTGGGTCGCGGTCGACCGGCTCCTGAACCCCCGCGACATCACCCATCTGTGGGCGGTGGCCGCCGCCGCGGTGACCGGGTTCATCGGCAACGAGTGGGTCGCCCGCTACCGCATCCGCACCGGCCGGAAGATCGGCTCCGCCGCGCTGGTCGCCGACGGCCTGCACGCCCGCACCGACGGCTTCACTTCCCTGGCCGTCCTCCTCGGTGCCGGGGGCGCGGCCCTCGGCTGGCGGGCGGCCGACCCCGTCGTCGGCCTGCTGATCACCATCGCGATCCTGTTCGTCCTCAAGGACGCCGCCCGGGAGGTCTACCGCAGGCTCATGGACTCGGTCGACCCCGCCCTCGTCCAGAGTGCCCACGACGCGCTGCGCGCCGTGAACGGCGTACGGGACACCGGTCAGGTGCGGATGCGGTGGATCGGCCACGCCCTGCGCGCCGAGGCGGACATCGTCGTCGACCCGCATCTGACCGTCGTACAGGCGCATCGGCTGGCGGTCGCGGCGGAGCACGCCCTGATCCACGCGATACCGCGGCTGACCGCCGCGACCGTGCACACCGACCACACCTCCACCGGGAGTGATCCGCACGTGGTCCTCGCCCACCACGGCGAGCGGCCGCACCCGGTGTCCAGGGGCGTCGTCAGCGGCGGCTGAAGGATCACGGGACGACGAGCACCGCTGACTGGAGGGCGTACAGGGTGCCGATGCCCGTGGCGAGCGTGGCGAGGAGGAAACGCAGGGCGGTTTCGGGCAGGCGGGGCTGGAGGCGGGCGCCGAGGTAGCCGCCGATCAGGCCGCCCAGGCCGCAGGAGAGGCCGAGCCCCCAGTCAGGGGCGACGTCGCCGGAGGTGACCTGTGACAGGACCGCGTACGCGGCCGCTCCGACGATCGAGGTGGCGAAGGTGGCCGCGAGGGCGGCCGGGGCGACGCGGGTCATGGGCAGTCCGCGGGCGGCGAGGACCGGCCCGAGCAGGGACCCGCCGCCGATGCCGTAGATCCCGCCGACCACCCCCACGGCCACCGCCAGTACGGTCAGGGTGGTGAGGGACGGCTCCGCTGCGATGGGCCGGTGGCGGGCGGGGGTGAAGGTACGCACCCCCAGCCACAGGCCCAGGGGGAGGAGCAGGGCGGCGATCAGCAGCCGGAAGACGCCGGGGCCCGGGAGGGCGAAGACGCGGATCGCGGCTCCGATGACCACCCCCGGCAGGGTCCCGGCGACCAGGCGCCGGGCGAGGTCGCCGCGCAGGGCGCCGTCGCGACGGTAGCGCCACAGGGCGCCCGGTCCGGCGACCACGTTGAACAGAAGGTTGGTCGGCGTGATCGCCGGGGACGGAACGCCGAAGACGGACAGGTGGACCGGGAGGAGGAACACCGCCCCCGACACCCCGACCGGCGCGGTCACCACCGCGATCAGCAGCCCGGCGGCCAGCCCCGCCCACACCGTCCACTCCACCGGCCCCGCCCCTCGCTCGTCGCTCGGTCAGTATCGGCGGAGCGAGCGGACAGGAAGCGGGCCGGAAACGCGATGTTCACGAACAGCACGAGCGCCCGGGGCCGCGGTCGCATAGTCCTTCGCTTAAAATACTCCGTCCGCCGCCCGTCCCGTCCCGCCGCCCGGTCCCCAGTCGCCCCGGTCCCGGTCGTCCTGTCCAGTCTCCTGGCCGCCGGGTGTGCCGTACCGTACCCGGGTGTCACTACTGGAGATAACAGACCTGGTCATCGCGCACGACCCGGTCTCACGCGGACGGCTGCCGGTGCGCCGGGACGCGGTCGTCGCCCGCCTGGAGGCAGCCGGGGACCGGCGCGGCGCCCGGATCGCCGCAGGGCTGCCCTGCGACGCGGCCGGGGTGCTCGACCCCGGCGCGGTGGACCGCCGCCTGGTCGCCATCCACACCGAACTCCAGCGGCTCAGCGAGGAGATACGCCACGGCGAACGCGTCGCCGCCCTTCTCCGCCCCCTCCTCACCGCCCTTCGCGCCGCCGACCCCGCTGCCCCTCTCCGGGTGGTCGACATCGGCACCGGCCTCGGCTACCTCCCCCGCTGGCTCGCGGCGGCAAACGCTTTGACGGGGGCCACGGATGGTTCCGCTCCGACCCCGGGGAGGCCCGGCGCGGCCCCCGTCGGCGGCGCCGGTCCCGTTCCCGGCCCGGCGGCCGTCCCCGCTGACGCCGCCGGAAGCCCGCCCCACCCGGCCACCGGCCCCGCCGTGGAGCTGATCGGCGTCGACTACCACGCCGCCCTTGTCGCCGAGGCCGACCGGCTCGCCCAGGCCGAGGGGCTGGCCTGCCGCTTCGTCCAGGGCGACGCCTTCGCCCTGGACGAGCCCGCGACCGTGTACATCTCCTCCGGCGTGCTCCACCACTTCCGCGGCCCCGACCTGGACGCCTTCTTCCGCGCACAGTCCGCCGACCGCTCCGGCGCCGCCGCCTTCTGCCACTTCGACATCGCCGCCACCGGCCTCGCCCCCGTCGGCGCCTGGATCTTCCACCGGGCCCGGATGCGCGATCCGCTGGGCCGCCACGACGGCGTCGTCTCCGCCCGCCGCGCCCACGACGACCGCACGCTGCTGCGCGCCGCCGCCCACGCGAAGGGCCTGGTGCCGCTGGTGTACGAGCCCCGTACCCGCAGCAACCCCTTCTGCACCACCCTCCGCCCGGTCCTCGGCATCCGCCCGGACCTGCTGCCTGCCGTCCGCGCCGCGCTCGGCGACGGGCCCTCAGGCAGACTCCTCGGCACGGCGGAGGCCACCGGATGAGCGCCGTACTGCTGCTGGTGCTCGGCCTCGCGGACGCCGCCTTCGCCGGGTTCCGCGCCTCGGCCGGGCGGGACGCCAGGATCCGCCGCGCGGCCGCCCACGCCCGCGCCGCCCGCCGGGGCACCGCCATCGGCGCCGCCGGGCTGCTGCTGACCGCCGCCGTCGCCACCGTCCTGCTGCTCACAGCGGACAGCCCACCGGACCGCTACGCCGAACTCGACGCGGGCGCCCGCCGGATGCTGCTGGTCCTCGCGCCGTACACCCTGGCCGTCGCCCTCGGTCTCGGCTGCTACCTCTGGGCCCCGTTCCGGGCCGGAACGCTCGCGATCGTGATCGGCCTCGGCCCGCTGACGCTGCTCCGCCCCCTGGTGGTCGCGGCGGCGGTGACGGCCGCCTCCTGGTCCTCCCCGGCCTGCGCCGCCGTCGCCCTCACGGCCGCCGCGGGCGCGCTCCTCGTGGAGCCGCTGACCCACCGCCGCTGGTACACCGAACCGCTCTGAGCGAGCCCGGCCGTGCGGGGCGCGAGTCAATCAACGCACACACCTGGAGCTGGAACGGGTCCCCGACCGCGATGACCGGTTCACCTCCCCGCGTACGGGGATGGACCTCTGGACCGCGCGGGGGAACGTCTCCATAAGCTCCTCGTCGATGGCGGCCACCGTACCGCCGGGCCCTGGGGGCGGTGCTGCCGGGATCTCCGGCCTGGTGGCCATCGTCCAGCACGACCGTGGCGACCAGGCCGACGCGCACCGCTGGTTCGCCACTGCGGCGAAGGCCGCCCGTGAATCCGGGGACCGGCGGATGACCGCCTGGGTGCTCGGCCGTCACCGCCATGGTCGGCCTGAACTACGGTGCCCCGGGACAGGCCTTCCGCATCAGCGCGCAGGCCCGCCGGGAGGCTGGTGCCCGCCGGGCGGTGGACGACGTCTGCACCCTGGCCGAGCAGCTGGACTGCGCCGAGTCGGCGGACAGGTGGCTTGGGTACCCGGCACAGAAGTACGCGGTGCACCCTTCCCAGGTGTACACGCTGCTCGGCGACCCCCGCGCCGCTTACCGGGCGCAGAACGGGGCCCTGGCCCTGACGACCTCGCCGTCGGTGATGACCCGCGCTCTGATCGCCATGGACACCGCAGCGTGCCCGCGAGCCGACGGGAACCCCCGGCGCGGCCGCCGCGATGGCGGCCGCCGTCTACGACCGGCTGCCGCCTGCCTACCGGACCGGACCGGCCCGGTTCACTCCCGCGCCCGACTGCTCCACCAGCACCTCCATGTGTAGAGGCGGGGTCAGTCCCCGTTCGGCGGCGGGGAGGCCCAACTCGGGCTCGGGTCCGGCGGCGGACCTGTCCGGTGTCCACGCCCCATCCGGTCTCCGCGTGCGGGTTTGTCGGAGGTCAGAGGCAGCCGGAGGCGATCTCCTGGAAGTTGTTGTAGTGGTCGCCGGTGTACCAGACGGTGTCGGCGTCGCGGACGAGGCGTTCCGCGTCGCGGTGGGTGCCGGGTGTGCGGGGGTTGACGTCGTACTCGCGGTAGTGGCCTTCCCGGGGAAGGTCACCGGAGCGGTTGCCGTAGACGTTGCTGCCCCGGATGACGAACCGGGTGTTCACCACCTGGTAGTCCCTGGGGCTCTGGGCCTGCGGCCAGCCGAGTTCTTTCCAGATCCCGCAGGCTTGCTTCACCTGCCCGGGGAACGCCTCCACGGGCAGCGGCGGGTCGATGATGTCAGCGGCCCGGACAGCCGACGCCCGGACAGGCGTCGCGGACGAGGCCGCCGGGACGGCGAATGCCGTCAACAGCAGGGCGGCGACCGCCACGCAGCGCGGGTTACGAAGGAGAGTCATGCCTGGTCAACCAGACCCGACTCTGATCGGTAACGCACCGTCACTCCAGAGTGTCCGCGCCGCCGCGAGGATGGCCTGCTGTTGTCGGGCCAGGGCACGATCCACTGCCCCCCGGGCGCACGGCGAGTCGTTCGGCCTCCGCCGTGTCCTTGGCGGAGGCGGCGGCGAACGCGTCCGCCAGACCGGTTGTCGCGCCCATGCCTTCGGGTCAGGTCCGCTTGCGGCTCGCGATCTGGTCGGAGAGCTGCTGCACGTGGGCGGGGTCCGCGTCCCGGGCAAGGGCGACATAGTGGTCCATGACGGCCGGCCGGTAGCGCACCGGCAAGGTCTGCCCGGGGGCGAGCCGGGTGAGCTCGGTGACCGTGAGGCCTTCGTCCGCGATACCACGGAACGAGACGCCGTCGGCGGTCTCCACGTCGAGCATCAGGACCACGCGTGGATTGCTGTTGACCTCCCGCCAGCCGACGAGAACACCGAGCGCAAGCACCCCCGTACGCAGTTCCGCATTCCGCTTCCTCGCATCACCGCTCAGGAACGGGTTCGGAGCGACGCCCGGGAAGCCGGGCCCGACACCAAGCGATTCCCGACTCAGATCGGGCCTGAGCCGCGCCATCAGATCGTCGGGAGACGCCCCGCGCTTCTTCTTCCGACCGAACATCCTGGCCCCTCCCTCACACCGATACCGGAAATCCGGCCCGGTGCTTCGCCTTCACCACGATCGTATGCCCCGGCCATTCCCGACTTCCGCCGCACGGCCCCGATGGGGCCGCCGTCCGCAGTCGCAGACGGGCTCCATCGGCGCAACTGTCCGTCGGACAAGCCGCCTTCGCGCGCCGACAGGAGGACCAAGCCGTGACCGATGGTGACCCGAACAGTAGCGGGCCAGGCTCGCGCCAACCACGGCCAGGACAGCGCCGTCCTGACCCCTGGCCAGGCCGCCGCCCGGTCAGGAAGCTGCTCCCCGCGCGAGCGGGGTGAAGCCCATAATGGAGGCTGTCCCGTTCCAGTTCATCGCGTAGGTTGGGAACACGCCTCGTCGTCCAGCGGCCAAGGACACCGGTCTCCGGCCTCGCCCGGAATCGGAAACTCGGGTTCGAATCCCGACGAGGCCCGGCTCCATCCTGGCGGAGAGCACCGGTCGAACACGGCCACGATTCACGGTCGGCGCCTTCAGCCGGTCGTTCGGGCCCGGCCAGTGAAGGCGGGGGACAGCCGATCCGTCGGCCACGTCGTCCCCTCGCCCACAGCCGGTAGACCACGAGCGCCGTCCTCTGGCCGAATCCGCCGCCGGATCCAGCCTCATGAGGAACTCTGGGCCCATGGACAACGACGCCGCCCTCCGCCCGCTGCCCCTGCCACCGGCCGAGTTCGCCGCCACCCTTCCCCAGTTGACCGCCTACGGGTGCTACTTCATCCGCGACCACCAGGGCTGGCCGATCCAGCTCCACTCCGTCTTCACCGGCACGGGATGGCAGTGGCCCGGCGGCAACATGGACCCCGGCGAGGACCCCCTCCAGACCGCCCGGCGCGAAGCCCGGGAAGAACTCGGCTTCGACCTGCCCGCCTCCCCCCGGCTCCTCGCCGTCTTCTACTCCCACCCGCGAGGCGGCTGGCCCACGCCGAAGGTCGGCTTCTGCTTCGACGGCGGCCTCCTCACCCCCGCCCAGCAGGACGCCATCCGCCTCGACCCCGAAGAGCACTCCCACTGGGAGGCCCACCCCATGAACGAGTGGAAGAACCGCGTCAGCCCCTTCGTCTACGCACGGCTTGCCGCCACCGAAGAAGCCGCCCGCACCGGCACGACCCCCCTGCTCGTCCGCGACGGCGGAACCCCATAACGGACGACCCGGACAGGACACGCCTCAACTCCTGCCACACGGGTGCCGGGTCCCGGCAGAACCGGCTCAGCGCCGATCGCCGGCCCAGGTTCCATCCCCGCGCCCGCGGGGATGGAACCTGGTCGGTGTCGGGCGCGGCGTGCGTACGGTCCAAGTCCGCCAGCCCGACCCTCTCCCCACCATCCCCGTCCCCACGCCCACCGCCGGAAAGACGGCCGAGCCCGCCGGGCCGGTGAAGACCCGCGACACCACCTCCGAGGGCTCCGGCACGTGCTCGCCGTCCACCACGGCAACGAGCGCCGGAACCGGACTTCGCCTGCGCGGTGCTCGGTTCGGGGACAAAGATGAGCGGGGGGCCGCGCACCGGTTTCTCGGCAGGGGCACGCTCCTCGACGTCTCCGGCGCCGTTCCCCCGGGAACCGTCCGGGTGCGCCTGACGTGCGCCCCGCCAATCGGCGCAGGCGCGGACCCGCGAGCCCGCGACCGGCGGTCCGGACCACCGGTGGCCATGTCCGCTCGGCTTCCGCAGCGACCGGCGAGCCTCCGGCGGCCGGAAGGTGGTCACACCACTGTGGCCGCACCCGATCCGGTTGCGGGCGAGGTGGATCGTGCACGTCCACTCCCTCGTGGACGTGTGGTGTGATGTCCGGGGCTCAGGTGACGGGCACACGCGACGAACAGGGGATGCAGTGTCTGGCGGGCGAGAGACTCCAGCGACGATCTCCAGCACCCCACGGTTGCTGGCGGGTGCGTTGACACGGGAGTCGGCCCGCGCCAGGCAGCTGCTCGCGGCCGGGGAATGGCTCCCCACCATGGCGGACGCGGCCGCGGCGGCCAGAATTCTTGTCCGCCTCTCCGCCCCGCTCCCCGCCCGCAGGGCCGACAGCGCACGGGCGCGGGCCGTTGACCGAGACCGGCGGCTCCAGCGCATCTGGCGCACCGCAGTTCACCACCTCGACGCAGGTGAGGTCAGCCCACCAGCCGCGGCCCTCCTGGCCTCGGTCGCCCGCGCCTTCCTGCCGTGGTTCGCCGCCCCGAATCCGCTGGCCGCCGCGGCGGCTCCCCGCTACCCGACCGGCCGAGGCACGGCAGACGGCTTGCCGGTCCCGCCGGCCGATGCGGGCGAAGCCCTCCTACCCGACTTGATCGCGCTGTTCGCCGCGCTGGCGGCCCCGATTCCGTCCGGGACCAGTTCGCGGACTCCCACAGCCGTTTCCTGGCAGGTCCAGCACGAGGGTCGGTTCCGGCACTACGAGAGACCCGCCCACGACGTATGGACGGCCAAGACCGTTCGCTGCTCCAGATGCGCGAATGCGGACGGCCCATGGACCGTGGCCTGCGACTGGCACGTGGTGACCCTGGGCTGCCCGTGCGGGCTGGTGACCGACCGGCACGGACTCACGTTCTCCGAAGTCTTCCTTGTTCTGCCGGACACGTGAGCAGGCAGCGCGTGCCGCTCACATGACTCCGCCCACGGGAAGGAGCAGCAATTCGACGTCGGCTGGGGAGGCGCACTCGGCCAGGGAGCACGTCGCAGTGTTCACGAGAACTGGTTCGGGCCCGACATTCCGTGGAGTGGTTACGGAGAGTCAGACCTTCGGGCCATGCGATGACGGTCTGGCTGGGCACGGAGCCGGGGTGAGGCGAGTTCCAGGGCCCGGTTGTCGCGTCCGGCGCTCATGTGGTTGAGCCAGCGTTCGTATCAGTCGAGGAAGTCGGTGGCGGAGGAGACGTGGGGACCCCAGTACCCGTCACTGTTGCCGATGAGGACGCGGCCGGTGAGGTGACCGGTGACCGCGATGACACGTACGTCGGTGCAGCCCATCTCGATGATGTGGAGGAAGAGGTCGCTTTCGTGGGCCCCGGGTTCTGCGCCGCCGAAGCCGCGGGGTGTCCCCGGCTCCTGACGTGGATTCATGACCAGCGGGGAACACCGCTCCAGCGGTATGAGGCCGTAGAACGGCGCCGCACCTGAGTCGCCGACGTGGGGGTACGGCGTACCGATGTCGATCACGGAGGCGAGGAGCGGGCGGTGCAGGTCGCTCAGGTTCACGATGCGGTCTTGGCCGTGCCGAGCCCGGGGAGTGTCCCTTCCCATGCCTGCCGCAGGTGCCTGCTGAACAGGGTGCGCAGGACGGGTCACTGGTCGAGGAGGCGGCCACGGTTGAGAAGGGGGGTGAGGTCCTCGCGCTGCCCTTCGGCCAGGACAGTGCGCGGTACATGCCCATCCGCAGGCGGGGCGGTCCAGGTCGTAGGCGCGCAGTCCGGACCAGGCTACGAGGGGCGGGAGCGCGACCGTGCCGTGGTCGGGACCGGTGAGGCTCGCCAGGGAGGAGGGCAGCCGTCCCGCATAGCGGGAGTGGAGCACCGCGGCGGCGGGGTTTGTGCCGGAGGAGGAACGCGTCACCGCGCACTCGACTATTCCGTGTCTCGCGCGCCTCGGGTAGCACGGGACACGGAAGGGACTGATCCGGGAGGCCCGCCACGGGCTTCTTCCTGCCGGGTGCCGGGTGCCGGGGTCCGGACGGTGTTCTCCGTTCTGCCCCCGGCCCGTTCCCACCGAACGTGCCGCGCTGCTCCGACCGGCGGGAGACCTCCCGGCGGGGCAGCCGACGACGTGACCGCGTCAGACTCCGGGACGCGACCAGGGACCGAGCGCGAGGGTGCGACAGCGGAGTTTCCCGGGCGGGAGGTCCGCCGTCCTCAAACTGGCGGGGCGTCAGTCCTTGGGATTGAGCATCACCGCCGCAGTGGCCACGTCGGTCTCGGCGCCGGTGGTCAGCGCGTACAGGGCGTACCCGATCGGGGAGGCGTCCCACAGGTGCTTCGCCTGGGCTGCCAGGCCGGGGTGGACGTCCCCGCCCGCCTGCTCGTACGCGCTGAGGGTGGCCTGCAGCATCTGCTCGCCCGCGACGCCGTACTGAGCGGACAGATCACGGGCTGGATCGTCCACGCGGGCGGTGGTCCAGTCCAGGACTCCGGTGATCGTGCCCTCCTCGTCGAACAGCACATGCGCGGGGTAGATCTCGCCGTGGGTCATCACGGTCCGCTCTGGCCAGCAGGTGTCGTCCTCGAGCCAGGCCCGCCAGGCCTCGGTCAGGGCCGGAGAGACAGTGAAGGCCTCACTCACGCGGGCGATGTCGTCCCGCCACGCCTGACGCACCTGGGCCGAGGTGCGAACCTCGACGCCCGCGACCTCGGCCTGTTCCGGGGTGATGGAGTGCAGACGGGCCAGCAGGCGCCCCAGACGCACGGCGTAGTCCGGGCTGACAGGGTCCATGTGCCAGGTGATCTCCCCGGTGTCGGTCAGGGTCAGCCCAGGGGCACCGGGAAGGGCGGGGTAGGCGATCAGCTCGGGGGAGCGGACCTGCCAGTCCGGAACAGCGACGCCGTCCTCGGCCATGACGGGCGCGACCAGGTCAAGGACGCGCGTCTCGGCGGCCATGCCCTCGGATACGTCGGCTCGGCGCGGTACGCGCAGCACCCACCTCCGGCCGGTCGCGTCGGAGGCCATGACGACGCGGTAGTCCAGGCCCGCCTCGTTCACGGTGGCATCCTGCGCGGACAGGTGTGGGCCATGGGCGGAGGCCAGAGCGATGGCGTCAGCGATTGTGCTCATGGGACCACGTTCCCACCTGCGCCCACACCACTGCCAACCCTTTCCCGCACCAGCCACCTCGCTGAGGGGCTGCTCCGGAGCGACACGGCCCACTCCGCCCCTGGCCGTCCTGGTCGCTGCGGCCTCGGTCCACGACTCCGCCGGAGGCAAGCAACGCGGTGCTGCAGCGACCGAGTCTCGAGTGCAGTAGCCCGCGATGACCCAGGGCGGACGAATGCCATGCTCCCTTCAAGAGCCCTGCTCCCGCGCACCGATTCCCGGAGGACCTGGCCCGGCTGGTCGTGGCGTTCGGCTTCGCCGGGCGGTCGATGGGTAGTCGTCGGGGCCGAGAACCCGCCTTGTGTCGGTGAGGGTCTGCTCGTGCAGGGGACTCGCCCGCCCGAAATCTCCCGCCGAGAAGGAGGCGTGGGCGAGGTTGCCACGAATGGCGAGGGTGTCGGGGGCGTCTGGGCCGTGCACCCGCTCTGCGCCGGCGAGGGCGCGTCGAAAGTAGCTGATCGCACGGCCGAGCTGGCCTTGGTTACCGAGGAAGCGGCCCGCGCGGTTGAGGAGCACCACACTGATCGCTGTGTCTGTGTGAACGGCAGCGTGGTCGGTGAGGGCGTCGATGTGGGGGAGTAGGGTGCGCCAGGTTGGCCAGGTCGAGGGATCGTCCCAAGCCGGGGCAGAGCCGTGTGAAGGTACGTGGTGGCCTGTTCACGGGCTTGTTCGATGTACTGGGGGGAGCACCCCCACCCCGTACGCCCCGACCGCAGTGCTGATCATTGGCACAACGTGGCCCACGATCACCTCTATCTCGGACACGCCCCCCAAGGGCGCTGCTGGTGCAAGGTCAGAAATGTTTCAGAGCGCATCTATTCGCACCGCGCTTGTACGCCGAGTCGGTCCTGCTTCACAAGCTCTGATCCGGCCCTCGACGCTTACGGGCCCCGAGCACTCACTGCTGCCCATGTCACCGCGACGCTGGGCCGTTACGGCCGTCACTACGGCGACCCCCTTGATCCGACGGGGCGGCGAACGCCTGCCGGGCCGTCGCCGTGGCGCTGGGAACCGTCGCGAGGGCGGCGTCGACGGCGGGATGGAGAGGACGCCGCTCGCCGATGGCGAGGGCCTGGACGAGCGCGTCGACCGCGTGGAACGCGTCGGAGGCCGCAGTCGGCGACCAGCCGGTGGCCTCCGCCTCGTCGCAGACCGTGCAGGCCACCGAGACGAGCAGCTCGGGCCGATCGTCCGCATGCCCACTCCTCGCTCCCGGGTCCAGCCCGATCGCCCACCGCGTGGCCCTCGTCGAGGAAGGGACGGGGGCGAGCGCGAGCACCGCCGACGTACCGGAGAGGGAGTCCACGAGCCGGTCGATCGCGGAGAGCATGGCGTTCGCGTCAGCCGGACGCCACTCATACGCGGGGGCCAGCTCGTGCACGCGTACCGCCACGTGGGTCAGCAGGAACCTCGTGCTCGGGGTGAACCATGATCCATGCCATCTCGACGTCCGCCGCGAACTCGTCGGCGGCCGTGCAGGCGTACGGGTCCCATCCCCCGACGGGACTGGTCGGGTCGAGCGCGGCGATCGTGTGTATCTGCTCGATGCAGCGCTCGTAGATGCGGGACAGCTCGGCATTCAGATTTGGCTCATCAGGTTTCTCCCTCTCGCGCCGGACCGCCCGGCGGGCGGTGAACCCTGCCCGAGGCCGCATCCGTCACCGTCACAGCGTGCGGCCAAGTCGGCCTCCGCGTCCGGTCGCGCTTCATGGCTGGCTGGCTCACTCACCGAGGGTTTCTGGGGCCTCTGCCGCTTCGACCTCAGGCTGAAGAAGACTGAGGAGATCATGCACGGCCCAGTCCGGAAGGGTGACCGCCGTGGTGGAGGGCAAGCCGCTGTTCCTCAGGAGGCCTCCTTGGAAGACGGCTCCGATGAGCCAGGAGAGGGTTTCATCGTCGAGGAGGTCGGGGTGCCCGGCGGCTGCTTCGGCGAAGTGCTCCGCATCGGGGAAGACGCTGGGCACGGCCGTGGGCAGGTCTCCGTCGCTCGCCGCGCGGAGACCGCGCGGCGGACCATCATTTCGTACCAGCCGGATCCCCACCATTCTCCGATCGACTCGGTGTGGGAACCGTGTATGGAGAGCAGGCGCAGGGTGGCCTCCGTGCCGAGGTTCTCGTCGACCTGCAGCCAGAGGTCGATCTCCCGGTGGATCGATGCGAGGATCGGCTCCCACTCTTCCTCGAAGATGTCCTGTAGGGCTTGGCCGTTCGCGAGCCGACGGGAATGCATCGTGAGGGCGAGGCGCACGGCCAGCCAGTCGACGCCGTCGGGGCGGACGTGGGGCATGACGGCCCGGGTGGCTGCGATGTCGGCGCGCGCCATGGTGATGTTGTCGATCTTGAAGTGCCATTCTTCGACGTCGCTTTCGCGTCGCCAGCATCATTCGGCAATGCCACGGGCCACCGCGTTCGGCACTGCGCCGGGGACGATCACTGGATAGGCGCGCAGTCCGCTGCCGATCCGCCAGGAGAACTCCGCGCGCGCGACCTGCCCCCGCCCCCGCCGGCACAGCAGATGTCGGGCCCGTCCTCTCCCACTTCCTGCTCCGCCCCGCCACCACACGTCTGCCGGGGGTGCAGCTGCCCACGACCGACGAGACCCTTGAGATCTTCACGCAGAACTTCCTGGGGGCCGACGCCCGGCCGGAGCCCCGGGGACGGGGTCTGGCACTGCCGCGGCTCCTTCCGCCCGTGATCACCGGATATTGCCGCACCGCCCTCACCGGCCTGCGGGAGTCCGGGGACGACTGCGGAAACTCTCGGGGCCGCCCGGCCACCACGCACGGTCGCCGAGTTCGCGGACGAGGGCGGGGACCAGCAGCGAGCGGACGACGAGGGTGTCGAGGAGGACGCCGAAGGCCACGATGAAGGCGATCTGGATGAGGAAGGCCAGGGGGATCACCCCGAGAGCGGCGAAGGTGGCGGCCAGCACGACGCCCGCGGAGGTGATGACCCCGCCGGTCGCGGTCAGCCCGCGCCGCAGCCCCTCACGGACGCCGTGGCGCACCGACTCCTCGCGGACGCGGGACATCAGAAAGATGTTGTAGTCCACGCCGAGGGCGACGAGGAAGACGAACCCGTACAGCGGAACGGAGGCGTCCACTGCGGTGAAACCGAAGACATGGGTGAAGACCAAGTAGGCGATGCCGAGCGTGGCGAAGAAGTTCAGCGCGACGGTGGCCACGAGGATCAGCGGCATCACCAGGGACCGCAGAAGTGCGGTGAGGATGACCAGGATGATCGCCAGAACGACCGGCACGATCAGGGCACGGTCGGTCGCGGCGGTCCGCTGGGTGTCGATCCGCTGGGCGGTGTAGCCGCCGACGAGGGCGTCGGCCCCCTCGATCTGATGGACGGCGTCCCGCAGTGCGGCCACGGTACGCTCGGCGGCCTCACCGTCGGCGGGGTCCTTCAGCGTGACATCGAGCCGTACGCGGCCGTCGACGACCAGAGGGGTTCGCCCGGGGCGGCCCTCGGCCGTGGCGGGCAAGACGGAGGAGACGCCGGGGACCGACCCGGCCGCGGCGGTGACGGCGCTGAGGCTCCCCGCGTCGGCGATGACGACGG
The DNA here is from genome assembly GCF_044767145.1 of Streptomyces sp. NPDC101490. Lineage (NCBI taxonomy): Bacteria > Bacillati > Actinomycetota > Actinomycetes > Kitasatosporales > Streptomycetaceae > Streptomyces > Streptomyces sp. NPDC101490. The sequence continues at coordinate 177,210 of NZ_JBIWNI010000013.1, forward strand.
CCGGACTGCCCGAGCCGCCGGGGAAATGCTCGCCCAGGGTCTTCTGGGCGGCGACCGACGGGGCCTCGCCGACGAAGGTTTCGTCCAGTGGGACGCCCCGGGAGACCAGCGCGGGGGCGAACGCGGCGCAGGCGAGCAGCGCGGCAAGGGTGAGGACCCAGACGCGGCGCGGGGCGCGGTCGACGAGGTCGGCGACCTTCCGCCACATCCGGTGTGCGCTGCCGCCGCTGCCCGCCGGGCCGGGACGCGCGGGCCAGTAGGCCACGCGCCCCAGCAGGACGAGGGCGGCCGGGAGGAAGGTGAGCGCGGCGGCCACGGCGCAGACGATGCCGATCGCGCCGACGGGTCCGAGGGCGCGGTTGTTGGTGAGATCGCTCAGCAGCAGAGCGAGCAGCCCGAGCGCCACGGTCGCGGCGCTGGCGAGGACGGGCCCGGCGGACCGGCGCAGCGCGGCGCGCATGGCGGCCGTCCGTTCGCCCGCGGTCTCCAATTCCTCGCGGAACCTCGCGGTCAGCAGCAGGGCGTAGTCGGTGGCCGCACCGATGACCAGGATCGACAGGATGCCCTGGACCTGGCCGTCTACGCGGACGATTCCCCGGTCGGCGAGCGCGTACACGATCGCGCAGGCGAGGGCCAGCGCGAACACGGCGGCGACGATGATCAGCAGGGGCAGCAGAACGCTGCGGTAGACCAGCAGGAGGATGACGAGGACGGTTGCGAGGGCAACGCCAAGGAGCAGTCCGTCGATGCCGGAGAAGGCGTTCTTGAGGTCGGCCTGCGCGGCGGCGGGTCCGGCGAGATGGACGGATGTACCGGTCACGGAGCGCGCATCGGCCCGTACGTCCGCCAGCACCGTCTCCAGCTGGTCGCCCAAATCCGTGCGGAGCGGTACGACGGCGCGCAGGGCACGGCCGTCGTCGGAGACGAGGGCCGGGGACACTGGCCCGGACAGCGTGGGCGCGCCGTCGAGTCGGGCCAGGGCGGCCGAGGCCTGCCCGCGCGCGGACTCCGGCAGGGCGGCGCCGTCCCGATCGGCGGTCCATACGACGACGAGGGGCAGGGTGTCGCTCTGCCGGAAGTCCTTCTGGGCGTCGATGACGCGGGTCGACTCGGCGCTGCGGGGCAGGAAGGCGGCCTGGTCGTTGGTGGCGACCTCGCCGAGCTTCCCGGCGTACGGGCCGAGGAGGCCGCCGATGCCGAGCCAGGCGACCAGGAGGGCGAGGGGGATCAGCAGGCGGGCGCCACGGGCGGCGAAGGACATGAGCGGCCCATCCGTTGTCTCGATAGCTCACTATCTTGATGGAGTGAGATATCCGGATCGTAGTGGATGCGAGAGGCAGTCGGGCCTCAGGGGGTGCGCGGGTTCACTGTGAGGGGTCGGTGAGCTGCCGCATCTCGTCGTTGAGGGCGTCGAGGAAGCGGCGGACGACGTCGAGTTCACGATCGTCGAACCGGCTGCCGGCCCGCCCTCCGGCGACCGCCAGCGGACGGAAGAAGGCCCGCGCGGCACGCCGCGCCTCATCCACGTACTCGATGTGTACGACGCGGCGGTCGGCGGTGTCGCGGCTGCGGCGGATGTGGCCGGCGCGCTCCAGCCGGTCCAGGCATGCGGTGACCGCCCCGGAAGTGAGACCCAGATGTACGCGGAGCATCCCGGGGGTGACCGGGCCATCGGCGTCGAGAACGGCGGCCAGGGCGTTGACGTCCGTGGGATGCAGACCCTGCGCCCCGGCGAAGGCGTGCACCAGCCGGTTCATCTCACTGTTCGTCCGGCGGAGCGACACCGCCAGGGCCATCAGCCGGGCGGGCGCCCCGGCGCCATCGCCACTGTCGTCCACAGGGGTGAGCCTACAGAAGAGAAGGACGCCGAGCGCTCCACACCCCTGTCCCCGAGGATGCGGTGGCGGCGGGCGGCTCGTCGTTCCGTGGAAGCGATGGCGCCGCCGAACCGGTGCGGCTTGTGGCGGCGAGACCCTGACGGGTAATGAACCTGGCGGGGCGTCAGTCACGACGGCGACAGGCCGCCGAACGAACCCACCGAAGCCGGATCCACCCATCGGCCCCGGTGCACGCGCCGGAGGGCACGACCGCCCGCGTCCGCACCGGTCGGCAAGAAGGCGTACTCCGCGTACCCTCCGCGCGACCTGCACGCAAGCGCGCACAGCAGTGCACGGCACGCAGCTGACGGAACCGGCGGCAGTCGGCTGCCGCGCGGTGAGCGCTGGAGGATCAGAACGCGAGTACGGGCCGGGCGGAGCAGTCCTCGTGCACGCCTTCGCCATCCGGACCGTAGACGAATTCGGGTTTCTGGCACAGATCTTGGGGAGTCGTCGCTGAGTGTTACTTCGGTGGTCGATTGCGAGGGAGCGATTCGCATGAGATCGCGTACGCCTTGTCGTCCGACAATCTGAGTTGACGCTCCATCAAGTGCTTGGCTGCCGCTGCTTCGGTCGGTCGGTCTTGCACGGTGATGGTGCTGGTCAGGTCATGCAGACCGATGCGCCGTTCTGGGACTCGCTGGCGTTCGACGGAATCGACGAGGTGGACGTCGAGGTGGTTTCGGGCGCGCTCGGCACGGTCGATGTAGTGGCGAGCGGCCGTGGGGCCGGGGCGACATGTCCGGACTGCGGCTGTTTTCTCGGACGGGGTCCACTACCGGTATCAGCGCAGGCTGAAGGCCCTCCCGCTCGCTGAGCAGGGCTTCACGATCCGGCTGACGGTCCGGCGGTTCATCTGCGGGTCCGTGGACTGCTCGCGCCGGACGTTTGCCGAGCCGTTCTCCGGGCCGGCCGCCCCGTACGCACGGTTCACCACTCGCCTCAACCACGCCCTGGAAGGAGTGGGGCTCGCCCTGGCTGGGCGGGCTGTCGCTCGGCTGGCGGCCCGGCCCGGCCCAGCTCGGCTTCGGTGCGGGGCGGATGACCCTGTTACGCAGGGTTATGGCACTGCCCGATCCGCGATTCAGCACTCCACGGGTGCTGGGCATGGACGACTTCGCGATCCATCGCGGCCAGACCTACGCCACGGTCTTGACCAGAATCGAAGACCATGGCGTGGTCGACGTGCTCCCGGCCCGCGAGGGCGGGCCGCTGGCCGCCTGGCTGATCCGGCACCCCGGCATGGAGATCATCTGCCGGGACCGGGCCGGCGCCTGCGCCGAGGGCGCCCGACACGGTGCCCCCGACGCTCTGCAAGTCGCTGACCGGTTTCATTTGTGGCAGGGCCTTGGCCGGGCTGTGGAGACCTGTGTCGCCGCCCATCGCGACTGCCTGCGCAATCCTTCGCCCAGCGTCTTGCTGCCGAGTGGCACCCGGCAGCAGGACAACTCGGAGCCAGTCGGTCGGCTAGCTGAGCGGAAGAAGGCAGCTCACGCACTGGTCCACGAGCTGCTCGCCGAAGGCCACTCGCGCCGGGCGATCGCCCGGCATCTGGGCCGGGGCCTCAACACCGTGCTCCGGTACGCGAACGCCGCACGCTGGCAGGAAACCTTCCGCGAAAACCGGCCCCGGCCCAGCAGACTCGCCCCCTACAAGCCCTGCCTGGAGCGACGCTTCACCGAGGGATGCACCAGCGTCACACGACTACACGGCGAGTTGCTTGCCGAGCACGCTCCTGTCACCTACGGCATGGTCCGCGCCCACATCGCCACCTTGCGCGTGACACCCGAGGCGCCGCCTCGCCCGCCGACGGTGCGGCAGATGACCGGCTGGCTCACCCGGCACCCCACGACCCTGACCGAGCAAGACCGGGCCGGCCTGAAGGGCGTCCTGGCCCGCTGCCCCGAACTGGACACACCGCCGGACACGTACGCGCCTCCCTGCACCCTCTCCGTTCGGCCGGGGCCGGGGCCGCCGAACGGAGAGGGGGTGGCGCGTCCTGTGGTCCACAGGGCGACTGGCACGGTATTCAGGCCATTCGATGGCCGGAACCAGCAGAAATACACCTCTCCCCTCGGAATCCGGCGCCGCCCATCTCGGTGCACTGACATGATCTTCGCAAGTTATGTGACATTTCACATTGCTCTCAGGTGAGGGCAATGGAAGAGGGAGGGCCCCATGAAGACTCTTGCCACTGTTGCGGTCGCCGCTGCGACCCTGGCCACCCTGGCCACCGGCCAGGAAGCCGTTGCCGCGCCGACCGGGCCGGCCGGAGCCGTCGTCACCTGCGGCACCCCCGGTGCGCCCGGGATCCTGCTGACCAGGGCCTGTGTCGAGGTGACCGGCAACCAGGTCCGCTTCTACGGGGTCGCAGCCACGACCAACTCCGGGTGGCAGCCCCAGCAGGTCGGCTTCACGGTCTCCGGCACTGTCGTCGGCAGCGCCCCGATAGCGCCCATCAACCCGGCCGTGCTCGTGCAGGCGGGCACGACCTCGGTCGGCAGCATCGTCACCACCGCGCCGTGCGGTTCGACGGTCACCGGCAGCTTCTCCGTGAACCAGTGGGGCTGGCCCCCGTCAACCGCAACCGTCTCGGCCGTGGTGTCCTGCTGACCAGAGGCTCCACCCGGCTCCCGAGCCCGCACCAAGAGCGACTCGCCGCCACCTCGGTGACCCACGCACTCTGAGCCCCTGAGACAGCACCCCGCCCCGGGGGCCGCAAACTCAGAGTGCGTGTACGGGCCAAGCTGGATAGGTCCTCGCCGCGGTCGTACCGGGACTGGCACCGGCTGCCTGACACGGGTCTGCTGATGTGAGGGGACGCCCAGGGCGAACGGCCATCGGCCGGACGCTCTGGGCGTCCGTCGTTTCCGTCACCGGCGAAGAAGGGACACATGGACGATGAGGTACATCGTGGGGGACCACGATCGGGCCTCGGCCCAAGGCCGGGTAGTTAACGTTTTCGCAGGTCATGCAGGCCAGTTGAAGGATTCCCCGACGCAAGAGCAACGGAGCTCGTTGGTACAGGCAGTCGACCAGGACAGCTTGTACTTGAGGAGCTCCGTTGCCGTTTCATGATGTCTTGTCGGCCCCGGTGGTGGCCATCACCCGTACGGTCACCGTGGCCGCGGGCCGGTTCGCGCCCGGCCATCTGGGCGAGCTGACGGCTGTCGTGCCGTTCGAGCTGGTCGACGCGGTCCCGGCGGAGACCCGCTCGGTGCAGCGACGACTGCGCGATCTTCCGTCGCGGGTCGGGGTCTACTTCCTGCTCGCGATGTGCCTGTTCCCCGAGGTCGGCTACCGGCTGGTCTGGGACAAACTGACCACCGGGCCGACCGAAGTGCCGGTGGCTTCTCCGACGCCGAAGGCCCTGCGTGATCCGCGCTGACGCCTGGGCAGTGCGCCGGTGCGGGTTCTGTTCGACGTTCTCGTGGGGCCTCTGGCCCGGCCGACGGCACCCGGCGTGCGGTTCGGGGCCGTACCGGACCGTGTAATTCGACGGCCGCAGCTCCCAGAAGGTCCCCGACTCCGGGGGAATCAGATCCTGGCTGGATCGAACCTCCCATCACGGCTATCCCGCAATGGAGTTGATGACTCCGGCCGAGACCGGGACACGGGCCTTGTCCGGCGCGGTGATCGGGCCCACCGCCGAAGGCGATACCAGCTGGGCCTCGCGCCTGCTGCGGCCGGACATGCTCGTCCTGTGGGACAAGGGCTTCGACGGCAACGACTTCCTCGCCGCCGTCACCGCGACCCGCGCCCAGTTCCTGGGCCGGCTCCGCAGCAACCGGCGAACTCCCGTTCTCACGCGTCTCGCCGATGGCTCGTATCTGTCGGGGTGATCGCCGGTCAGAAGGTCCGGGTGATCGACGCGACCATCACGGTGACCTGCGCTGACAGCACCGTGTTCACCAGCTCCTACCAGCTGGCCACCACCTTGACCGACGTCGGCCGCTACCCGGCGGCCGTGCTGGCGGGCCCCTACCACCAGCGGTGGGAACACGAATCGGCGTACTACGCGCTTCGCCATACGATCATGAACGGGCTGGCCCTGCGATCGGGCGACCCGGTAGGCGTGGTGTCGGCGCTCGGTGAGGGCTGTGTGCCGGAGGCCGACGCCCGCTCCTGGGAGGCCTGGCGGGCGTACGGCACGACCGGCCAGGAGCGCACCGTGGCGGCGGCCCGGGCCTGGGTCGACTACTGGCGGACGCCGTAGAGCCTGCCTGTCGTCACGCTCCTGCTCCGATCTGTCTGCCTTGCCTGACCCGCCCCGCCCCGCCCCGTCCCGCCCCGTCCCGTCTGCCCCGCGGGCGACGACGGGAGTGCGACGGGAACGTGACGACAGACCCCGGCCCCGCGACCGCACGATTCCGTGCCGTGTGGGACTTTGCCCACTCGTGGTCTAAAACTCGCCAGATTTTATCCAACCAAAGTCAAATTCAACCCAGTTGATCTACCGTGACTGCCTGTGCGCGAGCTGTGTGTCCGTGCACGCATGCCCTTGCACCGACCGATGTTCTTGGCACTGAGCGATGTTCATGCTGGTCCGCTTTGGGGGAGTGTGTCGTGGCAGCTGGGGTCTTGGCGCGTTCGCGCACCGTGCTCGTGGGGGTGCTGGGGCTGGCCCTGCTCGGCGCCACGGTCTCGGCACAGGCGGCGGAGTCCCCGCCACCGCGTACACCCGGCGCATCATCCACCCCATCCTCCACGGCCGAGGCCACGGCGGGCCCGCGCGCCAAGGCCGGTGCATCCACCGGCACGTCCACCGCGCCGACCACCTCGAACGCGGTCTACGCGTACGACGCGGCGGGCCGGCTGGTGGGCGTCACCGATCCGGCGGGCGAGACGGCCCGCTACCGCTTCGACGCGGCCGGAAACCGCCTCGCGGTCGAGCGTTTCGCCTCGGCGTCCCTGTCGGTGCTCTCGATGGTCCCGGTGCGCGCCGCGGCCGGCGCCCGGGTCACCCTCTCCGGTACCGGATTCGCCCCCGCCGCAGTGGACAACACCGTGGTCCTCGGCGGCAAGCCCGCCACCGTCGTCTCCGCCACCGCGACCCGGCTCGTCGTGCAGGTGCCCGCGGAGGCGGCGACCGGCAAGGCCGTCGTCGGCGTCGCCGGAGCCTCCGCCGAGTCCACCGAGACCTTCACCCCCGCCACCGGCGCCCCCGAGGTCACCGACCCCGGCGCCGTCGCCGGGATACCCGGCACGACCGTGGTCCTCCAGGGCCGCAACTTCGCCCCGGTCGCCACCGACAACCTGGTCCGTTTCAACGGCACCCTCGCCGAGGTCACGGCCGCCGTGCCGACCTCGCTCACCGTCAAGGTGCCGCCCGGCGCGACCACCGGACCGGTCACCCTCGTCACCCCCGACGGCCGGACCACGGCGGTCCCGTCCTTCACCATCGCCTTCGACGGCAGCGGCGAGGTCGAGTCCACGGCCACCACCTCGTACACCGCGACCACCCCGGCGACCGTCGGCGTCGTCAGCTCCGGCAACCTGGCCGAGGTCCAGTTCGACGCGAGCATCGGCGACGACGTCGCGTTCGCCTTCAACCGCTCGACCTTCGGCCGCAGCATCTACGTCCAGCTGCTCGACCCGCGCGGCAGGATCGTGCCCGACTTCTCGGAGTACGCCCGGGAGGTCAACGGCAGGCTGGCCGTCCGGGGTCTGCCCGCCAGCGGCCGCTATACCCTGGTCCTCAACCCGCAGGGCGCACGCGGCACCGTCGACGTGACCGCCTCCCGCAACCTGGTCGCGGCGCCGCTGTCCACGACCGGACCCTCCGCCACCGTGACGTTCCCCCGCCCCGGACAGGGTGCGAGTACCACCTTCAGCGCGACCGCCGGCGACAACCTGGTCCTCGCCGTCACCAACCGGCTCAGCGAATCCGCGACCCTCTCGATCGTCAAGCCGTCCGGCGAGTTCATCACCAACGGCCGCAGCATCCTGGCCGGAAGCTCCGAGGCCTTCCGCATGAACGGCCTCTCCGAGACGGGCACGTACAAGGTGTTCGTCGCGCCCCACCTGGGCGTGACCGGCTCCGTCGGCCTCACGCTCTCCGAGGACCTCCCGGTCCCCGTGACGGTCGACGGCGGCTCGGTGTCCACTCCGTTGACCCGCCCCGGACAGCGCGTCATGATCCGCTTCACGGGCCCGGCGGGCGGCGAGGTGAGCTTCGCGGCCACCGGCAACACCGTTGCCCAGTACACCGAGGCCTACATCAGCGGCCCGGGCCTCGGATCGAACCGCTACGTCGGGCAGTTCGCCCCGAGCCGCGACGGCGTGATGCACCTGCGCGACCTGCAACCCGGCGGCGCGTACACCCTCGCCGTCACCGCCGACTCCGCCGCCACCGGCACCTTCACCACCTGGCTCTCGACACCGCTGCGGGTCGGCCCGCTCGCCGACGGTACCCCGCTCACGGCCTCCACCACCCGGCCCGGCCAGCAGGTGCACTTCACCGTCGACCCGGCCCTCGGATCCGCTGGATCGGTCAACGTCAGCGGCCTCACCCTCGGCGACACGCGCATATTCGCCCGCTTCCCCGGCGACTCGGCCGACCGGGACTACGGCACGACCACCACCGGAAAGGACATCGACCTCCGCGGCCCGCTGCCCCCCGGCGAACACCTGGTCATCGTCCGCCCGCAGAGTGCCGCCACCGGCAGCGCCGTCGCCGAACTCCTCCCCGACGTCCTCGGCGGCACCCTCACGGTCGGCGGCCCCCGCCTCTCCGCCACCCTCACCCGCCCGGGCCAGAACGCCCGTTACGCCTTCACCACCACGGCGGGCGGTTACCTCCGGCTCGACATCGAGGCCTCCCCGTACTCCTGGGAGCTGTCGGTACGGGCACCCGACGGGAGCTGGGTCACCAACGCCCGCTGGGTCGGCGACAGCAGCACGTACTACGACCTCTATCTGCCGGGCGCCGGCACGTACACCCTCACGGCGGCCCCGGATTCCGCTGCCATCGGCACCTTCACCCTCGGCCTGTCCGCCGCGACCGCCCGCCGGGCCCAAGACGGCAAGCCCGCCACCGCGCAGGCTCCCGCCCCCCGTACACCGGTGGCCCCCCTGCGGGGGAGTGAGCCGGTAGGGCCGGATGCGTGGCGGCCGGGGAAGGCGAATCTGGCAGGTGAGGACTGGCGTTGGGGCCGTGGCGGTGTCCCGGAGGAACCGCCGGTGCTGCGTGCGCCGGTGGGCCGTACGGCGTTGACGGGGCAGGTGCTGAAGCTGGACGGGAAGCCCCTCGCGGGTGTGTCGGTGCGGGTGGGCGCGCAGAGCTCCCGTACGGACGCGCGCGGGCGGTTCGTGCTGGCGGGGATCGATGCGCAGGCGCGGACGCTGGTGGTGGACGGTGCCACGGCCAACACCTCCGACCGCACGTACGGCCGATTCGACATCCGGATCCACCCGAAGGCGGGGAAGTCCGTCGACCTGGGCTTCCCGGTGTGGATGACCCCGCTCGACACCCGCAACACCGTGCGCTTCGAAGCCCCCGCCACCCGCGACGTGGTGCTGAAGACCCCGCGGATCCCGGGCCTGGAGGTACGGATCCCGAAGGGCTCGGTGGTCCGCGACGAACACGGCCGCGCCGTCACCGAACTCGGCATCACCGCCATCCCGATCGACCGCGCACCGTTCCCGCTGCCCGCCCACGGGATCGTGCCCGTCTACTTCACGGTCCAGCCGGGCGGCACGTATGTCTTCCCCCGGGGCGCGCAGATCGTCTACCCCAACTACACACACCGCGCGCCCGGTACGCGGGTCGACTTCATGGACTACGACCCCAAGGGCAAGGGCTGGCACGTCTACGGCCACGGCCAGGTCTCCCCGGACGGAAAGCAGGTCGTACCGGACGCCAAGACCCGCGTCTGGGCCTTCCACGGCGCCATGTTCAACACCTCCGACACCTTCCCCTTCGGCCTGTCCCGCCTCCAGGACGCCATCGACTGGCTGTCGGGCGACCCCGTCGACCTGGCGAGCGGCATGCTCACCGACACCCGTACCGACCTGGCCGTCTCCGGGGACCTCGGCAGCGTCCAGGTGGACCGCAGCTACTGGCAGGGCGACACCCGCTCACGCGCCTTCGGCGTCGGCCGGGACCTCTCCTACAACGTCTTCTTCTCCTCCAAGAAGGAATACGAGCAGGTCGACCTCTACATGCCGGGTGGCGTGAAGGTCCATATGGTGCGCACCTCGCCGGGTACCGGCTACACCGACGCCGTCTTCGAACCCCTCGACACGCAGAGCGGGTTCCGGGGTGCCAAGCTCATCAACGACAGAGCGGGAAAATGGGAGTTGCGCTTCCGGGACGGCGCGGTGTGGATCTTCCCGCAGTACCGGCCGCTCCAGGAGATCCGCGACCGGCACGGCAATGCGGTCCGGATCACCCGCATGGACGACAACGGCAAGCAGGGACCCGTGGTGCGCGTCGACGCCCCCGGCGGGCGGTGGGTCAAGTTCTCCTACGACGAGCAGCTGCGGGTTTCCAAGGCCCGTGACAACACCGGCCGTTCGGTCCTCTACGGCTATGACGCCGCAGGTCGTCTGGCCACGGTGACCGACCCGGCGGGCAAGCAGTCGACGTACACCTACGACGGCACCAGCAACCGCATCGCGACGGCCACCGACGCCCGCGGCATCACCTACCTGAACAACGAGTACGACGGCGACGGCCGGGTCAGGCGCCAAGTCCTGCCGGAGGGTGCCGAGTACGTCTTCGTCTACCGCAAGGACGCGACGGGCAACGTCACGGCCACCGAGGTGATGCAGCCCGGCGGCGCCGTGCGCCGGGTCGAGTTCGACGCGCTGGGCCACGGCCTCGCCGACACCCAGGCCTACGGCACGCCCCTCGCCCGCAGGACCGTCTTTCAGCGCGGCCCCGCCAACCGCGTCGACTCCGTCACCGACCCCTTCGGCCGCCGCTCCGACATCACGTACGACACCAACGGGAACGTCACCTCCGTGACCCGGCTCGCCGGGACGGCGAACGCCCGCAGTTCGGCGACGACCGTGTACGACGGCCCGTTCGACCAGCCGACCAAGGTCACCGACCCGCTCGGCGCGGTCACGCTGAACACCTACGACCCGGCCGGCAACGCCGCCACCATCACCGACCCGGAGGGGCGCACCACCACCTTCACGTACCGGCCCGACGGCCAGACCGCCTCGGCCGAGGACGCGACCGGTGCGGTCACGCGGTACCACTACAGCGACGGTACCCTTGTGTCGGTCGAGGACCCGATGGGCCGCACGGCCGGCCGGTTCACCGACGCGGCGGGCCGGGTGACGGTGCTGACCGACACCACCGGCTCGCGGACCATGATGGCGTACGACCGGCTCAACCAGCCGACCCGCACCACCGATCCGCTCGGCCAGGCCCTCGCCTTCGGCTACGACGCCAACGGCAACCTGACCAGCCTCACCGACGCCCGCGGCAACGCGTCGACCTGGACCTTCGACAACGCCGACCGGCCGAAGACAGCCACCGATCCGCTCGGCGCCCAGGCCTCGTTCGGCTACGACCCGGCCGGGCGGCTCAGCACCGCCACCAGTCGCGACGGCAAGGTCAGCACGTCCACGTACGACCTGCTGGGCCGTCCCGACACGGTCCGCTACGGGGTGACCTCGCCGGTCAACGCCGACTCCACCGCCACCTACGAGTACGACGCCGTCGGTCTGCCGCGGAGGATCACCGACAGCCGGGCCGGCGTCCGGTCCTTCACCTACGACGTGCTGGACCGGCCCCGCACCGTCACCGGCCCCACCGGCACGGTCACCTACACCCACGACGACGCCGACCGCCGCACCGGCACGGAGGCCGCCGGGGTCGTGACCACCTACGGGTACGACAGGTCCTCGTTCCTGAAGTCGGTGAAGACCGGCACCCAGGAAGTGACCTTCACTCCGGACGCTCTCGGCCGCGAACGCACTGCCACCCTGCCTGGCGGCATCGTCCGGACCACCGGCTACGACGCCGCCGGATCGGTCACCTCCATCGGCTACGCGCGGGGTGCGACGCCGGTCGGCGACCTCGCGTACGCCCGGGACGCGCGCGGCTTCACCGCCGGGCTGTCGGGCTCGCTCGCGAGCGTGGCCCTGCCCGCCGCAGAATCCGGTTCCGTCTTCGACGAGGACAACCGGCTGACGTCCTTCGCCGGGCGCTCGCTCACGTACGACAACGAAGGGCGCCTCACGGGTGACGGGCTGCGCTCGTACACCTGGGACGCGCGGGGGCGGCTGACCGGGCTCACCCCGGCCGGGTCCGGGCAGACGACCGCCCTCGGCTACGACGCGGGCGGTATCCGCTTCTCCAAGAAGACGGGCACGGTTGAGAAGCGCTCCCTGGCGGACGGCTCCAATCCGTTCGTGGAGCAGGATGCGGCGGGCGCGACGACGGCCACGGTCGCCATGTCCGGTCTCGACGAGTACCTGACCCGTACCGAGGGTGGGCAGACCCAGGTCTATCTGACCGACGCGCTCGGCACGGTCGTCGGCCTCGCCCATGCCGACGGCACGGTCGCGACGCGCTACACGTACGACCCCAACGGACAGGTGACCCGTACGGGTGCCGAGTCCACCAACCCGTACACCTTCACCGGCCGTGAGGACGACGGCACCGGGCTGCTGTACCACCGGGCCCGCTACTACGACCCGCAGACCGGACGTTTCATCTCGCAGGACCCGATCGGGCACGCGGGCGGTCCGAACCTCTACCAGTACGCCCTCTCCGCCCCCACCGCTTACACCGACCCCACCGGCAACAACCCCCTCCTCATCGGCTGCGCCGTCGGCGCGGCGGTGGACGGGGCCATGGACTGGGGTGCGCAGCGGCTGTCGGGCCGCAAGGTCGACTGGGGCCAGGTCGGGACGTCGGCGCTGATCGGGTGTGCGACGGGGATGCTCGGGCCGCTGATCTCCGGCTCGAAGTGGTTCAAGCGGGTCGCCGCCATGTGCGGGCGCAACAGCTTCACCGAGGGCACCCTGGTTCTGATGGCCGACGGCACCCGCAAACCGATCGAGGACGTCCGGGTCGGCGACGAAGTCGCCGCCACCGACCCCGAAACCGGCGAGAGCGGCCCCCGCAAGGTCACCGCCCTCATCCGCGGCTCCGGCGAGAAGAACCTCGTCGACATCACCGTCACCGCCGCCGACGGCCGCCCCGACTCCCTCACCGCCACCACCGAACACCCCTTCTGGCTCCCCGACTCCAAGGCCTGGGCCGCCGCCGACACCCTCCGGCCCGGCCAGTGGCTCCGCACCGCCGCCGGAACCCACGTCCAGATCACCGCGATCCGCCACCGCACCGCCACCGCCGACGTCTTCAACCTCACCGTCGACGACCTGCACACCTACTACGTCCTCGCGGGCGACACCTCCGTCCTCGTCCACAACACCTCACCGCTCTGCCAGAACCACGGCGGCGCACACGGCAGCCCCACCGGCGCCGGAGCCGTGTCCGGACCTGCGCCACAGCGCGCCGCGGATATGCTCGACAAGGTCAACAAGCGCCCCGGCGGCACCGGGAGGGTGCCGGGATACAACGGGAACTCCAACTGGGGCAACAACATGGGTGAGTTGCCCGGCGGCAAGTACCGGGAATGGGACGTCAACGCCATCGACGACCTCCCCGTGTGCAGCGCCCCCGGCTGCGACAAGGCGATCCGCGGTGCCGAACGCCTCCTCACACCGAAGGACGGCCCGGGGCCCGCCTACTACACACCCGACCACTACGGCACCTACTACTACGTCGGCGAATTCCTGGGGTGACAGCAGAAGTGAGCCTGAAAGCGATGGCGATGGCGATGGCGAAGACGAAGGCGGAGCATTCGTGACCTCCTTCGACGTGAGCGGGACCCGGGGACCCTGGGTGGTCTTCGGGCCCGCCCGCGCCCGCGAGAGCGGCGTGCTCCGGCGGCAGCTCGACGCGCTGGCCGACCGGGGCGGCCGGGTGCACACCTTCCGGGCCGCTGACCTGGACGACGCGGCGGGCGTCTTCCGGGAGTTCGCGGACACCTTCCGCTTCCCCGGCTACTTCGGGCGGAACTGGGACGCGGTCGTCGACTGCCTGGACGACCTCTGCGCCGAGGTCACCGGTGGCATTGGAACGGCCGGGGTGATCGAGGGCGCCGACAGCCTGCTCGGCGCACCCCACCTGCGCCTGTTCGTGTCCGTGCTCTGCCAGGGCGCCGCCCGTGCCAACGCGGCCGCCGACCCGGACGGGGATTCGCTGCCCCGGCCCGCCACCGCCCAGCACTTCGTCTTCCTGCTGGACGAACACGAGGCCGCGGACTTCGCGGACGCGCTCACCCACCCCGACCTGACCCTGGCCGGGGACGGACCGTTCCTCACGGTGACCCTCGACCCCGAGGCCTGGTAGGCCCGCACACCCGAAAGGACGGCGCACGGCCGATGCACGACGAGCGGCAGACGGAGCACCGGGACGGCACGGGGCCGCGGCGGGGCCCGGGTCCGGGGCCGCGCCGACGGTCGCTGCTGGCCGGGCTGCCGCTCGCGGCCCTGGGCGCGGCCGCGGCGGGCTGCACGGACGACGGCGCGGACGGCACCGGCGGCGGCAAGGGTGGTCGTACGGGCGGGCTTCCCGTGCAGCTGCGCGGGGCCGAGCCGCCCGTGCACGCCCAGTTCATCGCCCTGGACGCGGCGGCCGGGCCCGGGGGGCCGGGCCGTGACGCCGTGGCCGGGCTGCTGAAGGACCTCGACGCGGCCGTCGAGGGCTCGGACGTCACGGCCGGTGTCGCGCTCGGCGCGGGCGCCTTCGCGGCCGGTTCCGCCGCCCGCCCGCGTCGGCTGCGGCCGATGCCCGCCTTCACCGGTGACCTCCTCGACGACGCCCGCACCCATGGTGACCTGCTGCTGCACCTGGCCGGGCCGAGCCGTGGCGACGTACGGGAAGCGGTGGACCGCATCCTGGCGCGGGCCCCGGGCTGGCGGGTGCGCTGGCGGGCCGCCGGATTCCGCGACGACAGCCGTACCGCCGGGGGGCGCGGCCTGACCCGCGACCCGTTCGGCTTCACCGAGGGCCACGGCAACCCGGCGGCGGACCCGGAGACCGCCGGGCGGACCCTCGTACGGGCCGGTGACGGCGAACCCGGCTGGGCCGTCGGCGGCAGCTACCAGGTGGTCCGCGTCATCCGGCTCGCCACTGCCCTGTGGGACCGGGACACGGTGCACGAACAGGAACGGATCATCGGCCGCCGCCGTGACGGCCGCTGGCTCGACGGCACCCCGGCCACCACCCGTCCCGACTTCGGCACCGACCCGCAGGGCCGCCTCACCCCGCTCGACGCGCACGTCCGGCGGGCCGCCCCGGACCGGCGCGACCCGCCCCCGCTGGTCCGGCGCAGCTACGCCTACGACAGCGGACCCGACGACCGAGGCCTGCTCTTCTCCTGCTTCCAGCGCGACCTGGCGGCCGGTTTCGAGACCGTCCAGCGGCGACTCGCGGGCGAGGCCATGACCCAGTACCAGCTGACCGTCGGCGGCGGCTACTTCTTCGTACCGCCGCCCGGGGACGCCTGGCCGGCCGCCCTCGGCTGACCCGCCGGGTCAGCCGGACCCGTTCACCGGCAGCCGTGCCCCCACCCCTCCCCGTGCCCGGCTTCGGGAGGGGGACGGTCGTACCGCTGCCGCGCGTAGCGCCCGTTTGCTACCAGCCAGTGGTCAATTCGGGGCTCTCCGTCGTCTGAGCGGAGGACGGAGCTGCTGCGCCCGTACATTGCTTCCGAATACCTGTAGTACGTCGGCCGACCGAAATCTGTGACACCACCGCCCGGAACCCCTCCGAGAGGCCGCCCCTGTCCGACGCTTCCGCTACACGTAGTGCCTCCGGGCGCACAACAGGTAGGAGCCGTCTTTCGATCGGAATCCCAGGTGCCGCGAATCCCTGTAGACGGTGCCGACGCGTTTGTCGGTCCAGCCAGGGACGAAGAGTGGGGAGCAGGTGGCGGTGGGGGTGTCGAAGCGTTGGAGAACCTGCCACAGCCCCGTTCCTGAGTCGGGCATCTCGTCGCACTTGGCGAGAGACCAAACATGTCAGACCGCGTTTGAGATCTGCCATGGGACGATCGGTCGGTGACTCGACTCGTGGACCGTGACCGCTCCCTTGAGGAGCTTGAGTGTGACCGCTGGT
>NZ_JBIWNI010000014.1:0-44080 GCF_044767145.1 Streptomyces sp. NPDC101490
CTCGGACGATCCCGTGGCGGACTGACCACCAAGATCCATCTTGGCTGTGACGGCCGAGGCCGCCCGCTGAGCTTCGTGGTCACAGGCGGCAACATCAACGACTGCACGCAGTTCGAGCAGGTCCTCGCACGCGTCAAGGTCCGCCGGCCAGGTCCAGGCCGACCGCGAACCCGGCCCGACCATCTTCTGGGCGACAAGGGATACAGCAGCCGGAGCATACGCGACTATCTGCGGAAACGCGGCATTCCCCACACCATTCCGGAGCGCTCGGACCAGCAGGCGAACCGCCGCCGTCGCGGCCGCAGCGGCGGCAGACCTCCTGGTTTCGACAAGGAACGCTACAAACAGCGCAACGTTGTCGAACGCTGTTTCAACACGCTGAAGCAGTACCGCGCCATCGCCACCCGCTACGACAAAACCCGCGAGTCCTACGAAGCGGCCCTCACCATCGCGTCACTCCTGATGTGGATATGACCCTTTGAAGACACGCCCTAGCCGAGCGCCACCTTCGTCGGCCGGGACGGGCGCGGGCGCGCGAAACGGACCGGTCAGGGACGAGCCGCCATGGGCACGACTCCCGGAGCGCCACCCTCCCACGCCCCGGTAGCGCCCACAAGTGGTTCCGCTGTGCGGTGAGTTGAGGATGTTCGACTGGGCCGCGATGTGCAACCGCCTCCCGACCTGCGCGTTTTACCTTAACGAGACACCCGCTGCCGAACGCGTGAGATCTTGGGCTAGCGTCCGCCCCATGACTCGTCGCAGATGGACAATCGCCACCGCCGTCGCCCTCCTGGCCCTCGGCGGCTCACTCGCCACCACCGCCAACGCCTCCGACACGGCCGACGCCGCCGACGCGTCGGAGTGGCAGCGGGTGGGCACCGGGATGACCGGAGGTGTCAGCGGACTCGCAGTGATCGAGAAGCGCGGGGGCGCCAAGAAGAGCGTCGACCTCGTGATGGTGCGGGACAGCAAGAAGCCCGGCGAGAGCCGGGTGGCCACCGTCCGGTACAGCGCCTCCGGCAAGAAGGCGCCGGTCGTGCGGGAGCTGCCCTGGCAGGGCATGCCGGAGCCGAGGGACCTGGAGGCGGTCGACTCGGTGCCCGGGCAGCCGGGTGACTACGTGACCCTCACCAGCGACGGCACGGCGTACCGCTTCACCCTCGACCCGGACGCGGCTGTGGCGTGGGGCAGTTCGCCCGTGCCCGACCGGGCGGCCGGGGACAACTACGAGAGCTTCGCCCTGACCCGCCAGCACGGACGGACCATCGCCGTCTGGGCGACCCGGGGTTCGAGCGGTGACAAGCCCTCGCTGGTGCGGGCCGCCGAGTACGACCCGAACAGCGGGACGTTCGGCCCGGCGACCGCGCCCGTGGCCTTCACGGTGCCCTACCCGCTGCCCGTGGACGGACAGGAGGTACGGCACGCCAGCGACATCAAGATCCACGCGGACGGCACGGTGCTGCTGACCGCCGCGTCGGACCCGAACCTCAACTCCGGGCCGTTCGCCTCGGCGGTCTACATCGCCGGGAAGGTGACCTCGGACAAGTCGGGCCGGATCCGGGTCGATCTGAAGTCGAAGGACCGGCTCACCGCGCTCGCCTCGTTCGACAAGGAGGTCGACAACCGCAAGATCGAGGCGGTCGCCTGCCGCCGCGGCAGCGAAACGGGCATAGTGGGCACGGATGACGAGGACGAGGGCGGTTCGCTGCTCTCCCTCGACATCTGTCCGGGCTCGCGGGACTGACCACGGCACCGGCCGAAGCACTGACCGCGCGGCCGGTCGCACGGAACCGCCGCGGCCGGAACCCCCGTGGGGTACTGGCCGCGGCGGCCCCCAGCACCGGTCGGCCCCGAGGGCCACGGGATGAAGATGCTCCGCCGGACCGAGGCGCACACCGACACTCAAGAAGGCGACCGAAGCACGGCGAAGCGAACTGACCAACTCGACGTACAGCGGCCTCCATTACGCCCTCCGCGACCTCGGAGGCATCGATCACCGGCTCGACGCCGGTGGGCACGGACCTCCTCCAGCAACGTCGGCGCCTCGTCGTGCTGATCCTCCTCGTTGATGTCGGGGAAGGCACGGGCGCCGAGGTCGCGGCGAACCTGCTCTGGCGTACGACAACGACGGTGGCCAGGACCGGGGCCTCCTGGGGGTGCGGCCGTCGCGGACACGGTAGTGGTCCACCGCCTCGGCTTCTTCCAGGCGGCGCCCGGCTCCTTCGCCGTTTCGCGGGTGGCGAGCAGTCCTTGCCGGGCGAGGAGAATGCCGGACGGCTCCGGTACGGCGTTCACGCGAGCACCTCCAGATTTCACTGTCCGGCGGGCGGGCGGCGAGTTCGGGCAGGCGCTGCGGCCACGGTGCGGGACTGACCGGATCGGGCCCGGCCCGGTTGCGCAGCTGCTCCAGCCCGTACGGCGAGAAGGTGTTCGGCGGTACGGGTCTGGCCCTGTGCGGCGGCCTCGGTCGCGGCACACGGGGTGTTGCCGCCTTCATGCACGGACCGGTGTCACGGCTTGGCGTGCTCGGCGGCGTACGTCTGCCGCGCCTCGGCCGGGGCCTCCTCGCCGCGTCCCAGCATCACCAGAGCCCGGTGCCGGTACTGCGCGACCGCGATCTCGGAGGAGAGGAAGGCGTTGTGCGCGACCGCCTCCTCGACGGCGTCCGGGTCGGCCGCCTCCACGCGCCTGTCCGTCACCGGCCGGGGAGACCGGTCACGCCAACGGGCCGGTCAGCCGCTCGACCCTGACGTGCCGATCCCGGCGCCGCCCAGCCGCTCGCCCATACCGGCCCCGGGAACCCAACCGGTGTTCCCCTCCACTCGGATGGACAGCTCACGGTCAAGTCACCGGCCGCAGCGGCCCAGCTCCGGACCATGCAGGGCCCGCGAAAGGCTGGGCGGGACCACCGCCCAGCGCAGCGTTCAGGAGCTACGGGACGGGCACTGCCAGCAGGATCCGGTTCCGCTCGTGGTCGATCTCCACGATCTGTACGAACATCTCCTGGCCCTCGCGGAAGGACTCCGAGGACGCAGTCGGCCCGGTGAACGGAACGAGTCCCTCGACGCAGTCGGCGAGGCGCACGAAGACGCCGATGGACGCGACCTTGATGATGCGCCCGGCGACGACCTGGCCGACGCGAAAGCGAGGCAGCAGGTCTTCGTGCTCGGCCCACTCGCCGAGCACGACCCCCACCTGATGATTGTGGTCGGTGTGCCAGACGACCTCGCCGGTGACGTGCTGCCCCACGGTCGGCAGCTCCATGCACCTGGGCTTCCTGTCGATCCTGGCCAGGCCCACGGCGTCGGGCCGGTCGTCGATGGAGAGGAAGACGCCGAAGGGCTGTCGGCCGACGACCTCACCGGTGATGCGGGTACCGACGGGCAGAACGCGGACGGTCTCGGTCCAGGCCGAGGCCGCGTCGGGCATGCGCCTGCCGTTCTCCCAGGGCCAGGAGTACTCGCTCATTCACCGATCATGGCATGCGCCGGTCACGCCGGGAAGGGTGAGCATCGCCGCCCAGTACTCCTCCGCCCGGAGCACCCATACCGACAGTGGCGTGAGGATGGCCCTGAGGGCGACCGCGGGCCGACCGCGTCCTCACGTCGATGAGGCCGCCGGCCCGGTCAGACGGAGAGCGCTGCTTCGAGCATCCGCCGAACCACCGTGGCCAGCTCGGTCGCGTCGGGCACCGGGCGGGTCGCCGCGAGCGCGCCCGCGAGCCAGTCGTACAGCAGGCCGTCGGTCCAGGCGACGAAGAGATCCGCCGCCGGGCCGGGACGGGGAGCCCCGAGTGCCGCCAGCAGGGCGGCGGTCCTGGCCTGCGCGGCGAGACCTGCGGTCCGCAGGTCGGCGCGCAGCTCCGGTCGGCGAGTAGCTTCCAGGCCGAGCTCGAAGCGGGCGATCTGGCGTTCGCGCGCCGTCGTCAGCCAGTGGTGCAGCAGCGTGGCCATCCCGTCCGCGGCGGAGTCAAGGTCCAGGCGACCCTGGTCCGCTTCCCAGCGGTCCACGTCGGCGACGAAGAGTTCGGTCAGGCGGAGGTAGCAGGCGCTGATGAGAGCACCGCGAGTGCGGAAGTAGTAGGACGTGCTGCCGGCCGGCAGGCCTGCGGCGGCGTCGACCGCGCGATGCGTCAGGCCGCGCAGCCCGGCGGTCGCCACGGTGCCGATGGCGGCGTCGGCGATCAGGTTTCGACGGTCGGAGATGGACATACCCGCACTCTACAGATGTAGAGTGCGGATCATCGACCTCTACAGGTGTAGAGACAAGGGGGTGGTCGACATGGGTGTCCGTCATGCCGTCGTGGCCGGAGGCGGAATCGGGGGCTTGACCGCGGCGGTGGGCCTGAGCCGCCGCGGATGGCACGTCACCGTGTGCGAACGGGCCTCCGTACTCACGGGTGTCGGCGCGGGCATCGTGCTCGCCCCGAACGCGCTGCGCGCCCTGGAATCGATCGGCCTGGCCCCCGGCTCGTGGGCGGGTGACGCCCTGCCCTGCCAGGTCGGGCTGCGTACGCCCGACGGCACGTGGCTGACCCGGTCCGACAGCGGCTCGCTGTCCGCACGCCATGGAACGGCCGCGCGGGCCGTGCACCGCGGCTTCCTGATCGACACCCTCGCGACCGCCCTGCCCGTCGGTACCCTGCGCCTCGGCGTATCGGTGACCGGTGTGGACGACACGGGGGACAGCGTGACCGTGCGTACGTCGGCGGGCGATCTGCGCGCCGACGTCGCGCTGGGGGCGGACGGCATCCGCAGCGTGCTCCGCGGACAGCTCTTCCCCGGCCACCGCGGGCTGCGTCACGCCGGTGAGGCCGGTTGGCGAGCGGTGCTGCCGGGTGCGGGCCTGCCCGCCCAGGAGGCCGCCGAGACCTGGGGGCGGGGCGAGCGGTTCGGTGTCGTCCCTCTCTCCGACGGCCGTGTCTACGTCTACGCCACCGCCGTTTCCGGCCCCGGCGCCAGGACGGGAGCCGGGCCCGCCGACCACCACGCCGAGCTGACCCGGCGCTTCGGCGCGTGGCACGATCCGATACCGGCGCTGCTGGACAGGCTGGACCAGCGGGCCCCGGACCGGGTCGGCATACTCCACCACGACTTCCATGAGCTGGCCGCCCCCTTGCCCCGGCTCCACACCGGCAGAGCGGCCCTGCTCGGTGACGCAGCCCACGCGATGACCCCCAACATGGGCCAGGGCGGCTGCCAGGCCATCGAGGACGCCGTCGTCGTGGCGCATCTCCTCGCGTCCACCGACGATGCACCGGTCGCGCTCGCCGCCTATACGGATGCCAGGCACCGGCGGACCACCCTGATCAGCCGCCGCTCCCGGCGGCTCGGCGAACTCGCCCGGCTCTCCCACCCGCTCGCCGTGCCCCTCCGGAACCTGGCCGTACGCGCCATGCCACGAGCGCTGTCGCGAAGAGCTCTGGACACGGTCCTCGACTGGCAACCGCCTTCCGCCCCCACCAACACCAACACCAACACCAACACCAACACCAAGGAGCATCGGTGAGCACCACGGACACATCCCGCCCCCTCCGCCGGGCGGACCCCGTCCGTCCCTTCGCGGTCGGCGCCTACGGCTTTGTCCTCATGGGCGTCGGCCATCTCGCGCTCTCCGTCACTTCGGCGACGGCCAGGACTCCGCGACAGCGTCAGGTCGACATCGCCATGCAGGAGCCCGCCTTCACCCTGTTGGGTCTGGAACGCACGGTCCTCGACGTCTTCAACGGCATCAGCGTCGCCATGGCCTTCTTCATCATCGCCTGCGGCCTCATGATCCTCGCCGCCGTCCGCCACTCCCCCGCCCTCGTCCAGCGCCGGACCGCGTTCGGATGGATCGCTCTCGCGGCCTCCCTCGCCTCCCTGGCGGTATCCGTCCTCCTGCTGCCCCCTCCGCCGATCGTCTTCCTCACCCTCACCAGCTGCGCTTTCGCCCTGTCCCTGCACAGGGCCGCACCTGCCGCGCGCAGGAACTCGTGACATGACGCGGGCCGAGACGGCCCGTTCCGGCCGGTTGGAATCCGCTCAGCCGTCCGCGCCGCACGCACCCCGCGTCCGGCTGACTGCCACACGCTCGCCGGTGGCCAGTTCCGGCTTCAGGTCGATACGGATCTGGTACGTCGCCTGACGGTCGACCGTGCCGCCCGACTCGCCGCCACCACGCCGATGCGGGACCACCGCAGCCGGTCCCGGAACGGTGGACGGTCCTCGGCCGGACGCAGGACCCGCCGGATCCGCACCGCCGACAACGGGGTCGAGGCGGCCCGCACCTTCTGAGTCACGCCTGTCACTCCCGCCTCACATTTGCCCATCTGCGGCGCCCTCCGCCGTCTGCTGCGGACCGGGGATAGGTACACCCACCACATCGAGGCACACGTGTCAGCTACCCGCCGTCGCTACCGCTGTCCGTCTTCCCCCAGGGCGCTTTCAGGTCCGCCCACACGGGGACCCGACTCCAGGGCTCACCTGATGGCCGAGCGGCGGGAGGACGCCGAACACACTTCAGCCACCTCCGGGTGCTCTCACGCACCCGCGTTTCCCGGCCGGTGGGCATGCGGATGCGGGGCGTCCCGGGTGCACTGGGCGCTGCCGACGAGCCCGGCCAACGTGCGGCGGACTCGGAGGTGAGTCGGTGGACGCCCTGGAAGTTGACGGAGCGCCACACGCGGCCGTCCATGACGTGCTTCGGATTGCGGGTCCTGCCTCGGGCGTCACGCCAGGTGAGGGCCGACAGGAGGTCGCGAGGTGTCGGGGTGTCGCAGTTCGTCGATCAAAGGGGTCGACGGCCCGACGTGCCGGAGGCATTCATCCGTCCTTGGCCGAGCGCGGCAAGCGCACGGTCCAGGACCTCCTGGACCTGGCCGAGGGCCGAGATCGTGGCGACCAAGCCCTGGACCCGATAGTGGTCGATGACCGGCGCCGTCTCGCTGTGGTAGACCTCCAGTCGTCTTCGGACGGTTGCCTCGCGGTCGTCATCGCGCTGGTACAGCTCTCCGCCACAGACATCGCAGGTCCCTGCCGCTTCAGGCGGCCTGTGGTCGACGTGGAAGATGTGCTCGCGGTCCCGTCGGCACACCCGTCGTCCAGCGATCCGGCTGACCACCTGAGCCTCGGGAATCTCCAGGCCGAGCACAGCATCCAGCCTCGACTTCGAGCCGGCCAGGATGCCGTCCAGCGCCTCCGCCTGAACGCGGTTGCGGGGAAAGCCGTCCAGGAGGAATCCGCGCCCGGTGTCCGGGTGGGCAAGGCGCTCTTCGACCACTCCGATCGTGACCTCGTCCGGCACCAGAAGACCGGCGCGTAGGTGACTCCGGGCGTTCCGCCCCAGCTCGGTGCCCTGCTCGATGTGCTCACGGAACAGGTCACCCGTGGAGACGTGCTGGATCGACAGATGCGCGGCAATGCGCACCGCTTGCGTGCCCTTGCCCGCCCCCGGCGGCCCGATCAGGAGGATGCGCATCGATGAGGTATCCCTTCGCCCGGTCTGACCCAGGACCGGTCCCGGGCTCCGCAGCCATGAACCGAACGTTAGATCCGGTACCCGCCAAGGCACGATACGGCCCACCCCAAGACCGGAGCGGGGGATACCCCCAGCCGTAGCCTTCGCGGACTGGCCAGGAACGGCGTCGTCGAGGCCGACGGCACGTCCCGGCCGGACGCGCCTCTGCCTCCGGCGGATGCACAGCGCCACCGCCCGCCGCCGGGCGCCTCCGGCCGCTCTCTCCCCCCGGGGATCGTAAGTGCGAAGGCCCGAACCCGGCCCCTCCGCGCGTACCGCGCGCGGCCCCCGGTGGGCTTCGGGCCCGCCGTACGCCCGACACAGCCACCCTTCCGGGCCGCCACGCTCGCCGAAGTGCGTTGAGCCGACTGATCGTTGCGCTCCCGTACCGCTCCAGCCCTGCCTCAGCCGTACACCCTCCGCAGTCCGTGCCTCAGCCTTCCGCCATCCGTCGGCCGCCATCCGCAGTCCGCCGTGTGGAGGCACGGCCGCCACCATCCGGCCGGTCACCCGTCACGGTGG
Source organism: Streptomyces sp. NPDC101490 (assembly GCF_044767145.1). Taxonomy (NCBI): domain Bacteria; kingdom Bacillati; phylum Actinomycetota; class Actinomycetes; order Kitasatosporales; family Streptomycetaceae; genus Streptomyces; species Streptomyces sp. NPDC101490. The sequence continues at coordinate 8,020 of NZ_JBIWNI010000014.1, forward strand.
ACCCGGGCCGCGCCGCCACCGTCGCCCGCCCCCGGTCGGGCAGCGTGGACACCATGCACCCCCGCCGTACAACGCTCCTCGTCCTCGCCGCGCTCCTCACCAGCGGATGCGTGGCCGTCCCCGCCCCGCACGCCTCCGCTCCGGCCCGGCCCGCGCAACTCCAGCCCGCTGACGCACTCCCGCCGACCCCGGTGACCACCTGGCCCGAACTCACCCTCGCCCCACCACGCGAGGATCTCTCCACCACCGGCCCCCGCCGCACCACCACGGCCAGGACGAAGGCCCCGGCCCTGGCAGACCGCCCCGCCACCGCTCCCCGAGCCGCGCGGCCGGCAACGGTTCGACCGCCACGACAGACCGCCCCGAAACACCCCGCCACGAAGGCCCGGACGCCGATCCGTTCCTCCGCGGCCCGCCCGAAACCCCGCCGGACCCCCATGAAACCCTCCGCCCGCCGACAGCAGCCGACGACCGGAGCCGCCCCCGACATGCGCCGACTCTGCCGCCAGGCCCAAGGCATCCAGGCCCCCATGGGCGCCCCCGCTCTCTGCCGCCGGATGTACGGCCGCTGACGGCGGACCGTTCGAGCCCAGCCGAGATCTACCCCGCAGCCGACCTTGCCGTATACCGCCCGTCAGACAGGCAGAACCAGACATCAGTCGAGCCAGATCACCATGGCGTGGCCATCAGAGGCAGCGGCCTGGAAGAACTCCGTCAGAGGGATGAACAGATCTCGGGCCCAGCCCAGCGACGTCGGCGAATCCCAGATCAGGGGGTAGATCTCGGCTGTGGCGAGTTCGGAGTGATCGACACCCTGGATCAACTGGTCATAGGTCATCTGCGTCAGCGTTTCAGCGGCCAGCCGTACGCGGTCGCCAGTCACGTATCGCGGCGGCCCGTAGCCCCAGTCATCGACCCCGGTGAAGGGTTCCTCGCCATGCACGATGTCCACCGGGAACGCCGAACGCTTCAACAAGGCCTGACCGCCGGGCCGGGAGCTGACCGCCCGCAGGTGCGCGCCGTCCACCTGGTCACGGCCGTCGCCGTTTGAGTCCGATCCGGTGAGCCGTGTCGACAGCCGGGTGCGGCAGGGCGGTTCGGTCCGGGTGCGCATGTAGCGTGCGGGCGCCGGAGGACGCCCCGGCGGAGGAGGACCACGCGATGGAACGCTCGACGGACGAGAGCCTCGGGCGGCGCCACCTGCTCGCCCGGGCCGCTGCGCTCACCATCGGCGGGACGGGCGGTGGCGCCGCTGCCGGAGCCGCCGAGGCGCTGAGCGGTACGGGCATAGGGCGGACAGGCGGTGAGGACGAGGGCGGAGGAACGCCGTTCGGGCAGGTGGTGGTCCTTCCCGGCGATTCCCGCTACGAGAGTCTGCGGCGCGGCGACAACTTCCGGTTCGTCGGCCGACCGGAAGAGATCCGTCTGGTCGGCTCCACCGGGCAGGTGGTGCGGGCGGTGGCCGACGCTGTCCGTTCCGGGCGCCGTATCGCGGTGCGCAGCGGCGGTCACTGCTTCGAGGACTTCACCGCCGGCCCGGATGTGCGGGTGCTGCTCGATCTCTCGCCGATGGGCGCCGTCGGCTTCGACCCGGGGATGGGCGCCTTCGTCGTACGGCCGGGGGCGACCCTCGGGCACGTGTACCGGACCCTGTTCCAGGGGTGGGGTGTGACGATCCCGGCCGGTGGCTGTCCCGAGGTGGGTGCGGGCGGGCATCTGGCCGGTGGCGGATACGGTCCGCTGTCCCGGCGACACGGCTCGGTCGTGGACTATCTGCATGCCGTCGAGGTGGTCGTCGTCGACCGAGACGGCACCGCCCGCGCGGTCGTCGCCACCCGTGATCCCGGCGATCCACACCACGACCTGTGGTGGGCCCACACCGGCGGTGGGGGCGGCAACTTCGGTGTCGTCACCCGCTACTGGCTGCGCTCCCCGGGGCCGGAGGGCAGCGGCGACCGGCGACCGGCCGAGCCCGCGCGCCTTCTGCCGTCCGCACCGAGCAGGCTGCTGGAGGGGCTGGTCATCTGGACCTGGGACGGGATGGACGAGCGCGCCTTCACGACCCTGCTGCGCAATTTCGGGACCTGGCACGAGCACAACAGCGCGCCCGGTTCGCGCGCCGCGAACCTGTACGCGGTTCTCGTGGCCAGACACCGCGCCACCGGCGGCCTTCAGCTGACCGTGCAGATCGACGCGGACCTCCCGGACGCCGATGCCCTCCTCACCGGCTTCGTCTCCGCCATGACGGCGGGTGGCGGCGTCGCCCCGTCCGTGACGCTCCGGGGCATCTTGCCGTGGCTGCATGCCATGACCTGGCCCGGCACCGGCGAAGCGGGCGATGTCGGCACCCGCCGCTACAAGGACAAGGCCGGCTACCTGCGCCGCGGGTTCACCGATACCCAACTGGCCACCGTCTACCGCCACTTGACGAACGACACGGGCAGCACGGGCGACACCGACAGCGGGATGCTCCTCATCGGGTACGGAGGTCAGGTCAACGCCGTCACCCCCCACGCCACCGCCGTCGCCCAGCGGGACTCGGTGATGAAGGCCATCTACTTCACCGTCTGGGCCGCCGAGGCGGACGACACGGCCAGACTGACCTGGGTGCGCGACTTCTACCGGGACGTGTACCGCGACACCGGAGGCGTCCCCGTCCCCGGCGACGTCAGTGACGGCTCCTACATCAACTACGCCGACACCGATCTCGCCGACCCTGCCTGGAACACCTCCGGCACCCCCTGGCACACCCTGTACTACAAGGCCAACTACCCCCGCCTGCAGCGGATCAAGGCCCGCTGGGACCCCCGCGACGTCTTCCGGCACTCCCTCTCGGTCGAACCGCCGCCCAGGTAGAGGGTGAGCCATCCGCTCCGGACAGAGGAGAGGGAGCGCAGGTCACACCGCTGGTGGTTCCGGCCGTCCCGCGCGGGGCTTCCTCAAGCAACATGCCCGCGCCCTCTGCCCCAGTGCGGCGACAGCGTCCATGGGGCGGGAAACGGTGCCGACCGTGTTGTCCGCGCTGTCCGCCGCCGACGAATACGCCCTCGTCAACGCCCTCGGCCGCGTCTGCGCCGAGAGGCCCATCCCTGTGGTCCTCATGCCCGAGCTGGACCGGATCGCCGCCCCGTGGCCGGGCCGCTGGTTCCTGCTCTCCCGGCCGGGGGCCCAGCGCGCCATCGAACTCTGCGCCGGTCCTCCTGCGAGCAGAGCCGCAGCGTCTCATTACTGCCCCGCATCCCCACAGCCGGCCCGTTTGCGCTCAGCGCAGGATCGACCATCGCGGTGGTCCTGCTGAATACAGGGAGATCACCCGACTCCGCCACCCGCCGTCGCTATGCTCCGCGGCATGGGCGGAATAGACATGGCCAACGGGATCGTCGGGGCCGTCATCGGCATGCTCTTCGCGGTGCTGTTCCAGCAACCCCTGCAGGACTCGTGGTTCAAGGTGCGCAGGCGCTGGTCGGCCGTCCTTCGGAGCCGTCGGTTCCGCGACGAACCCGATGCCTCGTGGGCGACCTTCGCACTGGGCCCCCTGCGCACTTCGGCACTGATCGTCGAGGGGGACGGCGAGACACCCATCTCCCCGCCGAGCGTGCACATCCAGGTACTCGACGACGAGGTCGTCCTCCCCTCCGAGATCACTCACTGGCGGGAGGAGATCGAGGCCGAGAGCGCCAGGCTCCGCGCCGAGGGGAAGAACCCGATCTGGAACGGCCCGCGATACGCGGTCGAGTCGTTCGCCGTCTCTCGGACCCCTCTGGACGAGCAGCCGGAAGTCCGCCTGCGGCTGCGGCCCACGGACTACTACACGTTCCTCGCCGCCCAACAGCTCGACCGTCGGCTGCCCGACGGTACGACACTGCGCTCCCGCTACCTGGACCCCGACCGCCCCCTTGAAGCACCCGCTTTCCTGCAGTGCAGTCTCGGTGTCAACATCGCCGTGGTGACCGCCGACGACCTGCTGGTGGTCAGTCGGCGGAGCGACCAGGTCCGGATGGCTCCCGGCACCTGGAACTCCTCCGTCAACGAAGGGGTGTCCCGGCACATCGATTCATCCGGCAGAAGCGCACCGGTCCTCCACTCGGTCGCCCAGCGCGGCATGCGGGAAGAACTGGCGCTGGAGCCGCACGAGTACTCCCTCGAACTCCTCGCCTTCGTGCTCGACGTCGAGAAACGCCAGTGGAGCGCCCACTTCTACGCGCGTCTGCATGACCTGACCGCCCAGGGACTGCGGTCCCGGCTGAGCAGAGGTGTGGCCGACCGCTGGGAGCATCAGACCATCGACCTCGTCCCGTTCCGCGCGGCCACCGTGGCCGGCTATCTGCTGCACACGGACCGGGTGCACCGCTGGGCTCCGACAGCCCCGGCCCTGTTCCACCTCGCCCTGGTCCACGTCCATGGAAGAGCCGCCGTGGAACGGGCGGAGGCCCAGGTCGTCCGACGCCACTGAGCCCTCATGAGCCTCACGCCCGAGACCCCATCGTCCGTCCGCCGGCGTTCGAAGGGGCCTGAACATCCAGTCAAGCGGCGGGGGCACGGTAGTGGTTGTGGCAGAGCTCCAGCGGCCCGCCCTCTCGACGTAGTCTCGCCAGGGCAGGGGCGGGCCACACCCCACCGGAAAATTCACGAGGAAGGGCCCCCGGCTCCCGCCTGGAACGCCCCTCACACGCCTGTGGCGGGGTCTTCGTATTGTTCTGCTCCTGGTGGCGGCACTCCGGAACGAAGCTGTCGGAAAAGTCGTGGACGCGGTCACCTGGGACCTCGGGTGCATGCGGCCTGACCTGCATGTTTCCCTCCGGGTACCTAGGATGGACGGGTGCGGGCGACAGCGTGAACGCGGTGTTGGCCGCGGTTTCGTGACCTGCGCTCAGCATGCCCAGGACGTCCCAGGGAGGGTGCTTCATGACCGAGTCCGGCAACCCCGGCCAGCCAGTGGCCGTGAGCGAGTACGACGCCAGCCACATCCAGGTCTTCGAGGGCCTTGAGGCGGTGCGCAGGCGGCCGGGCATGTACATCGGCTCGACCGGCGAGCGCGGCCTGCACCACATGGTCTACGAGGTCGTCTCGTACGCCGTCGACGAGCATCTTTCCGGCCACGCCGACGCCATCGACGTCACGATCGCCGCGGACGGCGGCATTCGGCTCAGGGACAACGGGCGGGGCCTGCCCGTCGAGGCAGCGGAACCCACCGGCAAGTCGGCCGTCGAGCGCGAGCTGACGGATCTGTCATTCGGCACCAGACCCTGCACCGGCTACGGGGTGTCCGGTGGCCTCAGCCTGGGGCTGTCCGTGGTCAACGCGCTGTCGAGCCGACTCACCGTCGAAATCCACCGAGACGGCCACCGCTGGACGCAGGAATACGCGAAGGGCATCCCGGTCACTCCACTGACGAGGAACGAGGAGACGCGCGAGCACGGCACCGAGATCGCCTTCCTGCCCGACGCCGACATCTTCGAGACCACCCGGTTCTCGTACGAGACCCTGTCGCAGCGCCTCCATGAACTGGCCTTCCTCAACGGAGGCCTCGCCATCTCGCTCACCGACGAACGTCCGGTACGGCCGGTCCGCCACCACCATGCAGACGGTCTACTGGCGTACGTCGCCCACCTCAACCCCTATCCCCCGAGTCTTGTCCACTCCCCCGCCATCGGCTTCGGATCGGAGAACGAGGACCGGACGCTCTCCGTGCAGGTCGCCATGCAGTGGAACACCTGGTCCCCGGGAGAGTTCCGCTCCTTCGCGAACAACACCCGTACTCATGAGGGCGGCGCCCACGAAGAGGGCTTCCGTACCGCGCTCACGTCCGTCGTCAACGAGTACGCGCGCCGCCGGGGGCAGATGTCCGCAGACGACCAGGACCTCACGGCCGAGGCCGTCCAAGAGGGTATGACCGCAGTCGTCTCTGTGAAGCTCGCCCATCCCGTCTTCGAGGGATCCACCAGGACCAGGCTCAGCAATCCCGAAGCGAACACCTACGTCCAAGAGGTCGTCCGCCGACACCTCACCGACTGGCTGGACCACCACCCGAATCAGGCCACGGCCATCATCCGCCACATCGTCCATGCCTCGACCGGACACGGGAAGTGGTGACGGAAGCTCAACAGCCGAGGCATGGACGGTCTCGACCTCGCGATCGTGGATGAGGCCCATGCGACCGCCGGTGATCCGGGACGACCGTGGGCGACGACCTACGAGGACGCCCGGATCCCGGCGGACTTCCCGCTCGGCTGCACTCGGAACAGTCCGGCGGGCCGGGCCCGAACCGGCTTGTCGCCACTGGCCCGAGCGAAGCCGCACAGGGCCGTGCCTTCGAGTATGAGCCGGCCGAAGCCATGGGCGCGGGCGGCAAGGTCGTCAACAGCCCCGTGCAGAACGACGACGGCCGGAATCGCCACCGACTCGGCCGGAAAGCGGGATCAGCGATTGATGGCCGGCTGGCGCAGCTGGGCGGTGATCCCCTGCCGGTCGATCTGGATCCAGTACTCCACGATGAGGCCGTCCTCGACGCGGTAGACCGCGCTGGTCATCGCCGTGACCGGCGCGCCGGTCGGCTGGTGGTGGTCGACCGGTCCGTTGTGCCGCCCGCGCTGGGTCCAGCGGGCGTAGACCCGGTCCCCCTCGGCGATGAGCTCGTCCACGGTCAGCGTGAAGGGACCGTACGCGTCGAGCATCTCCTGAACGTGCTCGGTGTAATCCCTCGGTGTCCGCTCCACGACCACCGGTGCCTCCGAGACGACCTGGTGGGCCCGGACCTGGCCGGCCATGAAGTCACCGGCCCGCTCGGGACGCTGCCCCGAGCGCACCTGCAGGAGGAACTGATGGACAGTGTCCTTCACATTGCTCATGGCCAAAGTGTGACATCTATCGGATCGACGCAGGCGAGGGGGGTGAGGTGGCCTTCCTCCTGGGCCGAACCACTCGGAACCACGTCGCGCACGTGTACGCGGAAGGCCGTGAACCACCCGGCGCCGCATGCCCCGGGCCCGGGAACGGGTCCGGCCCCGCACCCGGAGGTGGGGTGCGGGGCCCGGCATCATGCCGAGTGAGCGCGGGGGCGATCGTTCAACGACCGCCCCCCCGCCACGGGAGTCTCAGGATGCGGGCGGCAGGGTCCGAACGAAGACGTCCCATGTGCCGTTGGTGTCGGCGGAGACGATGTCGGAGTCACGCGATTCGAAGGAGAACGTGCGGCCGTCGCCGGTCATCTGCCCGGGATAGGCGCTGACCGGCCCGCCGTCCCTCGCGAGGCTCACCAGCTGCGCCTGATCGGTCTTCAGGTTCCACCTGAAGACCGGCGGAAGCAACGTGTTCGGGCCCAGGACGGATGGCAGGAGGAGCACGGAGTGGCCGTCGGCGCTGAGCGAGCCGTGGCCGGTGGGCTGGCTGAACGGGTTCGGCCGGGTGGTGCCGGTCGCCAGATCGCGGACGAAAATGGTCGAGTTCTGGTCGTTCGCCGTCACCGGACTCTTGTCGGACCGGGCGAAGAGCACCCGGTTGCCGTCCGCGCTCATCGACGGCCGGCCGCTCAGGGCTCGCTCCGGTGTCGGTCCGTTCTGCGCGACATCCACCATCTGTTCCTCGCCGGTACTCCGGTCGAGGAGGTAGACATGGCCCTTCGCGGGGGGTGTGGGGCCGGGGCCCGGGGCGGGGTACCTGAGGTTGTCGTACGCGATGCGCTGCCCATCGTCGCTGATGGACGGTGCGCCCGCGTAATAGGTCTCGGCCGCGGTGTTGGGCCGACTCACCCACTGCGTCGTGCCCTCCAGCAGATCGCGCACGTACACCCTTGATCCCTCGGCCGCCGTCGACCCCGAGGGACGGCCCTGCGCGAACACGACGTGGCGGCCGGAACCGCTGATCCGGGGGTCGCGCGGGTAGCCGCCGGTGAACTCACCGAGGTCGACGTCCACCCGCTGGGTGAGGCCCGTCGGCAGATCGCGCACATACAGGTGATCGCCCGACCTGATCAGCATCCGGTCCCCCGAGGCGCTGAAGTCGCATATGTCCACCGGAGCGCCATCCAAGGTCACCAGCTCCACCGTGCCTTCGCGCAGGTCGCGCAAGTACGTCCGGGACTGATGGGTGGGGATCGGACCGGGCACGAGATTCGTCGCCCACGAGGTGAAAGCGATGTAGCGTCCGTTCCTGCTGAGCACCGAACCGAACGACCTGTCGTTGCCCTGCGCCCCGTCGGCGGCCACACTGACCCGCACCGTCCCCGTACCACCACCGCCGGGGTCGGCGCTCGCCGTCCCCATCGGCAGCAGCGCCGCCAGCAGACCGGCCCCCAACGCGCCCGCCACCGCGGGTAAGAGTCTTCGCATGTCCCCTCCAGAACATTCGTGGCCCCGCCTCAAACCCCTACCGGGGTAATCCGCGATACAACCGCAGCGGGCCCGTCGCGGGCAATCAGTCCGATGACGTACAACCATGGACACGCTTCGGACGTCAGGGCCGCCGAAGCGTGTCCGGGTACGACGGACGAAGACACGGGCCCGGCCGTACGGTGAACGCAGCCGTGGCACCAACCCCATGAGCTGGCACAGCCAGGGGGTCAGGGAGACGCCGTCGTCCCTCTCCTCCGGCCTCCAGCCGGTGATATCAGGCAGCGAGTTCGTCCAGCGGTCCGTCGCCGAGCACGACGTACGTCTGGTGCGGCGGCGGGCCCGGGGCGGGGTGGCCGTGGCCGTACATCCGGCCGCGCGGCAGCCGCTCAGGGACACTCACGTAGCCGAGGTCGGCCAGCGCCTGTGCACGGTGGCGAGGTCGCCGAGGTCCAGCGCCCCCTCCTCGTTGGCCTCGCCCGCTCCCGCCGGGGTGGGGATTCACGGCCGGTCGGCGCCGTGGCGCGCTGAACCGTCGCCGGTGTGCCTGAGGGGCCGGGTCCGCGCCTGCGGGCCCGGCCCCTCAGGGGTCACGGCCGGGGCAGGTCCGCCTCCCGTACACCATGGATGTGGACCAGAACGTCGAAGGCGCGGCCGAGCGCCAGGTCGTAGAGGGGGTAGTCGTCGTTGAACAGCGTGCCGATGCTGCGGGTGGGGCGGGCGGTGTCCAGCCAGCTGCGGGCGGCGGGCGCGGCGGTGCGCAGGTCGGCGTAGAAGTCGCGGTGGCGGACCTTGTCGAGGGTGTTCTCGTTGGTGCCCGGGGCAGCGGCGCCGACGGTGAACTTCTTCCAGTCACCACCGATGGCGGTGTCCTTGGAGAGGAAGGATCCCCGGTCGAAGGTCATGGCGATGGGCAGGTAGTTCCGGCCCATCGCGTCGCGGAGGAAGGATCCCTGGGTCTTGGGGTACATCGTGGCCGTTCCGGCGATCAGGCCGAGGTGGTCGTTGTGCGCGGAGACCAGGATCTTGTGGCCGGTGCGCTTCTGCCACCACAGGACGTTCCGGGCCATGGCCTCGTCGCGGAGGCGCTGGAATTCGGGCATGGCCGCCGGGTTGCTGGGATCCGCGGTCAGGAACCGGGTGGTGTCGGCGACGGAGCGGGCGTTCTGCACAGCCAGTTCATGTGCCTTCCGGTCCCGCCCGCCCGCCGCGCTGATCAGGTCGTGCACCTCACGGGCCCGGTCGGCGAAGAGCTGTCGCTCGGCGAGCGGCTTCTTCAGGTACTCGAAGACGTCGTCGACGGGGCGCAGCCCTGCGTAGAGGCTGTCGACGCGAGGTGCCAGCGCGGGCTGGTGCCGCTGCACGTAGCCGGTGATCCGGCCGAAGAGGTCCTCGGTCATGGCCGGGCCGGAGAGGTCGTTGCCGACGAAGTGGACGGTACGGGTGGGGTTGCGCCGGTTGTGGTCGCGCATCCACTGGAGGAGGTGGACGAACTCCTCGCGGTCCCAGGGGGAGTTGCCGAGGTGCTCCGCGACGATCCGCCGGGCGTCACCCTTACCGGTCTGGAGGTACTCGTCGATCCGCAGCCCGGCGCCCCAGCTGAACTCCAGGGAGAAGGCGCGGAACCCCTTCTCCTCGACGAGGTGGCGGAAGACCCGCTCCTTCATGGCGAAGAACTCGTGGGAGCCATGGGTGGCCTCGCCGAGGCCGACGACCTTCGCATCGCCGATCATCGCGCCCAGGGCCCGCAGATCGGTGGTCCTCCCGCCGGGTTCGGTGGAGCGCAGCGGGTGGGCGATCCGCTCCAGCTCGCGGACGACGGGGTCCTGGGCCCGGGTGGCGGTCGCCACCGGGGTCTGCTGGGCGGTCGGGGACGCCTGTGCCACCGCGGGGGTGAGGGTCATTCCCATCGCGATCGCCGCCGTGACGAGCATGGCCCTGCGGCCGACGCGCGAGTGGTGGTGAGTGGTCATACTGGTGGGCTCCTTGGGTTCGCTACCGGCGACGTGATGAAGATCCTCGCCCGCGGTCCCCTGGTGGCGCAGTGAACACAACTCCCCAGTTCCTGGTGGAGTGCACTCCACCAGAAGGGCCGCAGACACCACCAGGAAGGCCGGAGACCCGCCCACCGCACACGGCCTGTACGCCAAGGTGATCGCCGACCCCATCCGCGTGCTCGCCCCGACCACGAGAACACCTGGGCAGGCACATTCAAAACGCCTACCCGTCCCAGGCCACCCGCTGCACCGGCACCCCCACACCCTCCTGATCCTCTGCCGCAACCGCCTCTCTCCCCACCAGCCCCCAGCCCAGGAACCCCAGCCCGAGGCGGACCAGGCGGCGGGAGCCGGACCCGAGAACCGGGACCCGAGCCCCGGCCGCCGGGGAGCCGGACGAAGACGCAGTACACAGTCACGGTGTGCTACCGCACCTTCGTGCTACCCGATGGAAAGCCCGTCGGCGTAATGTCCGCCTTCATCAACACCAGCCAGTGATACAAATCAGCTGACTCTGCCCCTCACTCGTCGTGCCTCCGGAACCCGCCGTCGTTCCGGAGGCACGGCCTGTAAGGGAGCCCGCTCAAGCTGGATGACAGGCAGAAGGACAAAAACCATGCGAGAAGACGATGCGAGCATCCGCCTCAGCACCGTCGTGGCATCAGTTCGCACGCGGCTGGAGCCCTCCCACCCAGCACTCAACGCCCTGCGGTCCACGGCCGAGGCCATCGACAACGCCGAACCGGAACTAGCTCTGGACGACCTGTGCCAGATCATCCGGTTCTTCGACGTACGCATCACCCCGACTGAGTACGACACCCTGCGAGCCGTCTCACAGGAGTTCTTGATGACCGACCTCCTGGAGGGCGCACACCTCCTCCCCTTCATCCGGATCTGAAAAGTCACAGAGAGCGGGCATGGCCGTCCTCACCTCCACCAGCAAGAGGAGGACGGCGGTCACACGGGAAGTCCGCCCGGCTCCTGTTCCTTCGACAGGCCCGGCGGTCCGGACATGCGGCGCCGAACCTGTCCCGCCGTCGCGTGCGGGAGCCCGTCAACCCCAGGGCGCCGTCGTCATCCCGCCGGATCTCACGGAGGTCAGCCCGAGGGAGGAGTGAAGCTCCTCGTCTCCCACGGCACAGCTCGACCCAGCCGTGCCCGGTCGAGCTCAGCACCCGCGGTCCCTCGTCGCCGCAAGCCGGGCAGCCGGGCAGATCAGCGCCGTCCAGGAGCGCGTTCTGCCGCCGGACGTACTCGGACAGTCGCAACGACGGGTGGCGAGACGGGTCTTCCAACCAGGCACGGTCCGGGCTCTCCCACCAGCTCCGCAGCCACCACGGCCGAGGGTCCGGTACGGCCCGCCGACCAGCCCGCTTCTCCGCCCGGCGTTGCACGTCGAACTCTTCTGCTCGCACCAGCCACAGCACCCTCGCCTCGAACAGTTCCTCCACCGCCCGCACCAACGCATCCGGGTCCGCCTCCAGCCGACGGGGATCGCGGCGCTGAGCGTGAGGTGGTGGTACGTCGCCCGCAGGCCGTACGGAGCGAAACCGGTGAGGCAGGTACGCAGCGCGCTGTGCCTTCGGTGGAGGGGAAGACGGACATCGTGCACACACGCCCGGTGGGTCAGGAACTGAGCTCCAGGTCCAGCGCCCGGGCCAAGGCGGCCGTGACAGCGACGGCGTGCGTCGGCAGGTGTTGCCCGGCCCAGGTTCCGGCGAGGCCGAGGAAGTTCCGCAAGTCCGCCTGGGCGCCGATGACGAGCGCACGCACCTGGTCCACCGGCAATTCGATCACCGGGCTTCCGTCCTCCGCGTCGGCATCGAGAGTCAGCCGGACGGTGTCACCGAAACGTTCGGCCGCCGAGGACGGGTCGTGGCCGAAGGAGGAGCAGCCGGTGCCGTCCAGCACCTCCCACCAGTCCTGCCAGTTCTCCAGGCCGTTGCAGCAGCCCGGCTCGACGAAGACGGTGCCGGTGGCCGTGTCGGCCACCCGGAAACCACCGGCGGCGAACAGGTCGGGCATGGTGAGCAGCCCGTGCAGGAACGCGCCGAGCGGGTCGGTCGGGCAAGGCCCGTGCTCCTCCTCCGGCTCGAAGTCGTTGCACTCGGCGATCCGCATGACTGCCGCGCCGACTTCCGCCGGAGTCAGCTCCCCGTTCAGTACGAGGTAGCCGTACGACTCGTGCTCACCAACGGGCCAGAGCGCGAAGTCGTCGGCAGCGGAGATCTCCAGAACGGCTTGCATCACGATCACATGGGGATGATGCCGGACCCACCCGCAACGCCGCCACGGGCTTTCAGCTGGGGCACCGGGCTCGGAGCGGGCCCGGTGCAAAGCGACGACTCGCAGGTGCTGACCTCGTCCGAGAAGCGGAAGGTCACCAACCACCGGCATGGGGGTGCGCGATTCCCGATGGTGGCGGTGCGCTGGAAACCCCGCTGGTACGAGCCTGACGTGAGCTGGCGGAAGGGGCGGTCTCCGTACGACGGGGGCGTCGTCGCACGGGTCGCTGGTGCTCCGGCCGGGACGGTTCGCCGGAGCGGTGGCTTCGCGTCGATAGTGTGCACGGCATGATCGACTCATACGCGAGTTCCGACGATGCCGCAGTCGCGATAGCCGGGGCACGGGCTGGTGCGGATGTGGTCCGCGCCATGTACGGCCGGCGACTCGACCGCATCGACAAGGGCGCCGGGGACTTTGCCACCGCCGCCGACGTGGAAGCGGAGAGGACGATTCTTGGTGTCATCCGTTCCGCACGGCCCGATGACGCGGTGCTCGGCGAGGAAGGCGGGCAGCAGGGCGCCGTCAGTGCTGTGCGTCAGTGGTTGGTGGATCCCCTGTGCGGCACGCTGAACTACGCCGTGGGAAGCATGCTGGTGGCTGTCAACGTGGCGCTGCGCGATGGGGCTGCGGCGGTGGCCGACCCGTTCAGCGGCGAGGTCTTCTTCACCGACGGGGAGGCCGCCTGGGTGCGGAATGACGGGGCGGAAGACGAGCTGCTGACTCCCTCGTCTGCTACCCGGTTGGTGGACGTGAACCTGGATCCGCCGTTCCCGAGTGCACCGGGAGTCCGGGCCGTGGATCTGCTGGCCCGTCCTGAGTTCGTCGAACGGTTCCGGCCTCGGGTCGTGTCCACGATGCTGGCGCTTGCCTGGGTCGCCGCCGGAAGACGCGCCGCGTACGTTACCGATGGCGGCGATCTCTCTCGGAGCGTGCATTTCGCGGCCGGCATCGCTTTGTGCCGGGCCGCGGGCTGCACTGTCACCGGAATCGACGGTGCCCCGGTCGGCGAGGCAGGCCGCGGGCTCGTGGTCGCCGCCGACGACGAGACCCACGGGGCGCTGATGTCGATGATCCACAGCTGAAGCTAGTGCTACGACCTCATGGATTTCGCCGGGGCTGGATCATGCCGCGACGGGGCAAGGCCTGTCGCCCCAGCGGATGCCCCTCTCGTCCGCGGATCCGGGCCCGTTCGCAAGGTTGAGCCGCGCGTGCAGGCCTTGAGCTGCGCGTGCGGCCGAATCCGCCGCTCGGGGCGCCGACGGCCCACCCGTACCGATCCCAAGGCGACGGCTGCCCGGGCCCGATGGGCCCGCCCGAGGCCTGCGCGAAGACCTCCTCTCATGTCCTTTGGGTCCAGAGCCGTGCGGGCATCACATGGCGCCCCCGCGCGATGGACGCACGCGCTGAACACCAGGTCCTCACCAGCTCCGCGAGGGCCGGGAGGAACGGATCACGGTCATCGTGACGCACGTCCTGGACAACGGCCGCGAAGGAGACCGGGGCCTCGGCAAACGCGGCCGGATCCGGGAGGACGGCTCGTTCGACGAACTCGTACGGGCGAGCGGCCCGTTCGTCGAACTGTGCGGCTGCCGTCGAACGACTGCCGAGCCCCGAGGTGAGGGGGAGCACCCGTCACGGTGCTCCCCCTCACCCACCGTCCGCAGGAGAAAGTGCCGACGCACGATCACCTCGGCGGTGGCGGCCGTGACGGCGGCCGGGCCGGTCAGGAACTCGGTCCGCCGCCGGTGACCGCACGCCTCGCACAGCCCGGCCGACCGTGCCCGGCCGGAGTCCTCACACGGCAGGATCTGCCGGACCGCCGCCTCGGCTGCCGCGCAATTTCGCTGGGCCAGAGCTCGTACCTCGGCGACTCGCACGGGTGGCAGGGGCTCGTCATGCTGCGGGGCGGGCGCCGTATGTCGCCTCCGGCAGGTTCCGCAGGCGATGCCAGCGGTCCGGCTCCAACAAGGTGAGCCGGACCGCTTCCAGGCTGGTCAGGTATTGACGCAGGTGTTGCCGAACGCCGGGTTGAGGAACGAGATCAGACCGATGGAGTTCCCGCACGCGTTGATGGGGATGTGGATCGGGACCTGGACCACGTTGCCTGACAGTACGCCGGGCGAGCCGATGGCGACACCGTCCGCGTCGGCATCGGCGACGGCGGCGCTTCCGCCCGCCAGGACCATCCCGGCAGCCAGACAGGCGGCTGCGGCCATGACACGAATCTTCATGCTGTTCTCCCAACAATTCAGGGGGGGGCAGGACCGGTCAATCACACAGCACGCGACCCGCCGCAGTCGGTCATTCAGCCGTTGGTGGGCGACGCCCGGGCGGACGAAGCCTGGCTGGGTGCTGACCGATCCCATCACCCACCACCTCACCGGAAGACCGCCACTTCCTGACGCGACCAGAGTCCGCATAACGTGCTTCTGTACACCCCGGGTGACGCAATTCCGGCAGGCGCGGCGCACGCGCCTCAGCGGTGGGCCCGCAGGGCGGCGGAGGGCAGGCACTCCGCGAACCGGCTGCCGATCTCTCCCAGCGCCGCGACCTGGTCGGCGGGCTGTTCGGCCTCGCGGATGCGGGCCGAGAGGAAGTCGGCCACACACAGACCGTGAAGCAGGTCCAGAGCCCCGTCACCTGGGGGACGCGACTTCGTCCGGCGGGTGGCGTGGAGCAGGCCGGGGATGCCGAGGCCCGTCCACGGGGCGCAGATCTCACCACACGGCGAGTTCCGCCGTCGGGCCGCGGGGGCGGCGCCATCCCGGCAGAGCAGGGCTCCTGACCCGATAAGGGAAGGCGCAGCGGCCTTCTTCAACCCGAACACGCTCGATACCCACGGGCGTCCCGTCGCGCTCACGGCCTCTACCAGGACAACCCAGCGATCCCCGGCGGCGTCGCAGCCGGGGACGAGTTCGGCTTCGCAACCTGCCTCATCACCCCACCGCCACGCCCGACGCCGCTGTCAGGACCTCTTACTGCCAGTGGGCCCGGGGGCCCTCCGGTCCGACTTCCAGGCGGAGGCGCTCGTACAGCCCGGACAGGGGAAGACCGGCGTACGCGTCCGGTACATCGATCCGGGTGAACTCCCGGCCTTCCTGCGGGAGAGGCCGCACCCCCACTCCGCCTTCGCTGTCGAGATCCGCGAGGGCAATGATCTTCCCGTCCGGCTCGTACACCACGTGGACCCGCATCAGACTCTCCTCACTGTTCTACCCGTCCACATTGACGGCGCTCAAGATGAAGTCCGCGTCCCCGTTCTGAGCCCGGAGCAGCAGGTTCCATCCCACATGGGGCTGTGCGTTGATGTCCCAGGCGACCAGTTCCTCCAGGATCTCGATGTACGAGAAGGAACTGCCGAACCCGGTTTGACCTGCGGCCCAGCGGTTCCAGCTGCTTGGTTGGGGGTCGCCGTCGGTGTAGTAGAAACCGAGCCAGGTCTGCTGTCCGGCCGCAAGGAAGATCCGGCCCGTGAAGCGGCGCTGCACGTTTGCCATGAACATCACCCTTCGTGCGTGTCACACCCTTTCTTCCCTTTTCGTCGAACGGCAAGTGCGGTCGGAACCGCTTTCACGCGGATGCCGGAGCGCGCGTTGCGCACGACGAGGCGTGCCGCCGCGTGTTCGGCGGCGCTGAGGCGCGAGTGACGAGACCGTCTGGGAGCCCGAGGCTCTCGCCCGGGCGGTCCGGGCGTCCCTCCCCTCGCCGAAGCCGGCCGCCAAGCGCCGCACCTGCCACGTCGTACGCGGGATCAGGACCGACGGTACGAGCGGGAAGCGGACGGGGTCGCGACCGGTGGCCGCGACGGAGGTCACGGCTTGCGGGCGACGCCCCCCGCGATGCACCGCTCGGCCGGAGTCTGGTCGACGCGCGGGGTGTCGCGGCGCCACTCGTGGCACGGGACCAGTCCCGGGTCGACCAGCTCCAGTCCGTCGAACAGCTCCGCCAGCTCGGCCCAGGTGGAGAAGATGCCGCTGCCCATCAGACTGTGCAGAAGCCGGTCCTCCAGCTTCCGCGCGGTCCCGCTGTACTCGTTCTCAGGGTCCAGGAAGTGGCTGAGCGCCAGGTACGAACCCGAGGGAAGGGCGTCGACGTAGGCGCGCACGATGTCCTTGCGCGGGCGGGTGGCCTCGCCGTTGTAGTGGTGCAGGGTGCCCATGTGGAGCAGCGCGATCGGCTCGTTCCAGTCGAGGTGGGACCGCAGGACCTCGTTCCGCAGCAGCGTCTCCGGTTCGAAGATGTCCTCGGCGACGATGACGGCGGTCCTGTTTCCTTCGAGGAGCGCGCGGCTGTGCTCCAGCACCAGGGGGTCGTTGTCCACGTAGACGACCCGCGCGTCCGGGGCGATCTTCCTCACCACCTGGTGGGTGTTCTGGGCGGTCGGCAGACCCGAGCCGCAGTCCAGGAACTGGGTGACGTCCGCCTCGCCGGCGAGGAACCTGCACACCCTGATCAGGAAGGAGCGGTTCTCGACCGCCAGGTCGGCGGCCTCCGGAACCGCCTCCCTCACTTCCCGGACCACCTCGCGGTCCACCTCGTAGTTGTTGCTGCCGCCGAGGAAGGCGTCGTACACCCGGGCAATACTGGGTTTCCTCGGATCGACGTAGGACGGCGTACCGGACATGAAGCCTCACCAGCGTTCTCGACGGGACCGGTCGTGCGACGGCCGCGAAGCCGCCGGGAACGCCGTGGGGCGGCGTCCGGGCCTGCCGCCCGGACCCTGCCCGTCGGCGAGACGGGACCGTCGCACCGACCGGCTCCGGCTTCGAGCCGTGGCCCATCCTCGCCTCCGACGGCCGGACCGGCCCGTGTGACATGCCGCCCCGAAGGGTGACGGTCGGCCCCACGGCACGACCACGCGACGACCCGGCGCGTGGCCCCGCCAGCCAGAACGTGGCACGCCACCACGGCCCTGGTCCTGCCCGGCTCCTGCCTCAGGGCGCTCACCGGGCGTGGACGTGACCGGGCATGAGGTCTCGTGCAGCCCCAACCCGTTCGATACGACGGCATCCCCCTGAGCCGGTAACCGAAGGGGTGCTCCATGGAGCCACTGGCGTCTCCGCCGGACAGCATTCCGAAACGATCAGGTGCGACACGAGGTCACTCCGAGCAAGAGCGGACAGCCGCATGGAAGAGGCATCGATCGGTGGGTCTCCGGCGACCGCGCCAGCGGCGCTCTTCCTGCCCAAGTTCGCCTGGACCTGTGTCGTCCGCCATCAGCCCGTCAAGGCGGGGCGTCCCCGGACGACCCGGTATGCGCCGAACATGTGCGTCACCGCCGCCGGAGGAAGGCGCCACCACCGTTGGACAAGACGAGTCGACGCGCTCACATGCTTCACAGTCCGTCGGGGACTTCGAGCTGGCCGCGGTACTTCTTGAAGCATGCCTGGTCGATGGCCCGCAGGGTGATCACGCCCTCGTCCTGGAACTCACTGAGGTCCGCGGTCATGATCCAGCCGCGCTGCCGCAGAATCGTCTCGGCCCGGCCGACCGTCCCGTCCGCGGTCCTGTCTTCCTTCCTCGCCCCAGGGTCCTCCGTCCACTGACGCTCACGAAGCTCGCGTGTCACCGCCTCGAAGCGTGCGAAGTCGACAGTGGTGCCCTTCTCGCCGAACCCCTTGAAGGCGACCACGCACGATGCCACCGTGTCCGCCAACCCCTCGGACCTGCGGCCGTAGTCCGGGGCGTTGTCGGGGACTCCCGCGTCCGCGACCGTGGACGCGATGTCGGCGCGCACGACCGCCTGCGCGAGCGGGCCGGTGCCCGCGGGACGCGGCGAGGCGGGCGCCGTGGCCTCGATGCCGGTGGCGTCTCCGCTACAGCCCGCGATGCCCAGCGTGATCGCGGCCACCACCGCGCCGACAGTCCACTTCCGTATGTTCAAGGTGTCCCCTCCCAGGTCACAAGGCTGACCGCCCCGTGATCGAGGCATGAGTGTGCCATGGAGACACCAACGGCCTCACGGGAGTTCTCACCGAGCGGGTACCCCCGAGCACGTCGGCTTCGACAGGCCGGTCGCCTTTCGGGGCGGAGGCGTGCCGTGTGCTCCAGAGCAGGTGTCTGGCCCACGACCGCGTCCTTCGCTCCGCCGACAGCGGAGCGAACAGCGCAGCGGCGGCGAGGGCTTGATGTGGCGCTTCGATCGCAGACACCCCACCCCGTCCGGCGACGAAGAACCCACTCAGAGATGGTCACTTCCAGAGCCTTCGGCAGGTGGTAGGTGTTCGGTCCTGGCGGATGTTCGGCAGCGGCGACTTTCGCGATGCTGTACCAGCCAGCGCTACGTGACACTGGCACCGTGAAGTGATTCGAGCAGGCCCAGGTGGCAGAGCGACGCCGGGACTGGGATGCGGCCTTTTCGGAACGGCCCTGTTCCCCACGTGCCCATCTACGTCTCCTGGCATCCGCTCGTTGAACTGCGGCCAGCGTCTCAGCAGCCACTGACACCGTTCACGGCGCATTGGAGTACACGTTTGCGGAGCAGGGCAAAGCCGGCACGGCCGAACATCTGGCGCTTGAGCATCTTGATGCGGTTGACGTGGCCCTCGACGACACCCGAGTTCCAGCTCCTGCGGAAGCGCGTCCTACTGGCATGAGCCCGAGTGGGATGGGGCTGGCCGGATTCGAACCGGCGTCCTCCCACATGCGGTGAAGGCGCGACAACCACTGCGCTACGAGCCCCATCCCGCCCGTGATCATACGAGCAACCCGCACCCAGCGCCCTGATTTTATCCAGGAGGACTGTTCACTCAGCGCGACGAGATCACACGACCTGAGCCAGAACCCGTGAGTTAGGCCAACACATGGAGCTGCTCGCTCGTGCGGACCGGCACTCGGACCTCACGGAGCGTCCTCTCACGGATGTCCGCGCACGTCGGAGACTCAACAGATCGCTGCGCGAGCAGGGGATGGAAGAGGCGCTGCGCAACCGCGCCAAAACCGGCATCCGTAGCGCCCTCTGCATCCTCGTTCGCCTGCCGGGCGAGACGAGTCGGACCCAAGAGGCTCATCGCGCGGTCCGAGACTTCGGCCCGGAGGAGCAGTACGCGCACCACACCGTGGCTCGGTTTCCATCGCCATCCAACGGTGCAAGGTGAGCTCTGAACCTGCCGTCCGTTTCCTTACGAGGCTGAGGCGGGTCCGCTGATTGCAGTGCTCGGTCGGGTACTGCTTCGGTGACGAGTTGGTCGAGTCGCCGGTGTCGTCTGTGACGCGGACTTCCGTACCGAGCTTGCTCCTGGCCTTTGACGGGGACTCGCAGGGCTGCCCCTGTCCGGGGCCGACTCCTTCGAGGGAGAGTAGGACCGCGACCCTGCCACTGATCGTGAGGTTGACGGGCGAGGGCGCCGGAACCGGCCCAGACGCGCCTTCCCGTCCTCGTCGGCGGAGCCCGTCAGGCCGACCGCGCCAAGTATCTGGGCGCAGGCCCACAACTTCCTCATCCAAACCCCTTGGCCCATCCCAGGGCGATGTGTCCTCGCAGGTGGCGGCACCCTACGCACCTCCGGACGGCTGAATGCCCTGCCCTCTCAGGGGCCGCCACCCGGTCCCATGCGGTGCGGGGCGGGGGTGGCGGAGGGGTGGGGGCGGGGGTGGTGCATGATGTGCCGCGGAGGGGATTTGAATGCGTTCAGGAATGTGGTGTGGGGTGTCGGATCAGGCGCAGCTGCGTGTGAGGGACCGGCTCGACGAGGTCGTGGCGGCTTGCGTCGCGGTACTGCTGACTGAGGCGGTCATCGGGCTGATCGTGAACTACGTGTGGGGGCAGACGGCGGAGAGTCCCACGCTGCCGATGAACGCGATGAGCCTGTTCATGCTGGTGGTCGGTTCACCGTTCCTCGTGGCGGGCGGTGCCATGCTCGCCACGGCGGTGGCGGCAACCGTGGTCGTGCCGGTGATATGCGTGGCGGCCTGGCTCGGCCGTGTCGTCTCCGGGCGTCAGGTCTGGTGGTGGGTCCCGGCCGTGGCGGCCGTCCTCGCGGTCGGGCCGGGCGTCGCCGTGACGGTACTCACCGACGGCGGTGTCCTCGCGGGCTTCGTCGCCTGGGTCGCGGGAACGGCAGCCCTCGCTGCCCCCGCTCTGACCGCACGCCGACTGCTCCTCCCGGCCCGCCGACGCCCGTCGCTGCGCACCGTGCTCGGCTCGGTCGGCGTGTACGGGACGCTCGCCGTGGTCACCGCCTTCACTCTCGCCGGAATCGCCCTGCACTCCGGGATCGCCTACGAGCCCCCGCGCTTCAACGCCCAGCAACTCACCGGTACGTACACCGACGGCGACGGCGGCACCCTCACTCTCGCCCCTGACGGCCGGGCCGACGCGGACCGCATCCGCACCTTCGACTACGACGATACGGCCGACTCCTTCGGGCCCCGGGTCCGCGAGTGCTCCGGTACCGGCACCTGGACCCACGACCCCGCCCACGGCCCGCTCAGCCAGCAGGTCCTCGTCACCCTCGACTCCTGCCCCACGGACAGCTGGAACGTCTACGGCACCCTGCGACACCCCAAGCTGTACCTCTTCATCGGCGACCCCGACTCCGGCGAGATCTACACCCTGCGACGCGGCTGAAGCGTGCCGCACCAGGTCGCGTCCGGGCAGGCCGGGCCCGTTCTGTGGCTGGCGACGCCGTCCGGTCCACACGGCCGTCGACGGGCGCGGGCACCGCTCCCACCCCTGTCAGGAACGCCGGGAACGAGCCGTGGCCAACTGGTGCTCGGGCGCCGACGGAAGGCACACCGCTGCCCTGAGCCTGGCTTCCGCCGTGAGCGGCATGGACCGGCACCGCCGCACACGTTCCTCCGCCTGCCCGCGTCCCGGAAGGAAACCTGACACAGATGCCGCCCACCATGTCAACGCTCGTACTCCTGCGGCTCGGTCTCTGCGTCGTCGCCGCCGTTCCCATCGTGGGCCACCCGACGCCGGATGATCATGAGGGACGTACGATCACGTCGTGGATTCCTCGAAGGACGACGTGAGCTGTGGGCTTTGTGAGCAGCCTCCGGGCTGCGCCCCAGAGCATCATGGCAATGGCATGGTGGTCGGCGCGGGCAACCGTGTGAGATACGTGATCGTCGAACTGCGTGGCGCCACGGCCTGCTACCAGGCCGTCGACGACCCCTCGCGGACAGGCAAGACCAGTGCGGCCTGGTTGGCACACGAGCTGGGAACGGACCTGCCGGATCTTCTCGGCCGTCACTACACCTGCCGGGAGACACCTGCGGAATACGGCGTCATTCAGAGCGGCTTCGAGCTGGCCTGACACACGACGGCGGAAGGACGGGCGCAACGGCGGAGCAGGGGTTGCCTGCCAGGTCGGGTGCTCCAGCGGGGAGCGGTTGACGAACAGCCAGTCGGGGTCGGGGGGGGCGCTCACGGCGGCCATCTCGTCGCTGAACAGCATGCCGGGCAGCACCGGAGCGAGCGGGCAGTGGTGTCACGGCGGGCGGGAAGCGGGCGCGGCTCACCGGGGACGTCTCACTGCCCGGTGGTGCGGCGGCCGACGGCAGTGTTGCGCTCAGGGCAGGCACCGGCGGCGTTCGCATCGACCCGGCCCAGCTCCGGGCAGACGGCCTGAGCCTCCCCCGCCGGTGCCGTGCTCACTGTCCATGACACCGCTTGGCGACACCGCGCTTGACCTCGTAGATGGGCAGTGACCCCAGGGCCGCCCGCCGCTGCCTCCTCGCGTGGTGACGGCGTAGAGTCCGTGGCATGGAGCCGTCGTCTTGTCCGATACCCGCCCGGACCTTGAGCAGCGCGGGTCAGTGTGTCGTGCTGATCATGGTGGGGAGCGTGTTCGGGTTGCTGGGTGTGGCCGGGCTGGTCATGACAGGCGATGCCGCCAGTATCGCCATCTATGCGGGGTGCCTCGCCTTCGGTGGCTGGATCGCCTTCCGCGCTTGCTTCTTGGGGCTGCGGATCGATACCGGAGGTGTCACGGAGCGCGGGCTGGGACGGTCGCGTTCCGTGGCGTGGTGCGAGATCCGCGAGGCATACCTGGACGCACGCGGTACCGGCCCGGTGCAGAGCGTTCTCCCGGGAGTGGTACTCAGGAGCGGTGAGCGAGTTCCGTTCCAGGCCATCGCCTCGTACTCCCGCCGCGCCGCCCAGCAGCGCATGAACGCGCTCAGGTCCGCGCACGCCGCCCACCTCGCCGTATGCCCCGCCTGCACGCCGGTCGCCTCGGACGCGTCCGGCTGATCCGGCCACCCGGCCCCGGCGGCATCTCTGACATGCCGACCTTCGCCAGCGTCTCCAGGACCAGGTCCTCCATCCTGCGGAGTCCGCTCCAGGCCGCGTACGACGAGCCGGGCCCTCCCGAAGGTATGGTTCGACGCGCGCGGCGATGCCCGGCCAGGTGCGCGGCAGGGGGCGCGCCCGCTGGAAGCGCCACTCTCGGTGCCTGGTGGAAGCTTCGGCAGCCAGTCCCCCTCGCGCAGAGAGTCCCGGTTCCGTGTCAGAGGTCCGTCCACGGGGTGGGGGAAGGGCTGGTTCCATCACGGCGCCTCCCGTCGTGTCCGTGTCATGCGTTCGCTCCGCTGCCCCCGCGCGCAGACACAGTGAAGCGTCGTGAGAGTGCGGCGGCCGGGACGGTCGGGAGAAGTGGCGGACAAAGACGTCCGACGTGCCGACGGAAGAAGACCGAACGGAAGAAGACCGATCAGATACGCGACATGACAGGCGGTGCGATCCCCGCCACCGCCAAGGTGTGGATCGACGGACGCGGCCACCTCACGGAGGTACGGCTGGAGATGGACGTCGAGGCAACGATCCGGACCACGACCACCCTGACCCTCGTCGGACGTGGCGAACCCATGAAGGTCCGGGTTCCCGCCGACGCGGCCGAAGCCGACACTTCGCGCCTCGCCTGAGGGAAGAGGCTTGCGCTGGGCACCCCCACACTGGCCGCCGAGGCCCGGGCCGGGGCACTGGAGAAAGCCACCGTCGCCCGAAAGGAACACGGCGAGCTCCTCGCCCAGTTCACGTACTGCAGGGTCTCCTTGGAGGCTGTGCTCTCCCGTGAGGGCGTCGTCGTCGGCAAGGTGCGGGTAAGCCGCCCGCTGGAGGCACTGCCCGGTGTCGGCGAGGTCCGCGCCGGTCGGCTTCCGGAAGAGCTCGGCCTCTCGGAGAGCCACCGCGTCCAGGGCCTCGGGGCCAGGCAGAGGGAACGCCTGCTCGGATTCTTCCCGCCGACGGCCTGGCCAACAACGCCCTGCCGGGGCAGGCCCGCTGCGAGTCGGGTGAGTGCATTCAGTGAGTCAGCCCGTCCCGGCCCGCCCAAGTCTCGTGGCGTCCCGGCGGCCCTGTCCAGAGGCTCGGAGGCGGGGAGGTGAGCAGTCCTTCTCTCCTCCGGCGAGGAGCCCGGCGCACTCATGCGCGAAGGAGCAGAGCTGGGCCACGATCCGCTGGTACTCCCACGGATCGCCTGGTGTGCCCGGCGTGGCATCGCTCCACCGCTGCCACAGGCCGTCGACGGCGAGGTAGCGCGAGGCCCGCTCGGTTCCCAGGACGGTGTCGAGGTGGAGCAGTGTGCTGAGCGCGAACGTCTGGTCGTAGCCGAGGTCGGGCCGGGGCAGGTAGCGGTCGAGGTAGGCGCAGACCAGATCGGCGTCCGCGTCGGTGGCGAACGTGGACAGAGCGACGCAGTAGGAACCGCCGTACGGGTTCGCGTCGGCGAGCAGGCGTTCACCGAGCCGGCCGCGGAACTCGGTGCGTCCGGCCACGGCGATCAGCCAGCAGGCGGTCCTGCGCTCCCGCCAGCCGCCTTCGAGGAGGACGCCGAGTTCGGCGGGAGTGATCTCCCCGGCGGCTCGCGCCAGTTCCCTCCCGAACTGCTCACGCTCAGTCCCGCTCAGCCTCAGAAGGCTTCCGGTCAGCCGGAGGTACCGTCGGCCGGGGTTGACGAACCGTCGGATCAGGTCCCGCAGTTCGGGGTTGTCGCAGACATCAGGCATGGCCGCATCCTGGACCAGGGGGCAGTCGGCTGTCAGCCGGTTCACCCGGGAGCGGGCAGTGGTTCGCGCCGGGCCCTGCGGAGCCGTCCGCCCAGGCATCCGCCCCGGCATCCGTCCGGGCCGACGCGCGGGCGTCCGCCAGCAGTGCGGTGGAGCGTCCCCCGGTGGGCTGCGTCCGGGGCCGGGTCAGGGGCTGGGTCAGGGCGTGGGCTTGCAGTGGTGGTCGGTGGCGGCCCGGGCGGGGGTGTCAGTGGCCGTCGCGGCGCCGTTCGTATCGCCACACCGCGTCGAGTTCGTGCTCGTGCGCGTGCCAGGTGCCGGGCGGCGCCGGGGGCAGCCGTTGCGCTCCCCGCACGCACCGCTCGTCGTCGTGGAGGGCGAGCCCGTACACGGCTGTGGCCTGCACCTGGTGGTCGGCGTCGTCCAGCAGGGCCGCCATAGCGTCGGCCAGGACGGGGCCGCGGTCCCTGCCCTCGGCGACCTTGAGGCAGGCGCTCCTCCGTGTCTGCGCGTCCGTGTCGGTCAGCAATGCCAGCAGTGCGTCGCGGACATCGCCCGTGAGCGGCCCGGCCCATGTGCCGAGTCCCCGCGCCACCACGCGCCGGACCCGTACGTCGGGGTGGCCTGCATGGCCCAGGAGGGCCGCTTCGGCCCGTGGGTGGGTGTGCTCCCCGAGTGCGACCAGTACTTCGGTGAGGACCGCGAGATCCTCTTCCTCGGTCGACCAGGCGGTGAAGAGGTCCAGGGCGGGGCCCGCGAACGTATCGGCTTCGCTCTCGTCGAAGAGGTGCGTCAGCCGGAGTACCTCGGCGCCGAACAGGCGGGAGGACGGCTCGGGGTGCGTGCGCAGAGCCGCCGCGGCGGTCCAGGTCTCCTCATCGCGGCGGCGGGCCAGCAGGATCGTGGCACTCCCCCATGCTCTGTGGTTCTGGTCGTGGTCCAAGGCCCGTGCCATCAGGTCCCCGAACGGGGTACGGATGCCCAGCAGCTCCTCGAAGCGCGTGAGGATCGCCGCGTGCCCGTCGCGAACGGTCGTCCGTCCGAGCGTGTAGGCACCGACGCTGAAGTACTCGTCGTCCGGGACCCGGGTATGGACAAGGCCGTCCTGAGAGCCCGTGCGGCGCCGCAGTTCGCTCTCCACTCCTCTCTCGTGCCGACAGCGGGCGAGATCCCGTAGCTCCAGGAACTCGGACCTGCTGTATCTGCCCCGGATCCGGTGGTCCAGGAGCGCCTCGACCAGTGCGGGTGAGCCCGAATCCACCGCTTCGCGCAGGGACGGCAGCGCCTCCTGTCCGCACCGGCCGGGGTCGGCACCGTGATCGAGCAGCAGCTGCGCGATGTGTCCCGAATACGTCGTCACGGCCAGGCAGAACGCGGTGTCCATGAGATCGGGGTCGTCACTGTCCCGCAGCAGCAGGTTCTTCACCAGAGGTGTGTCTCCGGCCCGGATCGCGCGGAGCAGCCGATGCCCGCCACTCGCTGCCCCGCTCATCGCACTCCTCACCTCGTGTCACTGCTGCCGTCCGCGTCTGGTCATGTCACTGTTTCCGGCCACCGCTGGTCGTGTCAGCGGACGATGCCGTGGGTCCTGGGGGCTGGGGCGGGACGGGCGCGGGAGAGCCTCGCGGCGGTTCCACGGGCGCTGTCGAAGGCCGCCACCGCGTTGCCGTCCTTCCGCCACGGCGGGGCGCCGCACCACGGCCCGATCCGGCGGAACTGCTCCAGGGCGCCCTCGTACAGCATCGACCGCAGCATGTAGTGGGCCAGCAGATGCCGTAGGAGCGGCAGCCGCTCGTCGTCCGGAGCCACCTGGTCGAAGGAGGCGGCGACCCGCTTGAGCGTGTTCCTGGACAACGGGGTGACCGGCACCGCACCGAGGGAGGACTTCTCGGCGAGCTCGTCGAGGGCGTGCAGGTAGATCCCGGCGAGCGGACTGCCGGGCGGAGCCTTCCGCACTGCTCGGCGGGCGAACCGCAGCATGCGCCGGTCACTGCCGAACCACTTGGCGCACCAGTACTGGAGAGCCTGCCAGTGCCCCTCGTAGTGGTACGGCGCACGGGCGACGAGCCCGTCCCAGAGGGGGCGGAACGCCGCGTGACGGTACTGCGCCCCGCGAGCTGCCGTGATCATGACGACCCAGGGGCCCGGATTCGCGGGGTCGAGCAGCGCCGCCTTGCGCGCCTCCTCGATCGCGGCCGGGAGGAGCATCTTGAAACGCTCCATGTCCGAGGTCATGACCTCGTGGGCGTACCCACTGCCCCGGATCGCCCACGCGCGGTGGACCAGCAGGCTCGCGTGGAGGGTCGCGGCGTCGCAGTCGTCCGGCGCGGCGGTGCGCCAGGCGTCGAGCCAGACGTCGTCCTCCTCGGCGACCTGCTGGAGGAGCGCGAGCCTCCTCCAGCGCTCGTCCCAGTCCTCGCCCGCGTCGCCGACGTAACGCGCGGCGGTCCGCCAGTCGCCCTCCTGGGCGGCGTCCACGACGGCCTGCCGTTCCACCCGGAGGTGCGTCTCCGGGGGCGGGCCGGGGCGCCGGGGGTCGAGGGCCTCACGGGGCGGAAGCCCGTGGTCGGTGGCGACGAAGTGGCCCGCGGCCCATGTGGCGGCGCGTTGGGGACTGACCAGGAGCCGGTAGACCCCGACGAGGAGCACCGCGAGGACGGCGGCGAGGAAGAGTGTCACGGCGGGAGATCATTCCCGACGCAGTCACTCTCCGCAATAGTTCAGGTCAAGGGAAAAGGCGAGGTCAGCGTCCGGGACGAGCTCCGGACCTCAAGGCTGTCGAGCGCCCGGTCACCGTGAGCGAGCGCTTCAGGTGCTCTCTTCTTTCGCGCGTTCGGCTCCGGCCGCCTCCCCGAGGCCCACGGGCGGCCTCCGCCCACCGCCGTGGCCCGTGGCCCGGACGGACCCCACGGGCCGCATGCGGCTGCGACAGCTCCGAGGGCTCCGACGGCTCGAGGGGCGGTCTTCCACCCCGCAGTCACGATCGAGGCCGCGAGCGCACCCACCCCCGACCGTTCAGCACCCCGGACCGTTCAGCGTCCGCACCGAGGACGCGGAGCCCCCATGACCTTCCCGGGGGTGGGCTCGTGGCCACCTCGATGCCCGCAAATTTCGTTGCGCCCGCCCTCCGCGTTCGTGTTGGCTGGCAGCACCGAAGTGTCGGTGCCGCAGGCGTGCGCCCGGCTGGAGCAGGGAGTCAAACGTGCAGGACGTGGTTGTCGACCCCGTTGCCCACAACCGGGCGGCCTGGGACAGGTATGTCCAGGAGAACGACGAGTGGACGAGGCCGGTGAGTGCTGAGGACATCGAGCGCGCCCGCGCGGGCGACTGGTCGATCGTTCTCATCGGGCACGAGCCGGTCGACCGCTCCTGGCTGCCGACGGATCTGACCGGCAAGGACGTGTTGTGTCTGGCCTCCGGCGGTGGCCAGCAGGGGCCGATCCTCGCCGCCGCAGGGGCGCGGGTCACCGTTTTCGACAACTCGCCCCGGCAGCTCGGCCAGGACCGGATGGTGGCGGCACGCGACGGACTCGACCTGCGCACCGTCCTGGGCGACATGCGCGACCTCAGCGCCTTCGGCGACGCGACGTTCGACGTCGTGTTCCATCCGGTCTCCAACCTGTTCGTACCGGACGTGGCACCGGTGTGGCGTGAGTGCTTCCGCGTCCTGCGGCCGGGCGGAACTCTGCTCGCGGGCTTCCTCAACCCCGATGCGTACCTGTTCGACCACAATGCGCTTGAGGAGCGCGACGAGCTGATCGTCGCGCACAAGCTGCCCTACAGCGATGTCACGCACTACTCCGCCGAGGAACGCGCCACGAAGTTCGGCGCGGATGCCGCTCTCGAGTACAGCCACACCCTCGCCGACCAGATCGGCGGGCAACTCACCACGGGGTTCGTCCTCACCGGCTTCGCGGAAGCGCCGCACCAATCCAACGCGTCCGCTCCCTACATGTCGCACTATTTCGCGACGCTGGCGGTCAAGCCGGGCTGACCCGGCCGTGCCGCCGCTACGGCCGGATGATCTCAACCCGTACCGAGGTCAGGCCGCGACGAGCTCCTGCTCGCGGTCCGGCGCCTCGGCCTTGGGCTTCTTGTTCGGCAGGGAGAGCCGGAAGACCTTGCGCCACGCGGAGAACACCTGCTGGGGCAGCGGCCCGGTGACGTACTCCAGCTCGTACTTCTCGAACAGCGCGCGCACCTTCACCGCGACCTCGGCGTACCGGTTGCTCGGCAGGTCCGGGTACAGGTGGTGCTCGATCTGGTGCGACAGGTTGCCGGTCATGAAGTGCATGGCCCTGCTGCCGCTGATGTTCGCCGAGCCCATCATCTGCCGCAGGTACCACTGGCCGCGCGTCTCGCCCTTGATCGACCGGCGATCGAAGACCTGCACGCCCTCGGGGAAGTGCCCGCACATGATCACCGAGTGGGACCAGATGTTGCGGACCAGGTTCGCGGTGAAGGTGGCGGCGAGCGTGGGGAGGAACGACGGGCCCGACAGCAGCGGGTGGATCACGTAGTCCTTGAGCACCTGCTTGCGGATCTTGCGGCCCACGGCCTTGGCCCGCGCGCGGAACTCCGGGTCCTTGCGGCGGCGCTTGCTCAGGTTCTTGCCGAGCTCCAGGTCGTACGCCGCGATGCCGTACTCGAAGAAGCAGGCGTTGATGAAGTTCCACAGCGGCTGGCCGAGGTGGAACGGGTACCACTTCTGGTCCTCGTCGACGCGCATGATGCCGTAGCCGAGGTCGTTGTCCTTGCCGATCACGTTGGTGTACGTGTGGTGCAGCTCGTTGTGCGAGTGCTTCCACTGCTCGGCAGGCGAGACGTGGTCCCACTCCCAGGTGGTGGAGTGGATCTTCGGGTCCCGCATCCAGTCCCACTGGCCGTGCAGGACGTTGTGGCCGATCTCCATGTTGTCCATGATCTTCGCCACGGACAGGCCGACGGTGCCGATCAGCCATGCGGGCGGGAAGAGGGAGAACAGCAGTACGCCCCGGCTGGCCAGCTCCAGCCTGCGCTGCGCGGAGATGACCTTGCGGATGTAGGCGGCGTCCTGCTCACCACGGCTGGCGATCACCTCGTCGCGGATCGCGTCCAGCTCGCGGCCGAGCTCCTCGATCTGCTCCGCGGTCAGGTGGGCGGTGGGGTCGATGGCGGTCAAGGTGCTTCCTACCGTTCGATGTCGCAGGGGCCCGCCGCGGCGGACACACAGGTCTGGATGAGGACGCCCGGCGCGGACTCGGTGATCTCGCCGGTACGCAGGTCGCGGACGGCACCCGCCTTCAGCGGAGTGACGCAGCCGAAGCAGATGCCCATGCGGCAGCCGGAGGGCATGAGCACACCGGCCTCCTCGCCGACGTCCAGCAACGGCGTGGCACCGTCCGCGTCGACGATCTTGCCGGTGGTGCTGAACGTGACCTCGCCGCCGTCACCGACGACGGCGAGGGCGGAGCGGAAGCGTTCGGTGTGCAGGCGCTCGGGTACGCCGTGCGCGGTCCAGTGCTCTTCGGCGGCGTCGAGCAGGCCCGAGGGCCCGCAGGCCCAGGTCTCGCGCTCGGCCCAGTCGGGCACCAGTGCGTCGAGACGGGCGATGTCGAGCTTGCCGTCCGTGTCGGTGTGCACCTCGGTGAGGCGCAGCTTCTTGTCCGCGACCAGGGCGTGCAGATCGTCCCGGAAGATCACGTCCTGCGGCCGTGGCGCGCAGTGGACCATGACGACGTCGTCGAACTCAGTGTCGCGCAGCATGCCCATCACCGGCGTGATGCCACTGCCGGCCGTCAGACAGAGCACCTTGGCGGGCCTGGCCTCCGGCAGTACGAAATCACCGGTCGCCTGGTCGAGCTGGATCAGCGTGCCCGGTTTCGCGCTCCGGACCAGGTGGTTGCTGACCTTGCCGTCCGGGATCGCCTTCACGGTGATCGTGATGCGGCCGTCCCGGCGGTTCGTCGGCGAGGTGATGGAGTAGGCACGCCACAGGCGCACCCCGTCGACGTCGACCCCGATCCGCACGTACTGACCGGCCGTGTGGCCGCGCCAGCCCCGTCCGGGCCTGATCACGATGGTCGCGGCGTCACTCGTCTCGGGGTGCACCGCCTCGATGCGCCCCCGCAGGTCGGCGCCCGCACGCAGCGGGCTGACCAGGTCGAGGTAGTCCGACGGCAACAGCGGCGTCGTGACCATCTCCAGCAGTTTCCACGCCCTACTGCGGAGGGCTGCACTCGTCATGGCTCCAGCTTGATGCGCCTCCGGGCGTAAAGTCCTACCCGTAGGACGTGAATCTGGTCGGCCGAGTTGTTCGTTGGGAACAAAAAATGGGGTATCCAATCAAGAGGGCCACTGATCTGGCCCTGGATGAGACGACGGTCACCGCGCTTCGGGGCGTGCTGAAGAGCACTGCCGACGAGGTCGTCCAAGCGATCATCGACGAGGTCCCGCCGTACGCCAACGCTCTTTCGGGCCGCATGGGCGGCACCATCCGCCGAGCCGTCCGCACCGCCCTGGGGCACTACCTGGACCGCGCGAGCGGGAACGCCACGGGCGGCGACGCCGGTGACGCGGCCTACGAGCTGGGCCGCGGCGAGGTGCGCGACGGGCGTTCGATGGACGCCCTGCTCGGCGCCTACCGTGTCGGCGCGCGCGTGGCCTGGCGCTGCCTGGCAGCGGGTGCCGTGCCCGCAGGTCTGCCCGCCGCCGAGGTCGCCAAATTCGCCGAGCTGACCTTCGCCTACATCGACGAGCTCTCCGCCGCGAGCGCCGCGGGGCACGCCGACGAACTGGCCGCCCGGGGCCGGGCCCACGAGCGCCACCTGGAGCACCTGGCCCGCGACCTCCTGGCCGGCGCGAGCACGGACGTGCTGCTGGCCTCGGCGCAACGGGCGGGGTGGCAGCCTCCGGTTTCGCTGACGGCGGTCCTGCTGCCCGCCGCCCAGGCGCGGCCCGCCTACCGCACGCTCGATCCGAGCACCCTCGTCCTCGACGATGTGCCGGACTCCACGGGCGTGCTGCTCGTCCCCGATGCCGACCGGTCACACCTCTTGGGCCAGCTGGCCGACCGCACCGCCGTGGTCGGCCCGGCGCGGCCATGGACTCGGGCGTCGGCCTCGTACGCACGGGCGGTACGCGCGCGCTCCCTCTCCTCCGATGTCCGCGACACCGAGGACCACTTGCCCGAGCTGGTGCTGAGCGCCGACGTGGACGCGTTCGCGGACCTGCGTGCCCGAGCACTCGCACCGTTGCGGACCTTGCCCGACGCGACGGCGCGGCGGCTGGAGGAGACGTTGCGGGCGTGGCTGCTGCACCAGGGCAGACGGGAGGAGGTGGCGGCGGCGTTGTTCGTCCATCCGCAGACGGTCCGGTACCGGATGTCGCAGCTGCGGGAGCTGTTTCCGGATCTCGCAGCGCCCCACCGGGTTCTCGAACTGACGCTGGCGGTCGGTCTTCGGGGCGACTGACGCGTACGGCGACCGTCCACGACCGTTTCCGTGGGTCATTCGTACATCGCGCCTCGTCCTCGGTGCCATCTGCGGGCGCATACGGCCCGGGCTCGGGCAAAGAAGCGGCCTCAGCCGACTGGGACCGGATGCCCGGGCGCGCCAGGAGCCAGCCGCTTGGCTGACCTGCCCGCTCGGGCAGCGGCGCTTCCCCCACTCCCTCGCGTACGCCCTCCTCGGCCCGGGCCGGACCGACGAGGGCGAACAACGGCTGGCCCGTACGCGGCACGACGCGGAGCCGGAGACCGGGACGTGGATCACGGTGTTGTACGTGCGCGGCGGTCTGCCGCGCTCCCCTGGGCACGGCATGACGGGCGAAGGCCGCGACCCTTTCGGCGGAGAAGCGCGGGGGCGCTGGAACAGGCTGTGGGCCACCCGGAGCGCGGTCAGGCCGGGGGCGAACCCACGACGGCGCTGACCGGCCTACCCGGCCGAGGCCCGCACCGCGGCCGGTGCCCCCGGCCGCGTGCGGGCGCGGTGACCCCGGCCGCGCCCGACCTTGCTCCGGCGGGCCCGCGCGCTCGCCGCACGGTCGGGAGCCGTCCTCCCGCCCCGGCGCGTCGACGCCCGCACGCACCCCACGACCGGCGCCCCCGAGGACGCGCGGACGGCACCCACCTGGGATTCCCTCCCCGCGCCCCGGGGCCGGCACGGGGTGTGCCGTCGTTCATCCGGGTCCGGGGCGACGGGTCGGCCCACGGGGTGCCGTCCTCGAACGGGTCAGCGCCGCAGGCCCCGGTCCAGTGCGGCGATCAGCGAGCCCTGCTCGTCGTCCCCGTCCAGCGACCACACCATGACACCGCCGAGACCCTTGTGGCGTGTGTAGCGGGCCTTCTGGGCAGCCACCTCGGGGGTGTCGAAGGTCCAGAACTCGGTGCCGTCGTACTTCCAGCTGCCGCCGTGCCGGAAGTCGTTGTGGACGGTTCCGGGCAGGTCCTTGATCGCCTTGTAGGGCAGCTGGCTGCCGCGGGGCGACATGCCCGTGGCGGGCTGGTAGAGGCCGTTCCTGGGTCCTGCGGGGACACCCGTCCAGCCGTAGCCCCAGGACGGCACGCCGAGCACCGCCTTGTGGGCCGGCAGGCCGCGGTCCAGGTAGTGGCGGACGATCCGGTCGGCGCTGTAACCGTTGTTGATGCCGGACGGGTCGGCCTTGTCCGTGTAGAGGTTGGCCTGGTGGTTGGTCGGCCCCTGCGGCTCCCAGGCGCCGTGCAGGTCGTACGCCATCAGGTTGAGGAAGTCGACGTGCCGGGCGATCTTCGGCAGCTCCAGCCGGTCCACGATGGTGGTGTTGGCGGCGACCGCCGCGGTCAGCAGGTAGCGCTGGCCGCGCTTCTTGCCGCTCAGCGCGTCCAGCTGGCGCCGGAACTCGGCCATCAGCAGGGTGTAGTTGCGGCCGTCCTCGGGGCGCACCGCGTTGTCCGGCAGACCGCCGCCGCCCGGGTGTTCCCAGTCGAGGTCGATGCCGTCGAAGACGCCCGCGCCGGTGCCCGGGCCGCCCTCGAGGGAGCCCAGCTGCGGCAGGTTGCCCTTGATGTAGAGGTCGATGCAGGAGGAGACGAACTTCTTGCGGGCCTCGTCGGTGGCGGCGACGTCCGAGAAGTACTTGGACCAGGACCAGCCGCCGATCGAGATGACCGTCTTGAGGTGCGGGTTCTTCGCCTTCAGCTTGCGCAGCTGGTTGAAGCTGCCCTTCAGCGGCTGGTCCCAGGTGTCGGCCACGCCGTCGACGGAGTCGGCGGCGCCGATCGGACGCTGGTAGTCGGCCCAGGCGTCGCCCTCGCCGGCCTGGTTGGCCTCGAAGCAGGTGCCCTCGGGGGAGATGTTGCCGAAGGCGTAGTTGAGCACGGTGAGTTTTGCGGCCTGGCCCGAGTCCTGGACCTTCTTCGCCGAGAAGCCGCTGTAGACGCTCCACTGGGTGAAGTAGGCGACCCGCTGACCGGTCAGCCGGCGGCTGCCGTCGTCATCGGCGTGTGCGGTGGCGGGGACCGCGACCAGGGACGCGAGCAGAGCCGTGGCGAGGAGCGTGGAGGTACGTCTGAACATGCGGGTGGCCTTGTCTGCGTGGGGTCAGATGGTCTGTACCAATCGTGAGAGAAGATCTAGTGCATCCGCGGGGACCCGCACAAGGGGGGCGGGGGCGCATGAAGTTGCCTGATTTTCTTGCGAGTTGCCGGACCGTCAGTCGCTCCGGCACACGCAGCACGTCCCACGGGATGCCGCCGTCGCGGTAGGGCGTGTTTCGAAAGTCCCGCCTGCCTGGCGACGCCTGGCACGCACGCTCACCGCGTTGTCGTGATCACCCCGATACATCCAGTATCGGGGCAACCGTCCGCCTTGCGATCGCACGCACCAGACGCCGCCAGGCCTGCCCTCCGGGCAGACGACGCCACTTTTGAAACACGCCCTAGCGGTCCGCCTCACCGGCAGTGCCGACGCGGGCCTGCGGAGTACGGCCGGTCCGAGGGGCCCGCACCGGCCGTCCGGGGTGTCCGGCGTCACCAC
Organism: Streptomyces sp. NPDC101490; assembly: GCF_044767145.1. Lineage (NCBI taxonomy): Bacteria > Bacillati > Actinomycetota > Actinomycetes > Kitasatosporales > Streptomycetaceae > Streptomyces > Streptomyces sp. NPDC101490. The sequence continues at coordinate 42,574 of NZ_JBIWNI010000014.1, forward strand.
GCTCAGCGCGGCTTTTCGGCGGGGTGTCCCAGGCCGTCGGCATGGCGCTGATCCACGGTTCATTACACGATGATCACAGGACCATGAACTCGCCTCCCTAGGTTGGAGCGCATGAAGCGAAAGTTCACGCACAAGGCGTGCGGCGCCCTGATCGCCGGCTGCGCCGCCCTCGGTGTCCTCGTTCCCTCCGCCCCCAGCGCGGTGGCCGCGGAGGAGCCGGTCATCGACGTACTGGTGCTCTACACCTCGAACGCGAAGCGGGACGCCGGAGGAGTGAAGAGGCTACGGAGCATCGTCGAGCGGTCCGTCGACTACGCCAACGAGGCCTTCGACAACAGCGAGGCCCGCGCCGGGACCCGCATCGCCGCTGTCCTGCCGGCCCCGGACTTCGGGCAGGGAACGGACGACAACGAGCGCGTCTACGACTACCTCTCCGCGACCCCGGAGTCAGTGGGGAAGCTCCGCGACCGGTACCGCGCCGACGTGATCGCGATCGTCCCGAGCGATTTCGGCGGCATGGCCTACATCGGCGATCGCGGACGTCCGCTGCCGCCCGAGGCGCCGGGGATGGAGGGTGCCAGCATGGTGATCGGCCAGCAGCTGCTCGGCAAGGAACCGGACACCTTCGCCCACGAACTGGGGCACCTGCTCGGCCTCGACCACGACCGTCACGTCAGCTCGGATCAGGGCGACGGCTACGACCACGCCCGAGGCTACGTCGCGCCCAGCAAGAAGTGGCGCACGATCATGGCGTACGAGGACGCGTGTCTGGACGCGGGCACCTCGTGCCCGGTCGTTCCGTACTTCTCCAACCCGGATCTGGACATCGACGGGGAACCGCTGGGCAGGGCCATCGGCCGGGACGACCAGGCCCATGCCGTGAGCATGATCAATGCATCCGCCTCCGTCGTCGCCGCCTACCGATAGCCGGGCGTCACCACCAGGACCCGGAGCGCCCCATGCCGCCCGTCACGGCCCTGTCTCAGGGGTCGGACGGACGGTCAGCGAGCCCGCCGTGTCGGGAGGCGCTCGCAGGTGTCAGCTGCCGGTCGACTTCCAGGCCTGGCGCAGCCGGGTCGCGAAGGTCTCGGCGGGTTCGCGACGCGCGGTGGTGTCGTAGCGGGCGGCCAGCGCGTCGACGGGCTCCGTGGATTCTTCGGACAGGTCGAGGACCAGCAGGGCCGTTCCGTCGGGGACGTCGGCGCTCAGGAGGATGAGGGCCGCCGTGCCCTCCTGGTCCCGCCGGGCCTCGGCGGCGTCGCCCACGAGCGCCCCGGCGGTGGCCCCGATCAGGGTGCCGAGGGGGCCGCCGAGCAGACCGATCAGTCCGCCGGTGGCGGTCGCCCCCACGGTCGTGGCACCGGCGTGGGGGGCGTGGTTCTCGGGGACGTGGGGGGGGGGGGGGGGGGGGCCCCGGGCGCCCCCCGGGGGGTGGGGAGCCGGGCGGGGGGCGGCCCAGGGGGGCGGGGGGCGGGCCCCCGGCGGGGGCCGGGACCGCCCCCGGGCC
>NZ_JBIWNI010000014.1:44089-47395 GCF_044767145.1 Streptomyces sp. NPDC101490
CCCCGGGGGGGGGGGGGGGGGGGGGGGGGGGTGGGGGGGGGGGGGGGGGGGGGGGGGGGGGGGGCCCCCCCCCCCGACGGCGGCCTGATGCACTCCGGGCAGAGTGACGGCCTCGGCGTACGCGTCGCGGCACCGGGCCGGGTCCGTGAACAGCAGCGTGACCAGACGGTGGACGGACATGATCCCTCAGCCTCCTCGCGCAGGCCCCGCCGACAGGGCCAGCCGCAGTCTAGGGCCGGTGCGGATCAACGGCGGTTCACCGGCGGACCGTCGGCGCGGCGCCCCTGGCCTAAGCGGCGGCCTCGACCCGGCGCTGCCCGGAGCGCCAGGTCAGACGTGTTCCCGCTCAGGTCAGAAGGGCGGTCGTGCGGCGAGGGCTGTTCCAGGGGTGGTCACCGGGGGCCGAACCCGCCTTCACCCGTTGCCCCGAGCGGGTCGCCGCGCGCGACGCGACGCCACGTACGGGCTGGGCCCCACTCCGGCGAAGGTCCGCGCCCGCCGTCCCCCGCCGTCCGTCAGGGCGAGCGGTGTTCTCCGGTCCGGGTCGCCGACCCCGACGAGGTGGGGTGCGGGCATCTCGGCAGTTCCGGACGGTCCTTGGTGCGGACCGCGGGCAGCCAGGCCGTGGCGGGAGCGCCCGTACGCGGAAGCCTGACGCGGAACCACAGGGTGGACGTGAGGTCCTCCTCATCGATGACGGGCAGTCCGGCGGGCAGCCGACACTCCGCTTCGAGGACGTCGCCGTGCCACACCCTGGTCGGCACGACGTTCTGGGCCGTGTAGAGCCGCAAGGGGTCGACCGCCAGGCCGAGGCTGCACTGGCGGTCCCGGTCCGTGCGTCCCTGGCAACCGCGCTCGGCGTTGAACACCCGGACCGGGGCCGGGCCTTCGGCACCCCCACCGCTCGCCCCTCCGTCCCCCCGCCCCGGCCCGGCGTACGTCCAGAGCGCCACGCCCACCGCCACGCACACGCCCACGGCGAGCGGCGCGCCGAAGCGGCGGGACCGCCCGGGGGGCCGCCGCGCCGGGCGCCCGTCCTGGGCGGGCCGCCCCGCGATGCGGTCCAGCAGGCTCTCCGCCGTGTGGGCGGCGCGGGTCTCGTGACTCGGGGCGAGACAGTCGGCGGCGAGACCGCGCCAGAAGGCGGGGACAGCGTTGTCCATACGTAACGGAGCGCACCCTTCCGCGTACTCTCGCGCGGCGGCGGTCCGCGCGGCCGGGGTCGCGCCGGGAAACGGCGAGGCGCCGGAGGCGAACACCTCGTGGATGACGATGCCGAGCGCCCAGACGTCGGCGCTCGGCCGCACCCGCACGCCCCGCTCGCCGAGCCGCTCCCTCCCCCGCTCGGGCGGCAGGTAGTCCAGGGTGCCCATCGGAGGCGTATAGCCGTGGGTGCCCGTCAGCTCGACGGCGAAGCCGAAGTCCGACAGCTTCACCGAGCCGTCCGCGCCGATCAGGATGTTCTCGGGCTTCAGGTCCGTGTGCACCCAGCCGGCCCGGTGCAGATGGGCCAGGCCCTCGCAGATCCCGGTGATCAGCCGGGTCCCCTCGGGCTCGCTCACCCCGGCGTCGAGCAGCTCGCGCAGACTGCCCCGGGCCCGCTCCATGACCAGGACGATCGCCCCGTCCAGGGCCGGGTCCTCGGACGGGCCGAGCACGACGGAGTCCAGCAGCCGTACGAGCCGGGGGTGCGCCGCCCGGCGTCCGAGGTCCACCTCGCGCGCGGCGGCCTCGGCCACGTCACGGGCCTGGCGCGGCGCGAGCCCGGCGGTCGGCATGATCTTGAGCGCGACCTCCTCCGGCCCTCCCTGCCCGGGATCGGCCGGTCTGGCCGCGTACACGGTCGCCCAGCCGCCGGACCCGATCTGCTCGGTGACCAGCCACTCCCCGACCCGGTAGCCCTCGGGCAGCGGTTGCGGCCGCCCGCTGCCCCACGAGACGGTCCGCTCGTCCACCCGCACCACGCCCCTACCGTGCCCGCTCGGCGGGTTCGGCGCCCGGCGGCAGCAGCGCGAGGTGCTCCTCACGGACGATGCCGAACTTCAGGGCGACCCCGACGACGGCCTCGCGCTTGCCGTTCCTGCGGTCCGGACGGCCGGTGTCGGCCGCCCCGGGGACGCCGACCCGCAGCTTCTCGTCGGCGAGGTAGTCGATGTGCGAGCTGACCGCGCGGGCCGTCAGCCTCGCCCGGGCGGCGTGGCCGCGCAGCCGCTCGACCACCTGCGGGGTGGTCGGCACCGCGACCGGCGAGCGGTCGCGCAGCCACGGTTCGCAGAGCGCGACGAGCACGAGGAAGTACGTGGCGGTCTCGTCCAGGGAGTACGCGGTGAGGGTACGGCTCTCGCCTGGCCCGCCCATGCCCCGCGGATCCAGATAGACGTGGTCCGGCGCGAACACCTGGAAGGAGACGGTGGTGTCACGGCGGGTGGGCAGCACCACCCGCGAGAACTCGAACGGGATCGGCGCGCCCGCCCGGCGCGGCGGGACCCGCAGGTACTCGCCCGCCCCCTCCGGGTTCTCCACGAGATAACCGTGGGTGGTGCTGTGGTTGCTGAGCTGCCAGTGGTCCTCGGCCGCCCGGATCTCCCCGGCCAGCCGGGAGATGGCCGCGTCGGCGAGGCGCAGTTCGACGGGCGTGCTGGTCGAACCCCGGCCGAACCGGGCCCGCTGCCCGGGTCCGAGCCGCAGGGTCACCGCGTCGCCGCAGGCCTCCCCGTCCGCGCCCCCGCCACTGCCTTGCGGCAGGTGGATGACAATCCCGCTCACCGCTCCCCCGTCCCGCGCGCCGACCACCGTCCGACACACCGAACGTTACCGGTTGCAACCGGTGATGCACCGAGTGGCATCGGCCACTTCGCGGGCCTCCACACAGCCCACACGTGCGGGTTCTCCCCGCTCGTCCGGTTCGTGACGGACGGTCAGGGGCTGGGGGTGCCCGAGCGGAGCGTCGCGACCGGGCAGTCGGCCGAACGCGGTCCACGGCAGCCTCGGCCTCCGTTGGGCCGGGCCTGTACGCGGGTGCGGATCCGGCCGCGTGCAGTGACCGCGAAAGGTGGACGCGGCCGGTGGCGTCGGCCGCGCTGGGACGGGGCCGGGGAGTGCGAGGGTCCCGGCCGCGGCGGTCGCCCGCAGTGGTCGGCGTCGGCTGATGGGTTCCCTGGCTCTTCTCCTGATCGGGCCCCGGGGCGTGGCGGGGGCGGCGGCCGCCCCCCCCCGGGGGGCGGGGCCGGCCCCGGGGGGGGGGGGGGGGGCCCCCGGGGGCCCCCCGGGGTGTGAGCCCCCCCCCCCCCGACCCCGCCACCGCCC
>NZ_JBIWNI010000014.1:47405-188107 GCF_044767145.1 Streptomyces sp. NPDC101490
GGGGGGGGGGGTGTGGTTCCCGGGGCTCGCCGCCTGGGCGGCCCGGGGGGGGGCCGGGGGCGGGCGGCCCCCGCGGGGGGGGGGGCGGGCCGGCCGCGGTGGTCGGGTCAGTCGACGGCGGGGCCCGCTGTGGTGTTCAGCCAGGCCCAGTCGGACCAGGTCGACAGCCCGGTCTGCCACTTGTGGTGGACCCCGGCGTGGCTGGTGCCGAACACCTCGATCCGGCCGTCGGCGTTGGTGGCCGCGACGATCTCGGTACCGCCACCGCCGTAGTCCGACCACTGGCCGTACGCGGCGTTCACCCCGGTCTGCCACAGGTGCTGGGCGGTGCTGCCGTTGATCGCGAAGACCTCGACCCGGCCGTCCGGCGCGCGTTCGCTGGTGAGCTGCGCGTCGGCGGGGCCTCCGGTCGGTTCCCAGCCGGACCAGGTGGTGGGGCCGGTCTGGTACTTGTGGAAGACGCCGACGGGTCCTGAGGCGAAGACCTCGATCCGCCCGTCCTGGTTATGGTCGACGGTCAGGTCCCGGCCGCCACCACCGAAGTCCTCCCACGCCGACCAGCCGCCGTTGACGGCCCTCTGGTAAAGGTGCTGGAAGGTGTTCCCGTTCAGGGCGAAGACCTCCAGACGCCCGTCGGGGGACTTCTCCACCTCCAGGCGTCCGTCGACCGGGCCGCCGCCGGTGGGCTCCCACTCGGCCCAGCCGCCGCTGGGGGCGGTCTGGTACTTGTGGAAGACGCCCACGGGTCCGGAGGCGAAGACCTCGATCCGGCCGTCGGCGTTCACACCGGCCGCGATGTCACGCCCGCCGCCGCCGAAGTTCTCCCAGCCGGACCAGCCGCCGGAAGGAGCGAGCTGGAAGCGGTGCTGGAAGGTGTTGCCGTTGATCGCGAACACCTCCAGGCGCCCGTCCGCGTTCGGGGCGATCGCCAGCTCCGCGTTGCCCGGACCGCCGAGGAACTCCCAGGCGGACCAGGCCCCGTTGACGCTCACCTGCCAGGCGTGGTGCACCCCGTCGGCACCGGCCGCGAACGCCTCCAGGCGCCCGTCGGCGGAGCGTGCCGAGACCACCCGGCCGGATTCCGCCGGGTAGACCACCGGGGCGGGCCCGGGGCCGGGGTGGCCGAGCCGGTCCACCGCGGCACGCGCCTCGTCCAGGTGGCGCCGGTGGACGCCCGCGTTGTACGTGGACCAGGGCTGCCAGTTGGTGCCTCCGTTGGAGATGGTGAACGCCGCGTCGGCGTTGCACCGCGCGTCGTAGGCGCAGGCGTCGTCGACCTCGGGGTGCCAGTAGTCGTTGATCTGCCACAGCCCTCGGTCGCGGGACGGGGGCGTGTTGTTGGTGACGTTGGTCGCCGAGGGGTCGCAGCTGGACTCCGCGAGGGCGACGGCGATGGCGGTGACCAGGCCGTCGCCCCGGAATCCGGCGTCGAAGCCGACCTGGGCGCACAGGTCGCTCGACGCGGCCTGCGCCGACGGGGCGAGGCCCGTCAGGATGCCCGCCGCGAGGAGCAGCGAGGCGAACGCCGAGAGGACGATGTGATGGGGCGCTCTTCGGAAGCGCTGTCCGGTACTCACCTGCTGTCTCCTCAGTTGATCGCGGGACCCGCGGTGGTGTTGACCCAGGCCCAGTCGGACCAGGTCGACGACCCGGTCTGCCACTTGTGGTGGACCCCGGCGTGGCTGGTGCCGAACACCTCGATCCGGCCGTCGGCGTTGCTGGTGGCGGTGATCTCCGTACCGCCGCCGCCGAAGTTCTCCCAGGTGCCGTACGGAGCGTTCACCCCGGTCTGCCACAGGTGCTGGGCGGTGCTGCCGTTGATGGCGAAGACCTCGACCCGGCCGTCGGAGGTGCGCTCGCTGGTCAGCTGGGAGTCGGCGGGGCCGCCGGTGCCCTCCCAGCCGGACCAGGTGGTCGGGCCGGTCTGGTACTTGTGGAAGACGCCGACGGGTCCTGAGGCGAAGACCTCGATCCGGCCGTCCTGGTTGTGGTCGACGGTCAGGTCCCGGCCGCCGCCACCGAAGTCCTGCCAAGCCGACCAGCCGCCGTTGACGGCCGTCTGGTACAGGTGCTGGAAGGTGTTCCCGTTCAGGGCGAAGACCTCCAGACGCCCGTCCGGGGCCTTCTCCATCTCCACCCGGGCGTCGGCGGGCCCGCCGCCGGTGGGCTCCCACTCCGACCAGTTGCCGCTGGGGGCGGTCTGGTACCTGTGGAAGAGCCCGACCGGGCCTGAGGCGAAGACCTCGATCCGGCCGTCGGCGTTCACCCCGGCCGCGATGTCACGCCCGCCGCCACCGAAGTTCTCCCAGCCGGACCAGCCGCCGGAAGGAGCGAGCTGATAGCGGTGCTGGAAGGTGTTGCCGTTGATCGCGAACACCTCCAGGCGCCCGTCCGCGTTCGGGGCGACGGCCAGCTCCGCGTTGCCCGGACCGCCGAGGAACTCCCAGGCGGACCACTCGGCGTTCTGTGCGAGCTGCCAGGCGTGGTGTACTCCGTCGGCACCGGCCGCGAAGACCTCCAGGCGCCCGTCGGCGGACCGGGCCGAGACCACCCGGCCGGATTCCGCCGGGTACGTCAGGGGTCTGGGCTGCGGGGTGCCGCCGGGGACGCAGGGCAGGGTCACGCCGTGTTCGGCGAGGTGGACCTCGGGGTCGATGCCGTACGAGGTGGAGGTGTCACCCCAGATCCGCAGATGCAGATGGGGGCCGGTGGAGTTGCCCTCCTGGCCCATCAGGGCGATGCGCTGGCCGGCCGTGACGTGCTCGCCGACGGCCACGAACCGCTGGTACATGTGCCCGTACTCGGAGATGCGCCCGTCGGGGTGCAGGATGCGGATCCACTGGCCGTAGTCGCCCGTGTATCCGGAGATCGTCACCTCGCCGTCGCCGATGGCGTAGATCGGTGTGCCGATGGCGTTGCCGATGTCCACGCCGTTGTGACCGGGGTGGTAGGGCTGGGTGACCTCTCCCTCCGCGGGGCAGGCCGCGGTGTAGGCGGCGGCCCGGGCGAGCGGCTGGGCGCCGGCCGACGGGATCACCAGCAGTACGGGCGCGAGGGCCGCGGTCGCGGCGAGGAGGACGCGCAGGGCGCGCCGGGGAAGACCGAACAGCACGATTGACTCCCTGTCACGCCTTGCGCAGGCGCGCGATGATGCCGTCGATGTCGCGCTGCATCATGTCGCGGCGGATGAAGTGGCCTCCGGGCAGCTCGTACGACTCGTGCGGGATCCGCGCGTTGTCGAGGGCGGCGCGGAACTCCCGCTGTCCGGCGAGGACCTGGGTCTCGTTGACGGTGTCGAACCAGTTGACCGGGTCGGGGCTGGTTCCGGCGACGAGGAAGACCCGCTTGTTGCGGTAGCTCTCGATGCGCTGGACGGGGTTGTCGGCGGTCACCCTGGCCTCGTCCCAGAACGGGGCGCCGTAGATCGTGCCGCCGTTGAGGTCGAGGGCGGCGGCCGAGGCGTTGGCCCAGTGGCCGACGAGGCCGCCGTCGCGGCGCAGGCTGGCCGGGCCGGAGTGGGCGCTGACCGAGGCGAAGTGGCCGTAGTACTTGGCGGCGTACTTCAGGGCGCCGAAGCCGCCCATGGAGAAGCCGGAGACGGCACGGCCGTCGTACTCGGCGAAGGTGCGGAAGTTGGCCTCGACCCAGGGCAGCAGCTGGTTGATGTGGAAGTGTTCCCAGTTGCGGGGGCCGACGTTGGAGCTCACGGGGTTGGAGTACCAGCCGGCGTGGCCGCCGTCGGGCATGACCACGATGATGCGCCGGCCCGCCGTCCAGGCGCGGACCCCCTCGCGGTCGAAGGTGATGAAGTCCTGGTCGGTGCCGCCGCCGTGGAAGAGGTAGAGGACCGGGTAGGTGCGGCCGCTCCAGTGGTAGTCGTCCGGGAGCAGGACGTTGACGCCCGGGCCCGGGTTCCAGCCGATCGCGTCGGTTGCGAAGCGGTAGTACCACATCCGGGGGTCGCTCTCGTTGCGGTCCACGATGCGCAGGCCGAAGCCGTCACCGGCCGCCGCGGCGGAGGAGGCCGAGCCGAGCACGCCTCCGGCGCCGAGGGCCAGGGCGGCGGAGAGCCCTCCGGCGGACTTGAGGACGCTCCTGCGGGTGGGGTGGTGCGCGGTCAACGTGACCTCCAGGTAGACGTGACGGTACCGAGCGCTGGGCGTATGGACGGTAGCGACGCTTCCCCCGGCGATGAATCCGGAACCTTACGGACTGACAGGTGTGACCGGTTGGGCTAGGCGGTGTCTTCAACGATCATCGCCGGAGGGCCATGGGTGGTGACATCCCTGTGAACTGTTCCGCTTCGAGGGGGAGTTCGTCCGGTCGTCGCCGCTGGTTCGTTGCGGGGCGCGAGCGGGTGGACGACCGCGGGGGCCTGAGCGGGATCGTGGGGAGGCGCCGGACCGGGACGGTGTGGCGGAATGCACCCGAGGCCGTCCCCGGCCTCGGCCGCGACACCGATCCTGATGCGACACCGATCCTGATGCGGCGGGAGAACGCGCGGTCGCGGATCGTCGCGGCGGCGCTGCCCGGGAGCGGTCCCTTCCCCGGCTCCTCGCCCGTCTGGCGGAGGCGGTCAATCACGGCGTCGGTGTGCTTCACCCGCTCGGGCATCGGGAACGTACGGGGCGGGCGGCGGGAACCGGCCGCACGGCACGGGCGCCGGGCCGGGCCCCCGGTGGGCCGGAGCCCGCCCGGAGCCCGCCCGGGGCTGGGCCGGGGCTGGGCCGGGGCTGGGCCGGGGCTGGGCCGGGGCCGGGTCGGGGCCGGGTCGGGGCCCGGTGTCCGGGGCTCGGGCGGGTCTAGGTTGTCCGGGCATGAACGTCAATCGTGATGACGGGCCGGGAGTGTTCACTGCGCGGCGCCGTCTGGTGCGGGCGGGGCTGGGAGGGCTGGCGGCCTTGGTGGCCGGGCTGGTGTGCGGGCCGTCGGCGGCGTCCGGCGCGCGGCCCGCACCGGTGGCGGCCGCCGGGCCACGGCCCTCCGGGCCGGTGCGGGCGTGGCGGGAGCTGTCGGAGGGGAACGTGCGGTGGCGGACGTTCCACGAGAGCCATCCGGACCGGGCCGGTGATGTGCGCAGGGCCCTGGTGGGTGGGCAGCATCCCTTCGCGGTGGTGCTGGGGTGCGTGGACTCGCGGGTGCCGCCCGAGCTGGTCTTCGACCAGGGGCTGGGCGATCTGCTGACCGTGCGGTCGGCGGGCGAGGTCCTGGACGAGGCGGTCCTGGGCAGCATCGCCTACGGCGTGCTGGAGCTCGCCGTCCCGCTGATCGTCGTCCTCGGCCATCAGGGGTGCGGGGCGGTCGCCGCGGCCGTCCATGCCGACGACGGCGTGGAGCTTCCGGCCCACATCGGCTTCCTGGCGGACCGCATCCGCCCGGCGATCGACCACCGGCTCCACGGTGAGGCACGGGTGGACGCGGCGGTCACCGAGAACGTACGGCGGGTGCGGGACCTTCTGGTGGCGGAGCCGGACCTCGCCGTCCGGATCGCCGACGGGCGTCTCGCGGTGATCGGCGCCCGGTACGAGCTGACCAGCCAGCGGGTCCACGAAGTGTCCTGACCGGCTGCCGGGACCGGTCACCGCCGCTGCCCCGGGACCGCCGACGGCCTCGCCCACGGCACCCCGCCATGTGCTTCGTCCCGCGGGCGTGGATCGTGTGCCCGGGTTCTCCCGGGCCCACCGGTCGGCCCGGGTTCTCGCGGGCCCACCGGTCACCCCGCGAGCCGGTGGCCCGGACCAGCGGGTCCGGAGGACGGGGAAGGGGAAGGGAAGGGGAGGAGCGCGGGCCGTGGTCCCGCTCGTGGTCCTCGGGGCCCGGCAGGCGGGCGGCCACCGTGAGCACGCCCGGCGGGGCCGGGTGCCGCGCCGAACTCCGTCGGGTCTCACCCGCCACAGCGCAGCGACGGCGGAGGCTCCGTACCCATGTGCTGCGCCCAGTCGTCCGGCCGGAGTTCCGTACCGGCGGATGAGCAGGCAGCTTGGATCCAGGCGTCCGGATCCATCCTCCATTCGATGATCTGCCCCATGTCGTCGGTGGTGGGCCCGTCCGGTTCGGGATCGTCGGATTCCGAGAAGTCGGCCTCTGTCGCGGTGATGAGTTTCGTGCCGTCCTCGGTGACGGCGAGGCCCGTCGACGTCGATTTGTTGCCCTCGGGCAGCAGGAGCGTGCCGAGCGTGCTCTCCGACGTCAGGTCGAGAAGGCGGACGGTGTGGTCCTCGGACGTCGTCCCGGCCACGAGGTCTCCGCCGACGACCGGGCCGACCACGAGGTCCGCCGTGCCCTCGACCCTGCCCGTGCGTCGGCTCCCGGACGCGGTCCATGTCTCCAGGGCTCCGTCGGCGCGTTGGACCAGGAGGCGGTCGTCGGCGTACGCGATGCCCCGGACGTCGGCCGCGTCGAGTGTCCGGACACGGCCGGACTTCGTGTCGATGACGCGGATGCGGGGGCTGCCGGCCTCGCCGAGGGCGGGCCACTCGATCAGTGCGGCGTGTTCGGCCCGTGCGTCCAGTGCCACATGGCCACGGCCCGGACCTCGTCGGGGGATGGTCGTCGGTGCCATGGATCGCGGGCCGGGCACCTCACGGAGGACCTTGCCGGACTCCGGGTCCCTGAAGCGGACCGTGCCGGACGTGTGCACTTCCGCGACGGTGCCGCCGCCGGGGAGGAACCGCAGCAGTGCGGGCGCGTCGGCGAGCCCGCGCGGGTCGGGGACGGCGGGCCAGAATCCGACGGTCCGCCACACCCGCTCCCGGGCGAGGATCTGTGCGCTGCCGTCGGGCGCCACGACGAACAGGCGCTCGCTGTCGGGCCGCCACAGCAGTTCCGCGAGCCCGGGAAGGTTCAGGACGGCGGGCAGACTACGCTGCCGCTCCGTCGCGGCGGCACCGAGCCTCAGGGTGGACAGCCCGGTTCCCTCACTGTCGAGGACCGCCACGTCGCGCCCGTCCGGCGACACCGACACCCGGGGCGCGTCACAGCCCAGGCAGGATCCGGTGATCGGGACTTCGACGGCCCGCGCGATACGGGATCGCTGTTCCAGGTCCCACAGGGTGAGCACGTCGCGGGCGGCGGAGACGAGCCGGTCGCCGCCGGAACCCACGAAGGCCAGGGTGCCCGGGCCGACCGGTCCCGCCCCGGGGAGGACCAGGGGCCTGGACGGCTTCCTGCCCGGCGGGTACGTCTTCCGGCCGGGAGTGTACGTCCGGCTCACCCGGAGGGTGGAGCCGATGGCCGTGGCCACATGGGTTCCCCCGGGGCTCACCGCCAGGGCCGTCGGCGCGCCCGGTTCCGTCTCCGCGCCCAGCTCCGGGCTGTCGACCTGGGGCTTGCCCCGGGACGGCCATACCGGCAGCGGGGAACCTTTGTTGCTGTAGGTGAAGTAGCTGCCGTCCGAGGCGAGCGCGGCAGCCGAGTTGTGGACGCCGAAGCCCACGGTGCCACCGGCGGTGCGGGTGAGCCGCTTCACGGAGATACGGCTCCATGTCCCGTAGCCGTACTCGACGGTCACCAGTTCCGTGTCACCATCGAAGGCGAGGCCCGCGGGATCCGATGTCATGCCGTCGAGCACGAGGCGTCCCGTGCGCCCCGACACCCGGTCGAGGACCGACAGCGTGCGCGGGAGCCCGTACTCCGAGGTCGTCGTGGTGACGGCGACGAAGCGCCCCGAAGGGGAGACCGCGATCGCCGTGGGCGGCTGCCCGTGCGGCAGCACGGGCGCGGCGACGCCCTTCCCGTCCGCCCACACCGTGACCGTACGGTGGTCGGTGGCGACGACGGTGGTGCCGTCGGTATCGGCCGCGACCGTCTCCACCGCGCCGCCCAGGCGGCCCAGCCTCCTGTGGTGGCCGCCGAACCGTCCGCCGTCGAGCGTCCACAGCTCCACGTGGCCGTCCCTCGTACCCGCGAGGACGTGTCTGCCGTCCCCCGAGGCGGCTGTCGCGGAGATGGTTCCGCTCGCGCGCGTGCTCGCGGTCCAGTGGGGGCTCGCCGTGACCGCGCGGAACAGCGCCCGGCGGGTCAGCGGATCAGCGTGCTGCCGGTAGGCCCGCTCCGCGAACAGCCCGGCGAGTCCCACGTCGCTCCGCAGCAGGCTCTCGGACACGTCGGCCAGCCGGTGGGCGGTGTCCAGCCGCTCCCTGGCCGCTGATGCCCGGTGCTCCACCACCGCTCCGGACGTCAGTGCCGCCGCGAGCAGAGCCAGTGCGGTGAACAGGCGGGCGGTACGGAAGCGCCGGGCGTAGCGGTCGGCCTGCCGAAGGGTCTCGGCGAACTTCACGTCCGCGGGTTCGGGCGCGTGGGCGGCCTCCGGCCGGTTCGCGGCGGGGGCGACCAGACGCAGTCCTCTGCGGCGGGCGGCGAGCAGCTTGCTCTCCATTCCGCTGACGCCGATGAGCCGCTCACCGTGGCCCAGCGCCCCCGTGACCGCGGTGCGCGGGCGCAAGCCGTAGAAGACACCGCGCAGCCAGGCCACGCTGGGCCGTCGCGTCCGTGGATGCCGCAGGAGTTCCCGCAGGCTCAGGGCGAAGGCGGCTCCCAGGGAGGGGCCCTCGATCCGGGTGGGAGGGACGGGGCGGTCCGTGAAGACGAGGCGCCACAGGACACAGCGCGAGCCCCGTCCGGGCCCCGCCGCTGCCCAGGCCCGGCCGAGGGCCGTGGCGAACTGGCCGTCGGAGCTGCGCAGCCCGGTCATGGACCGGGGGTCGGGGTAGAGACCCGGGGGTCCGGCGGGGAACTCACGGAGTTCCAGGACACCGGTGGTACCGGGTTCCTCATCGTCGTCGTGGCGGTCCGTCTCCCCGAACACCACCGGCACGCGGACCGACGGCCGACCGCGCGGCTCGCAACCCGCCATCAGCAGGGCGGCGACCACCACCATGCCGTCCGACGCGGGCCGGCGTTCGCGCTCGTCGACCGGCAGTCGCGGGAGTCGCTCCAGGAGGGCGTTCAGCCTCTCGGCGGTGTCGGCCCCCATGTGGTCCAGGCCCTGGCCGGACGGCAGCGCGAGGCCGGGCGCGGTGGCGGCGGACAGCAGACCACTGCTCGCCCACACACCTCGGACGCGCGTCAGTTCCTCGTCGTGTTCGGCTGTCCGGTCCTCCGGTGTGCTCAGGGCGCGGGCCAGCAGATAGGTGTGCAGGGCAGGTGACATCCTGTCGGACGGGCCGTCCGGGGCCGTCGCCTCGATCCAGGCGGTCAGCTGCTCGGCGTGGTCCGAGAACAGCCAGGACGGATCGGTGCGAGCCGCCTCGCTACAGCACTTCCACCACAACTGCCGATCGCCGAGCAGCTCGTGCATCGCGCCCTGAGGGCTCGTCTCACGGAGGACCGCTTCGAGCGCGGTGCGGTGCCGTCCGCCTCGGCGGGACGGCTCCCCGTCGGAGGCCGCCCTGGCGAAGGCCGCCCTGGCGGAGGCCGCCCTGGCGGAGGCCGCTTCGTCGGAGGACTCCCTGCCAGGGGTCACTCTGTCGGAGGTCTCTTCCTCGGAGGTCATCCCAGCGCACTGCCGATGGCTTCGCGTACGTCGTCACCGACGAGCTCGCTGACGCGCCGCCAGGCGTCACGGGTCGTCTCGTTCAGTGCCGCGCGGACGGAGTCCACGACGGTGTCCCTGGTCCAGTCGGTGTCCGTGGTCACGTCGGTGTCCGTCCGCAGGGGTGCGGGGCCGACGGCGGCCCATGCCGCGCCCGGTCCGAACCCGCTGAGGCGGACGTAGGAGGCCGCGGGCCCGAAGCGAGCCGGCATCAGGGGCACGAGGAGGACGCGTTCGCGTCCGTCCTGTCGGGTGTAGGAGACGGTGACGAGGAGCGGCCGGTCCGCGTCGACGCCGCCGTGCACGACCAGTTCGAGGCCGTACTCGGACGTGTCACCCGCGGGGTGACGCAGCAGGAAGGTCGTCCGGCCGTCGGGGGCGGTGGTCTCCAGGACGACCGTGTCGCTCCCGGAGGCGGTCAGTGCGGCGACCGTGGGAAGGGGCGGCAGACTGAACCAGCCCGGTGTCCCGTCACCGGCTTCCCGGCGTCGCACGGGTACCTGCCGGGGAACGGGGACGGCGGCGGGGACGGCACGCGGAGGGAGGACGACACCGCTGAAGGACGCGCGGGTGCGCTGCCACAGGGTGTATCCGGCCCGTCCGCGTTCCGCCGTACGCCGGGGGCTGACGCGGTGTCCGCCGGTGAGGGACGTCCATAGGCGCGGGGGGACCGCCGCTCGGCTCACGGGGATGCCTCCCCCCGGCTCTGGTCGGGCGCCTGCGGCCCGGGCCGCGGCGGCCCGGGGACGGTGGCCGGAGCGACGGGAACGGCCCCGATCTGGAGCGGCTCGGTGACGGTGGTGGCGCTTCCCATCTGGGCGAGCACCGCGGGCGCCGAGGCTCCGACCGCGACGGCCGCGAACACTCCGGCCAGCTCCCCGTGGAGCAGCCAGCCCGCGACGCCCCCCAGCACGACACGGAAGAGAGCGGCGAGGAGGTCCGCGGGCGGGTCGATGTACGCGCCGAGCCGCGGCAGCACTTCGGAGGCCGTCCTCGCGGCATGCCGTGCCTGCTGCCACGCGTGCAGTCTCCCGAAACTCACGACGGCCTCGACGACCAGTCCGCCGCCCGCGCCGTACAGCGTTCCCTCGGTCCAGGACAGCATGGGGACCCCCCGTCCGTTGGCGTCAGGCAAAAGTAGCGGGATGCTCCCGGGTCGGGCCCAAGGGAAGGGAAACTCCGTTCTCCCACACCCAAGTTGGCCGGATTCAGCGCCGTCCGGCTGCTGCGGGCCCGGCCGTCGGTTTCGATCGGTCGGCCCTGGTCGAGGCCTCGGCGCGCTCCGCCGGGCGCCACGTCCACACCGGCCCCCACCGGCCCCCACCGACACGTCGCCGCGTCGCCGTCGGGCGGGGGATTCCGCGACGGCCGCCGTTGGGGCGGATCCGGGCACCAACTATTTACGGCTACAGTGTCGCCGTAAATAGTGCAGCGGATCCATCGCCAACGGACACAAGGGGATTCAGCGTGACCGAGAAGCAGCAGCACCACACGTCGTACGACGCGGACGTGATCGTCGTCGGAGCCGGGCCCGTCGGCCTCACCCTCGCGCTGGACCTCGCCCGGCGGGGCCTGGCCGTCCGGGTACTGGAGCGCGACCGCGGAACGTTCGAAGGGTCGCGGGCCAAGGGCGTGCAGCCGCGCACCCTGGAAGTCTTCGACGACCTCGGCGTGATCGACGCGGCCCGCGCCTCCGGTGGCGCCTACCCGCCGATGGGCCTGCACATCGGCCCGTTCACCAAGTCGTGGCAGATGCAGCGCCCCGCCCCCGCCGCCGCCACCCCGTACCCCGAGATCCTGCTCCTCCCCCAGTACGCGACGACCGCCCTGCTGCACAGGGCGGCAGTGGAACACGGCGCCGTGATCGAATTCGGCACCCCGGTCGAGCGGTGCGTCCAGGACGGCGATGCCGCCACCGTCAGGACCGCTGACGGCCGACGGCTGCGCGCCCGCTATGTCGTCGGCGCGGACGGCGGGTCCAGTCTGGTCCGCAAGTCGATCGGCGCCGCCTTCGAGGGGACCACCGACGAGGCCGATCGGATGATCATCGCCGACGCGCGGATCGACGGGCTCTCCCGCGACCGCTGGCACGTCTGGCCGCGTACCGGTGGCCGCTCCACGGCCGCCTGTCCGCTGCCGTCCGGCGACCTGTTCCAGCTGATGATCCCCCTCCGGCCGGACGAGCCCGTGGACCTCTCCGAGGAAGCGCTGGCCGCCCTGTTGCGCCGCCGGGCCGGGCGCTCGCTACGACTGCACGGCCCGACCTGGGCGTCCGTCTTCCGCCCCAACATCCGCCTGGCCGGCCGCTACCGGCGCGGACGGCTGCTCATCTGCGGCGACGCCGCGCACGTCCACACTCCCGCCGGAGCCCAAGGCCTCAACACCGGCGTCCAGGACGCCTACAACCTCGGCTGGAAGCTCCAGCAGGTACTGGCGGGCGCCCCCGACAGCCTGCTCGACAGCTACGAGGGGGAGCGTCGCCCGGTCGCGGCGAAGGTCCTCGGCCGCTCCACCGAGCTGTACGCCGGGCTCAAGCGGCCCGCCGTCCGCGCCCTGTCGCGGGGCGACGACGAGCGTCAGCTCGGCCTGTCCTACTTCGGTGGCCCCCTCGCCCCCCTGGCAGGCCAGGTCACCGACGCCCTGCGCCCCGGCGACCGCGCCCCCGACGCCCCCGTCCCGGACGGCGCCCGGCTCTTCGGCCTCTACCGCGGCCCCCACTTCACCGCTCTCGCCTTCGGCCACCGCGCCGCCGAGGCCCTCGCCGCCCTGCCGTGGCCCACCACGGGCGCGGCGCTCCACCGGCACGTCCTCCTGAAGTCCGTCACGGCCCGCACCCCGGACGAAGAAGCCCTTCTGAGCGCCTACGGCATCACCACCGA
Source organism: Streptomyces sp. NPDC101490 (assembly GCF_044767145.1). Taxonomy (NCBI): domain Bacteria; kingdom Bacillati; phylum Actinomycetota; class Actinomycetes; order Kitasatosporales; family Streptomycetaceae; genus Streptomyces; species Streptomyces sp. NPDC101490. The sequence continues at coordinate 59,817 of NZ_JBIWNI010000014.1, forward strand.
CACCCTCGTCCTGGTCCGTCCCGACGGCTACATCGGCCACGTCCTCCGGCCGGACGCCGCCGCGGCCCCCGGCCACGGTCTCCTCGACGCCCTCCAGCGGCTCGCCCCGCCCCGCCACACCGTCTGAACGACACCGCCGGGAGCAGCGCACCGCGTGTTCCCGGCGCCGGGCGGCCCACTACCGTGGGGCCCGCCCGTCGAACACGCACAGGCCCCGGCTCCGCGAGGCAAGGACACCGCATGACGACCACCCCCGCACCCAGCGGCGGTCCCTCCCCCGCGCCCGGAAGTCCCGCCTGGTGGCTCGCCCGGCCCGCCGCCCCCGACACGGCCCGCCGGGGCCGGGGCCGCCCCGCCCTCGATGCCGCCCGCATCGTCGCCACGGCGCTGCGGCTGATCGACGAGCACGGGGTGGACGCCTTCTCGCTGCGCATGCTCGCCGACACCCTCGGCTCCAGCACCGCCACCCTCTACCGGCACTTCGCGAACAAGGACGAGATCATCACTCTCGTCGTGGGCCCCCCCCCGGGGGGGGGCGGCGCCCCCCCCCCCCCCCCCCCCGGGGGCGGGGCGGGTGTTGTCGCCGCCCAGGGGGCCCGCCGGCGCGCCGCCCCGGGGCCCCCCCCCCCCCCCCCGCCCCGCCACTTCGCCCTCGGCGCGCTTATACCGACGGCGGGGGGCCCCGCGGGGGGGGGGGGGGGCGCCACGCCACCGCTCCCGCGCCGCCGGGCGGCTGGCAGGATGTTCTCGCCGCCATGGGGCACGGCCTGCGCGCCGCTCTGCTGCGCCACCCGAACCTGCTGCCCGCACTCATCGCACACGTCCCCCTGGGCCCCAACGCGCTCGTCCAGCGCGAACGCGTCCTCGCCGCGCTCCTGGGCGCGGGACTGCCCCCGGGACTCGCGGCCCGCGCCTTCACCGCCGTCGGCCACTACGTCATCGGCTTCGCCGTCCAGCAGCGCGAGCCCGACGGGCCGCCACTCGCCGACTTCTACCGTCGGCTCGACCCGTCCGTCCACCCGGCCATCGCCGCCACCGCCCACAGCCTCACCTCGGTCGCCACCGACGACGAGTTCGTCTTCGGCCTGGACCTGCTCCTCGACGGCCTCACCCGGCGGACGGCCCCCTGAGCCCCGCGGTTCCTGTCACGGCACGCGCTCTCCCACCGGTGCTCTCGTCCGCTCAAGGCACGGGTGCTCAGGGGCGGGAACCTGTCGGGACGGCCACTGACAGCTGCCGAAGTGACCGTGTTTCACCATAAAGGAGCATGAGAGGGACCAAGGTCCATTGTTCCTGGTCATCTCGTTGGGAAGGGTGGAGCACGTATGCCTTCCGTATCCCTCCCGGAGCAGCACAGAGAGAAGCAAGCAGTTCCATGGACCGTCTGACCAACACCGTGCGCCCCTACGCCTGGGGCTCCCCCACCGCCCTTCCCGCCCTCCTGGGTGAGGAACCGACCGGCGAGCCACAGGCGGAGATGTGGATCGGCGCGCACCCCGGGGCTCCCTCGCGGACCCCGCGCGGACCGCTCGACGCCGTGATAGCCGCCGCGCCGGAGACCGAGCTGGGCCCCGGCGTCGCGACGCGGTTCGGGCCGCGCCTGCCGTTCCTCCTGAAGCTGCTGGCCGCCGAGGAGCCGCTCTCCCTCCAGGTGCACCCGGACCTCGACCGGGCCCGGGAGGGGTACGCCGCCGAGGAGGAGGCCGGGGTGCCGGTGGACGCGCCGGAGCGCACGTACCGTGACGCGTCGGACAAGCCGGAGCTGATCTGCGCGCTCACGCCCTTCGAGGGCCTGTGCGGTTTCCGCGAGCCCCTCGACGCGGCCCGGCTCCTCGAAGGGCTCGGGGTGGAGGCCCTGGAGCCGTACGTGGAGCTGCTGCGCGGACACCCGGCTCCGGACGCCCTGCGCGAGGCACTGACCGCGATCCTCCAGGGCGGCTCCGGCGTCCTGGCCCCGGTGGTCGAGGAGGCAAGCGCGGCGGCCGGACGGCTGGGCGGAGAGTGGGCCTATCTCGCCGGGATCGCCCGTCACCACCCCGGCGACCCGGGCGTGATCGCCGCCGCGCTCCTCCACCACGTCCGGCTCCTGCCCGGCGAGGCCCTGTTCCTGGGCGCCGGAGTCCCGCACGCCTATCTGCACGGGCTCGGCGTGGAGATCATGGCCAACTCGGACAACGTCCTGCGCTGCGGCCTCACCTCGAAGCACGTCGACGTCCCCGAACTGCTGCGCGTCGTCCGCTTCGAGCCCACTCCCCCGGCCGTCCAGCGGCCCTCGGCCGGGCGGGACGGAGCACGGGAGTACGCCGCCGCCACCGATGCCTTCCGGCTGGACCTCCACACCGTGGCCCCGGGCGGCGGCCCGTACGACCTCACCTCGCCGACCGCGCAGGTCCTGCTGTGCACGCAGGGGTCCGTGCGGGTCGGCGCGGGCGCGGGGGACGTGGAAATCCTGGGTCCGGGCCGGTCGGTGTACGTCCCGGCGGGCGAGCGCACGACGGTGACGGGCGACGGTGACGTCTTCCGGGCCACGGTCCCGGTCGTCTGACCGCACCTGCGCAAGGGGCCGCCCCCGACGTCCGAGAACGTCGGGGGCGGCCCCTTGCGCAGGTGCGCCGGGGGGGGGGGGGGGGGGGGCCCCCCCCCCCCCCCCGCCCGGGGGCGGCCCCCCCCCCCCCCCCCCGGGCCCCCCCCCACCCCCCCCCCCAACCCCCCCCCACCCCCCCGCCCCCCCCCCCCGCCCCCCCGCCCCCCCCCCGCCGCCGGGCGGGGGGCGCCCGCCCCCGCGCGGGCGCCCGCGGGGGGGGGGGGGGCGCCCCCCCCCCCCCCCCCCCGGCTCGGGTTCAGCCGCGGCGGAACCGGAGCGTGCGCAGCTCGAACGGGCGCAGTTCCACGGGCACTTCCCCGTCCACCGGCTCCGCGACCGCGCCCTCCAGCGGGCGTTCGAGGAGGTCCGTGGCCACCACGTCGACCGCGTCGAAGTCCGGTGTCAGGACCGCCTTCGCCCGGCCTCCCCGAGCCTCGTGGAAGCGCACGACCACATCGCCGCTGCCGTCGTCGGCGAGCTTCAGGGCCGTCACGACGACCGCGTCGTCGTCCACGGTCAGCAGCGGAGCCACCTCACCGGCGCCGGTCGTCTCGCGGCCCGGCAGGTTCACCCGGTAGCCCTCGCGGACCGCGTCCTCGATCGTCGCGCCCGGCACCAGGGAGTGGCGGAAGCGGTGGACGCCCTGGTCGGTCTCCGGGTCGGGGAAGCGCGGGGCCCGCAGCAGCGAGGCGCGCAGTGTCGTCGTCGTACCGCCGTCGCCGTCCTCGCGGACCTGGCGGGTCACGTCGTGCCCGTACGTCGAGTCGGTGACGAGGGCGACGCCCCAGCCCGGCTCCTCCATGTGCACGAAGCGGTGGTTGCACGCCTCGAACTTGGCCGCGTCCCAGGAGGTGTTGGTGTGGGTGGCCCGGTAGAAGTGCCCGAACTGGGTCTCGGAGGCGTACCGTTCGGCGTGCACGTCCAGCGGGAAGGCGAGCTTCAGGAACTTCTCCGTCTCGTGCCAGTCGACCTCGGTGTCGATGTCGAGGCGGCGCGAGCCCGGTCGCAGTGACAGCACCTGCACCGCCTTCGACGCGCCGAAGGACCGCGTGATCCGGACCGCCACCGTGCCGTCCTCCGTCGCCTCCGGGTCGGGCCCGACCTCGTCGGCGTCCGTCAGGTCGGTGACCGTGTTGCGGTAGAAGGCGTCCACGTCCCAGGCGTCCCACATGTTGGGGAAGTCGGGGTGGATCTGGAGGAGGTTGGCGGGGGTGCCGGGCGCCACCGCCTCCCGGCCCGCGCGGAGGTCGTACGCCGAGACGACCAGGCCCCGGGTGTCCACGACGATCCGCAGCAGCCCGTTGTCCAGGACGTACGAGCCGTCGCCGATCTCGGTGAGGCGCGCGCCCTCGGCCGGGACGGGGACGCGGGCGCCGCCCGCGGGGACTCCGTGCCAGGCGTGCGGGGCCGCGTTGAAGAGCAGCGGCGTGCCGCCCTCACCCGCGAGCGCGTCCTGGGCGCCCTCGATGATCGCGGTCAGCTCGCCCGCGATCCGGCGGTAGGTGGCTTCGGCCTCGCGGTGCACCCAGGCGATCGAGGAGCCCGGCAGGATGTCGTGGAACTGGTGGAGCAGCACGGTCTTCCAGATCCGGTCCAGTTCCTCGTACGGGTAGGGGGACCCGGTCCGCACCGAGGCCGTGGCGGCCCACAGTTCGGCCTCCCTCAGCAGGTGCTCGCTGCGCCGGTTGCCCTGCTTGGTGCCCGCCTGGCTGGTGAGGGTCGCGCGGTGCAGTTCCAGGTAGAGCTCGCCCACCCACACGGGCGGGTCAGGGTATTCGGCCTGCGCCTTCTCGAAGAAGTCCACGGGCGTCTCCCAGGTCACCCGGGGCGAGCCCTCCAGGTCGCGCAGCCGGGCCGCCTTGGCGACCATCTCGCGGGTGGTGCCGCCACCGCCGTCACCCCAGCCGGTGGGGGCCAGCGAGTGCCGGGCGACGCCCTTGTCCTTGAAGTTCTTCGCCGCGTGCGCGATCTCGCTGCCCTTCATCGCGCAGTTGTACGTGTCGACGGGCGGGAAATGGGTGAAGATCCGGGTGCCGTCGATGCCCTCCCACTGGAAGGTGTGGTGCGGGAACCTGTTCACCTGCGACCAGGAGATCTTCTGGGTCAGCAGCCACTTGGAACCGGCGGCCTTGATGATCTGCGGAAGCCCGGCGGCGAACCCGAAGGTGTCCGGCAGCCACGCCTCCTCGTTGTCCACCCCGAACTCGTCGATGAAGAACCGCTTGCCGTGCACGAACTGACGGGCCATCGCCTCGGAGCCCGGCATGTTCGTGTCGGCCTCGACCCACATGCCGCCGGTCGGCACGAAGCGGCCGTCGTGGAACGCCGCGACCACCTTGGTCCACACCTCGGGCCGGTGCTCCTTGATCCACGCCCACTGCTGGGCCTGGGACATGGCGAACACGAAGTCCGGCTCCTCCTCCAGGAGCGCCGTCATGTTCGACGTCGTGCGCGCCACCTTGCGGACCGTCTCGCGCAGCGGCCACAGCCAGGCCGAGTCGATGTGGGCGTGTCCGACGGCGGAGACCCGGTGGGCGGACGGTTCGGCAGGCGAGGACAGCACCTCTTCGAGGAGCGAACGCGCCTTTCCGGCGGTCGCGTTGACGTCCTGGAGGTCGACCGCGTCCAGCGCCCGGTCGACGGCCCGCACGATCTCGTAGCGGCGTGCGGATTCCACCGGAAGCTCGGCCATCAGCTCGCCGAGCACCTCCAGGTCCATCACCAGCTGCCACACGGTCTCGTCGAAGACGGCGAGGTCCATCCGTGCCAGCCGGTACAGCGGGTCACTGTGGGAGGTCTCGATGTCGCCGAGGCGGGTGGGCAGGAAGGGGTGGTAGTCCAGGAGGACCGGGTTGGACGCGGCTTCGACGCGGTACTCGACCTCTTCGCCGCCCTCGGCGGAGGCGGCGACCCTCACCCAGTGGTTACGGGGGTTGAGGCCCTTCACAGGGGTTCCGTTGGGCGTGTAGACGAGGCCCTCGCACTGGAAGCCGGTCATGTTCTCGTCGAAGCCGAGGTCGAGGATCGCCTCGACCGTGCGCCCCGTCCACTCGGCCGGTACGGTGCCGGTCACCGTGAACCAGCTGGTGCCCCACGGCCTGCCCCACCGGTCGCCCACCGCGGCGGGCCCCGGAACGGCGGCGAGGCCCTCCGCCACGGGGACGGGCTCGCCGGGGGCTTCCCAGACGGCGATCCGCATCGGCACCGATACGGGGTGGACGGCGGGTCGGACGCGCTCGTCCAGGACGCGCTTGAGGCGGGCCTCCACGAGTCCGCGGTCGTCGTGCATGAGGGTCTCCTTCGGAGCGGGTGGTGCGGGAGTGGCGGTGAGGGGGTGGTGGTGAGAGGTGGCGGTGAGGGCGAGTGCCGGATCCTCAGCGGGAGCGGCCCTCGGCGGGCCCGGGCCCGTCGGGAGCGGGCCCCGGCGGGAGCGGGCCCCGGCGGGAGCGGGCCCCGGCGGGCCCGGCTGTCAGTGGACCTGCTCGACGGTGACCACCTCCGTGATGCCACGGGCCGCCAGATGGGCGGAGTCGTCCGCCAGCGGGGCCAGGACCGCCGTGGGCCGGACGCCGTCGGCGACGAGCCGGAAGTACGCCTCGTAGAACGCGCCGCCGGGAGCGCACACCGACCGGGTGGGCATGCTCGGGCCGTCCCCCGCGTCGACGACCAGGGCGGTGGTACGCGGCGCGGGCGGAGCGACGGGGCCGCCCTCGGCGTACCGGCGGGCGTGGGCCGCGAGCACGTGCGCGGTGTCCTTGGGCTCGCGGGCGTCGGTGAGGAGACCGAGTCCGTACTCCAGCTCGGGGAAGTCGGCGAGGGAGCGGGAGACGTCGTGGGAGCACCACCAGGTGACGCCCCACAGGTCCGGGCAGTCCAGCGCGTTGCGCAGGGTGGCGTCGGTGAAGGCGGCGGCGTGCTCCGGCGGCACCAGGGGGGCGGGCGCGCCCACTTCCTGGAGCCATACCGGCCGCCGGGGGTCGCGGGCCCACGCCTTGGAGAGTTCCACCAGATAGGCGGCGTGGTGCTCGGTGGGGACCGAGACGCGGCCGTGGAGCTGCGCGGTGCCGTTGAACACCCAGGAGTGCACGGCGGTCATGGCTCCGTGCCGGGCGGCGTGGTCCGGAGTGAAGGGCATGTCGTCCTGGTACCAGGTGGCGTCGTACTCGGCGTGCAGGTGGGGCAGTCCGGGCGCGCCTTCCTCGCAGGCGGCGAGCATCCGGGTCAGCCAGGCGTCCACCTGTCCGGGGGTGGCCCGGTCGGGGTCGGGGTGGGGGTCGGCGGAGAACTGGTTGATCTCGTTGCCGACGGTCATCCCGAGGAAGTTGGGCCGGTCGGCGAGGGCCCCTGCGAGGGTGCGCAGGTAGGCGGCCTGGCCGTCGACGACGTCCGGGTCGGTGAAGAGGTTGCGGCGGTGCCAGGTGCGGGTCCAGGCCGGCAGGAAGTCGAAGCTGGACAGGTGCCCCTGGAGGCCGTCGACGTTGACGTCCAGGCCCAGTTCACCGGCCGTGTCGACCATGTCGAGGAGGTGGTCGACGGCGCGCGACCGGATCAGGGTCCGGTTGGGCTGGAAGTACGGCCAGAGGGGGAAGACCCGGATGTGGTCGAGGCCGAGGGCGGCGATGGACTCCAGGTCCGCGCGGACGGCACCGGGGTCGTAGTCGAGCCAGTGGTGGAACCAGTTCTGGCTGGGGGTGTAGTTGACGCCGAAGCGGGGCGTGGGCAAGGGGTCTCCCTGGGGAATGCGGAGGGCCGGCGGGCGGGTGTGCGGGGCTCAGCCCTTGACCGCGCCTTCGCCGACGCCCCGGAAGAAGAAGCGCTGGAGGCAGGCGAACATCACGATCAGCGGGGCCACGGCGATGATGGTGCCCGCGGCGATGACCCGCTGGTTGTTGGCGAAGGTGCCGTGCAGGAAGTTCAGTCCCACGGTGAGTGTGAAGTTCTCGGAGTCCGAGAGCACGATGAGGGGCCAGAGGAAGTCGTCCCAGGCGCCCATGAAGGCGAAGATCGCGACGACGGCGAGGGTGCCCTTGACCGCGGGCAGCGCCACCTTGACGAACCGCTGCCAGACGTTGGCCCCGTCGACGATCGCGGCTTCCTCGATCTCGTAGGGGATGTTGCTGAAGGCGTTGCGCATCAGCAGGACGTTCATGGCGCCGATGCAGCCGGGCAGCACCACGGCGACCAGGGTGTCGTTGATGTCGAACGTGCGCATGGTCGCGAACTGGGCGATCATGATCGCTTCCATGGGGACCAGCAGCGCCAGGACGAAGACGAGTGCGGCGGCGGCCCGCCCCTTGAAGCGGAGCCGGGCGAGCGCGTATCCGGCCATGGCCGCGCCGATCACGTTGGTCAGGACGTTGGTGACGGCGACCTTGAGGGAGTTCAGGATGTAGTCCCACACCGGGATGATGTCGGCGACGCCCTTGTAGTTGTCCCAGGTCGGGTGCTCGGGCAGCAGCCGGGGCGGCGAGGTGAAGATGTCCTCGGTGGCGCCCTTGAGCGAGGTGGACAGCTGCCAGAGGAACGGGCCGATCATGATCAGCAGGACCAGGACGAGCACCGCGTAACGGGCCACCAGGACCCAGGTGGGGGTACGTCGGCCGGTACGGCGCCGGGGCTTCGGCTTCGGCTTCGGGGAGGAGCCGGTCTCCCGGGCGGGGGCGGGAGCCGGGATGTCGCTGGTGGTGGCCATCAGTCCTTGTCCTTCCGGTCGGCCCGCAGCACGAAGAGCATGAGGATCAGCGTCAGGACGAACAGGGTGATCGAGATCGCCGAGGCGTATCCGGTACGGCCCTGCAGGCCGGTGCCGACCCGCTGGATCAGCATCACGAGGGTGGTGTCCTGGCCTCCCGGACCGCCGGTGGGACCGGCGATCATGAAGACCTCGGAGAAGACCTTGAAGGCCGAGACCGCGGACAGCGCGCCCACCAGCACCATGGTCGAGCGGACCGCGGGCACCGTGATGGACCAGAAGCGGCGGATCGGTCCTGCGCCGTCCACCTCGGCGGCCTCGTGCAGTTCGCGGGGCACGTTGGCCAGCGCCGCCAAGTAGATGATCATGTAGTAGCCGAGGCCCTTCCAGACCGTCAGCATCATCGAACTCAGCAGCAGCAGCCACTGGTTGGAGAGGAACGGCACCGGGTCGACGCCGATCATCTCCAGGGCCGCGTTGATGAAGCCCCTGTCGTCCAGCATCCACACCCACATCAGGGCAACGACCACCACGGACGCCACCACGGGCGTGTAGTACGCCGAGCGGAAGAACGCGATGCCGGGGATGTGCTTCTGCACGAGGAGGGCCAGCAGGAGCGGCAGCAGCACGAGGAGCGGGACGACGACGACCACGTAGAGGGCGCTGTTGCGCAGGGCGATCCAGAACTGCTCGTCGGCGAAGAGGGCCTGGAAGTTGGCGAGGCCGACGAACTCGCCGTCGGTGAGGGTCCGGGCGTCGGTGAGGGACTTCCACACCGTGGCGCAGAACGGGTAGAGGTTGAACGCCAGGGTGATCAGCAGTCCCGGAGCCAGGAACAGCCAGGGGCTGAGCGGCTGATGGGTGCGGCGCCCCCGCCCGCCGCCGCGCGAGGTCGCGCGGCGGCGGGCGGCGGAGTCCCGGGTGGCGGGCGCGGAACCGGTGGCCCGGTCCTGCGCGGGGGTGGTGCTCACGGGGCTCACCGTCCGGTCAGTTCTGCTCGAGGAGCTTGTTCATCTGGTCGGCGGCGCTGTCCAGGGCCGCCTTGGGGCTCGACTTGCCCGTGAAGCACTTGGCGATCTCGTTGCGCAGGATCGTCTTCATCTCGTCGCTGAACAGGACCGGCGTGTAGTTCACCGCGGTCGGCAGCATCTTGGCCGACGCGACCCGGATCTTGCCCTCCTCGGTGCCGTCCGCCTTCGTCCAGTACTCCTTGTCCAGCGAGCCCTTCGTCGACGGGAAGACCGCGACCTGGTGACCGAACGCCTCCTGGTTCTTCGCGTTGGTGAGGAAGTGCGCGAACGCGACGGCCGTGGCGGTGTTCTCGCTCTGCGAGTTCACCGACAGACCCTGGAGGTACATGTTCTGCTTGCCGGTGTTGGTCGGGACCTCGGTGATTCCGATGTTCTCGTAGAGCGACGGCGCGTTCTTCTTGAAGTTGTCCAGGTCGTGGGCGCTGCCGGGGTTCATGGCGATTTCCTGCTGGAGGAACTTCGTGCCCGTCGAGTCGTCCTTCAGCGTGAGGGTCTGCTTGTGCAGTCCGCCGTCGTCGTACAACTTCTTGAACTTGGTGAGGAGTTCGACGCCCTTGTCACTGTTGAGCGTTATCCGCTTTCCCTCCTTGTCCATCGCCTCGACGCCGTAGCGGCCGAAGTCCTCGACGGTCGGGGGCTGCCCGAGCGTCGCCTCGCCCTTCTTCGCGAGCTGTTCCGCCACGGCGAACAGCTCGTCGAAGGTCCTGGGCGGCTTACCCGCGTCGACACCGGCCTTCTCGAACATCGTCCTGTTGTAGAAGAGCGGGCCGCTGTTCAGGTACCAGGGGAAGGAGTACGTGCCGTCCATGCCCGGCATCTCGAAGCCCTTCCAGGCCCCTTCCAGATACTCGGGCTTGTACTTCTTGGCGACCTCGTCCTTGTCCAGATTCAGCAGGAGACCGGCTTTGGCCAGCGGATACGCCAGGTCCGGCGAGAGGTTGACCACATCCGGCAGCGAACCGGCGGAGGCATCGGCACTCAGCTTGTCGGGGTAGCCGTCGGCGGGCTGGTCCACCCACTTGACCTTCGCGCCCGGATGCTCCTTCTCGAAGTCCGCGATGACGCCCTCGAAGTAGTCCTTGAAGTTCGCCCGCAAGTTCCAGGTCTGGAACTTGATGGTTCCCTCGACCTTTCCGTCGCTGGACGATCCGGCCTTCGACGAGCCTCCGCCACAGGCGGTGACCGTGGCGACACAGAGGGCCGTTCCGAGTCCGACGGCTGTCCGGATCGCGGCGCTGCGAGAAATGGACATGAGTGGCTGACTCCTTGCTGCAGATAACTCTGGTGGGTCGAGCTGCCCTCACCTTGGATCCGAATCAGCTTTAGGTCAAAGCGCGTTGGAGGCCGCTGAAGGACGACATCGCAGGTCAGCGGAACTAAAGAGGACTAAAGTTTCTAAACCTGTGGCCTTTGGGCGCTACACGCGGATCCCCACCGCGCGTTTGACTGAGGCCGGCAGCGACGACCTGAAGGGATTCCCGCGGACATGTGCGCGCAGCTGAACGGGAACGAGGGCCCGCATCGCCCCGGGAGGTATCCCCCGGCGCCCCGGGACCCGGTCGGCCGTCGTCCCCCCGGCACCGCCCGCCGTCCCTCCTGGGACGACGTCCCCACCCCGCCCGTGCCCCGCGCTCCCACCCTCGACGAGATCGCCCGGGAGGCCGGGGTGTCGCCGACCGCGGTCTCCTTCGCGCTCAACGACCGCCCCGGGGTGTCCGACGAGACCCGCCGCCGGATCGTCTCCATCGCCGCGCGTCTGGGCCGCCGGGTCCCGGCGACCGGCCCCGGCCCCGACCGGGACCGCTCCCGGGCGATCGGACTCGTCCTCGCCCGCCCCGCCGAGAGCCTCGGCGTGGAGGCGTTCTTCCTCCAGGTCGTCTCGGGCATCCAGACGGCCCTCGCCCCGCACGACCACGCCCTGGTCTTCCAGATGACCGACACCATCGAGGCGGAGTGCGAGCTCTACCGGCGCTGGTGGGCGGAGCGCCGGGTCGACGGCGTCATCGTCGTCGACCCGAGGGTCGGCGACCCGCGCCTGCGGACCCTCGCCGCGCTCGGTCTGCCCGCCGTGGTCATCGGCGCCCTGGAGGGCGCGGACACCGGCGCGCCCGAGACCGGCACCCCGAAGCGGCGGCGCGGCGGGCTCTCCACCATCTGGGCGGACGACGCCGGGGCGATGGACCTGATCGTCCACCATCTGCACGAGCTCGGGCACCGGCGGATCGCCCACATGGCCGGTCCCCCCGGATTCGCCCACACCGCCCGCCGGATCGCCGCCCTGCGCTCGGCCGCCCGCCGCCTCCAGCTCGACCACATCGTCTCGGTGACCACCGACTTCTCCGACCGGCAGGGGATCAAGGCGGCCCGTCGCCTCCTCGGGGCACCCCTGAGGCCCACGGCCCTCATCTGTCACAACGAGGTCATGGCGGTGACGGCGGCGGGCGTCGCCACCGAGCGGGGCCTGCGGATTCCGGAGGACGTCTCCCTCGTGTCCTGGGAGGACTCGGCGGTCTGCCGCACCTTCCATCCCCGGCTCAGCGCCCTCACCCGGGAACCGGGCTCGTTCGGCCGCCGGGCGGCGGCCGAGGTACTGCACCTCCTGGCCGGCGCCGAGCCGCGCCGCCTCCAGGACCCGCCGCCGCGACTGGAGGTACGGGAGAGCTGCGGCCCGCCCCCGCCGGACGTACCGGCCCCCGCCGAGGGTCCGCGTCCCGCACCCCGGACCTCCGCTTCCTCACCCGACACCCGGTGACCGTCCGGCCCGGCAGCCCCTCGTGTGACGCGGGGCTGCCCCTCGTGTGACGCGCCCGGCCCGCGCGGGGGCCCACCCCCTCCCGCCCTCGCGCGACTTCACCACCCGACACCCCCATGTCCCCGACCCCAGCGAGCGAGTACCAGCACATGCCCCTCACCCCCCGTCCCGCCACCGCCACTGCCACCGCCTCCGAGGACCATTCCGCTTCCCGGCCCCCCACGGCCGGGCGCGCCGCCGCTCCCCCGGTGACCATCCTCGAACCCCACCCCGCCTCCCCTTTCGCCACCACCGAGCCCCACTCCGCTCCCCCGGCTCCCGCCGACGCGGTCGTCGCCGCGATCGACATCGGCGGCACCAAGATCGCGGGCGCCCTGGTCGACACCGGCGGCTCCCTGGTGACACGCGTCCAGGTTCCGACCCCCGCCACCGAGGGCGCCGACGCCCTGATGCGTCAGGTGGGTCTCGTCCTCGCCGAGTTGCGCGCCCATCCGGACTGGGCGCGCGTCCACGCCCTGGGGGTGGGCTGCGCGGGCCCGGTCGACACCGTCGCCGGGACCGTCAGCCCGGTCAACATCCCCGGCTGGCGCGCCTTCCCCCTCGTCGACCGGCTTCGTGACCTCCTCCGTACGGACGGTGGCGGACAGGGGCTCGCGGTCCGGCTGATCGGAGACGGCCCCGCAATCGCCGCCGCCGAGTTCTGGAACGGCGCGGCCCGTGGCCGTACCCACGCCCTCTGCATGGTGGTCTCCACCGGCGTCGGCGGCGGGCTCGTCCTCGACGGCAAGCTGTACACGGGCCGCAGCGGGAACGCGGGGCACATCGGGCACCTCAGCGTCGACCTGGACGGCGAACCCTGCCCGTGCGGCGGCCGGGGCTGCGTGGAGCGCCTGGCCAGCGGCCCCAGCATCGTGCGGTACGCGCTCGCGCGGGGCTGGAACCCGCCCGCCGGGGAGGACGTGACGGCCCGTACGGTCGCCGACGCCGCCCGCCGGGGCGAGCCCGTCCCCCTCGCCGCCTTCGCCCGGGCCGCCCGCGCGGTGGCCGCCTCGGTCGCCGCGACGGCCGCGCTGGTCGAGCTGGAGGTCGTCGTGATCGGCGGCGGGGTCGCCGCCTCGGGCGATCTGCTCTTCGAGCCGGTACGGGCCGAGCTGAAGAGGTACGCGACCCTCTCCTTCACCCGTGAGCTGCGGGTGGTCCCGGCGCAGGCCGGCACGGACGCGGGCCTGGTCGGAGCGGCGGCGGTGGCCTTCGGCATCTGACCCCGGACGAACGGCCACGGGGGGCCGGGACGCGCTCGGGGCGCGTCCCGGCCCCCGTGCCGTCCCGGTGGACCGGACGAGGCCCGGCCTCACGTCGTCCCGGCCGGGCACAGCGGGCGCGCGGCCCCCGGCTTCGTCCCCGCAGCACACCCGAAGCCCCGCCCCGTGAACGCGCGGGGAGGCCCGGGAGCGACGGTGCCGCTCCCGGGCCTCCGCCCGACTCTCCCGACCGGTTCCCTACCACCGACCGCTCTCCCGACCAACTCCCGACGACCGGCCGGGTCGTAGCGAAGGGCCGGTCATGGCGAACGGCCGGTCGCTAGGAGGGCAGTCGCTCACCGGTGACCGCGGAGAACAGATGGATCTCGTCCTCCCGGGGGATCACCCGCACCGTCTGTCCCCGCAGGCCCTCCTCGCGGCCGAACGTCCGCACGGTCATGGGGGCGTCCTGCCCGTCGCCCAGATCCAGTCGGCCGTACGCGAAGCCCTCCGAGCCGAGTTCCTCGACCGTGTAGAACGTGACCGGCAGGCCCTTGTCGCTGTGCTTGGCGTGGAAGTCGAGGTGCTCGGGGCGGATGCCCAGGGTGACCTTGTCGGCGCCCGCCGCCTTCCGGGCCGCGTCGCTGATCCTGATGAGGCTGCCGCCGAAGTGGATGCCCTCGTCGGTCAGCGGCAGGGTGAAGAGGTTCATCGCGGGAGAGCCGATGAACCCGGCGACGAAGACGTTGGCCGGCTCGTCGTACATCGTGCGCGGCGGGTCGCACTGCTGGAGCACACCGTCCTTGAGCACGGCCACCCGGTCGCCCATGGTCATCGCCTCCACCTGGTCGTGGGTGACGTACACCGTCGTCGTACCCAGCCGACGCTGGAGGGCGGCGATCTCGGCGCGTGTCTGTACGCGCAGCTTGGCGTCGAGGTTGGACAGCGGCTCGTCCATGAGGAAGACCTGCGGCTCGCGGACGATCGCGCGGCCCATGGCCACGCGCTGCCGCTGACCGCCCGAGAGCGCCTTCGGCTTGCGCTGGAGGTACTCGCTGAGGTCGAGGATGCGGGCCGCCTCCTGGACGCGCCGCTCGACCTCCTCCTTGTCCACCTTGGCGATCTTCAGGGCGAAGCCCATGTTCTGGGCGACCGTCATGTGCGGGTAGAGCGCGTAGTTCTGGAACACCATGGAGATGTCCCGGTCCTTGGGCGGGAGGTCCGTGACGTCGCGGCCGCCGATCCGGATCTCGCCCTCGGAGACGTCCTCCAGGCCGGCCAGCATCCGCAGCGTGGTCGACTTACCACAGCCGGACGGACCGACCAGGACGAGGAACTCGCCGTCACCGATGTCGAGGTCGAGGTTCTTGACGGTGGGCGCGTCGGCCCCCGGGTAGGTCAGCGACACGTTGTCGAAGACGATGCCTGCCACGGTGGTTCCTTCCCATCACCGGCGGTACGTGCCGGACGGTCCGAGTGGAATGAGAGATGCGCCGCGATCCGCCGCGCCAACTGGTGTAGACCAATTGACCTCACCCTCGCCAGCGGACCGGTGGGCGGTCAAGCGTTCCGCGCGGCGACCCGGCCGCTCCGGCGAGAAGGGGACGTCCGACCCGCGTCCGGGCGGGCCCGAAGGCCCACCAGGACCCGCGAATCCCCACCGAAGGACCCGGACCCCCGGCCCTCACCCCCTCCGCCACTGGGACGTTCACCCGACTCTCCTTCGTACGGCGGCAGCCACGGACGCACCCACGGCCGTCCGGGCCGGGACACAGGGTGCCGGGCATATGGCATCGGGCATGTGCCGTCGGGCATTTGGCCTGAAGACTCACGAACACGTTCCGGAGTCGAACAACCGCACTCTGCCACCACGTGATCGTCCGTGCGGGGCAGCGGGAATCCGGACGATCTCGGCAACCGGATCGGCCGGATCACGACGGAGGGCCTTCGGCGCGGCCCCCCGGGCCCACACGTGCTCCTGGCAAGCCCGGGAATCACCACCCCCGTCAAGCGGCAATCCCGGACACCTCATGAGCACCACACACACCACGCGCCCCTCAGCACTACAACCGTCACAGCAGGGGCGTCACGGTCCCTTGTTGCCGATCTGCGCGACTGCTTCAATTCCGTCCGCGATCAAGCAGTTCACCGATCGCACACCTCACCCACACGATCACCAGCACCGGGGGACACCCATGTCCGGATACAGCGTCACCGTCACGATCGGCACCGTCGAAGGGGCGGGCACCAACGCCGATGTGTACATCAAGCTCGGCGGGGTCGACGGGCAGAGCACCGACCAGCAGAAGCTCAACACCGCCGCGAACGACTTCGAGGAGGGCGGCAGCTACGAGTTCACCCTGGCCGGGGTCGCCGGCGTCGGCGACCTGAACTACCTCCAGATGTGGCACCAGGGCGGCGAGTCCGCCTCGGAGATGTACGTCACCACGGTGAACGTCACGGACAACGCGACCGGCAAGAAGTACGAGTTCGACTACAACGGCTGGATCAACAACGACGTCACCGCCTGTATGCCGGCCCAGGGCAGGGCCGCCTCCTACCAGGTGGCGGTGTACACCGGCGACGTCCACAACGCGGGAACCAACTCGAACATCTACCTGACCGTCAAGGGCGCCCTCGGCGACAGCGGGCGCCATCTGCTCGACAGCTCGGACAACGACTTCGAGCAGGACACCACCAGCAACTTCACGCTCCCGCTCGCCGAGTTCGGCACGCTGCAGTCCGTGTACGTCGAGTCCGACAACTCCGGAAGCGCATCCGGCTGGTACCTCGGCAACATCAAGATCACCGACACCACCACCGGCCACTGGGCGAGCTTCGTCTACAACAACTGGCTGGAGGACGACCACCTCACCGCCACCATCGCCGCGACCACCACGGGCTGACCCCCAGCACCCCCACCGCACCCCCGGTCATCACACCCCTGTCACCGCATCCCCGTCACCGCGCCTCCTCCACCGCCCGCCCTCCACCGCCCGCCCTTCGCCGCCGCGCGAACGGCGGGCGGTCCCCCACGGTCGGCACCGCCGTACGTACGGGCCCAGGGGACGGATCACGGCGGTACGGTGAAGGGGTGGCGATCCGGTCGACGATCCCGCTCGTCACGACGGGTACGACCCGACACCGAGGCACCCGGTCTCACCCGCTCGGAGCTCGGGCCGCTCCCATCCTCGACACGGGCTGTCGGCGATGAGATCCCCTTGACAGCTCCTCCCCCTCTGGAAACCTGTCGCCCATGACGACCGCCCGCCCCGCCGCCCCCGCCTACCTCGACGAGCGCTCCGGCCGCACCTACCCCCTCACCGACCCGCACCGCTGGCGCGGCGACGACGGGGCACCGCTGACCGTCACCCCGCTCCCCGGCCTCGCCCCCGCCGACGTGGACACCTCCCGCCGCTCGCTCTGGCGCTATCGCGCCGCCTTCCCTCCGCCGTTGACCCCCGTCACGCTGGGAGAGGGCAACACCCCGCTCCTGGAGGGCGAATGGGACGGCGTGCCCGTCTCGTACAAGACGGAGTGGACCAACCCGACCGGGAGCTTCAAGGACCGCGGTGCCAGTCTGCTGGTCTCCTACCTCGCCCATCACGGTGTCACCGAGATCATCGAGGACAGCTCGGGCAACGGCGGCTCGTCGATCGCCGCGTACTGCGCCGCCGCGGGCATCCGTGCCCGGGTCCTCGTCCCCGAGCACACCTCGCCCGCCAAGATCCTCCAGACCCGGGCGTACGGCGCGGACATCGAGTGCGTCCCCGGCGACCGCGACGCCACCGCGGCCGAGGCCGTGCGCCGTGCCGAGGCCGGTGCGGTCTACGCGGGCCACAACTGGCACCCGTACTTCCTCCAGGGCACCAAGACCCTCGCCTACGAGATCTGGGAGGACCTCGGCTTCCGCGCCCCCGACAACGTGGTCACCGTCGCCGGCGCGGGCAGCACGGTCCTCGGCTGCGCGATCGGCTTCGGGGAACTCCTCGCGGCGGGCCGCATCGACCGGCTGCCGCGCCTGCTGGTGGCCCAACCGGCCCACTGCGCCCCGCTGTACGCGTCCTTCCGCGCCGGGGCCGAGACGGAGGTCCCCGTCGACACGGCCCCGACGATCGCCGAGGGCACCGCGATCCGTCATCCCGTACGCCTCCCGGAAGTGCTGCGCGCGATCCGCGCCTCGGGCGGCGACATGCTCGCGGTCCCGGAGCTGTCCATCGGGAAGGCCGTCCTGGGCCTGTCCCGCAAGGGCCTGTACGCGGAACCCACCAGCGCCACGGCAGCCGCCGCCGTCACCGGCTTCGCCCGGCGGGGCGTGATCGAACCGGGCCAGGTCACGGTCGTCATCCTCACCGGCTCGGCCCTCAAGACGGCTCCGGCGATGGAACGCCTGATCGACGCAGCTCCGCGCTGACGGGCCTGTGCCGCCCCCGCGCTCAGAAGACCGGTGGTCCGTACGACCCAGGAACGACTCCCGCCGAACCTCCGCCACACCTTCGGCGACCACGGGTCGCACCCGCCCCGGTGAGCCCCTCCGGCCGAAGGCGGAGGAGCGAAGTGTCCTCAGCGCGTGTCGTGGTGGGGCGCGCGGGCTTCGGCCGCGGTCTTCAGGTCGCGCAGCCAGGCTTCGAGGCCCTCGCGCAGCAGCGCCGTCGCGAAGGGGACGTTCGCCTCGACCTGGGCGCCGGTGTGGGTCTCCTCGGTGCTCACCCGGACGCCTCCCCGGACCGGCGTGAACGTCCAGACGTGGACGCCGTGGATGAGGAGCCCCTCTCCGGTCGCGGGTCCGGTCCAGCGGACGCAGGCCCGCCGCTCGATCTGCCGGACGGTCGAGGTGATGTCCAGACGCGTGGCGGGGGTCGCCGGGTTCGGAGGGATCGGCATCGTCCACCGGAAGGCCGCACCGGGGCGGAGGGGGCCGTGGCCCAGGCGCTCCACGGATGTGACGGGCCGCTGCCAGGCAGGCCAGCTCTCCACGTCCGTCTGAAGCTTCCAGATGACGGACAGCGGGGCGTCGATGACGGTCTCCGCCCGGTGCCGGACCAGAGCCCCGGGGTCGACTCCCTGGCCCCGGCAGGTGAGGGGGCGGTCCGGACGCGGGGCGGCGGAGCCGGTGGCCCCGGCGGGGGCGGCGGTGCCGAGGAGACGGCGCCGGCCTCTCCGGTCTCGCGCACGCCCTGCGCGACTGGGCCCTGAAGGACCCCCAGCGGTACTTCCTCGTCTACGGCACCCCCGTCCCCGGCTACCACGCGCCCGCGGACATCACCGCCGTATCGGCCGAGATCATGACGACCCTCCTCGACGCGTGCGCCGCGCTCCCCGAGGACGGGACTCCCGGCGACGGACCCGCCGCCGAGGCCCTCCGGGCCCATCTGGAGGAGCACCGCGAATGGACGGCGGGCCACCCCGCCCCGCCCGGCACACTCCACCGCTTCCTGATCCTCTGGACCCGTCTGCACGGCGTCCTGTCCCTGGAACTCGCCGGGCACTTCACCGGCATGGGCATCGACCCCGCCCTGCTCTACGCGGCCGAACTCGACGGAGTCCTGGCGCTCCGGGCCTGAGTCGCACCGCCGAGGACGCACCGGCCGCCGCACCGCCCGTGCGGATCGCCCCCGCCCGGATCCCACCGCACACGGAGCGGCTCCACCGGTACGTCACCGGTGGAGCCGCTCCGTCGAAGGCGTCCTGTCGGCCCCGGGTCGCCCGGCCGGGGGCCTACGACTCGTCGAGCATCCCGCCGCGCAGACGCTCCAGGGCCCGGGAGAGCAGTCGGGACACGTGCATCTGGGAGATGCCGAGTTCATCGCCGATCCGTGACTGCGTCAGTTCCTCGACGAAGCGCAGGTGCAGGATCCGGCGGCTGCGCTCGTCGAGCCGGTCGAGGAGCGGCGCGAGCGTGTGGAAGTCCTCGAAGAGTTCGAGCGCCGGGTCCTCCCTCCCGATGAACTCGGCGAGCGGAGCGGTGTCGTCCTCGCCCTCGCCGCCGAGGGAGGCGTCGAGCGAGGTGGAGTTGTATCCGTTGGCGGCGATCCGCGCCTCGATCACCTCGCCCTCGGAGAGGTCCATCAGGCTCGCCAGCTCCGCCACCGTCGGCGCGTGCCCGAGCCGGGAGCTCAGCTCCTCGGTCGCCTTGGCCAGCTCCACCCGGGCCTCCTGGAGTCGGCGCGGTACGTGGACGGCCCAGGACGTGTCGCGGAAGAACCGTTTGATCTCACCGACGATGTAGGGGACGGCGAAACTGGTGAACTCGACCCCCCGGGCGAGGTCGAAGCGGTCGATCGCCTTGATCAGCCCGATGGTGCCGACCTGGACGATGTCCTCCATCTCGTCGCCGCGGGCACCCCGGAACCGGCCCGCCGCGTAGCGGACGAGCGAGGTGTTCATCTCGATCAGTGTGTTGCGCGCGTACTGGTACTCGTGTGTCCCCTCCTCCAGGACGGTCAGTCTGTCGAAGAACAGCTTCGACAACTCGCGCGCGTCCTTGGGAGCGACCTTGCGGGGGGAGTCGAGTACGGGAAGGTCCTCCGTACCCGTCTCGCTTCCGGCCCTCGTGTCCGTCGTCACCGCGGTCGGCACTTTGATGACCTTCTCTCGTCTGTGGCAGGCGTTGTCCCGTGAGGCCTTCGCCTACCCCCGCCTCCCCGGAACATGCCCACGAGGTCGGCGGGACGGGGTGCGCCCACCGTCCGCCGGGCCGCCGGGCTTCGCGGTCACGCGCTCGGGGCCGTACCCTCCGAAGGCCAGGAGTACGGGCGAAGCCGCAGGCCGCGGGGCTCGGTAGGTACCGGAAACGTCAGGGGCAGGAGAGCGGTATGGAGAAGGATCTCTGGCTCGTCGCGGGGCTGGTTCTCGCACTCGTCGGGGCGGGGGTGGCGGCCGTTCTGCTGGTACGGGTCTTCCGGGCCCGCAAGCTGCTGCTGGCCGCGGGTGTCCCGCTGCGGAACAAGGCGCTGTTCTACGCGGCGGTCGTCTACACGGTCTCGCCGGTCGACCTGATCCCCGACCCGGTCTATCTGGACGACATCGGTGTGCTCCTGGTCGCCCTCCGGGCGCTGCACGCGGCGGCCACCAGGAACGGAGTGGTCACGAAGAAGGTCTCTGCCGAACCGGAGGGCCGGATCGGCGGTCCGGCGAGGGTTCCGCCTTCCCAGTGACAAGGGTTCCGCCTCCCCAGTGACGGGGGCATCCCATCGGCGGCGGGCGGCGGCGCGGAGGGGGCGGCGCGAAGGGCGGGGTCGGCGCAGACAGGGTCGGTGTGGTCGGCGCGGGCGGGAGGCCTCGGACTCGACGAGTCCGGGGCCTCCCTGACGCGCGGCCTCCTCGCGGCGAGGCCGGAGGAGGGCGCGGTGCCACACGGGTGCCGCGCGGCTACGGACGTGGTGGCCCGTGCCTCGGAAACAGCTCCCGAGGCCTGGGATGCGGCGCGGTGCCTCAGAGGAGGCGACCGCCGAAGGGGCCGCCCAGTCCGTAGTACGCGGTCAGCTCGTCGCGGTAGCCGGGCTCGCCGAGGTGCTTCTCGCGGTGGAACTCGGGAGCGTCCTTGATCTGCGCCTTGGTCCGGTCGACGAAGATCCTCCGGTCGTCCGGATCGATCCGGACCACGGTGCTCGCGGGGAGGAGGACCTCCCTGCCGAAGATCCAGGGTCCGGTGTCCACGACGAGATAGGCGTCGTCCACCTCGTCGGAGTGCTTGTCCACCTTGCCGATGCCACCGTCGAGCGCCTCGACCTTGTAGCCGCTCAGATCGGTACCGGCCAGATGGCCGGCGGTCGGCTGGTAGTTCCACAGGTGCTCAGTCACACGAAACAACTCCTCCGGTAGTCGAAGGACGGCCCGTGCCGCCGCCGTCCTCCCTTTCCGTTCGTCCGTACGGAGCGGAACGCGTTCCGCCCTGAGCTCCGCCTGCCCCTCCCGCCCCGATCCATTCCCCATCGCCTCCCCACCGCCCCGGAGAAGCGGTGGGGAGGGCCGAGCCGGACGGCGGGGGCCCTGTGGTGCCGGTCGCCCGGGCCACCCGTCGTCCGGGGCGTCTCAGCGCGCGCGGAACTGACGGCACAGGGTGTCCAGGACGTCGGCCGCCTCCTCGTGGCCCGTCCCGCGGCAGCGGGCCGCCGCCTCGGTGAGCCGGACGACGGCCGCGTCGACGCGCTCCAGACCGTTGCCCTCGATCAGAGCGGCCAGGCGGACCGCTTCGGCGCGGGGCAGCTCACCGTCCGCGCCGCCCTCCTCGTGCGCGGCGACGGCGGCCTCCGCCTCGGGCAGGGCCTCCTCGAAACGCTCGGCCACCGACAGCACGCGGGCGCGCCTGTAGTGGACTTCGCCGCGCTCGAACCAGTCGGCGAAGCCGTCGGCGTCGGGCACGGCCGCGAGCACCGCGTCGGCCCGCGCCAGGTGTCCGAGCGCCGTGTCCACTCCCTCGGCCTCGTGGGCCAGCACCGTCAGCCGGGCGAACTCACGCATCATCAGGACGATCTGCGGCGGGTTCGGGGCCTCGGCGTGGGCGGCGACAGCCCGTTCGTACACCGTGGTGGCGGCGTCCCAGCGGTCGGCCAGGGCCAGGGCCGTGGCCGCCTCGGCGGCGACCAGGGTGAGGACCGGGCGGTCCTGGTCCGGCCAGTCGGCGACGGTGTCGGCGAGCGCCAGGAACTGCTCGGCCGCCGGGAGGTACTCCTCCAGGTCGCGCAGTCCCCTGCCGAAATCCAGACGGGCCTGGGCGAGGGTGCGCTCGTCGAGTCCGGCGGTCTCCTCGTCGGCGAGCACGGATTCGAGGACGGCCACGGCGTCGGCCCGCTGTCCGGAGCGGGAGAGGACGTCCGCCAGCTGGAGGCGGGCCTCCGTGGCGCCCCGGGCCACCCCTTCCTGGTCGAATCGGGCCGCGGCCTCCGAGAGGTGCCGGACCGCACCGGAGGGGTCCCCGAGGTGCGTGGAGGCATGACCGAGCAGCATGTACGTCGAGGAGTACGCGAAGGTCGTGTCGTCGTGGGCGACGGCGTCGGCGAGGGCGCCGTGGAGGAGTTCCACGGCCTCCTGCGGCCTTTCCCGGCCGAGCAGCACCTGGGCGAGGAGGGCGCTCGGGCGCGGCCTGCGCCAGGGGCGTCCGGCGGCTTCGATCATTTCCAGCGCGGTACGGAGCTCCCGCTCGGCGCCGGTCAGGTCACCGCTCCGCCAGGCGAGTTCCGCACGGAACTGGTGGGCGTTGGCGGCCTGGTGCGGATGTCCCAGCCGCTCCGCCTCGGCGTGGAGCGCCGTCGCGTGCTCCTCGAAGCGCCGCGGGAGGTCCTCGGCGTCGGGCGCCGGGGGCACGGCCGCCCCGTCGGCGGCCTCCTCTCCGCCGTCTCCGGTCCGGCCCGGTGCGTCGAGGAGTTCCCGGTAGGCGAGGGAGGTGGCGCAGAAGCGCACGGCGAGATAGGCGAGGGTGCGTTCGACGCGCAGGTCGGCTCCGTACGCGGCCTCGCCCTCGCCGAGCGCCTCGCCGTCGAGGGGAACGTCGACGAGCAGCTTCTCGGTTGTGCTCAGCAGGTCGGAGAGGGCTTCCCGGACCTCGGTCCAGTCGGCGGGGGCCCCGCCGACGGCGGAGTCGGCACCGAGGTCGGCCGCCGAGTCGCCCTCGGAGTCGGCGGTGCTCCGGGGCGTCGTGCCGACGAGGAGGAGGGCGCGGCCGGAGAGCGCGTGCCAGGGCATCCGGAGGTGCTCGAACCGTTCGATCGTGTCCGCGAGGACGGCGGCCCTCTCGTCCCTCTGGCCCTCCCTCCAGAGGTCGTGGGCGCGCTGCTCGGCGATCTCGGCGTGGAGCAGTTCCACCGGACCGGTCTCGTCCCCGGCGACGGCGGGGTCCTCGGCGAGGCGTTCGCCGATCTTCTTCCAGAGGCGGTCCTGGCCGGGGTTCCCTTCGCGCGCCAGGCGGCGGGCCTCCCGCACGAGCGTGCCGAAGTCCTCGGGGATCTCAACGGAGGCGGCGCGCGCGGCGACCGGGGCGAGACCGCTCGTGACGGCGCGCAGGCCGAGCGGCAGCGGCTCGTCGAGCAGGGGGCGCCGGTCGAGCCGGGCACGGCGGGCGTCGCCGACGGCGGGCGTGCCGTTGCGGGCGTCGAAGGCGGCGGCGAGGGCGTCGGCCTCGGTCCGTACGTGGGCGAGGAGCCCGGCGGCGGTCCAGGTGCGGCCGGGAGGGCCCGCGACGGCGGTGTCGTCGTGGTCCGCTCCGGTGAGGCGGGCGAGGAGGACCTCGACGCCGCTGAGGAAGCCGAGGTGGGAGAGGGGGGCCGCGGTCGCCTCGAAGAGGGAACGGTTCTCCGCGAGGATCTCCAGGCCCCGGCCCTCGTTGCGGGAGAGGGCGCAGAACTCCAGGTGGAGCCCGACCTCTTCCTGTGTGCCGGTTCTGCCGCGGACCTTGCGGTAGCCGGTGAGGTGGTGGGACCGGGCCTCGTCGGTGCGGCCGGACCGCAGCAGCGGGAGGAGGGCGCGGGCCTGGCTCGCCTGCGGTTCCTCCTCGCAGCTCTGGAGTCCTTCGAGGACCGGCCGCCAGGTGTCCAGGGCGGCGGTGTCGTCGCCCCGCTCGGCCTGGTGCCGGGCGTGCTGGCGGATCTCGCACGCCTCGCAGTCGCTGAGGCCGGTACGGGGCCGGGTGGCCCAGAGGTCGTACGCGTCGGCGGCGCCGGTGCCGGTGTGCTCGGCGACGCGGTGGCGCATCGCGGCCACCGGCTGGAGGCCGTGGTCCGCCTCCTCGTACCGCTCGCGCATCCGGTCGATCCAGCCGTGCACGGTGGCCAGCGGCATCTCGGGCACCTCGAGGAGGGAGGTCGTGACCCATTTGAAGCGCCAGAAGACCTGGTGCCCCTCCCCTTCGCTGAACAGCGCGCGGTCGGTGTCCCAGAGCTTCAGGAGGCGGGCGAAGGTGACGGGGGACTTGCGGTGTTCGCCGGTGAACTCGTACGCCGTCATGAGTTCGAGGAGCGCGGTGACGAGGACGTCCTGCTGCTCGAACGCCTCGGCGGCCTCGACGAGATCTTCGGCGGTCACGGTGCGGGGCAGTCCGTGGGGACGGTCGTGGTTCTCGCGGAGCGCCTCGACGACGGCCTCGGGGGTGTCCAGCATCTACGATTCCTTCCGCGGCCCGGTGCCGGTGCCCGTGGTGCCGGGGGTCGTCCCGCCGGGGTCCGTCGTACCGGTGTGGTGCATGGCGTGGGTGAGCAGGCCGATGAAGGCCCGGTTGAGCAGGGCGCTCTCATTGGCGCGCAGCGGGCGTCGGCTGAGCAGCAGGGCCTGTCCGTAGAGGGCCTCGGCGGTGGTGACGGCGAGGCCGCGTTCACCGATCGTGAGGGCCTGGCGGACCAGCGGGTTGAGGTGGTTGAGGACGAGCTGGGCGCGCGGGGTGTCGTCACGCAGGGAGCCGAGGATGTCGGCCCACAGTCCGTCGCTCTCGGCCGCGAGGCCGGAGCGGGTGCGCTCGTGGCGGGCGTCGCGGTTGTCGAGGAGCAGCGCGGGCGCGGTGACGGGCTGGAAGTCGCGCAGGACGA
The DNA here is from genome assembly GCF_044767145.1 of Streptomyces sp. NPDC101490. NCBI lineage: Bacteria > Bacillati > Actinomycetota > Actinomycetes > Kitasatosporales > Streptomycetaceae > Streptomyces > Streptomyces sp. NPDC101490. The sequence goes on from NZ_JBIWNI010000014.1 coordinate 84,633, forward strand.
CGTCGCAGTCGTGGACGCCGATGGTCTCGCGGGCGACGGCGAGGAAGGCGGCTGCGCGGAGTTCGGCGGCGGGGGCGACGGCGTCGAGGTGGGCGGTGACGGTGGCCGGGTCGAGGTCGGCGACGGAGGTGCCGGGCCGGACCTCGGGCAGCCGGTGGACGAGGTCGCGGTCGTAGGTGTAGCCGCCGTTGACGACGCCGAGTCCGGCGGCCGAGGCGATGGGCGCGACCTGCCGGAACTCCTCGACGCTCCGGGTGACGAGGAGGGTGGGGTGGGCGCGGGCGAACTCCTCCAGGGTGACGTTTCCGTCGGTGGTCTCGAAGGGCAGCCAGGGCAGCACGATCCTGAGGAGTTCGTCGTCGTGGCGGGCGAGCGCCTTCACCGCGAGGTGGTGGGTGTCGACGAAGCGGTGCAGGAGGGCCGGGTCGCTCGCGGCGAGGCCGGTGAGCCAGTCGCGGATGCGGTCGCCGAGGGCGTCCCGTACGGCGGACAGCGTGCCGTCCTCGTAGAGCGACTCTCGGGAGGCGGTCGGCCGCAGGCTGGTGGTGTCGACGACGCAGCGCACGAAGAACGCCCACTCGGGGAGGAGTTCGGGCGCCTGGTCGGTGAGGAGCATCCCCTTGAGGTGGACGCGGTGTCCGGCGCGCTGGGCGGGGCTGACGGCGGTGGGCAGGACGTAGGCGACGCCGCGCAGACCTGCCGCCGGGAGGTCCAGTTCGACGGTGTCGAGCGGGGTGAAGTCGAACAGGGTGCGGCAGTAGGCGGTGAGGGCCTCGCGTCGGGCGAGCGGCGAGCGGTGGTTGCGCTCCCAGGGCGGCGCCTCGTTGACGCGGTGGGCCTCGCCGCGCGGGCCGACGACGGTGACCTCGTGGCGGAGCAGACCGCCGTAGTGGCGGGCGAGGGAGACGACCCGGTCCGGGGCGGTCCACTCGGTGTTGTCGGCGCGGGGGACGAGCTTCACCGTGGTGCCGGGCTCGGGCAGGGTGTCCGAGGGCAGCGTGCGGATGGTGTAGCGGCCGTCGGAGTGGCCGCGCCATTCGACGGTGGGCGCGGCCGGGTCGGCGGCGGACCGGCTGAGGACGGTGATGTCGTCGGCGACAACGAAGCAGGCGAGCAGGCCGATGCCGAACTGGCCGATGAACTCGCCCCGGGCCGCGTCGAGTCCGGCGCCGTCGAGGCCGCCCCCGGCGGTCCGCTTGGAGCTGCGGCCGATGGTGGCGAGGAACCGGTGGACGTCGGCCTCGGTCAGTCCGATGCCGGTGTCGGTGACGGTGAGGGTGTCCCCGGTCCGGACGGTGATCGTGCCGGGTGCTTCGGGGTCGAGGGCCTGCCGGGCGGTGATCGCGTCGACGGCGTTCTGGAGCAGTTCGCGCAGGTAGACGCGGGGGCTGGAGTAGAGGTGGTGGGAGAGCAGGTCGACCAGGCCGCGCAGATCGACCTGGAAGGTGTGTGCGGTCTCGGAAGGGGACACCTGGAGTGGTCCTTCGATGCGCGTCCGCGCGCTGGTCGGCGCGGACGGATGGGCGGGTGGGTGGTGGGTGGGTGTGAGCCGTGGGGCCGTACGGTCGCGGTCACCGGATGCGCACGGACCCGCACGGTACGCGGGCGCCGTGAGGGGACGAGCGCGGGACGGGCGGAGCCCGGGGCCCGTGGACGCGGTGCCGTAAGGGATGGAGTGCCGTACCGGATCAGGTGCCGTACCGGATCAGTCGGCGGCCTCTGGGGCCTGCCGGGCGGGCGCGGGCTGCGGAACCCGCGACGGTTCGGCCTTCTCCTCAGCGTCCGGTGTAGCTCTGGTGGCGGCGGTAGGCCTTCACCGGGTCGGAACCGTCGATGTAGTACCAGGGGAACTCGGTGACGGCGCCCCGAGTGGCGCGGAAGCACTCCCGTGCGGAGACGACGTCCCCGGCGAGGGAGAAGGCCATGGCGAAGGTGTTGTGGACCTGGAGCCCACGGGGGCCGTCGACGAAGTCCGGGTGCCGGTACGAGTGTTCGGCCGCCTCCCGCAGGGAGCGGACCACCTCGGGGTCACGGATGTAGCGGGCGTCGTCGCCCGCGTCGAGGGCGAGCCAGTGCTCCAGGTGGGCAACGGCGACGAGCTGCCCGAGCGAGGTGCCTCCGGGGGCCGCGAAAGCGGACTCGTGGGCGAAGGCGTGCATCTCCGCGTGCGAGCCGCCCCACTTGTCGCAGACCTGTTGGAGCTGCTGCTGGTGCGCGCGCGGATGGTACGGGTCCCTGCGCACGGCCGCCTCGAAGCGGCGGCGGGCGACCTGCTGGCCGACCTGGAGGCCGCGGCCGGTGACCTGGAGGGCGTACCAGGGCGAGATCCAGCCCGGTTCACGCTCGGCCACCTCGTACAGCCATTCCTCGGCCTGGCCGAGACGCTCGTGGAAGACCTGGAACTGCTCACGGGAGACGTGCTGGGCGCGGGCGTCCGTGCGGGCCTCCCAGCCCCAGCTGATGTGGCGGACGGCCGCCACGAGGACCGGCAGGACCGCGTCGGGGTCGGCCGCCCGGACATCGGCGATCCACCGCTCCGCCCCGGCCGCTTCCCCGACGGCCCACAGCAGACCCGTACGGTCCTCGTTCTCGGGCCGCGCTTCGAGGATCTCCCGCACGGTGGTCCAGTCCCCGGCGTTCGCGGCCCCCCGGACGCGTCCCGCCTCCGGGTCCCCGGCGTTCTCGTCGAGCCGTGCGACGGACAGCCCCGTCCATCTCCCCAGCGTGAGCCCCATGTCCCGGAGCAACGCCATGTCCCCACCCCTTGCCGTGTTTCGGACGGGATGGCTGATGATCGTTCCACCCCGTGGGTGTAGTGACTATCACGCCGGACCGACAGCCGCATCTCCGAATGCGCCGGGGCCGTGTGCCGTCGGACCGGCGGCGATCCTGTGGGGCGCGAAGTATTCGCTGGCGCCGTGGGGCGCGACGGTGGGAGGCTGAGGGCGTGCCGAAGGGGTGTAGCTCAGCCGGCCAGAGCGCCGGTCTCCAAAACCGGATGTCGCAGGTTCGACTCCTGTCACCCCTGCCCGGAGAAGCCGGTGCACCCGCCCGGGTGCACCGGCTTCCGTGATCGACGCGACGGAACCCGGCCACGGGGATGACCCGTCCCGTACCCGGCGGCGCGCCGCACGGGCGGTTCAGGTGGCCGGGCGCCAGTCGAACGGGAAGTGCTTGCTCGATCCGCCCCGGTACTTCCGTGAGAAGTCGAAGCCCTCGGCCTGGTCGGCCGTGACGACGCCCCACGTGGCGACCTGGCCCGGACCGACCTCCGCGCCGGGGGCGTTGATCAGCTGCACGCGCCGGGCCGGATCGGCCGTGGGACCTGTCAGCGCCCTGGCACCCACCTTCACCGCGTCCGCCACACCGGCGCGCCAGTACTCCAGGTCGGCTGCCGCCTCGAACACGATGGGGGCGTACCTGACCTCACGCACCTCACCGATCAGGGAACCGAACGTGCCCGGCCATCCGCCGACGTTCCCCCGGAAGATCTCCTCCAGGGCGTCCCGCTGGGAAGGCGTGCCCTTCGCGTCGATGTAGAACATCACTCTCATCGAGGATTGCGTGTTCTCCTCCCACATATTGCCGGAGAACTCCCCCAGGGCCACGACGGTCAGACCGTCAAGGCGTTCGTCCTCGAAGTGCCCTTCCTCGATGTGCCAGACGAGGGTGAAAAGGCATGAGCCGTGGGTGGGTTCCTGGGCGAAAGTGCACGGGCATGGCAGGGAGCAGCTGCACACGTCGAACCACTCGCCCTTGATGTGCCAGTTTCCTGTGTTCATGCGCTTCACCTTCCCTGTACCCCCCAGGGGTATGCAAGCAGCCTGGTTCGGCCGAACCTAACCAGCCATGCCCACTCCGCTTTCCTCAGGCAATCGAAACCGCACACCCGCACGAATCATTCGAGCCGGACGCGGGGCCGAACTCGACGGAGTGGCCGCCCCTTTCTTGTAGGCGCGACCGGAACCAGGGAACACTTCAGGACAGCGCACCCGCCCGCCATTCGGCCGAGGCCTCGAATAAGGACCGGCTTCGCGTCGTGAGGGAAAGAGGAGAAGCCACCGGGGATTGTCCGAAGAACACCGAGCCGAGACGGAAAGGCCGCCCCGTGTCTCCCCACACGGGCCGGCGGACCCGCCGTCAGGTCACAGCCGTACCATCACCTCTTCCAGGGGCTTGCGGTGGATGTCGGGCACCTGGGCGTCATGGGCCGGATAGCCGACCGGGATCACATAGGCCGCCCGCTCCTCCGGAGGACGGCCGCAGACCTCGTTCAGGAAGCGCATCGGGCTCGGGGTGTGGGTGAGCGTCGCCAGGCCCGCCTGGTGGAGCGTGGCCAGGAGCAGGCCCACGGCGATGCCGACCGACTCCTTGGTGTAGTAGGGACGCGGTGTGCCGGGCCCCTTGTGCACCTCGAAGACGACGATCACCGCGGGCGCGACCTCCAGGAACGGCTTGCTCCAGTCCGTGCCCAGGGGTGCCAGGGCCTCCAGCCACTCGTCGGAGGCCCGGCGGGCGTAGAACTCCCGCTCCTCCTCCTCGGCCGCCTCGCGCAGTCGCCGTTTGCGCTCCGGGTCGGTCAGGACGACGAAGCGCCACGGCTGGACGTTCGCCCCGCTGGGCGCGGTGGCCGCGGTGCGGACCGCCAGCTCGACCACACCCTCGGGCAGGGGACGGTCGCAGAAGTCGCGCACGGTACGGCGACGGGTCATCACCTCGTGGAAGGCACGGGCCCGTTCCTCGGCCTCCCCGGCCGGTACGGTCATCGGCCGGAGCGGAACCGTGGGGTACGCCGGGCCGGCGACCGGCGTACCGTTCGGTTCCCCCGGGTCCTTCTGTTCCCCCGAGTCCTTCTGTTGCTGCAGGTCCTTCAGTTCATTGGTCTGGTCCATGCGGGCAGCACAGCACGGGCGGTGTCCCCCGGTAAACGCCATAACCAGTCACACGGCGAGATCCCGCCCGACTCGTCCGGCGGGACCCCGTCCGACTCGTCCCGAGCGTTCCCGGGGGATCTCCCCCACCCGCCCGCCGTGCGGAACCGTGCTCCGTGGAACCGTGCTCCCCTCCGTCATTCCCCGGGGGCCGACAGCGCCTCCCTGATCAGCTGCACCGGGTGCCAGGCGTCGCGTTCCGTGCCGTGGAAGATCTGCTGGCGGCAGGAGACTCCCGTCGCCACGATCACCGTCTCCGACGGCTCCGCGAGGACCGCCGGGAACAGCCGGTCCCCGCCCACCGTCATCGACACGTCGTAGTGCTCCGCCTCGAAGCCGAACGAGCCCGCCATCCCGCAGCAGCCCGCGTCCAGTTCGACCACCTCCACCCCCGGGATCCGGTTCAGGAGGGCGACCGTCGCCGCCGTGCCCACCTCCGCCTTCTGATGGCAGTGACCGTGGTAGAGGAGACGGCGGCCCGCCGGCCAGGACGTGGCACTGAGGGTGACGCTGCCCTCGTCGATGGCCTCCAGGAGGAGTTCCTCCACCTGCCGGACCCGGCCGGAGACATCGGCCACGGCCTTGTCGCCGGGGAGCAGCGCGCGGTGTTCGTCGCGCAGGGTCATCAGACAGGAGGGTTCGCAGCCGACGATCGGGGAACCCGGCGGGGTCGTCTCCGCCAGCAGGTGGGCGAGTTTGAACGCCTTGTCGTTGGCGTCGTCAAGGAGGCCCTTGGAGAGGCTGGAGCGCCCGCAGCAGCCGCCGCTCTCCAGGCGGACGTCCCAGCCCGCCCGCTCCAGGAGTTCCACGGCCGCCCGGCCGATGCTCGGTTCGGTGTACGTGGTGAAGGAGTCGGCCAGATAGGTGACCGTACCCCGTGGTGCCGCCGTCCCGATGGCCTTCGGTCGTCCGCCGAACCAGCGGACCAGGTTGCGGCGTTCGAACCGGGGCAGTGGACGGGCGGCCGTGATGCCCAGGGTGCGTTCCATCAGGCGGCGCAGGAGACCGATGCGGCCGGGCAGGTTGGAGAGGGGCGCGGTGGCGGAGCCCAGCCGGTTGAGGAGGCGGATCGAGCCGAAAAGGCGGGAGCGCGGGGGGATGCCGTGGGTGTCGTGGTGGTGGGAGAGCGCCTCTGCCTTCAGCGACGCCATGTCCACGCCCAGCGGGCACTCGCTCTTGCACGCCTTGCACATCAGGCACAGGTCCAGGACCTCGTGGAGGCGTTCGTCACCGAGGGCCTGCTTCGGGTCCGGCTCCGACAGCGCCTTGACCAGGGCGTTGGCCCGGCCGCGGGTGGAGTCCTGTTCGTTGCGGGTCGCCATGTACGAGGGGCACATCGCGCCCGTGTCGCTCTTGCGGCAGAGGCCGATGTTCATGCAGCGGTCGGCGGCGCCCCGCATTCCTCCCACCACGTCGAAGGTGAGGCGGGTGCGCAGTTCGGCGGCGGGGGGCAGCGCCGGGTCGCGGAGGTTCTCGGTCATGGCCGGGGCGTCCACGATCTTGCCGGGGTTGAGCCGGTCGTCCGGGTCGAAGAGTCCCTTCACCGCGCGCATCGCCTCGTAGAGGTCCTCCCCGAAGATCTCCCGGTTGAACTCGCTGCGGGCCAGGCCGTCGCCGTGTTCGCTGGAGTTGACGCCCCCGTACTCGGTGACGAGGTCCTTGACGCGTTCGGCGACCCTGCGCATAGTGGCGACCTGCTGGGGGTCGGTGAGGTCGACGAACGGGCGGATGTGGAGACAGCCCACGGAGCAGTGTCCGTAGAACCCCGCCGACAGTCCGTGCTCGTCGAGGATCGTCTTGAAGCGGCGGGTGTACTCGGCGAGGTGCACCGGATCGACCGCCGTGTCCTCCACGAAGGCCAGGGGTCTCCTGGTGCCCTCGCCCGCCGCCATCAGCAGGCCCAGGCTGGACTTGCGGACCTTCAGCAGCGCCGACTGCTGCTGCGGGGTGACGGCCTGGAGCGTGTGGTAGCCGTGCCCGTACCGTTTCCACGAGGTCGTGAGCTGACGGAGCTGGTCGATGAGTTCGGTCTCGTCGTCGCCGGTGAAGCTGACGAAGAGGAGGGCTTCCGGGTCGCCTTCGAGGAGGGTGCCGAGGGAGGCGTACTCGATCTTCCGGCGGGACAGGTCCAGGATCGTGCGGTCCATCAGTTCCACGGCGGCGGGATGGCAGGCCAGGGCTGATTCCGTCGCCTCGATGGCCGCCACCACCGAGGTGAAGTGGCCCACCCCGATGACCGTGCGGCCGGGTTTGGGCACCAGGTCCACCAGCGCCCGGGTCGCGAGGGCGAGGGTGCCCTCGGAGCCGACGACGAACTTCGCCAGGTCGAACGGCAGGTCCGTACGGGCGAGGCGGTCGAGGCGGTAGCCGCAGGCGCGGCGCCAGAACTCGGGGAAGCCCTCGGCGATGGCGTCGGCGTTCGCCGTCACCAGCGCGGGGAGGTCGCGGTAGAGGCGGCCCTCCAGGGTGGGCAGGGCGGCCCGCCGCTCGCGCTCGGCCTCGTCCACGGGTTCGAGGCGGGCCGTGGTTCCGTCGGAGAGGACGACGTCGAGGGCGCGGACGTGGTCGATGGTCATGCCGTAGCGCAGCGAGCCGCTGCCGGCCGAGTTGTTGCCGATCATCCCGCCGATGGTCGCGCGGTTGCTGGTGGAGGTGTCGGGGCCGAACATCAGGCCGTACGGGGCGGCGGCGCGGTTCAGTTGATCCTGGACGACTCCGGGTTCGACCAGGGCCGTACCCGCTTCGGGGTCCAGTTCGAGGATGCGGTTCATATGGCGGGAGAAGTCCAGGACGAGACCGGGGCCGACGGTCTGTCCGGCGAGGCTGGTCCCGGCGCCCCGGGCCAGGACGGGGACGCCGTGTTCGATCGCCGCCGCCACGGTGGCCTGGACGTCTCCGGTGTGGCGGGGGAAGACGACGCCGCGCGGGGTGATCGCGTACATGCTCGCGTCGCGGGAGAAGAGATGGCGGGTGTAGTCGTCGAAGGCGACCTCGCCGTCGAGGTCGTGGCTCAGCCGTCGCTGGAGCTCACGGTCGTCGGGGGAGACGGAGGAGGCGGAGGAGACGGGAGAGGAAAGGGAGGTGGAGGAGGCAGGGGAGGTCGGGGGCGGGGTCGTCCGGGTCTCTCCGTGGGGCGGGGTCATGGGTGCGGCTCCAGAGGTGGAGGAGGTACGGGAGGGGGCCGGGGCACAGCGCGGTCCTGAGGGTCCAGCGGGTCCGGCAGGTCCCAGCGGGTCCGGCAGGTCCCAGCGGGTCCCAGCGGACCCGTGCGGCTCAGACGGTCCGGACGGCTCGGACAGTGCGGGCAGCGCGCACGGACGTCGTATCGCCGTGGTTTCCGGACGGTCGGGGGTCGTCAGGGACCGTCAGGGGCGTCAGGGGGTGCGCAGGACGTCCAGGGCGGCGCCCAGACCGGCGGGGTCGGTCGGCACGCCGGACAGTTCCAGGCCCAGCTGGACCCCGGCGAGGGTTCCGGCGAGGGTCAGGTCGTTGAAGTGGCCGAGGTGACCGATGCGGAAGACGCGTCCGGAGAGTCGGCCCAGTCCCGCGCCGAGCGACATGTCGAACCGTTCCAGGATCACCTTGCGGACCTTGTCCGCGTCGTGACCCTCGGGCATCAGCACGGCGGTGAGGGAGCCCGAGTGTTCGCGCTCGTCGGCGCAGAGCACGTCGAGGCCCCAGCCGTGCACGGCCGCCCGGGTCGCCGCGGCATGCCGGGCGTGCCGGGCGTACACCTCGGGGAGTCCTTCGGCGTCGAGCATGTCCAGTGCCTCGGCGAGTCCGTAGAGGAGGTTGGTGGCGGGGGTGTACGGGAAGTAGCCGCGCCGGTTGGAGTCGATGATCGGCGCCCAGTCCCAGAACGACCTGGGCAGCCGGGCCGTCCTGGAGGCGGCGAGGGCCTTGTCGCTGACGGCGTTGAAGCTGAGGCCGGGCGGGAGCATGAGCCCCTTCTGGGAGCCCGCGACCGTGACGTCGACGCCCCACTCGTCGTGCCGGTAGTCGATGGAGCCCAGCGAGGAGATCGTGTCGACGAGCAGCAGGGCGGGGTGCCCCGCCTCGTCGAGGGCCCGGCGGATCTCGGCGATCCGGCTGGTGACACCGGTCGAGGTCTCGTTGTGGACGACGCAGACCGCCTTGAGGGAGTGGCTGATGTCGGCTTCGAGGCGCCGGGTCAGTTCGGCGGGGTCGGCGCCGTGGCGCCAGTCTCCCGGCACGAAGTCCACCTCGAGACCGAGGGAACCCGCCATCTCCTGCCAGAGCGTGGCGAAGTGTCCGGTCTCGAAGCACAGGACGCGGTCGCCGGGGCTGAGCGTGTTGACGAGAGCGGCCTCCCAGGCGCCGGTGCCGGAGGCGGGATAGATCACGACGGGGTTCGTGGTGCCGAACACCGGCTTGATCCGCTGGAGGACCCGGAGGCCGAGTTCCGCGAATTCGGGGCCCCGGTGGTCGATGGTCGGTGCCGCCATGGCGCGCAGGACCTGGTCGGGGACGTTGGTGGGGCCGGGGATCTGGAGGAAGTGGCGGCCGGTGCGAAGCGTCATGGGAAAACCCCTCCGAAAAGCCTTGTGCCGTGAGACGGCACGCCGTACCGTGATGTGGCATGGCGGAGCATAGGTTTCTCCGAGCGAGGGAGTCAATGGATGCAGAACGTCCTCAACGCGCTGCGCACCCTGGAGGAGGTCGCCGCGCGGCAGCCGATCGGCGTCGCCGACCTGGCGCGCGCCCTGGACCTGCCGAAGAGTTCGGTGCAGCGCGCCCTGGTCACCCTGCACACGGCGGGCTGGATCCGGCAGGCCGCCGGGACGCCCACGCGCTGGGCGGTGACCACGAAGGCGCTCCACGTCGGCCGCAGCGCCACCGGTGAGCTGGGGCTCCGGGACATCGCGGTGCCGGTGATGGAGGAACTGCGCAGGGAGACCGACGAGACGGTGCATCTGGCGGTGCCGGAGGGCGGCCGGATCGTGCTGATCGAGCGCCTGGAGACCAGTCGGCCGGTCCGGATCGTGCTTCCGCTCGGGCAGAACCTGCCCGCACACGCCTCGGCGAACGGCAAGGCGGTGCTGGCGGCGAGCCCCGCCGAGGCCGTGGAACGGTACATCGCGGACGGGCTCGCCCGGTTCACCGACGCCTCGATCACCGATCCCGGGCGGCTGCGGGCCGAGTTGGCGGAGATCCGGGCGCGGGGCTACGCGACCAACTCCGGGGAGTGGCGGGACGACGTGTCGGCGGTGGCCGCGGCGGTGATCGGGGCGGACGGCACGACTCCGGTGGCCAGCATCAGCGTCAACGTGCCGAGCAGCCGGATGACCGACACCTCACGGGCGGCCCTCGGGGCGGCGGTGCGCGAGGCGGCGGACCGGGTCGGGAAGCTCCTCGGGAGGGCGGCCGGACTCTGATCACCCCGGGGGAAGTTCTGCCGCGACCCCTTGACGCACCCAGTTCGACGAGGCTTCCATACTCCTCACTGCGGAACATGCTTTCCGCATGACGGAATTCAATGCATCGGAAACAGGTCACCGGCACCTCTGCCGGGCCACGGCACACACCACTCCGCCCCGCCCTCCCCCCTGGAGGGCTGAGCCGGTGCGCCCGCATCATGACCCTCGACCGAAGGCGGGGAAGCCTCGTGTCAGATCATGTCATTTCCATCGTCGCGTTGGCCTTGGTGTTCACCATCGCCACTTTCACCTCGGTGCACATGGGAGCGCTGGCCATCGTCGCCACGTTCATCGTCGGCACCCTGTTCGTCCACGAGACCACGGACGAGATCTTCGGCGGGTTTCCCGGAGACCTCTTCGTCGTCCTCGTGGGTGTCACCTTCCTGTTCGCCATCGCCAAGAACAACGGCACCGTCGACTGGCTGGTGCATGCCTCGACACGGGCGGTGCGCGGTCGCATCGCCCTGATCCCCTGGGTGATGTTCCTGGTCACCGCGACGCTCACGGCGGTGGGCGCGGTCGTGCCCGCCGCCGTGGCAATCATCGCCCCGATCGGCATGGGGTTCGCGGCTCGCTACCGCATCAACCCGGTGCTGCTCGGCCTCTTCATCATCAACGGCGCGAGCGCCGGCGGATTCTCCCCCGTCAGCATCTTCGGCTCCATCACCAACGGGGTGGTGGAGCGGAACGGGCTGCCGGGCAGTCCGACGCTGCTGTTCGCCAGTTCGTTCGTGTTCAACGTGCTGTTGTGCGTGGTGGTGTTCTTCCTCTTCGGCGGGAGGAAGCTGCTCGGGCGACGGGCCGAGGACTCCCCCGAGGACCCCTCCATCGGTGCGGGCGGCGCACCCGCGCCACGCCCCCGGGGCGGCCCGGCGGATTCCGTCGGCGGCGCCACCGCCGTGCGGACCGCTCCCCCCGAGGCGAGCCCGGACACCGTTCCCGGCACCGGGCCCACGGCGCTGCGCCTGGACCGGGTCCGCGCCCTCACTCTCGCGGGGCTGCTCAGTCTGGTCGTCGGGGCGCTCTTCTTCGAGCTGAACGTGGGCCTGCTCGCGCTGACCGTGACGGTCGTCCTGTCGCTGCTGTCCCCCGAGTCCGCGAAGGGCGCCGTGGACCGCTGCGCCTGGTCGACCGTCCTGCTCGTCTGCGGGATCGTCACCTTCGTCAGCATGATGGAACGCATCGGCACCATCGACTGGCTCGGCACCAGCGTCGCCGGGATCGGGGCGCCGCTGCTGGGGGCGCTGCTGATCTGCGCCATCGGCGCGGTGGTCTCCGCCTTCGCGTCGACCACCGGCATCCTCGGGGCGCTCATCCCGCTGGCCGTGCCGTTCCTGCTCGCCGGTGAGGTCGGCGCCGTGGGGATGGTGACGGCACTTGCCATCTCCTCGTCGGTGGTCGACTCGTCGCCCATCTCCACCAGCGGCGCGCTGGTCACGACCAACGCCCCCGAGGAGCAACGCGACGCCGTCTTCCGGCGGTTGATGGCCTGGGGGATGAGCATGGCGGTGATCGCCCCACCGGTCACCTGGGCGATCTTCGTGGTGCCCGGCTGGCTCTGAGCGACACCCGGCCGGTGCCTTTCAGGGAGAACGCGCGCCCACCGCAAAGCCGTCGCGGGTCTGGCACAGGGACAGCGCAAGCACGCGCCGATCCACCGAGAGCCACTGGAAGCACCGAAAGGCCGACGGCCGGGCCGACGCACGTCGCCACGGAAGGGGCCGACCTCCCACGGTCGTCCCCTTCCTTCCGTCCGTCCGTCCCTACCAACCCGCCTACCAACCCACCTCCCGGCACTCGGCACTCGGCACTCGGCACTCGGCACTCGGCACTCGGCACTCGGCACTCGGCACTCGGCACAGTCCTACCGCCGTGACACTCCCCCTTACCGGAGACCGACCCCGTACGCCCGGAACGCTCGCGCCCCGCCCTCCCCGGACCACCGACCGGACCACCCTGCGCACCACCACCCGAGCCCCCGAACAACCCCTGGCCCACCGCCCGCAAGGCATTCTGAAATGCCCTGCAAAATCTTGCCGACTTGATCGACCGGCTGCTTGACTCCCGAGGCGATCCGTGCGCGGTCGCGGCCCTGTTGTCGAGAGGAACGGCCAGGAGCAGCGCGTACGACGTCCTCGTCCTGGGAGGCTCGGGCGTCGACACCATCGTGTACGTCCCCGAGCTGCCGCTCCCGTACGCCGCCGGATTCCTCTTCGGCAGGCTGTCCGGCGATTCCTTCGAGCGGTGCGCCCTGTACGGGGCCGTCGCCGGTGCCCGCGCCTGTACCGTGCCCGCGACCGGCGGCGACGCCCTCACGCGGACCGCGCTCCTCGCCGAAGTCACCGCCCTCACGGGGGCGGGCGTCAGGGCGTGAGCGCCGGGGCGTACGACTTCCTCGGCGGCGGGGCCGCCTGACGCGCGCTCGCCGCCCGGCCCGGCGAGGACGCGGAGGGTCCGGTGTGCGCGAACGTCGGGGCGGGGCCTGCCCACGGCCGCCGTGCGGCGGCCCGGTGGACACCCCGCGACCGGCGCGGGAAGCCGTCCCCCGAAACCGTCCATCGGCGTTTCGGCCACGGACCGCTCCTGGCACCGCCCTGACCGGGCAAGGGTCGATGTATCCGGCACGAACACGCTTTCGCTCGGCTGCGGGTCTCACAACAGGCCGAAAAACGTGTGTTCGACCGGGCGGTGTCCTTCGTTGAGCCCGGCGACACCCCCACTCACCTCCCGGAGCCCGCCATGCGTCCCCTGCCCACGTACCGGAACGACCTTCCTCCCGCGCCTCCCACCACCACCGGCCTGCCCCGCCACGCCTCGGCCCGCACAGCACGTCCGGATACGAGGTGGGGCGCATGACGACCGCACCGGGCACCGCGCCCACCGTCGAGGCGGACGCCTCGGAGTCCGAGCGGCTGCTCTTCGGCGGCAAGCTCACCTACGACCAGGGTTTCGCCGCGCACTCCGGCGCCTGGGCGGGCCTGGGCCTGTGGGAGATGGGCCGTTCACTGCCCCGGCAGGTCCGCCTCGCCGTCCGTCTCGCGCGGGACGCCGACCCTCGCGCCTTCGCCCTGGTCGCGGCCAGTGAGATCGCGCGCGGCCTCACCCAGGCCGTGTCCCTGGTCGCGGTCAACTCCCTCCTCGTCGCCCTGCTCGCCCCCGGCGACATCCCCGGCCGACTGCGCGCCGCGCTGCCCGCCGTCGCCCTGGTCGGCGTCCTCTCCGTGATCGGCTCGGTCTGCCGGTCGGCCTCCGCCGCCGCGACGGGCGTCCTGGAACCGAAGGCCCAGCGGGTCGCCACCGAGCGCTATCTCGGCCTGGTGGCGCGGGTGGAGCTGGAGGCGATCGAGGACGACGCGTTCCACCGGCTGATGGACACCGCGCAGTGGGGTGCCGACGCCGCCCGGCGGATGGTCGGCTACTGCACGGCCGTGGTGACCTCGATGATCTCGCTGATCGCCGCCGCCGGTGTGCTGACCGTCCTTCACCCGGCGCTGCTGCCGCTCCTGATGCTCATGGCATTGCCGAGCGCCTGGGGTTCCCTGACCATGACCCGGCACCAGTACACGAGCTGGCACCGGTTCGTGCAGCACGTACGGGCGTCGAAGCTGCTCAGCCAGCTCCTGATCGACCAGAAGGCCGCCGCCGAGGTCCGTGTCCACGGGGTGGCCCCCCTGCTGCTCAAGCACTTCCGGCTGATGGCCGAGACCAGCGAGGTCGAGCAGACCCGGCTGGCCTGGACCGGAGCGCGCGTGAACCTCGTCGCGGACTCCGCGCGCGGCCTCGCGACCCTCACGACGTACGGAGTCCTCGGGGCCCTGCTGTGGTCCGGCCGGATGGACCTCGCCATCGCCGGTACGGCGGTGCTGGCGATCCGTACGAGTTCGTCGAGCATCACCGATCTCGTCCTGCGGATCACCGAGGTCCAGGGCGAGGCCCTGTTCATCGCCGATCTGGAGCGGCTGTGCGAGGAGGCGGTGGACCGGGCCGTCCCCGACGGCGGGACGGACCTGCCCGGGAAGGTGGACGAGATCCGGTTCGAGAACGTCACCTACACCTATCCGGGCAAGGACGAACCGTCCCTGCGGAACGTGGACCTGGTCATCCCGCACGGCAGGACCGTCGCCCTGGTCGGGAAGAACGGCTCCGGAAAGACGACCTTGGTCAGCCTGTTGAGCGGGGTACGGCTCCCGAGCTCGGGACGGGTCCTGTGGGGCGGGGTGAGCACCACCGAGGCGGACCGGGCCCAGGTCTTCGCACGGGTCGCGATGGTCGCCCAGGACTTCTACCGGTGGCCGTTCACCGCCCGGGTCAACATCGGCATCGGGCGCAGCGAGCGCTCCTGGGACGAACCGAGGGTCCGGGACGCGGCGGAGTACGCGGGCGCCGACGAGGTCATCGCCCGTCTGCCGTACGGTCTGGACTCCCTGCTGGCCCGGGGGTACAAGCGGGGGCAGGAGATCTCGGGCGGCCAGTGGCAGAAGCTGGGGCTGGCCCGTGCCCGGTTCCGCCACGGCGATCTGCTGATCGTGGACGAGCCGACGAGCGCGCTCGACGCCGCCGCCGAGCAGCGGGTCTTCGACCAGATCCACCGGCTGGCCGACAAGGGACAGACGACCGTCCTCATCACCCACCGGCTCGCCAGCGCACGTCACGCGGACATGATCTACGTGCTCGACGAGGGGCGTGTCGTCGAGAGCGGCACCTTCACCGCGCTCATGGACCCCGCCACCGGGACCGGGGCGTTCCGCGACGCCTACGAACTCCAGGCCCGCCAGTTCCGCCTCGCCCCCGTACCACCACAGCCCGGAGACCCGGACGCGCCCGTATCGGCGCCGCCCGTCACCACGGACGTACCGGAGGCACGCGCATGACCTGCCGGGAGGAGCGAGGAGGTCCCGGCCCGTCTCCTCCGGCGCAGACCGACGGCACTCCCCCACCACCTGCCACCTGACCTGCGGCATGTCACAACTCACCGTCCCGCGGGCACTGTTGTGCAGTGCCCGCGGGACGGGGCACACCGTGTCCTGGCAGAAGGGAGACAGCGGAGTGGATCCGGTCGTGGCAGGGGTGGTGGCCACTGTTCTTGTCAGCATCGTGAGCGGCGTGGTGAGAGTCGCCCGCCACAGGCTCAGCGCGGAAGTGGAACTGGCCCGCATCGCGGACGCGGGAACCACCGAACGCGTCCGTCACACCGTGCCGTGGGGAACGCTCAGGGAACGCACGGAGGGCCGGCAGGTCACCGCCACGTCCCATCGGAGCGGAGGTGACCGGGATGGAGGACTTCCCCAGCGGTGAGATCGCGACGGCCTCGTCACGGACCGGCGCGCCGGCGCCGTCCTCCGGACTCCAGTGGGCCGAGGCCCTCCACGAGGAGCAGTACCCCCTGCTGGTCCGGTTCCTCCTCCTCAACGGCGCCTCCTGGGCCGCCGCACAGGACGCGGCGCAGGACGCGTTCACACAGATGTGCGCTCCGGGGCTCTCGATCACCCATCCCAGGGCGTGGCTGCGCACGGTCGCCTGGCGGTCCTGGGTGAAGCAGAGGGTACGGCCCGAGGAACTCGTACCGGAGACGCCCGAGCCGCACGAGCTGACGATGCGCTGGCAGACCCCGGTCCAGGCCGCCGAGATGGACGAGGAGAGCCGGAGGGTCATCGCCCTGCTGCTCCGCCTCCCCGCGAAGCAACGTGCCGCCATGGCATGGACCTTGGACGGGTTCACCACCGAGGAGTGCGCACGTGCCATGGGAATCACACCGGCGGCGGTCCGCCAGAACCTCGCCCGCGCCCGCGCCGCCCTGAAGTCCGGTCTGAGCCTCGACGGCGGCCGGGTGCGGGCGGGGAGGGACGGGGAATGAACACCGATCCGGCGCGGGAGGCACACGGACGGCACCCCGACGAGGCTCTCGGCCTTCTGCTCACCACCGCCCACGACCGGCTCGTCACGGCGGTGCGGGACCGGCTGTCCGCCGGGGGCGGCGTCCCCGAACTGCGCGACCCCGACCTCACTCTCGGGCGTGCGCTCGCCGCGGTGCACCGCGCGCTCGGAACCTCCGTCTCCCTGCGTCTGACGGGCGAGGCGGACCGGGACGCGGACGACGCGTCGGCCGAGCACCCGGGCTCCCTCCGCGCGCACGGCCATCCGCTGGCGGACAGGGTCGCCTCCGTACGCATCAGATACCGGGGGCGTGCCCTGCGGACCGCACGCTCCTACGATCCCGGGGAGCTGATGCCCGCTCTGGCCGGTGCCCGCCGGATCACCGGGGACGTCATCGAGCTGATCGGGTCCGACGCCGCCGACACGCGGATCCCCTCCTCGATACGGGAACTGGAACGGCTCCTCGAAGAGGCCGAGGGACTCACGGAACACGACTCCGCCCCTGCCGACTCCACTCCCGAGTACCTGCGGGCGGTGGAGCGTTCCCTGGCCGTCCACGCCCAGCTGCTCCAGCGGGCCGTGCGCGACGCCCATCAGCTCCTGAAGGAAGAACTGGTACCGGTGTTCGCCGAACCCGTCGGTCACCTGGGGTCGGAGATGGTCACCCGGGACCTCGCCGACGACCTCGAACAGGCGTGGGTGAAGGCCCACGACCTGTCCCGCGCGGTCGCGGTGGTCGAGGCGGTCAGCAACGACTTCACCGGAGAGGACCTGCGTCAGGTCGACCTCTCCGGAGTCTCCCTCGCCGGTGTCCTCTGGAACGCGTCGACCGTCTGGCCCGAGGCATGGGAGTCCTTCGTCATCCGCGCCTCGGCGCCGGAGGGGACCGAGCCGGGGGTCCTCGTCGTCACCGCCGATCCCTGTGACACGGCGGCGTCGGCGGACGCCTGAGCGCGCCGCGCGCCGGACGGAGGCCGCCCCGCGGCTCGCGTCGGAGCCGTGGCCCGGGGTCTCCCTCCGGTCGGCTCAGGCGAACTGGCGGGAGACCTTGCGGTGGGCGGCCTCCAGGACGGCGAGGAGGAGTTCCTTGCTGGACTCACGCGTGCGGACGTCGCAGAGCACGATCGGGACGGCGGGGTCCAGGTCGAGGGCGTTGCGGACCTGCGCCGTGGTCCAGGCGCGTTCCCCGTTGAAGCAGTTGACGCCGATGGCGAAGGGGATGCCCCGCTCCTCGAAGAAGTCGATGGAGCCGAAGGAGGCCTCCAGCCGACGGGTGTCGGCCAGGACCAGCGCTCCCAGGGTGCCGTGGGCGATCTCGTCCCACATGAACCAGAAACGTTCCTGTCCGGGCGTACCGAACAGGTACAGGACGAGCTCGGGGCTGATGGTGATGCGGCCGAAGTCCATGGCGACCGTGGTGGAGGTCTTCCCCTCGACACCGGCGAGGCTGTCGACGCTCTGCCCGACCTGGGTGAGCCGCTCCTCCGTCTCCAGCGGAGGGATCTCGCTCACCGAGCCGACCATGGTGGTCTTGCCGACGCCGAAGCCCCCCGCGACGAGGATCTTCACCGCCGTGGGGAGAGTGACCGGTTCAGAGCTGGCGGATGCCATCGATGACCCTTTCGATGAGGTCCACGCTCGGTTTGTCGGACTGTGAGGGGGGCGCCTGCACGATGATCTTCTCATCGACGAGGAGATCTCCGCAGAGCACCTTGACGACGCTCACGGGCAGGTCGAGATGAGCGGCGATCTCGGCGATCGCCACGGCCCGGTGGCGGCACAGATCGAGGATCTGCGCGGCCTCCGGGCTCTCGTGCGTGAGGCCCACGTCGGGTGAGCGCGTCACCACGAGAGTGATCAGCGTGAAGTGATAGTGATTGTGGCGGGTCCGGCCACCGGTGATGGTGTAGGGCCGGAGATGGCGTCCGGTGGCCGGTCCGTCGAACCCTTGTGGCTCAGGCATCCTGGCGGTGTGCTGCGAGGCCGTCGCTAATCCTCGGTGCGGCACTGAGGTACGTTCCAACCTGCTTCACCAACGTCCCCATCTCGAAGGCCATCATCCCCGCGTCCACGTCCTGGGAGGCGAGCGCCGCCAGGCGTGCCCCCTGACCCGCCGCGGTGATGAACAGGAAGGCGTGCTCCATCTGGATGACGGTCTGCTGGACCGCCCCGCCCCTGAAGTACTGCGCGGTGCCCCGGGCCAGGCTGTGCATCCCGGACGCGACGGCCGAGAGGCGTTCCGCGTCGTCACGGACCAGGCCCTGCGACTTGCCGATCAGGAGGCCGTCCCCTGAGAGCACGATGGCGCAACGGATCTCGGGGATGCGTCCCACGAGGTCGTCCAGGACCCAGTCCAGCTGCCTGCTGATAGGCACATCAGTCATTGTGTTCCTTCACGGTTCGTCGGATCCCCCGTCTGGTCATTCTGGTTGCCGACCGTCTGTGTCCGGCACTGCATGGGTTCCGGTGGCCTGATCCATACCCCGCCGGATCGCGGCGACTATCCGGGCGGAGGCTTCGGGCGACCGGGGCCCTCCGCCGTCGCCGTCCATCCCGCTGCTCGCC
Organism: Streptomyces sp. NPDC101490; assembly: GCF_044767145.1. Lineage (NCBI taxonomy): Bacteria > Bacillati > Actinomycetota > Actinomycetes > Kitasatosporales > Streptomycetaceae > Streptomyces > Streptomyces sp. NPDC101490. The sequence goes on from NZ_JBIWNI010000014.1 coordinate 103,441, forward strand.
TCCTCGTTCTCCCGCCGGAGCTGTACGGCGAGGCTGGACCCCCGGGTGCGCTGCGGCAGCATCTCCGGCTGCCGCAGCCTGGGGGTTTCGCCGGGGACCTTCACCTGGTCGCCGCCGGGCGCGGCGGGCGCCGGGGCGTGCGGGGGTCCGGGTGCGCGCCGGGGCGCGGGGGCCGGGGTGGGCGCGGGGGCCGCTCGGGGTGGTTCGGGAGCGCGCGGGGGCGCGGGGGCGGCGTGCGGGGGTTCGTGGACCGCCGCCGTCCGGTGCGGTTCGTCGAGGGGGGCGGATGTCCGGGGTTCCGGTGAGACGAGTCCCGCGCCGCCGTAGGTGGGGAAGCCGCTGAGGTCGGGGACGCGGCTGTGGGTGTCCCACTCCTGGGCGGCGACGCTCTCACCGCCCTGGCCACCGAGGCCCTGACCGCCGGAGGCTCGGCCACCGGCACTCTGGTCGCCGACGACGGGGCCGCCCACGACCTGGCCGCTGATGACGGCCCCGTGGTCGGTGTGGCTCCCGGGTGCGCCTCCCGCGCCGGACGGCGCGTCCGAGGGACGGGCGCGGGGTGCCGGGTCGGAGAGTTCGGAGGTCACTGACTCGTAGGAAGGCGTGACCTGGTGCTGCGGGGTCGGGTCGGCGGCGAGGGTTCCGGCGGACGCCTGGGCGGCGGCGGCCCGGAGCTGGTCCATGACGGGCGAGCCGAGTTCCTCCAGCATCCGGGCCGGCAGGAACACGATGGCGAGGGTGCCGCCGTAGACGGAGGGGCGCAGTTCGACCCGGATCTGGTGGCGCTGGGCGAGCCTGGCGACCACGAAGTGTCCGAGCCTGGGGTCGGCGCCGAGGGCCGCCATGTCGGGCTTCTGCGGGTGGGCGAGGAGCTGGTTGGACCGGACGAGCTGCTCGGCCGGGATGCCGAGGCCGTGGTCCTCGACGTGCAGGACGACGCCCTCGGCGACCGGCACCGCGCTGACGACGACCTGGGTGTACGGCGGGGAGAAGTTGGTGGCGTTCTCGACGAGTTCGGCGAGCAGGTGCGTCACGTCGGCGACGGCCCGTCCGGCCAGGGCGAGGCGCTTGGTCGGGGGGAGGTTCTCCACCTTGACGCGGGTGTAGTGCTCGGTCTCGGCCACGGCGCTGCGCATGACGTCCGTGATGGTCACGGGTTCGGTCATACGGCGGCTGGGCGGGGTGTCGCCGAGGATGACCAGGTTCTCGGCGTGCCGTCGTACCCGGGTGGCCAGGTGGTCGACCTTGAAGATGTCCTTGAGCAGGTCGGAGTCGCCGTGCTTGCGCTCCAGGTCGTCCAGGAGGGCGATGAGGCGGTGGATCAGGGTCTGGGTGCGCCGGGTGAGCTGGCCGAGGACCTTCTCGACACCGGCGTGGCCCCGGGACTGGCTGAGCACCGTGTCGGCGGCCGTGAGCCGGAGGCGTTCGACGGCGGCGCCGAGGAGTTCGAGTTCCCCGGCGGTCCTGAGGTGGTGCGAGGGCGGGAAGGGGGCGAAGGGCTCGCCCTTCTCGGAGCGGGCGACCGCCTCCGGCCACTGGCGGGCCATCTCCTCGGTGCGGCTCTGGAGTTCGGCGAGCCCCTTGAGGGTCGAGCGGCGGGTGCGCAGGCCCAGGACGGCGCCCGCGGTGAGGAGCGCGCCGGTGAGGAGGGTCCCGGCGATCAGTCCGACGAGCAGCCCCGTGGCCCGGTCGGAGGCGGTGTCGGACAGTTCGCCGAGGGAGCCCGCGGCGATCTCCCGGAGGTCGGTGAGGAGGACCTCGGCGTCGGCGTTCCAGGCTTTCGTGGCGGCGGGCAGCCGGGTGTCGGAGGCGACGACGACGGCGTCCTCGATGGCGGTGACCGAGGAGGCCTGGGGGGTGCCGGAGAGTGCGGCGTACCGGCCCCGGGCCCCTTCGGGCAGGTCCTCGGCGGAGAGCGAGGCGCGCAGGTCGCGCTGGACGCTCAGGTACTGGACGAAGCGGTGGTGGGTGGGCGTCGGGAGGCCGCCCTTGGGGACGGCGGCGGTCAGCAGGGCGTCCTCGCGCGACAGCATCTCGACGAGCCTGACGAGGGCCGCGGTGGAGCTGCCGCCGCGTGCGAGCGGACCGTCCTCGCTGCGTACGGCGGAGGAGATCAGATGGGTGCCGCTCTCGATCACACCGGTGAGGTCGCCGAAGGCCTCGTCGGGGGAGACGGTACGGGTGTCGACGGCCTGGCGTCGGGTGTCCAGGGTGTCCAGGGACGCCTCGAAGGTGTGGGCTGTGCCGCTGAGGGCGGCGTCCACGGAGGGCATGGTGGCCCGGAACTCCGCGACGGCCGCGTCGGTCCTGGTGCGGGCCCCGTCCAGGGCAGTGCGTGCCGCGTCCGACCGGGTGCTCTGCCACAGGGCCGTGAGGCGGCGCTCGCTCTGGAGGTGGGACACCACGTTCAGGGCCCGGCCGCCGGTGGTGCCGATTCTCTCCGCGTCGTTGCGGAGCTGGGTCTGTTCACCGGTCAGGTCGACGGCGGTGTAGCCCCACAGGCCGGTGAGGGCGATGACGGGGGCGACGATCGGCATGATCAGCTGCGTGCGGAGAGACCTGCGCGGGGCGAGCCGGTGACGCGGCTTCGGGTCGCTGGTGCCTGACATCTGAAATGATTCCTCGTGGCGAGCTGACGACGGTGAAGTTGATGTTCAGCGGCCCGGACCGGCCTGTGGCGTGGCGCCTGGTGGTGGGGCCGCCATGCCGGTGATCAAGCGGCACCGTATCAGGAGTCCGCCCTGGGGGGCGGCCCCGGAGACCGCCTTGAGACCCCGTCAACAGGTTCGGGTGGTACGTGAGTTGATGACCGGTTCCGTCGAATTCGGTCACAGCAGGGTAAGGAGTCTCGGGGTGTACAGATCGGTCATGGTGGCGGCCCCCGCGACCATGTCGAAGTAGATGGAGGTGAGTTCGGGGTCCTGTCTGATCGCGCGGAGCAGCGCCAGCCGCTGGGGGTGCTGTTCGTCGAGGCGCCCGACGGCCAGGGTCGCCTCGTAGCCGGGCAGCAGGGCGGCGTCCCGGTCGTCCCCGTAGGCGGCGAGGGCCCGGTCGAGGGCGGCCGGGTCTCCGTCGAGACGTGCGGTGACGTGCCGGGCGAGCAGTTCCGCCTGGAGGAAGGCGTCGCTGATGCCCCGGGCGGTGATGGAGTCCTTGTGGTGTCCGGCGTCGCCGACCAGGGCCCAGCCCGGTCCGGCCGCCCGCCGGAAGTAGTTCTGCTGGTCGCCGGTGCCGCGCAGCCGCTCGACGCGGGTGGCGGCGCCGAGGCGTTCGTACAGGTCGGGTGCGGTGTCCCGGACCTGGCGGAGGTGGTGGTGCTCCGCGTCGGCCCTGACCTCCTCGAAGCGGGACTGCGGGAAGTAGGTGAGGACGAGGGTGGCGTCGTGGGTGGCGACGGCCGCGACCCAGCGGCCGGGGGCCTCGTGGAGTTCGAGACCGGCCGGGAGGCCCTGCCAGTAGGAGTAGTAGGCGCAGGTGAGGCGCGGGTGGTGGACGGTGAGGGGGGCGCCGACGAGACCGGCGACGGTCGAGCGCATCCCGTCGGCGCCGACGACCAGGCGGGCGCGGGCGCGGAAGGGGGTTCCGCCGTGGGTGCCCTCCACACCGACGACGCGGCCCGTGTCGTCGTGGGCGAGTCCCGTCACGCGGCAGCCCTGGCGGACCTCGGCCCCGGCCCGTGCGGCGGCCTCCAGCATCAGGTGGTCGAGGATGTGGCGGCGGGGCGCGTAGGCGGCGTGCTGGCCGTCCACGCCCCGGCCGCAGCCTTCGAGGCGGATTCCGGCGACCTCGTAGGCCACGTGCTCCAGCGGAGGGCATCCGGTGCGCCGCAGGTCGTCCAGGAGGCCCCAGCGGGCGAGGGCGGCGATGCCGGGCTGGTGGATGAGATGGGTGGAGAGGGTGTCGGAGGGGAAGGACGCGCGGTCGAGGACCAGGACCCGGTGGCCCGCGCGGGCCAGCATCAGGGCTGTCGCGGAGCCCGCGACGCGTGCTCCGACCACGATGACATCGAACATGGGCACTGCCTCGTCGAGAGTGTGGTGATGGGTGGACCGCGTCCGTACGGAGATCGGTCTCCGTCCGGCCGGACCGCACGAGGTCGGTCAGGCCGAGCGGGACAGTTCCGCCAGCAGCGCTCCGTGATCGATCTTTCCGTTCGCGTTCAGCGGCAAACTGTCGAAGACGGATATACGCCGTGGACGCATGTACAACGGGAGGCGATCGATGAGCTGTGCGGACAGCTTCTGGGGGTCGCAGTCGCCGCCGCTGACGGCTGCGTGGAGTTCCGGCGAGCCGTGGGCGTCCGGCACGGCGAGGACGTACGCCTCGCGCACTCCGGTGAGATCGCGCAGGACGGCCGCCACCTCGCCGAGTTCGATGCGGTGTCCGCGCACCTTCACCTGGTGGTCGGTGCGGCCGAGGTGCACGAGGAGACCGTCCTGGCGGCCGACGCGGTCCCCGGTGCGGTACCAGTGCTCGTCGGTGACGCCGTCCCCGCCGTCCGTCAGGGGCGGGTGGAAGCGGCCCCCGTCCTGTGCCGGGTCGAGGTAGCCGGGGAACCGCTGGGGGCCGCGCACCAGCAGTTCACCGGTGTCGGACGGCAGCCCGTCCTCGTCGAGGACGAGGTGTTCGGTGCCCGGGTGGACGTCTCCGATCGGCACGGTGCCGTTCGGTGTGACGGGCCAGTCCGCGGGGTCGTCGGGGAGGCGGTGGCCGGTGCAGGAGATGGTGAGTTCGGTCGGCCCGTAGAGGACTTCGATCGCGCTGTGCGGTGCCGCCGTCCGCCAGGCGCGGGCGGCGGCGAGCGTGAGGGCCTCGCCGCCGAAGACGCTCCACCGGAGGGTGGGCATGCTCCCCGGTGCGAGGGTGCGCAGCCGCTCGGCGAAGGAGATCAGCGAGGGGACGGAGAACCAGTGGGTGAGCCGCAGGCTGTTGACGGTGGCCACCGGGGAGAGCAGTTGCGCGCCGCTCGGGACGACCAGGGTCGCGCCCTCCGCCCAGGCGACGAACAGGTCGTGGACGGAGCCGTCGAAGGTCAGGTCGAAGGCCGAGGACATCCGGCTGTCCGCGTCGATGCCGTACCGCCCGGCCATGGTGGTGAGGTAGGCGCCGAGGTTGCGGTGCAGGACCGGGACGCCCTTGGGGCTGCCGGTCGATCCGGAGGTGAAGACGATGTACGCGATGTCGTCGGGGTCGGCTTCCCTCGCGTCCGGCGACGGGGTGCTGGACGGTCGCTCGTCGGGCGGCGGTACGACGGCTCCGGTCGTGGCGTCGAGCGGGAGTTCCGGTACGCCCAGCGGGGACGCGGCGCCGGGGGTGTCGGTGAGCACCAGGTCGAGGGCGGCGGCCTCGGCTATGGCGGCGGTGCGGGGGGCGGGGTGTTCGGGGTTGAGCGGGACGACGGTGGCACCGGCCCGCAGGACGGCGAGGTAGCCCGCGTAGGCGGCGACCGAGCGTCCCGCGAGCAGTCCGACGCGGCGGGGCGCGGGGCCGGGGCCTTCGAGGAGGCGGCGGGCGATCGTGGCGGCGAGGGCGTCGAGTTCCCGGTAGGTCAGGGTCCGTCCGCCGATTTCGAGGGCGGTCCGCAGGTCGCCGTACCGGGCGGCGGACCGGGCGAACCAGCCGTAGGCGTCGCGCGGCGCGTTCATCGGACACCCGCTTCGAGTGAGCAGGTCCAGGTCCGCAGTTCTCCCACGGTGGCGAGCCGCCCGACCTCCTCGGGGTCGATCTGGCGTCCCGTCTGCTGGCTCAGTTCCACGATGAGCTGGAGCCTGGCCAGGGAGTCGATCCCTATGTCGGAGAGCCTCGACCCGTCGTCGAAGGCGGTGCGGGCGTGCTCGCGCAGCAGCCAGTCCGCCGCGCTCTCGGTGGCGGTCCCCCGGTCCTCGCCGGGCCAGTACCTGCGCAGTTGCCAGGGGTAGCGGGGCAGCGGCACGGCCGCCCCGGGTTCGTCGAACACCACTTCCCAGTCCACTTCCTCACCGGTGAGGTAGCGCCGGACGGCCGCGGCCGAGGCCTCGGGCAGTTCCGTACCGGCGGTTCCGTCGCCGTCGTGGCCCGTGAGGGCCCGTACCAGTTCCTCCCGGCTGGTTCCCACGGCCACCCGGCGGTGGGTGTGGTGGGTGCGGCGGACGGCCGCGCTGTGGCAGATGTCCCGGAGGGAGTGGCCGCTCCCCCGGCCGTCCTCGCCGAGGTAGCGGGTGTAGGCGGCGGCCAGGTCGCACAGGGCCTCGGGGCTCCGCGCGGACAGGGTGAGGACGTAGGGGGTCCCCGGGGGCGGTTCGGGTGCGGGGCCGGGGTCGGGGAGGACCGCCTGGCGGAGCACCACATGGGCGTTGAGCGCGGACACGCCCTGGCCGGAGACGCCCGCGACGGCCGGACGGTCCTGGACGGGGAGGTCCTGGAGCGTGCCGGGGATCGCCAGCGGCAGCCGGTCCCAGTCCACCAGGGGGGTGGGTTCCTCGGCGTGGAGGCTGGCGGGGACCTTCCCGTTCCGCAGGCAGAGCACGGTCTTGATGAGTCCGGCCATGCCGCCGGCGGCCTCGGCGTGCCCGATGTTGGACTTCACCGATCCGACGAGGAGGGGCCGGTCGGCCGGGCGGCCCTCGCCCAGGACCTCGCCGAGCGCCCGCAGTTCCAGCGGGTCGAGCAGGGGGCTGCCGGTGCCGTGGGCCTCGACGTAGTCGACCTCGCCCGGGGCGACGCCCGCGTCCTCGTACGCCCAGCGCAGTACGTCGAGCTGGCCGGTGAGGGAGGGGTTGAGGAGCTGGCCGGTGGTGCGGCCGTCGGTGCCCACGGCGCTGCCCGCGACGACGGCGAGGACGCGGTCCCCGTCGGCGACGGCGTCGGTCAGCCGCTTGAGGACCACGACGCCGACGCCGTCGCTGGGGGCGTGGCCGTCGGCCCGCGCGGAGCCGAACCGGCTGCGGCCGTCGGGGGACATGGTCCCGGCGTGCGTCATCATGATGCCCTCGTCGGGGCGCATGACCAGGTTCACGCCCGCCGCGAGGGCCAGGGAGCTCTCGCCCGCGCGCAGGCTCTGCACCGCGCTGTGCACGGCGTACAGCGAGGAGGCGCAGGCCGTGTCTATCAGCATGCTCGGCCCCCGGAAGTCGAAGGCGTACGACACCTGGGCGGGGATGACCGAGCGGAAGTTGAGGTACTGCGCGGCGGTCATGGCCCGGGGGCCGTTGCGGAACGCGCGCTCGACGAAGTCGGCCCTGGTTCCGCCGACGAACACGCCGGTCCGGCTGCCCGCGAGGCGGTCGGGGCACAGTCCGGCCTCTTCCAGGGCGTCCCAGGAGGCCATCAGCAGCAGGCGCTGCTGGGGGTCGAGTTCGGCCGCCTCGCTGCTGGACATGCCGAAGAAGTCGGCGTCGAAGTCGGCCATGCCGTCGACGTACCCGGCGCGGCGGCTGCCGAGGGTGCCGGGTTCCGCCTTCGGCGAGTACAGGGAGTCGGCGTCGTAGCGCTCCGCCGGGGAGTCGCCGGTGGCGTCCGTGCGGTCGCACAGCAGCTGCCAGAACTCGTCTATGTCCGTGGCGCCCGGAAATCGGCAGGCCATTCCGACCACGGCCACTGAGCGCGCGTCAATGTTCGTCTGGTTCATTCGGAAAACTCCCTCGATGCCGCGCCTCAGCACGTACGATTTCGAGCAGCACCCACCAGTGGGTCGCGACTGGGGTGGCACGGCGTGCGTGGACCCGTGCTACTCGGGATGAGGCCTTTTCAGGGACCGACCCGGTTTCGCCGCAGCGGCGTTCACGTGCTTCGGGTGGAACGCGCCCGGACACGGGTCCTGGTCCCGTCGTGGCGATGCCCGACATCTCTTCCCCACCCCGACCTGATCATCCACGCCTCCTAGATCAACCCCGCACGATTGTCATATGCCTTGCCACTTTTCCTCGCCTCCCGTCAATCAGTTGGCGTGAAATAGTTACAGGCAGTTGAAACATATGTTTTTTTACGATACAATTTGCCGCTTTGTCGGCACTCAGGCGAATCGATCGTGTCCATCCGTCACGGTCCGGGACATCCCCGGCCATCACGCCGTCAACCCCGTTTCGAACGGGTCGAGGTGACGATCCACCAGATGCGTGGATCTGCTTTCATGTGCTCTCATGGACCCCCAGACAAGCGGCGAGGCCCGGCGCCAGCGACTGCAGGCCCTCGGTCTCAACTCGGCCGACGCCGAGGCCACCTTCGACCGAGTCGCCAGGGTGGCGGCGACCGTGACCGGAGCACCACTGGCCATGGTCAACTTCATCAACGACCAGACGCAGATGTTCCGGGGCATGTACGTCCCCCGGGCGCCCGACGCCTCCCCCGACGAGCGGTCGGGCACGGACGACGGCATCACCTTCGACCTGAGCAGCGCGGTGGCGCGGGACGCCCCCGGCGACTACGGGTTCTGCCCGCACGTCGTGGCGCAGGGTTCCCAGCTGGCCCTCGACGACGTGCTCGACTACCCGCGTTTCGCGGGCAACCCGCTCGTCAACGACATGGGCGTGCGTTCGTATCTCGGCACCCCGCTGCGCGACAACAACGGCATGATCCTGGGCACCCTGTGCGTGGCCGACACCTCCCCCCGGACGTGGGACGCGCAGACCAAGGAGCTGATGCACGACCTGGCGCAGACCCTGGTGTCCGAGTTCAAGCTGCGCGACAGCCTTCTCGCGCAGCAGCAGGAGCTGTTCGCCGTCTTCGACGGCGCACCGTTCCCGATCATGCTCACCGAGGGCGCCCGCCATGTGCTGCGGTACGCCAACGGGCGCCAGGCGGTGCTCTTCGGCAAGGGCCGCCAGTACCAGCCCGGCGCCACCGAGCTGCCCGGGCTGCACGCGGCCGGCGTCTTCGGGGCCATGGACATGGCCTTCCGTGACGGGCAGCCGATCACCCACCGGGCCTCGCTGCCCACCGCCGACCACGGCGGATACCAGGAGTTCGACTTCCTGTGCACTCCCGTCAGAACGTCTCCGGGAGCGCCGATCAGCGGCATCCTGACGGTGGCCATGACCGCCGCGACGGTCGCCGACCCCCGAGCGTTTTCAGCCAACATGCAGCAGCGGTTCGAGCGCCTCGGCACCGGGGGAGGTCCCAGCCCCTTCTGAGGCCGCCCCCCGCCGGTCCCCGGGTCCCCGGCGGTCCCGGTGCTCCTGTGGGCCGCGGGGTCTCCCGCGCTCCACAGGGGCACCGAGCACCCTCCCGCCCCACGGGGAACCCGGCGACGACGGTCGGAAGCCGTCTCCCGGCACCGCACGCGAACCGATACGGTTCGGCCGGGTCGCCGTCCCGGTCCTTGACGTGGACCGCCGGAGCTGAACCCCGGGCACGCCGGCGCCGGACTCCCCCGCCCGCAGGACGTGTCATCGGGGCCGACCCCCTGACCGGAAAGTATGATGAGGCGATGTCTGATCTGACCGAGACCACGCCCGGCTGGCTGACCGAGGACGAGCTGGACGTCGCCAGGGCCCGGATGCCGATCCTCTACGTCGAGGCCGTACCCGTACGGGTGGACGACAGCGGCGAAGTCACCAGCATCGGCGTCCTTCTGCGGATCGGTGTCGACGGGACCATGAGCCGCACGCTGGTCTCCGGTCGCGTCATGCACCACGAGCGGGTCCGTGACGCGCTCCTGCGCCATCTGGAGAAGGACCTCGGGCCGATGGCCCTGCCCCGCGTCCCCGCCTCCATGCAGCCCTTCACCGTCGCGGAGTACTTCCCCACGGCGGGGGTCACCCCGTACCACGACCCGCGTCAGCACGCCGTCTCGCTCGCCTACGTCGTGCCGGTGACCGGCGACTGCCGGCCCCGTCAGGACGCCCTGGACCTGGTGTGGTTCAGCCCGCGGGAGGCCGCGTCCCCGGAGGTGCAGGGCGAGATGCCGGGCGGTCACGCCATGCTCCTGAAGCAGGCGCTCGCCCACGTGGGCCACACCTACTGAGTCCGTCCGGGTGCCGGTCCTCCCGTGGGGCGGACCGGCACCCTCTCCCGTCGTCCGGCAGGTGCGGCGGTGACGTATTTCCCCGTTCATACGCTTCCCCGTTCAATGTGCGTCCCCCTGCGGGGCGGCCCGGCGGCACACGTCCGGCGAACACCCGGTCGCGCCGCCCCGAGGGCCGGCCCCGCCATCAGGGTCAACCCGGCGGAAGGCTTGGGGAAGGGGTTACGGCCTGTATTCCGAGGCACATCCATGCGGCATATATGCACGGCTCCGACCTGCGGTTATGCCGTCATGCAGGGACCGGCCGCAGCAGGGCGCCGGGCCCGGCGGCCCGTGCGCGGAGGGCCGGACCGGTGCCGGTCACCCGTGACCCGCCCCGGCGGTGGTGCGCCGGAGGTCCGGCATCCGCACCGGAGGGAGCTGTTCCACCAGGAGGGACAGCCAGGTGTCCGTGTCGACGCGGCCGGTGTCCGCCAGACCGTGGGTGTGCTGGAAGTACCGCACGTCCTGGGTCGTCGTGGCGTTGAACCTGCCCGACACCGGCGTACCGCCCTGCCCCACGTTGTTGAGGAGCTCCTGGACGGCCCGCACCGCGGAGGAGTGGGAGCCGGGCCCGACGTCCGGGACCAGTTCGGGCCAGGTCTGCTGGCCCACCTTGCCGTCGGCGGGCAGGAGTCTGCGGCGCTGGAAGTCCATCACCGCCACCTTGGTGTCCTGGCCGAAGAAGCCGTCGGCCCGTACGTCGTACCCCTGGGCGTTCAGCAGGTGCTGGAGGGCGCGGGCACGGGTGAACTGGTCGGCGTCGTCGATGCTCAGCAGCGGCCACGGGGACGGCGCCCCGGTCGCGTGCGCCGCTCCGGCCGCCGGAATCCTGGAGTCCCGCGCGGACAGGCGTTCGTTGACGGCGGCCCCGGCGGTGAAGGACACCGCGACGGCGGCCGTGAACAGGGCCGGGAGGAGCCAGTGGCGGCGGAAGCCGACGGGCGCGGCGGGGACGCCCGTACCGCTGTCGGCCGTTCCCCCGGGGTCGTGGGGCGGGTGCGCCAGTGCGGGTGGTTCGTCCGCCCCGCCGTCGGGGGTGCGGTGGCGGCTGTGCTCCCGCAGGGCGGTCACACAGAGCTCCCGTGCCCTGGGCAGTTCCGCCGCCGGGGCGCGGAGCTGCGCGTGGAGGAGCTCCACGACCCTGAGGGGCGCGGTCGCCACGTGGCGGGGGTTCAGATAGCGGGACAGCGTCGTCTGGTCGACGCCCAGCCGCGCGGCCAGGGCCTGCTGCGTCGGCCGCCCGCCACCGGGCGTCCCGGCCTCCTCCCACCAGCGGCGCAGCAGCCTCGCCAGTTCGGCCTCCACCGTCGGCTCCTGGTCGTGATCGCCCGGTCCCTGCGCCATGGCCGTGTCCGTGTCCCTTGCCCTCGTCGTGCGGAAGAGCCGGGCCTTCGCACACCCGCACGGCCGGGCGACAGGAGACCGGTTCCGTGAGTGACGGCGGGCATCGACGCGTCGACCCCGGCGGCGCCGATGTTAACGATGTGGATACGGCACGCGGGACCGCGCCACGCGGGCGACGCCGGTCCCGTGTGGGGTCCGGGACGTGCGCGGGTGATCAACGGCCGCGCGGTGAAGCCTCCGTGATCTTCGCGGGGAGCCGGTCCCGGGGTCACGCGGGGAAGGCCGCTGTTCACTCGAACGAGTCCGGCCGGGCCGGTCCTCCCGCAGGTTCGGACGGAAGGGACGCGTGGGGTCGGTGGGGCAGGTGAGGACGCGGATCTCGCCGGAGCGGCCGAGCGGAGGCCCGGGGCGTGGCCGCTGCCGAGGGTGAAGATGAGGGTGAGGGTGAGCAGGGGGCGCGTACGGGTTCCGCAGGCGGTGCAGTCGAGGGGGACCAAGGCGTGTCTCGGAAGGAGCGCCGTCTGCCCGGAGGGCAGGCCCGGAGGGCAGGCCCGGAGGGCAGGCCTGGCGGCGTCCGGTGCGCGGGCGGTCCTGCGGAGTTCGCCGGGGAGTTCGCCCTCGTCAGGGAGGTCGAGGACCTCGACGGGGTCGAGCCTGCTTCCGGCCGCTGCTTCCGGCCGCCCCCGCTTCCCTCCGGCCGAGCGGCCCTGCCTCCTGCCTCCTGCCTCCTGCCTCCTGCGCTCCGGCTTGCCCCTGGCACCCCGGTCTCCCCCGATCCTTCCCGTCCCCCCCGGCTCTCAGAGGCCCCGGAGTGTGAGGTCGGCGGTGGCCCCGCGGAGTCGCGGGGTCTGGGCCTGGATCAGATGGAAGAGGGCCTCCCGGGCGAGCCGCCCCGCCGTGTCGCCGTAGCGGACGGCCCGGCCGCCCGTCGCGGCCACGCAGGCGGTGGCGGCCCGGACCCCGAGGTCGAGGACGGCGGCCCGGATCTCCGTCCTGGCCGCCACCTCCTTCTCCGGCGGCTGTTCGTCGCGCAGGGCGTAGGCCTCGGTGCGCAGCCGGGCGGCCTCCTCGGCGAGGCGGAGGGCGAGGGTCTCGTAGGCGGTTCCGGCGCGGGGCGCGGCGGCGCGCAGCAGATCGACGGCGGTCCGCAGGTGCCCGAACACGGCGGGCTGGGCGTTGGCGTTCTCCAGGTCGTAGTCGCGGACCCAGTCGGTCCTGGGTTCCAGCGAGATCACGTCCTCGTGCGGTACGAGGACGTCCCGGACCTCCACGGCGGCCGTGTGGGTGCCGTTCATCGCCCAGAGCGGCGCGGACTCCGCCGCGACCAGCCCGTCGCCGGCCCCGGGTCCGCAGTCGACCCGGGCGAGGAGGGCCCGGTCGCCGGGGGCGACGGCGCCGAGGACCGCCATGTCGGTGATGCCCCAGCCGGTCATCCAGGGCACGTGGCCGCGCAGCAGCCAGCCGTCGTCGGTCTCCTCCGCGGTGACCGGCGGGCTGGGCTGCCGGAGGTAGGCGAACCCTGCGGTGGACCGTTTCCCTCCAGTCACCAGTGCGGGCAGCCACCGGTCCCGCAGCGCGGTGTTGGTGCTCCTGCTGAGCGCCTTCACGAGCCCGAAGTGCTGGACGTGGACGAACCAGGTGGAGGGGTCGGCTGCCGAGAGGAGTTCGTGGACCTCGCGGACCACCTGCGCGTGGGTGTGTCCGCTGCCCTCCGGAGGCTCGTATCCGACCAGTCCGTACGCCCCGCAGCGCGCCAGCTCCACCAGATGGGTGAGGGGGACGCCCGTCACGGCGGTCCGTTCGGCGACCGGCCGGAGCACGGTGTCGGCGACGTCGGCGACCGCGGCGACCAGCGGTTCCCCCGCGAGTCCCGGCTCGGTCTCCAGGGCTGTTCCCCGTCCCGGCGTGCTGCGCACGGACGATCACCTCGTTCTGGCTCCGCGATACGTTTCTTCCCGACCGGGGAACACTCCCCCGCGAACGGAAGACGCACGCGGGCCGGTGCGCGCCGGTCGGCGCGGGCCGGGCGAAGGTCCGGGGGTGGCGGCCGGGAAGCGGGCGGTTCGTCCGCCGTTCACGGAGCGCTCAGCCGCCGGAGGCCACTCGTTCGGCCGGTGCCGGAATCCTCGTGCCGCCCTGTCGGAACGCTCTCCCTGGACGGACGACATGACCGCACGTACTCGGGGGTGGGGCCGTGGCCCCCGCCTCGCCCTCATCGCTCCCCTGCTGGCCGCCTGGGTGTTCCAGGCGGCCCCGGCGCAGGCGGCGCCTGCGGACGACATCCGCGTCAACGAGGTGGTGACGACGGGGTCCGTGCCGGACTCCGTCGAGCTGTACAACAAGGGGACGGCGAGCGTCGACGTCTCCGGCTGGATCCTCAAGGACGACGACGACGACGGCTCCCGCTACAAGGTGCCCGCCGGGACGACGCTGGCTCCCGGCGGGTTCCGCGCCTTCGACGTGCACGGGTCGTTCGGGCTCGGCTCCGCCGACAAGGCGCGCCTGTACCTGCCGGACGGCACGACCCTCGTCGACGGCTTCTCCTGGACCGGGCACTCGGCTCCTTCGTGGTCGCGCTGCCCCGACGGCTCGGGCACGTTCGGGACGGCGGAGCTGACCCTGGGCGGGCCGAACGCCTGCGGCGGGCCCGGTGGCGGGACACCGGGCGCGGTCGCCTGGCCGGGCGGTGGCCAGGTCGCCACCGCCGACGGGTCGAACGTCTTCGGGGAGGACCTGAGCGGTCTCCGCCAGGAGGGCGGTGTCCTGTGGGCCGCCCAGAACTCCGGCAGGCTGTGGCGTCTGGTGAAGGACGGTTCCGGCTGGAAGCCGGACACGGCGAACGGCTGGTCCAAGGGCAAGACCCTGCGTTTCCCGTCCGGCAACGGCAGCCCCGACAGCGAGGGCGTGACGCTCACCGGGGCGGGCTCGGCGGGCGGGGTGTACGTGGCGAGCGAGCGGAACGGCGACGCCTCCGGCACCAGCAGGCTGTCCGTGCTCCGGTACGACACGGCGGGGACGGCGGGCACGCTGACCGCCGCCAAGGAGTGGAACCTCACCTCCGGTCTGCCCTCCGTGGGGGCGAACCTCGGCTTCGAGGGGATCACCTGGGTGCCGGACGCGGCGCTGACCGGCGCCGGGTTCAAAGACGCGTCGACCGGCGCCGCCTACGATCCGGCGCGTTACGGCGCCCACACCGGCGGGGTCTTCTTCCTCGGTGTCGAGGGCACCGCCACGGTGTACGGCTACGTCCTCGCGGACTCGGGCGCCTCCACCCGCATCGCCACGGTGGGCAGTGGGATGGGCGGGGTCATGGAGGTGCAGTGGGAGCCGGGGGCCGAGCGTCTGTGGGTGGTCTGTGACGACACCTGCGGTGGTCAGCACCGGACGTTCCGGGTGAACGCGTCGGGCGTCTTCGCGGTGACCGCGGTCCTCGACCGTCCTTCCGGCATGTCGGACCTGAACAACGAGGGCTTCTCCGTGAGCGGCGCCGAGGAGTGCGTCGGCGGTGCGAAGCCCGTCTACTGGTCCGACGACGGCAACACCGGTGGGCACGCGCTCCGCAGGGGCACCCTCAGCTGCTGAGACCGGTCCGGGAACCCGCTCCCTCCCTCCGTTCGTCCTGCTCTTCGAGCCGAGGGAGGGAGTCCGGGTGGGGACGGCGGAGCGCCCGAAGGACCGGGCACGGGCCGAGGGAAGCGCCGGTGGTACGGGCGGTTCCGGTCGTACCGGTGGGGCTGATGGGGCTGGTGGCACGGATCCCGACGGAAGGGCCGGTGGTACCGGCCGGGCCCGTAGGGCCGGTGGTGCGGGTCGTGTGGGAGGGGCTGGTGGTGCGGGCCGTTCCGGCGATGCGGGTGCTCCGGGCGGGTCCGACGCTTCCGGGCGGCGCGGGCGGGTGCGCGGGCGTCGCTCCGGCCGGGTCGTCGCCGGTCTCGGCGTCGCGGCGGCGGTCCTCCTGGCCTTCCCTTCGCTGGTGCCCGACACCCCGGGACACCTGGGCAGTCTCCTGGAGTCCTTCCTGCCCTGGCTGGGCGCGGTGGTGGCGCTCCTCGCCGTCGTCGCGCTGCTCCGGCGCTCGGCCGTCGCGCTGGTGACGCTGCTGCTGCCCGCGGCCGTCTGGGGGTTCTCGTACGGGCGGCTGGTGCTGCCCGCCGCCGCGCCGGGCGGACGGGAACTCCTGGTGGTGCAGCACAACGTCGGCGACGAGAACCCCGATCCCGCCGGGACCGCGCGCGCCCTGGCCGGTGCCGGGGCGGATCTGATCGCGCTCCAGGAACTGGTGGCCCCGGCCCTCGGGTCGTACGAGACGGAACTCGCCGCCCGGTACCCGTACCACGTGGTGCGCGGCACCGTCGGCCTGTGGTCCCGTCATCCGCTCACCGGGGTCCGCCCGCTGGACATCAGGCCGCGGGGGATCGAGGGGCCCTGGAACCGGGCGCTGCGTGCCCTGGTGCGCACGCCGTACGGGGACGTCGCCGCGTACGTGGTCCATCTGCCGTCCGTGCGGGTGGGGTCCGGCGGCCTCGCCTCCGGCCGGCGCGACGAGAGCGCCGTCCTCCTCGGGCGGGAACTGGCCGCCGAGCGAACCGCCAGGGTGGTGCTCGCCGGAGACCTCAACGGCTCGGTGGACGATCGCGGTCTCGCGCCGCTGACCTCGGTGCTCGCGGCTCCGGCGCGGGGGTTCGCGTTCAGTTTCCCCGCCCGTCTTCCGGTGGTCCGGATCGATCAGGTCCTGGCGCGGGGCGCGGTGGTGCCGTCGGTCCGGACGCTGCCCGCCACCGGCAGCGACCATCTGCCCGTCGCCGCGCGGATCGCCCTGGGGCCCTGACGGCGGGTCCGCCCGGGTGCCGGGTCAGGCGGGCTTGCGGGCCTCGATCAGGAAGCGGGTGGTGCGGGCGACGAAGGGGCCCTCGCGGCCGATCCGGTCGTGCAGGGTCCGCAGCCGGTCCTCGTACCGGTCGACGGTGAAGCCGGGCACCATCCAGATCACCTTGCGCAGGAAGTAGACCACCGCGCCGATGTCCATGAACTCGGTGCGCAGGGACTCCGCGCGCAGGTCCACGACGTCCAGACCGGCGGCCCGCGCCGCGTGGCGGGCGTCGTCGGGGTGGCGCCTGCGGCGGATCTCCTCGGGCTGGGGGCCGAGGAAGTGCTCGACCAGTTCGAAGACGCTGGCGGGGCCGACCTGCTGGGAGAGGTACGTGCCGCCGGGCCGGAGGACCCGGGCGATCTCCTCCCACCAGACGGTCACCGGGTGGCGGCTGACCACCAGGTCGAACGCCTCGTCGGCGAAGGGCAGCGGGGGTTCGTCCTCGTCGGCGACGACGACCGCGCCGAGCGGGTGCAGCAGCCGGGTGGCCTTGGCGACGTTCGGCGGCCAGGACTCGGTGGCGACCACGAGCGGCGGTAGCGCGGGGACTCCCGCCAGGACCTCACCACCGCCGGTCTGCACGTCGAGCGCCGCCGTGGCCCGTGCCATCCGCTCGCCCATCAGCCGCTGGTACCCCCAGGAGGGGCGCTGCTCGGTCGCCCTTCCCGCCAGCCAGGAGAAGTCCCAGCCCTCCACCGGGGCGGAGTCCGCCTCCGCCACCAGATCCTCGAAGCTCCGTGCCATGCGGAGATCGTCTCAGGTCCCCCGGCACGGCGCCGCCCGGCCCTGTCCCGGCCCTGTCCCGGCCCTGTCCCGGCCCTGTCCCGGCCCTGTCCCGGCCCCGTTCCGCTGTGCCCCGGGGCGGCGTCACGCGTCCCGCCCGGCTCTCCCCGCTCCGGGCCCTCCGCCCGCGCGTCCGGGCCGGGGAGGCCCCGTGTGATGGACGCGCGGGGGCCGGGCCGCCAGGCTCGGGGCGCCCACGTCCGTGGGCCGTACGCGCTTCATGAGGTCGAGGAGGACCAGTGTTCCGACACGCTCCGCACGCGCTTCCGGTCCGCGTCCGCGTGCGGGATCCGACCCGACTCCCGGCGCCCGCGCGGCCGTTGTCAGTGGCCCTGGATAGTCTCCGCTCATACCGCGGTTCGGGGGTTTCGACCCCTTCGTTCGAGCTGCGTGGAATCTGACGGAACATGCGGAGGGGCACGGCTCATGGCGTGGCTTGCAGCGGGGGAATACGAGATCGCCCTCGACGACGGGCGGGTGGTCGCACGACGCTCCGGGGGGCGGCAGTTGAAGACGCTGCCGAAGGCGTTGCGCGACCATCCCGAGACCGACCGGCTCCGGCGGCTCGCGGAGTGGCTGGACCGGCACGCGGCCGCGTGCGTGGCCCAGGTGGACGGCTGGATGGTGTCCTCGCTCCCCGTACCGACCGCGCTGATCGCACGGGTGTGGCCGGACGAGGCGTGGCAGTCCGCCCTCCGTGACATGGCGGTCGTCGGCGACGACCCGGATGAGGTCGGCTTCCTCCGGGACGCCACCGAGGACGGTGCGCTGAAGGTGGTCGACCTCGACGGCGAGACCGTACGGATCTCGCCGCGCACCGTGACCCTCCCCCACCCCGTGCTCCTGCCGGACCTGGAGGACGTACGGGACTTCGCGGCGGAACTCGGCATCACCCAGCGGGTCGAGCAGATCCACCGCGCCACCTGGACCCGGCCCGCCACCGGACTCTCCGGGACCGCGACGGAGGTCCGCGACTTCGCGGGCGGCACGTTCGCCTCCCGGTTCGGGCTCGCCGCGCGCGCCACCTCCCTCGGCTACCGCGTCTCCGGCGGCTACGCCACGCTCGGGGTGCGCGACGGAGGCCGGACCACGGAGGCGTCCGTGTGGATCGGGGAGCCGTACTGGGACGGGGAGACGGAGACCGGCGGGCTCGGCTGGCGCGACGGGAACGGCCGCGCGGTGCGGCTCGCCGAGGTCGGGCCCGTCGCCTGGTCCGAAGGAATGCGCATGGCCGCGGCGCTCTACGCGGGCCGTACGATCGAGAAGGGTGAGGGCGCGTGACCAGCACGACCACTGCCGACGACAGGGAACTCCTCAGGGCCGGAGCGGTACTCCCGGCCGACACCGAAGGGGCGGGCTCCTCGGCGGTCGACCTGACGGCACGGACCTACCGCCACCCCGCGCTCGGCGAGGACCGGGTGGTCATCCGGCTCGCCACGGCCGAACTCGGCCCCGCCGAGGACCTCGCCGCCGGGTTCCTCGGACTCGAACCGCAGGGCACCCCGGTCGTCGTGGGCCTCGGGCAGCGCCAGGAACTGGGCTTCCCCGAATGGGTCCTCGTGCACCACCCGGAGGACGGGCACCACGCCCTCGCCGTCGTGCCCGAGCTCGACCGGCTGGCCCGGCAGGCGAAGAGCAAGCCCGGCGCCGCCCTCGACGCCTGCAACGAGCTCGCCGGACGCCTCGCCTCCGCCGTCCCCCACTTCCTGCCCGTCTTCTACGAGCAGGCCGCGCGGATCTTCCTCGGCGTCGAGAACACCACCTACGCGGGCCAGTTGTTCGGCCGGGCCCGCACCGCGGAGGCCCAGCACGGCCTGCCGGTCGACGAGGACCGGACCGACGCGGTGTTCCTGGAGTTCGCGCTGGCGGGCGCCCTGCCCGTGAAGGTCCTCACCTCCTACGGCAGGGAACTCGCGGCACGGCTCGCGCCCGCCGAGGCGTACGGGCGCTTCCGGCGCCTCTGCGTACGGCGGACCGCGGGAGGTCTCGCCCCGTCCGCCCAGGCAGCCGCCGAACTGCGGCGCCTCGCCCGCGCGGCGGGACTGCCCGGCTCCGAGGAGGAGCAGGCGTACCTCGCCGAACTGCTGCCGCTCCCGGCGACGGTTCGGGCACCCGCGGGCTGGTGGAAGGCGCACCGGACGGCACTGGTCACCCTGGCCCGGCGCGAACCGGCCGTACGGGGCACCCTGCTCTCCCTGACACCGCCGGTGGGCGACGGCGACACCGACGAGCTGTGGCTGGGCATCCTGTCCGAGTCCGGCGCGGAGAACGGCCTGACCGCCCCGGACGCACTGCCCGAGGAGCGCTGCCCCGACGGCACGGCCGGATGGCTGGAGCGCTTCCACACCGCGCGGCACCGGGGCTGGGGCCCCCGCCCCACTCAGCGCGTCCTGCTCTCCCTGGTCGAACGGGCCGCCGGACGGCTCCGCGCCGACCTCGCGGAACGGCCCGAGGACAAGGGGTTCCTGGAGATCGGCGTCGAGGACGTGGACCTCCTGGACCTGCTGCTCGCCCTCGGCGTGCCCGTCGGCGATCCGACACCGGACGAGCGGCGCCGGAGCCACGTGTCCCTGAACCTGTCGGACTGGGCATGTGGCGAGGAGCCCCGGGACCTGCTCGCGCTCGCCGCCGACCCCCGGTTCCGCACCGCCTTCCGCAACGCCGCGAACCGCTGCGGCGGCGGCTCCTCCGACACCGCCGTGATACGGCGGCTCGCCGCGTCGCCCGGTGGCCGCCCGATGCTCGCCGAGTGGGTGGCCGGCGTCGCCCGCGACTCGGTCGCGGCCGGACTGCCCGGCGTCCCGCAGGCGATCGAGCGACTGTCGTGGCTGCCCGCCGAGGCGCTCGCACTGGCCCCCGACGAGGTCGCGGCGGCCACCTCCGCCGACCTCGGCGAGACCCTGGCGCGCACCCTGCGCGGCGGACTGTGGGAAGAGCTCCACTGGCCCGCCTGGGAGGAGGCCGTCGCGGACCTGTCCCCGGTGCGCGGCAAGACCGAAGGACTGACCGTCGCCGAGGCCTGGCCCCACCTGATCGTGGCCAACGGCACCCAGGTGCGGGTCGTCGGCGCGGACGCGACCGTCCTCACGCACGACCTGCGCATACCGGCCTCGGGGCAGTCGCTCCGGCACGGCTTCCACTTCGTGGACGGCGAACTGCTGGTGTTCTGGACGTCCTACGGCAGCGGCGACGCCGCACAGGGCTACTGGCACACCGCACCCGACCGGGTGTTCACCCTGGACGGCGGCGCCGACTACTGGTCCATGCGCTCCGCGCACCCCACCCTGCCGCTGCCCGGCGGCGGCCGGGCCACCGGCGGCGGGGTGCTGCACCGGGGCGACACGAGGCTGCCCCACGAGCGCATGACGCTCTCCGACGGCACCTCGCACTGGGTGTGGGAAGCCGGTGGCCGGGACGAGGAGGGCGGCTGGACCGAGTACGACCCGGCGACCGGCAGCTACGGGCGCCGCTCGCAGCCCGGCTTCCTCGCCGACGCGCTGCGCGCCCACGGCACCGGGGCCGAACTGTCCGCGCCCCACTCCTGGCTGCGCCCCACCCCGACGGTGGCCGGTTCCGCCCTGGGCACACCGGTGGACGGCCTGCTGGGCTGGCGCGTCGTGCGCCTCCCGGGCGACGGCTGGTCCGCCGAGGACACCTCCGGGCGGCGCGTCACCCTGCCCGAGGGCTCCGGCCTGCCGGTCACGGGGCTCACCTTCCCCGGCGACGACCGTCCGAGGGCCGTGACCCAGGAATGGCGGAAGCTGTCCCTGAGCGACCCGGACGGCGTCGTCACCGCGACGTCCGACGGCGACTCGGACCGGGTGTTCCACAGCGCCGCGGGTGCGCTGCCCCCGCTGTCCCACCTGTACGCGCTGCGCCCTCGCGACACGGCCGGGTCGGCGGCGCTGCGCTCGGCGGACGCCGGGACGGCCGCCACCCTGCTGAAGGCGGCCGCCGCCGCGGAGCTCGCGGCGGACCTTCCTCCGCTGGTGGCCACCGCCCTGCCGGAGATCACCACGCCCGAGCTCGTCGCGGGTGTCGTCAAGGTGCTGCGGTTCGCCGTCCAGCAGCAGAAGGCGCTCGACGCCGTGGCCGCGCGCACGGACCCCACGGCGGAACGGCCCCCGGCCCGCGCCGAGGGCCCGGCCGACCAGCTGATCGGCGAGGCCCTGCTCGGCATCTCGGGCACCAACCACTACCGCCGGGGCTCCGAGAAGGACGTCCTCCACCACTTCCTGGAGGCACTGGACACGGCGCGGAACGACTCCACCGCGCAGGCACGGCCGGGCCTGACCCACTTCGACCTGACTCCGCTGCCCCACTCCGGCCTGCCCTTCACCGCCTTCCTCGACGTGCCCTCGGCACTCGCCTACCGGGCCGTCGCCCCCGGCAGCGTCCCGAAGCACCGGGAGGCACTGCTCGGCCTCCTCGCCCGGATCGACGCACTGGGACTGGGCTCCACGGCGGCCTCGGACGCCCACTGGCGCCGTGTCGTGCTCCACCTCGGGCCCGCGCAGCTCCAGACCCCCGACGGCGCGGCCCGTCCCCTCGGCCACCGCTGCGTCCTGCCGCTCGGCGGCGGCGCCGCGCTCGGCATCACCGAGTACAGCGAGAGCGTCGCCGACGGGGCGAGGTTCGGGGCGCTGTTCCACGACCCGCAGGGCCGTTTCGAGGTGCCCGGCCCCTACACCGCGCTGGACGTCGAACCGGTGGGCGATCCGGGCCGCGCCGCCGACTGGGTGGCCCGCTTCCTGCGGGAGGCCGGGTCCCGGGGGGAGATCCCGTTCCTGCCGGGTCCGGCGGAGGAGTTCGGGCGGCTGACGGGGGCCTCCGGCCCGGTGTCCCGGCTGGTGCTCGCGGGCATCCCCGACGTGGACACCTGGCAGAACAACTTCCTTCCGGGAGAGCTCCGCAAGACCCTCGGTCTGAAGGTGGGCGAGGCGGCGCAGGGCCGTGACGAACTGCGCGCGCTCTCCGAGGACGTGCGGCGGGCCGTGGTGGCGGCGCTGCTGCCCGAGGACCCGGCCCGGCTGTGGAGCGAGGGGCCCGACGTGGCCTCGGCGGCGGCCGTGTGGAACGCGCGGGTGGGACGCCGGACTCCGGTGCCCGACTGGCTGGTCACCGAAGCGGCGCGCGCGGCGGGCAGCGCGTGGCCCGTGCTCCGGGCCCTGCCCGCGATGCTCGACCCGGCGGCCTCGCCCGAGCTGGGCACCGACATCGCCTGGCACATCAAGAACGACCGTCCGGCGCCCGTGGTCCCGCACGAGACGCCGTTCACCTCCTCGGTGCTGATCGGTTCGATGGGCCTGGCGGCGTGGCTCGCCCACCGGCTGCCCGCCGGTGACCCGCTCCGGGCGACGCTGCCCGCCGCGCTCACTGCCGTACGGAAGCGCCTGGCATCGCCCGAACTGCTGCTGGCGGCAGGGCACTTCATGAGCCTGCCGGACTTCCGCAGTGTGGCGGGGACGCCGACCGAGACCACCGCGGAGTACGAGCGGTACGGCGCGGTGCTCATGGCCACGCACGACATGCAGCCGCAGCCCGCGCTGCGGACGTCCCTGCTCGACTCCACCTGGTCCGACCCGTACCTGGTGGCGCTGCGGGGGCAGGAGCAGCATCCGACCCCGTTGGAGGCGGCCCTGCTCCGGGCGCACGACCCGGTGTTCGCCCGGCTGCTCGCCGATCCGGGCACGCCGCTCGCGGGCGGGACGGACCCGGACGGCACCTGGTGGCCGCAGGACCCGTCCCGGTCGGTGCCCGCTCTCGTGGACGAGGTCGCCTCCACGCACGGGCTCGGCGCGGACGCGGCGGCGCTGTATCTGATGCTGCTCGCGCTGCCCGATCCGACCGACCGGAACACGGCCCGGTGGACCGGGTGGAAGCCGGCCCGCCTCAAGGCGGCGCGCGCCGAACTGGCCGCCGGGGAACTGGTCGTCACGGCCGTACGGGCGCGGGCGGGGCGTTCCCTGTTCCTGCCGGGCGCCTGGGCGGAGCAGTCGTCCGGGGTGCTGCCGCTGGAGCGGTGGAAGCTGCCGATGTACGGGCCTGTGGCGGGTGTCCGGCCGGTGATCGGCACGCTGGTGCCGGTCGAACCGGTGGCGGAACTGTTCGCCCGGTCGTGGCGGCGGCTGGCCGACGGCGACGTCCCGCGCTTCGAGGAGCTCCAGGTCCGCCGGACGAGGCGCCGCCGATGAACGGCTGAGGACCGGCCGGGCCCCCGGCCCGGTTCCATGGCCGGACCGCGGTCCGCACCGCGGTCCGGGCGGCGGGCCCTGGGACGGGCCTCGGGCCGGGCCAAGTCCGGTCCGGGGCCGGCCGACGGATGGACGGACATCCGTCGGCGGGCCTCGGACCGGGCTCCCCCGCCCCTCGGCTTCCTTGTCCTCTGCCCCTTGCCCCTCAGGTTCTCCCCGTCCCGTACGTCCCGGGCCCCGGCCCGTACGTCCCGGGCCCCGGCCCCGGGCGTCCCGAGCCCGCACCCGCACCTCGTACTCGTCACTCGCACTCGTACTCGCACCTCCGAAGGAACCCCGTATGACCGTCACCGAATCGTCCGCACCCGTCCGGCAGGTCGTGCCCGCCGAGGAGCGGTACGCCGCCGAACTCGCCTTCCTCGCCGCGCAGGACCCGGGGCCGCGTCCGCCCGGCTGGGCGCTGACCCCGCGTGCGGTGGTCACGTTCGTCTGCGGGAGCGACGGGACCGAGCTCGCGCTGCCCGCGAAGCGGACCGGGCTGCCGTCGAAGCTGGCGATCGCGCCGAAGTTCGTCGGTGAGCGCGCACTCGTCGAGCGCTGTGTCGTCACCCTCGCCGGGGAGCGCGGGCTGCTGCTCACGGGCGAGCCCGGCACGGCCAAGTCGATGCTGTCGGAACTGCTCGCCGCCGCCGTCAGCGGAACCAGCGCCCTGACCGTGCAGGGCACGGCGGGCACGACGGAGGACGCGTTCCGCTACGGCTGGAACTACGCCCTCCTGCTCGCCCAGGGCCCGACCCCGCAGGCCCTGGTCGACTCCCCGGTGCTCGCCGCCATGCGCACCGGGCGGGTCGTGCGGGTCGAGGAGATCACCCGCTGTCTGCCCGAGGTGCAGGACGCGCTGGTCTCCCTCCTGTCGGACCGCCGGATCACCGTTCCCGAACTCACCGCCACCGAGGACGCGGTGGTCTCCGCCGTCCCCGGCTTCACCGTCATCGCCACCGCCAACCTGCGGGACCGGGGCGTCTCGGAGATGTCCGCGGCGCTGAAGCGCCGCTTCAACTTCGAGACCGTGGGCCCGATCGCGGACGCCGACGCCGAGGCCGCCCTGATCCGCCGTCAGGCCGTCGCGGCGGTCCAGCGGGCGGGCGCCGCCTTCGGGGTGGACGACGCCGTCCTCGACGCCCTCGTCACCGTCTTCCGGGACCTGCGCTCCGGGCGTTCCACCGAGGGCTGGGACGTGGAGCGGCCCGGCACGGTGATGTCGACCGCCGAGGCCGTGCAGGTGGCGGCGTCGATGGGGGTCTCGGCCGCCTATCTGCCGGGCGGGGACGTCCTCGACCTGCTGCCGGGTCATCTCCTCGGTGTCGTGCGCAAGGACGACCCGGCCGACCACGCGCGGCTCCTCGGCTACTGGGACGGGCCGGTGCGCCGCCGGGCCGAGGCCGGTTCGGCGATGTGGCGCCGTCTCTGGGACCTGCGCGGGAGCCTGCGATGACCCCGACCGGTCCCCGGGAGGCCGTGGACGCGCTCGCCGCGTCGCGCGAGCCGTACCTGCTGGGGGTGCGTCACCACAGCCCGGCGCTGGCCACGGTGGTGCCCGCCCTGCTGGACGAGGCGGACGCCGAGGTCGTCTGCGTGGAGCTTCCGGCCGACTTCCAGCCGTGGCTGGAGCACCTGGCCGACCCCGAGACCGTCGCCCCGGTGGCACTGGCCGGAACGGGCGAGGGCGGACGGCTGTCGTTCTACCCGTTCGCGGACTTCTCCCCGGAACTCGCGGCCCTGCGCTGGGCACGGGACCGGGGCGTGGAGGTCGTCTGCTGCGACCTGCCGCTGTCCGACCCCGGCTGGGGGCGCGAGGGCGCTCACCTCCCCGGGGGTACGGGCTCCGCCGACGGCGGGCCCGCCGTGCCGGAGACGGCCCCTGACCGGGGTTCGGCTCAGGGCCCCGCGGATCCCGACCCGGATGCCGCTCCTCCCACGGGACCCGGGCTGGGTACGGATCAGGGCACGGGCCCGGACCGGGACACGCACTCCGGTCCTTCGCCCCACACCGGGACCGGCACCGGCACCGGCCCTGAAGTCGGCACCGGAGTCGGTCCCGACGGGCCGGGGGACGCCGGTCTCGGTGGGGCGCGCCACCGGTCCTTCGCCGCCGCGCTCGCCGACACCGGTACGGGCCGTGACGGCGAGGACATGTGGGACCGCGTCGTGGAGGTGCTGGCCCCCGGGTGCTCCCCCGAGGCCGTGCGCCGCGCCGCCCTGGGCGTGGGCTGGGCCCTGCGCGCCGACGCCCCCGTGCCCGCCACCGACCTGGCCCGCGAGGCCCGGATGCGGCAGGTGATCGCGGCGGCCTCGGAGGGGGGCCGTCGGGTCGCGGCCGTCGTCGGCGCGTTCCACGCCCCCGCGCTGGTCGCGGGAGCGAGGACCGCCGGGACGGAGCCGACCGAAGCCCCGGAGACGGACGCCGGGGCGCACGAGGGCACGGCCGGGCGGGCGGGAACGAAGGCCCGTGCGGACGTCGGCCCGGCGGTGACCTCGCTGGTGCCGTACTCGTTCGATCTGCTCGACGCCCGGTCCGGCTACCCCGCCGGGATCCGCGACCCGCTGTGGCAGCAGGCCGTGCTCGGCGCGGCCGGTGACGCGGACCGGTTGCGCGAGGCGGCCTCCACCGCGCTGACCGGCCTGTGCGGGGAGCTGCGCCGTGCCGGGCACACCGCGGGTACCGGCGAGGCCGCCGAGACGCTCCGGCTGGCCTGCGACCTCGCGGCCCTGCGCGGGCTGCCCGCGCCCGGACGCGGCGAACTCCTGGAGGCGGTCACCACGGTTCTCGGCCAGGGCGAACCCCTGGGCCGGGGGTTGGCGCTCGCCCGCGCCCTGGAAGCGGTGTTCGTGGGCACCGCGCGGGGCCGGGTCTCTCCGCACGCCCCCCGTTCCGGTCTGGGGCCCGCCGTCGAGGAGGACCTCGCGCGGCTGCGGCTGCCCGGCGCGGGCGACACCGAGCCCCGTGAGGTCCGTCTCGATCCGCTCCGCTCCCCGCTCGACGGGCGCCGTGAGGTGCTGCTCCGGCGCCTGCTCGTCATCGGCGCCTCCTACGGGGAGCCCCTGCGGGTGGCCGCGACCGGCGACGGGACCGCCCTCGGCACCAAGTGGCGTCTGCGGTGGACGCCGTCGGTGGCGGCACGGCTCGACCTCACGGGTGTGCGGGGGGTCACCGTCGCCCAGGCGGCGGCGGGAGCGCTGGGCGAGACGGCCCGCCGGGAGGCGGCCGAGGGCGGCCCGACCCCGGCGCAGATCGTGGCCGGGCTGACCGCCGCCGTACGCTGCGAGCTGCCCGAGCTGGTCGGCGTACGGCTGCGCGAGGCGCGGACCGTCCTGCCCGACTCCGCCGAACTGCCCGAACTCCTCCAAGCGCTGGACCTCCTGGAGGCGATGCGGCGGGGCCACCACCCCGGCACCGCGCCGGAGGACCTAGCCACGGCCGCCGTGCTCTCGGGCGAGCTGCTCGACGCGGCCGTGCGGTCGCTGCCCGGTCTCGCGGGCAGCGACGATCCGGCCGACGCCGCCTCCCTGGTCGCCCTCGCCGACCGGTCGGCCGCCCGGCACCTGGGCATCCGGCTGGACCGGGCGCTGGCCGAACTGGCCTCGGGCGGTGCTCCGTTGATACAGGGCGCGGCACTGGCCGTCAGGGTGACCCTGGACCTCGACCCGGCCGCCGGACTCGGCGAGCGGGTCGCGGACTGGGTGGACGGGGCGACCGTCCCCGCCGCGCGGCGGGCCCTGACGAAGCGTCTCACGGGGCTGCTGACGGCGGCGGGGCCGCTGCTCCAGGCGTCACCGGAGGCGCTGGCCCCGCTGCTGGACCGGGTCGAGTCGCTGGCCGACCAGGCGTTCCTCGACCGGCTTCCCGCGCTGCGGGGCGGATTCGACGTCCTGGCACCCG
The DNA here is from genome assembly GCF_044767145.1 of Streptomyces sp. NPDC101490. Classification (NCBI taxonomy): domain Bacteria; kingdom Bacillati; phylum Actinomycetota; class Actinomycetes; order Kitasatosporales; family Streptomycetaceae; genus Streptomyces; species Streptomyces sp. NPDC101490. Next base: position 130,554 of record NZ_JBIWNI010000014.1, read on the forward strand.
CCGCCCGCGAGCGGCTGCTGACCGCCGTGACCGAGCGGCTGGGCGACCGGGTCGACCTCTCCCTGGACGCGCCGCCGGAACTGCTCGCCCTGTGGGCCGCCGCCGACTCGGCCGGACTCGCCGCCCTGAAGACCCTCGCCCTGCCCCCGGCGGAGACGTACGGCTCCGGGGCCGGGGGACGGACGTCCGGGGACGGCACGGACCGCGACCCGGCGGACGCGACGGCCACCGGCTCCGGGCCCGCGACGGACGGGACGGCTGACTCCGGTCCCGCGACCGGTCAGGCGTCCGGCTCCGGCTCCACGGCCGGTGGGGCCTCCGCCTCCCCCGAGGCATCGGCTGCGACGGCCGTCGGGCACGGCACGGGCACGGGTCCGACGACCGGTCAGGGCACCGGATCCGACCGGATGACCCCTACGGGACCGGGCCCCGGACCCTCATCCCCGGTGGCATCGGGTCCCGCCCTCCTGGCCGCCGCGGCCTCGGGTCCCGGCGCGATCACCGTCCGCGTCCCGGAACCGGGACCTGTGACCGGACCCGTGTCGGGCTCCGTGTCGACCTCCGTATCGGGCTCCGGGGGCGAGCCGCGCCTCGGAGCGGCCGACCGGTGGCGGCTGCTGCTCGGGCGGCACCGGGACCGGCTGGCCGCCGGGGCACAACGCTACGCCCACGCCCTCGACGAGCTGTACGGCCGGGGGCGCGGCGAGGGTTCCGACGACCTGGACGCCGGTTCCGGGCCGGGTGGCGGGCAGGACGCCTCCTTCCCGACCGCCCGGGAGTGGTCGGAGGAGCTGGAGGCGCTGTTCGGGACGGACGTGCGCGAGGAGGTGCTCGCCGAGGCTGCCGAAGCGGGGCGCTCCGATGTCCTCACCCAGTTGGATCCGGCCTCGGTACGGCCCTCGGTCGAACTGCTGAGTTCGGTGCTGACGCTGGCCGGAGGAATGCCCGAGGCCCGGCTCACCCGGCTGCGCCCCCTGGTGAAGCGGCTCGTCGACGAACTGTCCCGGGAGCTCGCCACCCGGTTGCGCCCGGCGTTGAACGGGCTCTCCACCCCGCGCCCGACCCGGCGCCCCGGCGGCCGTCTCGACCTCGCCCGTACGCTGCGCGCCAATCTCGCGCACACCCGGCGCACGGCCGACGGACGGGTCGTGGTCGTGCCGGAGCGGCCGGTGTTCCGTACCCGGGCGGGCAAGGAGGCGGACTGGCGGCTCGTCCTGGTCGTCGACGTGTCCGGCTCCATGGAGGCGTCGGTGATCTGGTCGGCGCTGACGGCGGCCGTGCTGGGCGGAGTGCCGACGCTGTCCACCCACTTCCTGGCGTTCTCCACGCAGGTCGTGGACCTGACCGACCGGGTGGAGGACCCCCTGTCGCTGCTCCTGGAGGTACGGGTCGGCGGCGGGACGCACATCGCCGCGGGGCTCGCGCACGCCCGTTCCCTGATCACCGTTCCCAGCCGCACCCTCGTCGTCGTGGTCAGCGACTTCGAGGAGGGCGCGCCGCTCGCCGGGCTGCTCGGCGAGGTCCGCGCGCTCGCCGCGTCCGGCGCGCATCTCCTCGGCTGCGCGGCGCTCGACGACACCGGGTCGCCCCGCTACTCGGTGCCGGTCGCACGGCGCCTCGTCGCCGCCGGGATGCCGGTGGCCGCCCTCAGTCCGCTCGCCCTCGCCCGTTGGGTGGGCGACCGCCTCCGTGGAGAGTCCCGTTGAGCACCGATGTCCTGCCTCCCGTCGCTCCCGAAGTCCTCGCGGGGGCGGTGGAGTCGTTGAGCGCCCGGCTGCGCAAGAAGCTCGACGCCGCGATCGAGGGCTGTGCGGCCGGTGCCGTTCCGGCGGCGGACGGGTCCTTCGAGGTGCGTTTCGGCGCGGACGCCGTGGTGACCCTGCGCCCCGGCCCTTCCGGGGCTGTCGTGGACGCCGGACAGGCGGTCTGTACGTGTCTGCTGGCGCCGCGCTGTCTGCACCGGGCGGCGGTGCTGGGCGCGGCCCCGATCGCGGACCCGGAAGTGCTCGGCGCGCCGGACGGTCCGGAGGCGGCGGGCGCGGCGGGTGACGCCGACGCGCTCGGCACCCCGGGGCGGCCGCCGGGTGACGGCCCGGCGTGGCCGGACGGCGTGCCCGGCGGGAAGGGTGGTGCGGGGCGCGGCCCGGCGGCCCCTGGTCCCGGCGCGGGCGCCATGGCGGTGGAGGATCCCGCCCCCGCGCTCACCGCGGCGCAGACGCGGGCCGCCGCCGCGCTGTGGGCGGCGGCGGCCGAGGCCCTGTCTGCTGGTGTCACGGCGGGCGGAGCCGTACTCCAGGCGGAGTTGCTGCGGGCCGCCCACACCGCGCGGCTGGCCGGGCTGCCCCGTGCCGAGGCGGCCGCGCTCCGGGTCGTCCGGGGGCTGCGGTCCGCGCGGGAACACGGGCGGGGGCAGCGCCTCGGGGACCTCACGAGTGCCTTCCGCGAGCTGCTGTCCGAGGCCGCCGTCCTCGTCTCGGGGGCGGCCGGTTCCGGCGCGGCCTCCTCCCGGCGGCCGTACGGGCAGGGCGGCAGTCTCCGGGTGTACGGCCTGTGCCGCGAGCCGGTGCTCTCCGCCACGGGGTACGGGGGTGTGTCCACGCATCTCGTCGCGCCCGACGGCTCGTGCTTCACGGTCTCCGACGTGCGGCCCGGAGGGCTGGCGCGCGCCAGGGGCGCGGGGTCCGCGTCCGTGGCGCTCGGCGGGGCGGTGCTTGACCACGGCGGGCTGGCACGCGGGGGGCTGCGGATCGTCGGCGCGACCGTGTCTCCGGACGGGCGGCTCGGCGCGGGCCGGGGGGTGGCCGCGACCCCGCTGCGCGGGGTCGACTGGTCCGACGAGCCCGCCGCCGCGCTGTTCGCGCGGCCGGTGCGGGAGGCGATGGCCGCCGTCCTGGACGCGGACGGGCCGGGAGCCGAGGGGTCCGGGGCGCCGCTGCTCGGCTGTGACGTGGTGGTGGTCGGCGCGGTCGGGGAGTACCTCGTGGTCCGGGTCGCGGGCGACGGGCCGTCACTGCGGCTGCGCCCCGCGCATCCGCATCCCGAGCTGCCGCATTCCGCGAACCTGCGCAGGATCGCGCGGTATCCGGGTCTTGAGCTGCGGGTGCTCGGCCGCCCCGATCCGGAGCGGGCCGCGACGCTCCGGCCGCTGGCGGTCGGCCCGGTGCCGGGGTCCTCTCGGACGCTGCGGCTGCCGGAAGAGTGGCTGGGCCGGGCCGATCTCGGCTACGACCTCCTCCAGGGCGGTCACTTCCCGTCCGGGACGGCCCCCGGAGGATCGTACGAGCCGGTGGCGGCGGGCCCGGACCCGCTGGCGGACGCGCCCTTGTGGCGGGTGCGGCGGCTCCTGGAGACGGGCGTGGCGGGCGGGCGCCGCGCGGTGGCCGAGGCCGGTCGCGGTACGGAGACGGCGGCCTTCGCCGTGCCCCTGCGCCGGGCCGGTCTCGGTGGTGCGGCGCGCCTGGCGGAGGTGCTGGCGGCGGAGGCGGACCGGCGGCCCCGTGACGCCTTCGGCCGCCTCAGCGATCCGTCGGCCGACGGGTACGCGCGCGCGTGGCTGGCCTCAGCGGTCCATCTGGCCGCCGCGGAGAGGGCGTTGGTGGTGGCGTCCTGGTCGTGAGGGGACGGGGTGCCCGTAGGAAGCCGGGCAGGATGCCTCCCCCAGGCGCACGGCCTGGGGGAGGCTCCCGGACAGGCGGGGGCACGCACCACGCACCACGCACCACGCACCACGCACCACGCACCACGCACCACGCACCACGCACCACGCACCACGCACCACGCACCACGCACCAGCAGTACCGCGAACGTGACCGCGGGCACAGGCGCCTCACCCACACCGCTCAACTCCCGCCGTGCGGCCCCGTCCGTCCCCCGGCCTCGTCACGCCGCCGTACCATCCCACCCGCATCAGCGAACACAAAGTCGAGCCCCTCGCACATTGTTCACATCCCACGAGCAACCCGCGTACCTCTGTGCGCATCCTTCCCGTGGGGGACGGAACTTCGAAGGTTCCGGGGGGAATCCACGAGAACCGGGAGGCCGGAGCGCCGGGACCAGTCGGTCTCCGGCCGTCACGACCGCGCTCCGCGCCGCCTCGGACGCCCCGCTCCCCCGCGCAAGCGGAGCAGCAAGCGTGCTCCGGCCGACCGATCGTGAGGAATCTCGTTTTGATACGTGTCACACGCGGCGTCGCCACCGCGACGGCTCTGCTCGCGCTGGCCGCGGTGTCACCAGGACCCGCGTTCGCACAGCCGTCGTCCGAAGGAAGCGCGGTGCCCGCGCCGGGCGCCCGCGCCGGGGGGACGGAACTCCCCGAGGGCTGGCGGATCTCCGGTGCCGGTACGGACCGGTACCTGCTCTGGACCTCTCCCGAACCCGTACCCATGGGCGATGCCCGGGTCGAGTTCCACACGGGTGACCGGCTGCTCGGACGGCCGGTGGCGCAGCCGGACGGCCGGTCGTTCCGGCTGCCGCTCGGAAACCTCCAGCTCCCTGACGGATCGTCACTGCGGGTGACGGCGGCCGGTCGTCGCCTGGACGCCCCCGCGCCCGCCCGCGCGAAGGGGCTCCGTCCCGCCCCGCCCGCGTCCACGGGGGCGCAGCTCCCGGTGAACCCGGTGGACCCAGGGGTGGCGGGCCGCTACCGCCCGGTGAGCGGCGCGTACACGCTCAAGTCCGTGCGTCTGCCCGGGTTCCCCGAGCCGGTCGAGATGCGCGCCACGGTGGTGGGCCCCGCGAACGCGCCGGGCAAGCGGCCCGTGGCCCTCTTCCTGCACGGCCGGCACTCCACCTGTTACACCCCGGGGACCGAGGACGTCACCGGCTCCTGGCCGTGTGCCGCGGGGACGAAGGCGATACCCAGCGAGGAGGGTTATCTGCGCGCGCAGCGCCTGCTGGCCTCCCAGGGGTACGTGACGGTGTCCATCGCCGCGAACGGCATCAACGGGCAGGACTACCTCGCCGAGGACGGTGGCGCGCAGGCCCGCTCCTCCCTCGTCCGGCAGCACCTGGCCCGTTGGGCCGACTGGTCCGCGAACAAGGCGTCCGCCCCCGCCTCGGTGCGGGGCATCTCCTCCGCCGACCTCTCGCGCGTGCTGCTCGTCGGGCACTCCCGGGGCGGCGAGGGCGTCAACCGGGCCGCTCTCGACAGCCTCTCCCCGGCCCCCGCCGACCAGGACGGCGCACGCGGGACCGTGCGCTGGAAGATCCGGGGCACCGTCCTCATCGGCCCCACGGCCTTCGGCAACAACCCGGTCCCCGACGTCCCGTCGCTGGCGGTCCTGCCGGGCTGCGACGGCGACGTGTCCGACCTCCAGGGCCAGGACTACGTCGACGGCACCCGGGGCGTCAGCAAGGGCGCCGCGCTGCACAGCGCGGTCTACATGGTCGGCGCCAACCACAACTTCTTCAACAGCGAGTGGACCCCGGGCCAGGCGAAGGCCCCGTCGATGGACGACTTCTCGTCCGAGGACGGCACCGACGCGGTCTGCTCCCCGGGGACGCCGACGCGTCTGACGGCCACGCAGCAGCAGGCGGCGGGGGCCACGTACATCGCGGCGGCGGCGCGTCTGTTCGTCGACGGCGACGACCGCGTGCGCCCGCTCCTGGACGGCACCGGACGCCGGGCCCCCTCGGCCGGTCCGGCCAGGGTCCTCGCCCACGCCGTCGGCGCGCACCGCACGCCCGCGTTCCTGCCGGGGTCCTCGGTGACCGTGTCCGGTGGGGGCAGGCTCTGCGCCCAGGTGGACCCCGATCCCGCGCGGGCCTGTCTGGCGCCGGACGCGGGCGGTCAGTCGCCGCACTTCGCTTACTGGGAGACCGGTTCCGAGCCGGGCCGTGACGCCGTCGCCCTGGAGTGGGCCGGTTCCGGCGCGCCGGTCTCGGTGCGGTCGAAGAAGCCGGTGTCCCTGGCCGGTTCCGACGCGCTGACCCTGCGTGTCATCGTCCCGCCGAACAGCAGGGGCACGGACCTCGACGTCACGGTCGTCGACGCCTCCGGGCGCCGCGCCCAGCTGGGCCGGGTCCGGGTCGACGGGCTTCCCGGGACCGAGCGGACCACCTCGTACTGGGCCCGTGAGGTCCGGGTGCCGCTGTCCGGCGCCGGGCGTTCCGGTGTGGACGTGAAGCGGATCACGACGCTGGAGCTGGCCCCGCGCGGTGGCACGGGACGCGCCTGGCTGATGGACGCGTCGGGGTGGCGTCCGGGTACTCCGGCGGTGCGCCCGGCGGCGCTGGCACGGGTCGACATCGGTCGGCTCAAGGTCATGGAGGGCGACTCCGGTGTCCGGACGTACCGGGTGCCGGTGCGGGTCTCCGGCGGGAGTGCCGGGCAGGTCCGCCTGTTCGTCCCCGTGGACGAGACGGCTTCCTCGTACACGTCCCGTCTGGTGACGGTGCGTCCCGGGCGGCACGACATCGACGTACCGGTCGAGGTGCGCGGCAACACCCGGTTCGGTTATGACACCTCGTACGACATGTTCGTGAAGGCGGTGCGCGGCACGGCCGTCGGCTCGCACCGGGGCGGGGTGACCGCGGTGAACGACGACGCCATGCCGAAGGTGAGCCTGACGCCGGTCGCGGCCGATGTCGCCGAGGGCGAGGCCATGATCTGGCGCATGACCTTGTCCGAGCCCGCCGACACCGGCGTCCTGGGCAATGTCGGTTTCCTTCCGGTGACCTCCGGCGCCGAGTTGTCCACGGCGGACGTGGACCAGGACTGGCTGGCGGAGCGCGTCTTCGAGGTGCCGAACCCCGCGGTGCCGCTGTCCGCGATGCCGGAGGGCGGGATCTATCTGAACGCGTTCATCGAGCCGGGCCAGACGAGCACGGAGATACGCGTGCCCACGATCAGGGACGATGTCGCCGAGCCGACCGAATCGGTGCGGGCGCAGCTGACGACGTACGACGGCTCCTGGGAGCCCGTCTCCGGCCCGGAGTTCACGGGCACGGTACGGGACGTGCCGTGACACGGTCCGTCCAGGACTCCGGGGCGCTGCTCGTACGGCTCTGAGATGACGGGCTGGAACGCGGCGCCGGGCACGGAGCGGAGCTGACGCACGGGGCTCATGTACGGAGTTGGTCGGTCTAAGAACTCCTGTACGGAGTCGATGTACGGGGCCGAGGCGTTCGGGCCTGAGACACGGCCCGGAGCGCGGCCGGTCCCGCGAAGTCCCGCGAGGCGGGCACCGGGTCCCCGGAAGGGGGCCGGTGCCCGCCTTCCGTACGTTCCCGTCCGGGCCGGGATCGCGTCGACGTGCGCGGTTCGCCGGGTACCGGTGATCCGCGCGGCGGTCCGAGCCGCACCCGGCCGGACCGCCGCGCCGGGAACCCATGCCACCGCCTCTCGGTGAGTCCGCGTATCGGAAGTGACCGGACGTCAGGGGAAGCGAGGGGAGCGAGCCGTGTGCGTAGGGTGTCGGCATGCCACTGAGTCACATACTCCTCTCGTCCGGTCGTTCGATCCGGCTCACCGAGCTGCGGATGTCCTCGACCTACGGGGGGATGCTGGAGGGCTACCCCTGCAAGCGCATCAACGACCTGAAGGTCGGCTGGCTCCAGCGGGGGGCGGAGCGCGCGTTTCCCTCCCGCCGGGTCCATCTCGTCCCGCCCTCCCGCGCGTACCCGGAGGAGACCCCGGGCGCCTTCGGTCCCGTCGAGGTGCTGCCTCCGGTGGCCTGCGTCGGTGTCTTCGAGTCCACGGCGCTCGACCCGGCGATGGACGGTTCCTCCCTCGTCGTCGTCTGGTTCCAGCCGGGACCGGAGGTACCGGCTGGTGAGGACGCCGATCTCGCGCTTCGCGGCCTCTGTTGGGAGGAACTGGCCCAGGACTACGAGCTGTAGCGGCGCCGTGTAGTGATCACAGCCGCTCATGGTGGGGCCGTGACGGCGAGGACGGTGGACTCGTCATCACGGCCCACGGACGTCGTGGTCGGTCCGACCGGCCCCGTCCGGCGGAGAGGGTTGCCGAACGGGGCCCGGACCCCGGCCGCCGGGCTGGTCCTCACCAGCGGGCCCGGCGGTCGCGTATGGGGGGAGCCGTCGCGGAGGACCGCTCCTGACCCGGGCTTCCCGCTACGACGCCCTGGGGACGCAGGGGTTGCAGCAGGCCGGTTCGGGTTCGGCGCAGACGGTGACGGAGTCGGCGTTGTCGCTCGGGTCGGGGTCCTTCTCGACGGCGGTGACGGTGGCGGTGTTGGTGACGCGGCCGGTCCTGGTCGCCTTGGCCCGCAGGACGAGCGTCGTGTACGCGCCGACGGCGAGATCGCCGATGGTCCACCGGCCGGTGGCGGGGTCGTAGGCACCGGGGGCGGCGGAGAGGAAGACGAGACTCGCGGGGAGCCGGTCGGTGACGATGACTCCGGTCGCCGGGCTGGGACCCGCGTTGTGGACGGTCACGCGGTAGGTCACGACCTGTCCGACGGTCACGGTGGTGGCGTCGGCCGCCTTGGTCACCTTGAGGTCGGCGGCGGGCCTGACCTCGGTCACGGCCTCGCCCGAGGTGGCGGTCAGCGGCTCCGGGGTCGGGCCGAGCCGGTTCTCGTAGGCGGCGGTCGCCGTGTTCGTGACGCGTGTCCCGGCGGTCTCCAGACCGAGGACCACCCGGTACTCCACGGTGGTGCCGCCCGGCAGCGAGGCGGTGTTGGCGAGGCTGCCGCCCTGGGTGGCGGAGGCGCCGGTGCCCAGCCGGAAGACCACCGCCTTCGCCACGGGGTCGTAGGCGGCCTGGTCGTCGCCCGGCCGGTCGGTCTTCACCCCCGCGTCGGGCCCGTCGATGACACGGAGCGAGCCGGGGACGTACGTGGTGCCCAGGGGCAGGACGTCGGTGAGGGTGAGCCGTTCGGCGGCGCCGCCGCCCTCGTTGCGCGCGGTGATCCGGTAGGTGACGACATCGCCGACGTCCAGCGGGCCGGCCGGGATCGCGGCCTTGGCGAGCGTGACGTAGGGGGCCGTGCCGAAGAACACCCCGTCGAGGAAGTTGCCGATCCCCCGGTTGCCGCCCGCGGCCGACACGGACCGGAAGGCGAACCGGGTGAGGGTCTGGCCGTCGGGGACGGTGTAGGTGCCCGTGTAGTGGCCCCAGGCCGTGTTGCCGTCCGTGATGACGCGCTGCTCCATCCAGCACGTTGCCGGGGGCGCCGATGTCGAGGGCCATGGTGTCCTGGCCGAGGCGGCCCCGGTGATGGAGCCGCCAGTAGAGCTTGCTGCCGGGGGTCGTCGGGAGATCCTGGTAGAGGGTCGAGACCTCGTTGGCGTTGAGTTCGGCGAACTGCTCTCCTTCCGCCGACGGGACCCCGTTGAACCCGGAGTGCCAGATCTCGATCATGTGGTCCGTCGCGGTGGTGAGCCAACCGGGGACGTGCCGGGGAGCCTGGGTCTGGGAGGCGTCCGGCAGGAACGCCATGTCGGTGACGGACGGCTGCTCGAAACTTCCGTTGACGAGGGCGACCCGGAGCGGGGCCGGAGGAGGTGTGCTCATCGTGACGTCTCCAGTCTGTCGACGGTGCGCCGTGACCCCCCGGGACCCGGACGGCCGCGATGCGGTCCGGGAGGGCGGAGCCCGACAGCTCCAGCTCACCGCCGCCCCGTGACTTCGTACAGTCCCGATGGGGGCGTCCCCGGCCAGCGCCGTGCGACGGGTTTGCCGGAGCCCGCGCCGCCGTCGCGGCCCCGCCGCGCACCACCGCGCCCTCCGGGAGATCCCTCCCGTCACCTCCCGCACGACGCCCGCACGCACACCTCCCGTACTGGCCTGATGGCGCCGGTGTCTGACGAGCCCGCGCCAGCGGCGCGAGTGAACCGGGAGGTGCGTGGTTGACGCACACGCGTTCCGCCGGACACGAGCACGGGTGGACCGGAGCGGTGCGCGGCTCCCTCGGGTGTGGCTCTGGTGTACGGCCGTTCGCCGGTAAGTGTGCTCCGGCACGTCGCGGCGAAACCGGCGCTCCGCTCGCGCGTTGGGGTTGCCATGACGCCGTTTGCAGTGACGGTTCTGCACTCTGGGCCTGCGGTTTCATGCCGTATGGCCGAGCTTCGGACGGGGGCGTCATCCAGGGAAGCGGGGACGACGAGGTCGTGAAGTATCCCAAGGTGTGGACACATGGCGACGACTGCGGCGCCGGGCGCGGCGGCCCGTCCCCGGAGCGGGGCGGACTGCTGGGGCGCTCCGGGGAGGTCGCGGAGCTGCGGGCGGCGCTGACCGGTCACCGGCAGGTGACCGTGACGGGCGCCGCCGGGGTCGGCAAGAGCAGGCTCGCCCTGGCCGTCGCGGCTCCCCCGGGCACCGGGCCGTGGCGGGCCGTGGTCCGGGTGCGCTGGCACGACGGCGTGCCCGCCGGCCCCGGTGCCCTGACCGCACGGGTGACCCGGGCCCTCACCGCGGCGACGGGGGTTCCGCCGGAGGCAGAGGCAGAGGCGGAGGCGGGTGCGGACACGGGTGCGGACACGGGCTTGGAGCGGTCGTCATGTCCGAGTCCGGATGGGGGCCGGGACACGGGTCGGGATACGGGTCCGGGCGCGGGCGCCGCATCACGAGCGGATACGGGCGCGGGCGCTCGTACGGGCAGGGCTCCGGATACCGATGCGAGCACAGGTACGGGGAGCGATACGGGTACGAGGACGAGTGCGGGTACAGGTACAGGTACGGGTACGGGGGACGTTCTCGCCGCCGCGCTGGCGGCCACCGCGCGCGGCCGGCTCCTGCTGGTGCTGGACGACGTCGATCCCGTCCGCGTCGAATGCGCGGGCCTGGTGCAGCGGCTGCTGATGGACGTGCCCGCGCTGCGCGTGCTCGTGACCGCGCGCCGCGCGCTCGGGCTCGGTGACGAACGGGTGCTGCGCCTGGCACCGCTGGCCGTCGACCCGTGCGCGGGCGCGCCGGGGCCCGCCCCCGCCGTCGCTCTGTTCCTGGCCCGCGCGCCGGGCGGCGCGGAGTGGGACGAGGCCGGACTCGCGGACGTCACCCGGGTGTGCCGCATGCTCGAAGGGGTACCGCTCGCGATCGAACTGGCGGCGGGTCAGGTGGGCGGTCGGACGGTACGGGAGCTCGCCGCCCGGCTGGAGGCGGACCAGTGCTGGCTGACCGGACCGGGGCCGCTCCTGCGGCGCCACCGGTCGCTGCGCGCCTCCATCGGCGCGGTGCACGCGCTGTGCGAGCCCGCCGCCCGGAAGGTGTGGCGCAGGGCCAGTGTGTTCGCGGGCGCGTTCAGCGAGTCGGCGGCGGTCCATCTGTGCGCCGGGGACGGGGTCGAGCCCGAGGAGGTGCCCGCGTGCCTGGCGCTGCTGGGCGCGAAGGGCGTGCTCCGGGTGATCGGCGAGCCGGGCGCGGTGCGCGTGCCCCGCTACCGGATGGCGCGGGCGGCACGCGACTTCGGCGCCGAACGGCTGCGGGGGGCGGGCGAGTCACCGGACCTCCTTACCCGGCACGCGATCCACTACCGGGGGGTCGCGGCAGTCGCCGAGACCTTGTGGCACACGGGGCTCCAGCGGCAGGCGGTGCAGATCGTCCTCGACGAGCACGACGATCTGATGGCCGTGGCCCGGGGCGGGCGGCCCGCGCCGTCGGCCCCGGCCCGACGGCGGGGAGGGCCGGACGCGACCCCGGAACCGGACCGTGGCCCGGCGCCCTCGGAACACGAGGACCCCCCGGACCGTCCGAGCCACCCGAAGCCCTCACGCCACTCGGACCACTTGGGTGACCCGAACCATCCGGACCGCCCGGACCCCGCTGACCAAACGGGGCCTGCGGACCGCTGGACCCAGCCGGGCTCTTCGGCCCGGACCCAGACCGATACCTCGTACACACCGGACGACCCTGCGGCCTCGGACCGTCCAGACCATTCGGACCACCCAGGCAGTCCGAACAGCCCCCTGGGCCCGGACGGCCCGGACCGCCCGGACGGACGGGCTCATCCAGACGGACCGAACCGACCGGACGCCTCGGACCGGTCCGCCCGTTCGGACCACGCGGAGCCGCCTTGTGACGCCGCCTGCCCGGCCTGGCCCCACCGCCATTCCCACGGAGCCGACGATCCGGAGCCCGTCCTCCCCTCCGCCTTCTCCGTCCCCGCCGCGCAGATCGAGCGGACGGAGGCGGCGGTCGAGTCCGTGCTCCACCTCTGGTTCTGGTGGGCGGTGCACGGGCGCGGTACGGAGGGCGGCGCCCTGCTGTTGGGGCTGCTGCCGCGCCTCCCCTCAGCCAGTCCGCTGGTGGCGAGGGGCCGGGGCCTCGCGGCCTGGCTGGTCGCCGCGCACGACCCCAGGACGGCCCACCGGCTCGTGGAACTCGTCTGGCCCGCCGCCGTACTGGCCGGTGACGACGCGCTGGTGGGCCGCGTCGCCCACGTCCAGGGCACGCTGGCGTGGCAGCGGCGGGATCTGGAGGCGGCGGCGCGGTACTACCGGCTGGCCGCCGACACCGTTCCGGAGCGGGCGTACGGCGGACCGCCGCCCTCGGTGAGTCTCGCGGCCCTGTCCGTCGTCGAGGCCCACACCTCGCCGGAGGCGGCGGTACGGACGGCCGAGCGGGCCCTGGCCCGGCCCACCGGATGCGACGACCTCTGGTCGGCCGCCCTCGCGCAGTACGCCCGTGCCTTCGCCGAGCACCGGGCGGGCCGCAGCGGCCGGGCGGGCCACCGCACCAGGCGCGCCCTGGCCCGGCTCGCCCAGGAGCCGGGGGCGGCACCGCAGGCACGGCACGCGCTCAGGCTCCTGCTCGACCACATCGAGAGCGGGGAGGGCACGGGACCGGCGGGGCGGTTCCCCGACGGATCGCACACACCGCCGGACTTCCGTCGGCGCCCGTTCGTCCCGATGCCCCGAGCGGGCACACCGTCGGCGCGGACGGCCGAGGACGGCGCGGGCCGATCGTGACCACCTGTCGGCGTACGGGCGAACGCGTCCCCGGCAAGGTTTCGTGGCCTCTCCCTTGTGCGGCCTGGGGATGTGGCCGTGCTCAGTGTCAAGGTCGGCTACGGCTCTCCCTCGGTGACTGCGGCAGAGGTCAGTCGGTGCGCGAGCCGTCGGCACGCTTCTACGAGTTCGGGCGGCCGGACGTCGGTGAGCTCGGTGTCGAAGGTGGCGAGGATCCCCGCGACCCCGGCCCAGGACCAGGCGCCGAGGGTGAGGCGGCAATGCTCGGTGTCGAGGTGTTCGACGACCGAGCCGCTGGGGGCCCAGCGGGCGACGACGCCTGCCGGGAGGTCGAGCCGGGCGTTGCCGGTGCACGGCCAGGAGGCGGGGGTGTCGCCGCGATCGTGGCTGCTCATTACGTAGTGGGCGAGGTCGTCGTAGGGGGCCTCGCGCGGACCGAAGCGGTGTGTCGTGGGGCGGGTCCGGAGCCGGTCCACGCGGTGCACCCGCCACTGGTGGTCCCCGAGGTCGTAGGCGACCAGGTACCAGCGGCCTGCCCAGACGACCAGGTGGTGGGGCTCGACGCGGCGGGCGGGCGCGAAGTCCTCGTCCGCGCTCCCGGGGCGTGAGCCGTCGGGGCGCAGCGTCTCGGTGACGAGCACGTGGCGGTGGCGGACGGCGGCTCCCACGGCGGTGAGCGCGGCCGGGTCGACGGGGGGTGCCGGAAACTCCCAGTAGTCCCGCAGCCTCGTCAGGCGCAGGGACTTCATCGATTCCCGCAGCGCGGCGGGCATGGCCTGTTCCAGGGTGATCAGGGCCCGCGCCGCGTCGTCCCCGAGGCCGGAGACCGTGCTGGGCGCGGCCTGCAGGGCCACCGCGACCGCGAGGGCCTGTCCGTGGTCGAACACCAGCGGCGGAAGGGTGTGGCCCGCCCCGAGCCGGTATCCGCCATCGGGCCCGTGGACGGTGGTGATCGGGTATCCGAGGAGGCGCAGGGTCTCGATGTCCCGGCGTACGGTGCGTTCGCCGGTCTCGAGCGCGACGGCCAGTTCACGCAGCGGCCACAGGCGGCGTGATCCGAGCAGGGACAGCAGCCGCAACGCGCGTCGTGAGGTGCTCGCCATCGTCTCATCATGCCGGGTAGTGGCCATTCGATGTCCACTACCGGTGCCACTGTCGACCACCCGGGCAATCCCACGGTGGTGGAAAGAGGATGATTCGTATGCGTGTTGTCGTGGTCGGCGGCGGGATCGGTGGACTCGCGCTGGGCGCGGGTTTGCGTCGCAGGGGGTTCGAGGTGAAGGTGTTCGACCGTGACACCGATGTGGCGGCCACGGGCGGCTACCACATCACCCTCGACGGGCGGGCCCTGTCGGCGCTGCGGGAACTGGTGGCGCCGGAGATCGTGCGGCGGCTCCTCGCGTCGTCCTCGGCGCTGCGGCTGCGCGACCGCGACGCGATCTGGGACCGTCACGGCCGGCTTCTCGGCCTGGGGCCGGATCTCAGCGGTGTCTCCAGCGTCGATGTCGACCGCATCACCTTGCGTACGCTGCTGGCCGAAGAGGTCCGCGACGACCTGTGTCTGGGGCGGACGGTGACCGGCGTCCGGCAGGACGACGACGGAGTGCCCCGGGTGCTGTTCACCGACGCCCCGCCCGTCCCGGCGGATCTGGTGGTCGGTGCGGACGGCACGCACTCCCTGGTCGCCCGGCATCTGGCGGGACGGCGGACCAACAGCCCCGCGGGCATCGTCGGGTTCTCGGGCCGTACTCTCCGCACCGACCTCGGTCCCGCCGAGCGGCGGCGGCTCGGGCTCCGCTCGGGGCTGGCGATCGGCCCGCGGGGCGCGGCGTTGTACACCGGTTTCCTCAACCCGGTCGGCAAGGCCGCGCTCGATGCCCCGGAGCTTGGGATGTCCGTCACGACCGGTCCCACCTACATCTGGGGGGCCATGTTCCCCGAGTCGCCCGCGACCGACTCCCTCCGTGCCCTGCGCGGGGGCGAGTTGCGCGACGCGCTGTCGAACCGGTTCCGCGCGTTCGGGTGGGCCGGGCACACGCTCGAAGTCATCGCCCGTGCCGATCCGGACGGTGTGGCGGCGTACCGCTTCCACGCGGCCTCGACCCGTGCCGCCGAGCTGGCGCCCTGGGGCGCGGGCCGCGTCACCGCGCTGGGCGACGCCGTCCACGCGACACCGCCCACCGCCGGGATGGGGGCCGGTGCGGCGATCCGTGACGCCGCGGCTCTGCTCCGGCACCTGGGTGATGTCGGTGACGGTACGACGACGGTCGAGGCGGTGGCCCGGTTCGAGGCGGGGATGCGGCGGCGGGGCAGCGAGGTCCTCACGCGCGCCATGAGGACGGTCCGTCTGATCCTGGCCACCGACACCGCCCTCGGCGCCGCCGCCACCGTCGTGACCACCCCGGTCCTGGCCGCCGCCGCCCGGTTGCGGCATCGCGGAGCGCACGGCGCCGATGAGCACACGGCACCGAGACGGCCCGTCGGCTTCTGAGCATCGGGGAAGGCGGCTCCGACCGGCGCCCGTCGAACCGTCGTCAGGCGCGTCGACGCCCCGCCCGGGTTCCACGCCGGCGGGGCGTCGGTCCCGAGCAGCTACGAGCAGCCAGCACGCGTGACTAAGGACTCCCTCACGGTAGGCCCCGGGTCTGACATCGCTCCTCGCGGCGGCTTCCGGTGGGTCGTGGCCCAGGCGCCGGTCGGCGTACCGCGAACGTCCGTACGGCCGGCCGGAGGCCGTTCTCCGTCCAGTCGGCCCGGCCCCGGGGGCGGGGTCACTCGTAGACGGTGGCGGCCTGGAGGGCCCTGGCCAGGAAGGTCCAGTCGCCGCCGTCGGGGAGCTCCTTCCCGGAGTTCCGGTACCAGCCCGGCGCGTCGTCCATCCACGCCGCGAGCGCTCCGAGGAAGTGGTCCAGGCTCTGGTTCTCCCATTCTCGCCCTCGGCGGAGGTAGTCCTGGTGCAGGTCTCGGACGAAGGCCGCCAGGGCCTCGCGGCTCTGGACCTCGTCGTCGGGGGCGAGTGACATGCGGTGAAGGTACCTCGACGCCTCCCCGACCCTCGACACCCGGCCACCCCCGGCCCGATCACCCCTCGGGCCCGACCGACCCTCGGGGCCCGACCGACCCTCGGGGCCCGACCGGCCCTCGTCGCCCGACCACCCTTCGGGGCCTGACCGACCCTCGGCGCTCGACCCGAGCCCGTACGCATCACCCCGCGCGAGCGCCCCAAACCCGCGGCGCGGAACCTTCTCACATCCGATATGGAGATGACCACCTCCCCACAAGCCGTTACCTGGTCGTTATAAACTAAGGATATGGACCACTTCACGGCGATTTTCCCGCCGCTCGTGAGTTGATCAAGGCCACCCGGCAACCTTGCGCAACTATCACGCGCGCTGGTTGCGTACAAGCCCTCAGCCGCAGGAAGTTCCCCGTCCCGCTCGGTAGCTTCGGCACACATGACCCTCGCCCATGCGACGCCCAGGACCACCCGACCCGACAGGATCCACGCCCCCGGTGTGACGATCGGCCGCGCCCACGCGGACGACGGCTCCGCGCTCTGGCGGATCGCCCGCGACGCCGGGGAACTGGACGTCAACTCGCCCTACAGCTACCTGCTGTGGTGCCGTGACTTCGCCGCCACGACCGCCGTCGCCCGCGACTCCGGAGGCCGCCCGGTCGGGTTCGTCACCGGCTATCTGCGCCCCGACGCGCCGCGCACGCTCTTCGTCTGGCAGGTCGCCGTCGATGGTTCGCACCGCGGAACCGGGGTAGCCGGAGCACTGCTCGACGCCCTGTCCGACCGGGTGGCGGCCGAGCACGGACTCGACGCGCTGGAGGCGACCGTGACCCCGGACAACCCACCGTCGGACCGGATGTTCCGCGCCTTCGCCCGCCGCAGGGGCGCGGCCGTGGCCCAGGAGGTGCTGTTCCCGTCCACGGTCTTCCCCGAGCCGCCGTCCGGGGCCGCGGGGACCTCGGAGACCGGTGACGGCCACCGGTCCGAGGTGCTCTACCGCATCGGCCCCCTGACGCCCTGACGGACCGGCGCCTCCCGCCGCCGCGACCCGGCCGCACCCTCCCGCCGCCCCTCTCCCTCCCCCACCCGCACCCCCACCCGCACCGAACCAGGAGAAACGTGACCGCACCGACCGACATCATCGCCGCCCCCTCCGTCTTCGAGACCGTCGAATCCGAGGTCCGCAGCTACTGCCGCGCCTGGCCCGTCGTCTTCGAGCGCGCGAGCGGCAGCAGGCTCCACGACGAGGACGGACGTCCCTTCCTCGACTTCTTCGCGGGCGCGGGCTCCCTCAACTACGGCCACAACAACCCCGTCCTGAAACGCGCGCTCCTCGACTACCTCGCGGACGACGGCATCACCCACGGACTCGACATGTCGACGACCGCCAAACGGGACTTCCTGGAGACGTTCCGCGCGACGGTCCTGGAGCCGCGCGGCCTCCCGTACAAGGTGATGTTCCCGGGACCGACCGGCACCAACGCCGTGGAGGCGGCCCTGAAACTCGCCCGCAAGGTCACCGGGCGGGAGACGGTCGTCTCCTTCACCAACGCCTTCCACGGCATGTCGCTGGGCTCCCTCGCCGTCACCGGAAACGCCGCCAAGCGCGCCGGGGCGGGCGTCCCCCTCAGCCACACCATCCAGATGCCGTACGACCACTACCTCGACGGCCGGACCCCGGACTTCCTCCTCTTCGACCGGCTCCTCGGCGACCCCGGCTCCGGACTCGACCACCCGGCGGCCGTGATCGTCGAGACGGTCCAGGGCGAGGGCGGCGTCAACGTCGCCCGTGTCGCCTGGCTCCGGCGGCTCGCCGAGCTGTGCCGCCGCCGGGACATGCTGCTCATCGTGGACGACATCCAGATGGGCTGCGGACGCACGGGCGACTTCTTCTCCTTCGAGGAGGCGGGCATCGTCCCCGACATCGTCACCCTGTCGAAGTCCATCAGCGGCTACGGACTCCCCATGGCCCTCTGCCTGTTCCGCCCGGAGCTGGACGTGTGGCAGCCCGGCGAGCACAACGGCACCTTCCGCGGCAACAACCCGGCCTTCGTCACCGCCACCGCCGCCCTGCGCGCGTACTGGTCCGACAGCGCCCTCCGCGACCGCACCCTCGGCCGCGCCGGGCGCGTCGAGAACGCGCTGCTCGACCTGTGCGGCGACGACGGCCGTACGGCCCTCAGGGCGCGCGGACGCGGACTCGTCTGGGGCCTGGAGTTCGCCGACGGCGAGCGCGCCGGAGCCGTGTGCCGCCGGGCCTTCGAACTCGGCCTCCTCCTGGAGACCTCGGGCCCGAACGGCGAGGTCGTGAAGCTGCTGCCGCCGCTGACGGCGACGGACGACGAACTCGACGAGGGCCTCGGCATCCTCGCGCGCTCCGTCCGGCACACGGCCGGACTCCGTGCGGTCGGCGGCCGGGCCGCCTGAACGGACCTCCACCGACCGCGCCCGACCCCCCTCCACAGAAAGGCGGTCCCTCCGTGATCGTGCGCACCTTCGACGAACTCGACGGCACCGAAAGGCACGTCCGGTCCGCGTCCGGCACCTGGGAGAGCAAGCGCATCGTGCTGGCCCGCGAACGGGTCGGGTTCTCCCTCCACGAGACCGTGCTGTACGCCGGGACCCGGACCTCGATGTGGTACGCGCACCACGTCGAGGCGGTCGTCTGCACCGCCGGCGAGGCCGAGCTGACCGACCACGAGACGGGCCGCACCTACACGATCGTGCCCGGCACGATGTACCTGCTCGACGGGCACGAGCGGCACACCCTCCACGTCAAGCGCGACTTCCGCTGCCTGTGCGTCTTCAACCCGCCCGTCACCGGCCGTGAGGACCACGACGAGAACGGCGTCTACCCGCTGCTCACCGAGCCCGAATCCGGGTCCGAGCCCGAATCCGGGTCCAGGTCCGATACCGGGTCCAGCTCCCCCTCCAGTTCCGGCTCCGAGCCCGGTTCCGGCTCCGAGCCCGGCTGAGCCGGCCGCCCCCGCCCCCGCCCCCCACCCCCGTACGAGACAAAGGAAGGCACCACCTCTCATGACCTCCGCCCCCGCCCGTCCCGTCGACCTCTACCCGACCCGTGGCACCGACGAGCGGCTGATCGGCCGCAAGGACCCCGTCGTGTGGTCTGCGCCCGGCACCGCGGGGCCCTTCTGGGCCCGGGAGCTGGAGGAGTACGAACGGGACGGCTTCGCCACGGTGGACGCGATCGTCACGCCCGAGGAGGTGGCGGAGCTGCGGGACGAACTGGACCGGCTCGTCACCGATCCGGCGGTGCGGGAGGACGAGCGGGCCGTGGTCGAACCGCACTCGCGGGAGATCCGCTCCGTGTTCGAGGTGCACCGGACCAGCGAGGTCTTCGCCCGGCTGGCCGCCGATCCGCGCCTCGTCGGGCGCGCCCGCCAGATCCTCGGCTCCGACGTGTACGTCCATCAGTCCCGCGTCAACGTCAAGCCCGGGTTCGGCGCGAGCGGCTTCTACTGGCACTCCGACTTCGAGACCTGGCACGCGGAGGACGGGCTGCCGAGGATGCGGACGGTGTCGGTGTCGATCGCGCTCACCCCGAACCACACCACCAATGGCAGCCTGATGATCATGCCGGGTTCGCACCGCTCGTTCCTGGGCTGCGCCGGGGCCACCCCCGAGGACAACTACCGGAAGTCGCTGCGGGCGCAGGAAGCGGGGACGCCGTCCGACGAGGCGCTCACGACGTTCGCGGAGGCGTGCGGCATCCGGCACTTCACGGGGCCCGCGGGTTCGGCGACCTGGTTCGACTGCAACGCCCTGCACGGCTCGGGCGACAACATCACCCCGTATCCCCGCAGCAATGTGTTCCTGGTCTTCAACAGTGTCGAGAACCGTCCCGAGCCGCCGTTCGCCGCGCCGGTCCGGCGTCCGTCGTTCATCGCCGCGCGGGACGTCGTCCCCGTCGGCTGACCCACGACCGGCCGTCGGCCGACCGCGTCGGGACGCGCTCCATGAGGTCGCCCCGGTCCGGTGCGTCCCCGTGGACGCACCGGACCGGGGCACGCGTCCTACGCGGTCGCTCCCGTCGTGCGGGGTGCGGCCGGGTGGTCCCACGGCCGGCGGTTCCACCGCATCCGGGACCAGGGCAGGGCCAGTTCGCGCTGGCCGGAGATCTCCTTCGGGGCGAGGGTCGCCAGCGGCACGGCCTCGCGGTGGCGGCTGTGGACGGTGTCGACGTAGCGGTGGCCGGTGTCGGGTGCGACGAACACGACCGTACGGCCGGGGGCGCGGTCGCGTTCGTGGCGGGCCGCGAGGTGGGCGGCGCCGGTCGAGAGCCCCGCGAAGACGGCGTGCCCGCGCAGGAGTTCGACCGTGCCGGAGAGGGCCGCGTCGAAGGAGATCCAGTGCAGGGTGTCGTACAGCTCGTGGGAGACGTTCCCGAAGGGGATCGAGCTGCCGATGCCCGCGATGATGATCTCCGGGTCGGTGGTGTGCTCGGCGCCGAACGTGAGGCTGCCGAAGGGCTGGACACCGACGAGTTCGACATCGGTGGGGTGGTCGGCCGCCGCGCGGAGGTAACGGGTGAGGGCGCCGGTGGAGACGCCGGAGCCGACCCCGCCGACGAGGGTGAGGTTCCGTCCGCCGGTCTCCTCCCTGATCCGGTCCGCGACCGCCCGGTAGCCGAGGTGGTGGACGGCGTCGTGGTACTGGCGCATCCAGTGGTACCCGGGGTGTGCGGCGAGGATCTCGTGGACGCGCTCGACCCGCCGCTTCTGGTCGAGCTTGAGGTCGTCGCAGGGCTCCATCTGCTCCAGGGTCACCCCGAGCACGTCGAGCTGGACCCGTAGGGTGCGGTCCACGGTGGACGAGCCGACGATGTGGCAGCGCATCCCGTGGCGGTGACAGGCCAGGGCCAGGGCGTACGCGTAGATGCCGCTGGAACTGTCGAGGAGCGTGTCCCCCCGGCGTACGGCCCCGGTGTCGAGCAGATGGCGGACGGCGGCGAGGGCGGAGACCACCTTCATCGTCTCAAAGCGCAGACAGACGAGCCGGTCGTCGAGGTGTATCAGGTCGGGCCTGCCGATCGCGTCCGCGACGTGCCGGTCCATGCGGGGACTCCTTGGGGGTGGGGAGGGTGGTGAAGACACGGGTGGCGGGGATGCCGTGGGCGCTCAGCGCGCGCAGACAGTCACGGACGCGGGCTCGCGGGTCCCCGGGGGCCGCCGGATCGAGGAGGACTCCGGCCACCGCGCCGCTGTGCGCGATCTGCACGCCCAGCGCGCCGATCCGCCGGGCGAGGGCGGTCAGGGTGCCGAACTCGGCGTGCCCCAGGGCCTCCTGGCCCCGTCGGGCGCTGGCGGTGGCGACCTCGCCGAGGAGGGGCGCGTCGCCGGTGGCGACGGCCCGGCGCAGCAGCCCGCGCAGCCGTTCGTACTCGCGGACGTCCGCTTCCGTGGCCTCCCGTACGGGGAGGGCGAGGGTGTCGACGGGGGCGCCGCCGCCGAGGGCGCAGCCGACGACGAGCAGGGGCGGCAGGGCCCGGCCGAGGACTTCGAGGACCCGGCCCTCGCGCTGGGCGAAGAGCACGGGGCGACCGTCCAGCATCAGCGGGTCGCTGGCCCGTTCCGCCCGGACGGCCAGCCGGGCGACCGCTCCGGGGGCGAGGCGGAGCCCGTGCGCGGCGGCGACCGCGCGGACGGCGGCGATCACATCACTGGTCGAACTGCCCATGCCCAGACCCACCGGAACGCTCCCGCTCAAGCCCAACTCGCCTCCGCAGGGAGGGAGTCCGCGGCGCGCGGCACACGCGGTGACGGCGAGGGCCGCCGCGCGGGCGGCCTTCGTCCGGTCGGCGGGGGTCACGGTCAGCGCCTCGGGCGGGGTGCCGGGGCGGCGGCGGAACGTGGCGGTGCTGCCGGGACCGGGCAGCGGAAGGGTGACCAGACCCGCGCACCGTCGGCCCTCGGTGTCGCGGAAGACGCCCTGGAGGAGCTCGCCGTGGTGGCGGGGGGCGTGGCCGGTGCCGGTGTCCGGTGGCGTTCCGGTGGCCGGACTCATGCCCCGTCCCCCCGTACTCCGGCCCCGGTGTGGCTGGTGGAGTGCGTCGTGTCCGTCCGGTGGCGGTACCGGTACAGGGGCGTCTCGTCGGCGCTGAACTGGGAGAAGGGGAAGGGTTCCGCCGAGAGGGCGGTCACTCCTGAGCCGAGGAAGGCGCGGGCGACGGCGGAGCCGGTCTGCGCGTACACGATCAGCGGGACGTCCCGCGCCCGGCAGCGTTCCAGGACGGTGTCGAAGGAGCCGTTGCTCAGGGTCATCCCGGTGGCGACGACCGCGTCGGCTCGGTCGAGGACGGCGTGCATGTCGTCGGTGACGGGGTCGCCCCACTGGGTGGCCCTGAGGTTGAAGTCGCAGGGCAGGGGCACTCCGCCGCGCTCGCGGATGGCCGCGACGAGGGGGTTGACGACCCCGATGAGGGCGACCCGGGCGCCTTTCGGCACGTCGAGGAGTCCGGCGACGGCGGCGTCCCGCGCGACCGCGCGGACCTCCGGGGTGCCCGTGGGCAGGGTGACGCGTTCCGCGTCGCCCGCCTCGGCGGCCGCGCGGTGCGGGCGGGTCTCCGCGAGGTAGGCGTCGAGGGCGGCGATCCGCAGCGGGAGCGGGCCGGTGCGCAGCAGGACGTCGAGCGGGGCTCCGGAGGACGCGCGGCAGATCTCCGGGGTGATCTCGCCCGCCTCGAAGGCGCAGCCGCCGAAGGAGCCGCCGAGACGGACCAGGACGTACTGGTTGAGGTACGTGGTGGCCCCGCCCGCGAGACGGGTGCCGTGGTGGATCCAGAACACGCTGGTCGCGACGAGCGAGGCGGGTGACGGGCCGTGCTCCCCCGCGAGGACCGCGTCGACGAGCCGGGCGACGGGACCGAGGGGCGCGGACACGGGGACGGCGGTGGAGGCGGGGACGGTGGTGGAGGCGGGGAGCGGAGGGCGTGCGGGGAGGGACGGGAGGGACATGGGGTGGGCCTTCTTGTCGGTGAGTGGGGTGAACGGGGCCGGGACTCCGGCCGGTGGGGGGCGAGGGACGACGGGCCCGGCCTCCGGGTCGGCGCGTCCGGCCGGGCCGGTGGGCGAGCCGCCGGGGCGAGGCCGTGAAGCGCTACGGCGACAGCGGTACGTCGGGTTACGGCGGTCACGTGGGCCCGGCAGGCTCGTACGGGAGACAGCCGGACCACCGCCGTACGGCCGGAGGTCCGGACGGAGGTCGTACGGCCCGTCCGGTGGGCGGAGGTGGCGGGGTGTGCGGGGTGTGGCGGGTCGTGGCGGGTCGTGGCAGGACGCGACGGCCCCGGCGGTCGCGGTCAGCCGGACCGGTGGACGGTTCGGGTCTGCCGGGGTGTGCGGCCGGTCGTCCCGAGTGGGCCCCGGTAGGTGACGGCCGGGTGTCCCAGGGCGTCGGTGGTGAGGGTGGCGTCGACCCCGAAGACCTCGGCGAGCCGTTCGGTGGTGAGGACCTCGGCGGGTGTTCCCGCCGCGACGAGGCGGCCGTGGTGCAGGAGCAGGAGCCGGTCGCAGTACCGGGCGGCGAGCGACAGGTCGTGCAGGGCGACCAGGACCGTCCGGTCGGTGCCGGTGAGCAGTTCCATCAGTTCCAGCTGGTGGCGGACGTCGAGGTGGTTGGTGGGTTCGTCGAGCAGCAGGGCGCGCGGCTCCTGGGCCAGTGCGCGGGCGATGTGGGCGCGTTGCCGTTCGCCGCCGGACAGGGCCTTCCAGGAGCGTCCGGCGAGCGCGGTGAGCCCGAGGCGTTCGAGGGCGGCGGCGGTCACCGCGCGGTCGGTGGCGTCGGGTCCGCGCCAGCGGTCGCGGTACGGGGTGCGGCCGAGGCCCACGACCTCGGCGACGCGCAGATCGGTGTCGGCGGCCGGGTCCTGGGCGACGAAGGCGGTGTGCCGGGCGATCCGGCGGGCGGTCCAGTCGCGCACGGGCCGCCCGTCGTAGCGGACCGTGCCGGTGTCGGGGTCGCGGAGCCCGGCCAGGCAGCGCAACAGGGAGGACTTTCCGGAGCCGTTGGGGCCGATCAGTCCGACGGTCTCGCCGGGTTCGACGTCCGCGCCGACCCCGCGTACCACGGGGGTGCCCGCGACGGACCAGCTCAGGTTCTCGGCGGTGATCCTCACAGTTCACCCCGCCTGCGCAGGACGAGGAGGAAGAGGGGGACGCCGATGAGGGCGGTGATCACTCCGACGGGCATCTCCCGGGGTGCGAACGCGATCCGGGCGAGGGCGTCCGTCCACACCAGGAAGACGGCCCCCGCGAGCGCCGAGCAGGGCAGCAGGGCGCGGTGGAGCGGGCCGACGAGGAAGCGGACGCCGTGCGGGACGATCAGCCCGACGAAGCCGACGGCGCCGACGGTGGCGACCGCGACGGCGGTGAGCGCGGCCGTCACGACGAGCAGGAACGTCCTGGTCCGTGCCACGCCGATGCCGAGGGAGGCGGCGGTGTCGGCGCCGAACGCGAGTCCGTCGAGGGCGTTCGCGCACCACCAGGCCGCCGCGAGGCCCGGTGGGACGACGAGCGCGCAGAGGACGACCGTGCTCCAGCGGGCGGGTGCCATGGAGCCGAGGAGCCAGTGGGTCACCGCCCGGGTGGTGTCCGCGTCCGCCGCCGCCATCAGGATCAACGACGTGACGGCCGCGAGGAGTTGGCCGACGACGACGCCGGTGAGGACGATACGGACGGAGTCCGGGCCGGTGCGGCGCAGGAGCGCGAGGAGCAGTGCGAAGGCGAGGAGGGCGCCGAGGAGGGCGCCGCCGGTGACCCCCAGGGTGCTCGCGCCGACGCCGAGGACGACCACGGTCACCGCCCCGGCGGAGGCGCCGGAGGAGACGCCGAGCAGATAGGGGTCGGCGAGGGCGTTGCGGGTGACGGCCTGGAGGACGGTGCCGCACACGGCGAGCGAGGCGCCGACCAGCGCGGCCGTCAGTACGCGGGGCAGCCGCAGGTCCCAGACGAGCGAGTCGATGAGCGGGGGCAGCGGCTCGACGTCCAGACCGAGCCGGGTGCCGAGGACGCGGGCGAGGTCGGCCCAGCCGACCCCGGCGGTGCCGACCCGCACGGCGGCCACGACCGAACAGACGAGGGCGACGGCGAGAAGGGACGCCCGCCACCCCCGGGCGAACACGGCCCGGGGCACGGGAGTCGGGGCCCCGGGACCACCGTGCTCCCCACCGGCGTTGGACGGTACGGACGCGGGTCCACCGGGCGCAGGTCCGTCGGGCACGGATCCGGGTGCCGAGCCGGGCGCGGGCACGGACCCGCCGGACACCGCCCCGGCGCCGACGGGCGGATCAACCACGCTCACAGGAAGGGCACTTGAGCCGCCGTGCGGGTCGGGCGCCCCGGCGCGCGCGGCCATCGAACCGACCGGCGTGCCCGCGCCCTCAGTGGGCACGGCCCAGGTCCTTCACGCCGTCCGCGAGCAGCCCGAGGGTGTGCACGGAGCGGACCGAGGGGTCCAGTTCGATGCCGGGGACCTGGAGGATGTGGTCGTCGCGGACCGCGTGGAGGCGGGAGACCACCGGGTGGGCGGCCAGTTCGGCCCGCTTCTCCGCCGCGCTGTCACCGGGGCGGCCCCGTTCGGACAGGTCGCCCACCACGATGAGGTCGGGGTCGCGGCGGGCGACCTCCTCCCAGGAGACTTCCGGCCAGTCCTCGCCGATGTCGTCGAAGGCGTTCTTCGCGCCGACGATCCGGCTCATCTCGCTGGGCAGTCCGGTGCCCCCGGCCACGTACGGCATTCCGTTGAAGACCGAGTAGAGGAAGACGATGGTCGGGCGGTCCGCGTCCCGCCGCACGGGGCTGCCCTCACGGACGCGGAGGACGGCGGCGCGCTGTTCGGCCGCGAGGTGGCGGCCCCGCTGCGCGGTGTCGCCGCCGAAGAGCCCGCCGAGGTTCTCGTAGTCGGAGAAGAGGAGCTCGAAGGGGTTCCGGTCCGCCGGGTCGAGCCGGGGGCAGTCGACGGCGCTGACGAAGGTGGGGACCTTCAGCGCGGCCAGTTCCTCGCGGGTGCCCGCCCGGTCCCTGGTGAAGAGGTCGGCCGATCCGGCGACCACGAGGTCGGGCGCGGCGGCCCGCAGTTGTTCCCCGGTGGCGATCTTCGGGGCGATGACGGGGACGTCGGCGTAGGCCGCCTCGTACGCGGCGGGGATCTTCGTCTTGAGGTTGGCGGTGCCGGCCATCCGGTCCTGGAGTCCGAGGGCGAGCAGGATCTCGGTGGAGGTCTGGTCGAGGGTGACGGCCCGCCGGGGCGGGGCGGCGGGGGCCACCTCGTGGCCGCAGCTGACCGCGGAGACGGTCCCGGCGGATCCGGCGGCCCCGGGGCGGCCGCTCGTGGGTCTTCCGTCGGTGGCGGTGGCGCAGCCGGTGGCCGCGAAGGCGAGGGCCAGGGTCAGGGCGAGGCCCGTTCGGGCGGGGTGGCGCATGGGTGCTCCGGTCGGGGAGGGCGGCGGGGTGCGGGCAGGGGTGGGTGGGGCGTGCACCGGTCGGGAGTGCCGCGTTCGAAGGGTACTGTAATGGCAATCATTTTCATTAACGACCCCGGGGTGGTCCTCCGTGCCGCCCCCCGGCCTCCCAGGAGCCCTGCCGCCGTGACCACCACCCCCGCGCCGACCCCGGCCAAGTCCCCGCCACCGCCACCGCGTACGGTCCTGCGCGACCCCGCCTTCCTGCGGCTCTGGACCGGCACCACCGCCTCCGGACTCGCGACCTGGGCCCTGCCCTTCGTCCTGGGGCTCGCCGTGCTCCACCGCCAGCTGGACGCCGCCGGACTCGGGCTTGTCCTGGCCGCGCGCACCGCCGGGTTCCTCGTCGCCGTCGCCGTGGGCGGCGTGCTGGCCGACCGGCACTCGCGCCGCGCGGTGGTGCTCTGGTCCGGCCTCGCCGCGGCGGCGTCGGCCCCGCTGCTCGCCGGGGGGCTCGACCGCTCCCTCGCCCTGATGACGGCCGCCGCCGTACTCGCCGGGGCGGGGCAGGGGGCCTGCCGCCCCGCCTTCCAGGCGCTCACCGCCGAGACCGTCGACCCGGCACACCGTCAGCGGGCCAACGCCGCCCTGACCCTGGCCGTACGGTCCGCCACCCTCGCCGGGCCCGCCCTGACGGCGCTGCTCGCGGCCTTCCTCGACGTCCGGACGCTCCTGTTCGGCATCGGGACGCTCTGGCTCGTCGCCGCGCTGGTGCCGGGCAGGGGCGCGCCCCTGCCGAAGGACGGCACCGCGACGGCGGACAGCACACAGCCCGAAGGGCCCGCCGCGCGTCCGGGGTTCCGCGCGGAGTTCCTGGAGGGCATACGGGAGGCGCGCCGTCACCCCTGGTTCCTCGCGGGGCTCGGCGCCCTCGTCGCCGTCATCGCCCTGGGGTACTCGGCGACCGGCGTGATCCTGCCGCTGGTCAGCCGGGACCGCTACGGCTCCGAGTGGGTCCTGGCGGCGGCCATGACCGCGTACACGGTGGGCGCGCTCGGCGGGGCGCTCGTCATGTCCCGGTGGCGGCCCCGCTCACAGGGTCTGGTGGCACTCGCCGGACTCGCGGCCTACGGCTTCGCGCCGCTGAGCCTGATGCTTCCGGTGCACCCGGTCGTCGTCGTGGCCGCGTACGCCGCCGCCGGGACCGGCATCGAACTGTTCAACGTGCCCTGGTTCACCGCGACCCAGCGGGAAGTGGCCCCGGAGAAGCTCGCCCGGGTCTCCTCGCTCGACTTCCTGGTCTCGTACGGTCTCGCACCGGTCGGCCTCGCCCTGATCGCGCCCGCCGTCGGACGGTTCGGGGTGACCCCCGTGCTCGCCGTGTGCGCCGCCGCCTGTTTCCTCGTACCGGCCGCCGCGGCCCTCGTCCCCACGGCCCGTCACTTCGCGCGCACGGCGCCGACGGCGAAGGGGTGAGGACGGCCCGGAACGGGAGGTGACCGACGCCCGCCCTCCGGCAGACGCCCGCTCTCCGCCCGGCGGCACCCCCGGCCCGCCCACGTCCACGGCCGCCACCCCCTCGGGTGGCGGCCGTGGACCGGCAGGATCACGCCGGGCGGCTCAGATCCATGTCGAGAGCGGGACCGTGATCTGCTTCAGCCACGCCCCCGCCGCGAAGTCGCGCGCGCGGACCACCACCCGGTCGCGGAAGACCTCGACCTGGAGGCCCTGGTTGAACGCGCCCGGCACGGTGACCTCGCCGCCCTTGCCGTCGTCCGTGTAACCCGTCTGCACGGCCCCGGTGTTGACGACGGAGAAGCCCTCGGGGTTCGCCGTGCCGGGGACGACCCGGCGGACGTACCAGTCCGAGAGGGCGAGGTCCCAGTGGGTGTGCCCGCAGAACAGGAAGACGTCCCGGTGGCGGCCGAGGATGCCGAGGAGACGGTCCGCCTGGAGGTAGTCGCGGGAGTACAGCCGGTTGTGACTGCCCGAGACCGTGTTCGGGAGGGGGTGGTGGGTGACGACCATGACGGGCTTGCGGCGCCGCGCCCAGTACGCGAGGCGCTCCTCCAGCCAGGCGAACTGCGCCTCGCCGATCCACACCTCGTCCCAGAGCTTCGGGTCGTGGTAGTGCATGTACTTCTCGGTGCCGATGCTCAGCACCGGAACGCCGCCGAAGGAGTGCTCCGCCCGCACCGAACCACGGCCCGCGAACCGGTAGAAGCTCCGGAACAGCGAGTCCTCCGTGGTGCCGTTGGGCCAGGTGTCCTGCGCGAGGGTCTCGGGGTCGCGCCACTTGGGGACGTAGAACTCGTGGTTGCCGATGGCCCAGGCGACCGTACGCGGGTGGCTGTGGCGCTTCAGCTCGGCGGTCACCGCCGCGTACTCGGCGTCGTAGCCGCGCGGGGTGATGTCTCCGGCGACGGCGAGCCCGGAACTCGCCGGATTGGTGCGCCGCATGTCGTCCAGGGCCACGCCCAGGTCGCGGAGGTCGCCCTGGATGTCGCTGATGACGTTGAACGCGGTGACCGGGCGGCGGCCCGGACCCGGATGTGCCGGGGGCGTCGCACCGGCCGGTGCCTGGGACGCGGCGACCGCGCCCACCGCTCCTGTCGCGGCCGTGAGCAGAGACCTGCGATCCACGGGGAGTTCCTTTCGTACGGGTGCGGCGCCACCGGGCCGCGCGCGTCCCCGCGCCCCCACGCGTGGGCCCGCACGCGCGCGCTCCCGGTCCGCCGCGCTTCGGTCCAGACCCGTCATGGATACGCAGTCCGCCCGGCCCGCCACCCGGCGCGGGCGTGTCCACCCGGTGAACAGACCCCGTCGGACGGGCTCCCGGCCGTCGGAAGGGCGGAGGTTACCGTGCCGGGCGGCCCGAGCCCCCCGCTCCTTCGGCAGTCCGTCGGAGAAGATCACTCGTTCGTGAGTTCCGGCCCCGGTCGCCGGTCGTGCGCCGCCAGACTGCGCACGGCGGCGCACGACCCGCGCCGCGCGGACGAGCTGCGTGGGAGTGACGGCATGACACGGGAGACGGGGCAGCACCAGGGGCCGGGCGAACAGGCGGTGCTGATCCTCGCCGGGCTCGCGGACGTCGCGGTGAGCACCCTCGGCTCGGCCCTGGGAACGGTACGGGGTCTTGCGGGCCGTTCGGACGCGGCGGAGCTGGTGGCGGACGCCGAGCGGGACCTGATGGCGCGGGGACGGCTGGTCCTCGACCGCTACGCGGTCGTGCCACCGGCGCATCTGGAGGTCCTCGCCCAGCACGTCCTGGCCACCCGGACCCGCGATGGCCGCTGAGGGCTGGGAGGCGGCGGCGTTCGCGGCGCGCGTCGACGAGGTGCTGCACCGGTTCGTCGCCGAGGAGGCCGACCGGCTCGCGGCGGTCGATCCGGCGCTGGAGCCGGTCGCCGAACAGGTCGAGGCGGCGGTCTCGGTCGGCAAACGGCTGCGGGCGGCCTTCTGCTACTGGGGCTGGCGGGCCGCGCGGCAGCCCGAGAGCGACGCCCTGCTGCGGGCGGCGGCCTCGATGGAACTGGTGCACGCGGCGGCGGTCGTCCACGACGACCTCATCGACGACAGTCCGCTGCGGCACGGACGGCCCACCGCGCACGTGGCCCTGGCCGGGGCCGTACGGCACCATCCCCGGGCGGCGGGCGCCGCCCGGTCACTGGCGATGCTGGTGGGCGACCTCCTCATGTCGCTCGCCGGGCAGCTGTTCGCCACCAGCGGTCTGCCCGCCGCCTATCTGGGGCGGGCCCGGCCGCTGTGGGCGGCGCTCGCCCGCGACCTGGTCGCCGGTGAGTGCCTGGAGATCCTCCACACCGGCACCGCCCCGGACACCGCCGCCTCGCTGAAGGTCATCCGGTACAAGACCGCGAAGTACACCGTCGAGCAGCCGCTGCTGATCGGTGGCGCCCTGGCCGGGGCGGACGAGCGACTGCGCGAGGGGTACACGGCGTACGGGCTGCCACTGGGCGAGGCCTTCCAGCTCCGGGACGACCTGCTCGGCCTCTTCGGCGACCCGCTGCGCACCGGGAAGTCCGACTCCGACGACGTGCGGGGGCAGCGGCCGACCGCCCTCCTCGCCGAGACCTGGCGGCTCGCGGACGCCGGGGAGCGCGAGCGGCTGCGTGCCCTCCTCGGCCGCCCCGACCTGGACCGGGAAGGTCTGGAGGCCGTACGGGAGGTGATGCGCGGGCTGCGGACGCCCGAGCGCGTCGAGGGCATGATCGCCGCCCGGGTGGAGGAGGCCCTCGGCGCCCTGCACGGCCTCGACGTGTCCGCACCCGCCGCCTCGGCCCTGACCTCCCTGGCGCACTCGGCGACCGTCCGCCTCTCCTGACCGCGCCCCACCCCCCTTCCCCCTCAGAGGAGTCCTCCCATGCCCCGCACCGAGGCGTCGATGAACGCCCTGCGCGAGAGCGGCGACGAGCTCGCCGACGCCACCGTCGCCACGCTCTTCGAACGCGGCGAGACCGGCACGTTCAACACCCTGATGCGTTTCGTCTCCACGGCGGGCGCCCCGCTGCCGGACGGACTGCCCGACGTCGCCCGGGAGTACCTGCGGGTCACCGCCGCCCCGCCGTCCTGGGTGGACTGGGACGAGATGGAGAAGGCGCGCCTGTTCTTCATCGACAACAACGTGCACATCTCCACGGCGCTCTCGTTCGCCTCGATGCCCGCCTGCTACCTCGTCCCGCACGTGGCGAAGCTCCTGTCCGCGTCGCACGGCCTGAACTACCCGTCCAACCGGATGGCGGCGACGGGCCAGTTCACGGTGCAGCTGATGCAGCCCGGCGCCTTCGAGGAGGGCAGCCGGTTCATCCCCGCCGCGCAGAAGGTCCGGCTGCTGCACGCCTCCATCCGCCACCACCTGGTCCGGGCGGACCGCTGGGACACGGCCCGCCTCGGGGTGCCGATCTGCCAGGAGGACATGATCGGCGGGCAGATGTTCTTCTCGATGCTCGTCCTGGACAGTCTGCACCGGCTCGGCATCCACATGTCCGAGGAGGGGGCGGCGGCCTACTACTACGCCTGGCGGGTGGTCGGCGCCATGCTCGGCGTCGACCAGGAGGCGGTGCCCGAGACCCTCGACGAGGCCCGCGAGTTCCTCGACCTCTACATGGTCCGGCACATGGGGCCGTCCCCCGAGGGCGTCCATCTCACCCGGCAGCTCGTCGACCTGTACGAGGAGGTCGTGCCGGGGACCCTCTTCGACCCCGTGGTCCCCGCCCTGATCCGCTATCTCGTCGGGGACACCTGCGCGGACTGGCTGGAGGTCCGCAGCACCCCCTGGGACACCCTCGTCAAGGCGGTGCCGCACCTCCTCGGCGTCCTGGAGACCATCGAGGACAAGTCCCCGCTGGGCGCCTGGGCCCTGGACCGGCTCGGCCACTTCACCACGCTCTTCGAGCTGTCCTCGCTGACCCGGGGCCGGATCATGCACTACGCCGTCCCCCAGCACCTCAGGGAGGAGTACGGGGTCCCCACCGCGCCGTCCCGCACCGCGCGCTGGACACCCCCGGCGGCGACGGTCGCGCCCTGACCCGGCCGGGCGGGGGGACGTCCTCGTGGCCGTCCCCGGCCCGGCGTTCAGCCCGTGAGCGAGTCCAGCCCGTACGCCCGCGTCGCCGTGCCGCCGAACACCGCCGCCCGCTCCGTACGGCTCAGCGCGTCCGTGAGCCGTTCCGCCACCGCCAGCGTCCGGCCGTACGACGCGGCCAGGGTGCACACCGGCCAGTCCGAGCCGAACATCAGCCGCGCCGGGCCGAACGCGTCGAGGAGAACGTCGGCGTACGGGCGCAGGTCCCGGAGCGACCAGGTGCGCCAGTCGGCCTCGGTGACCAGGCCCGACAGTTTGCACACGGTGTTCGGGCGGGCCGCGAACTCCCGCAGCCCGGCCGCCCAGGGCGCGGTCTCCCCGCCCGCGACCGGTGGCTTCGCCCCGTGGTCGAGGACGAACGTCAGCTCCGGCAGCTCCGCCGCCGCCCCGGCCGCCGCGGGCAGCTGGTGCGGAAGGATCACCAGGTCGTACGCGAGACCGGCACCGGCCACCGCCCGCAGTCCGCGCAGGACGTCCGGACGCAGCAGCCACTCCGGGTCCGGCTCCGACTGGACCTGGTGACGGACGCCCACCAGCCGTCGGCCACCGGGCCCGTCCCGCAGCGCGGCCAGCGCGTCCCCGACACCGGGCGCCGTCAGGTCGGTCCACCCCACCACCCCCGCGACGAGGTCGCTGTCGCGGGCCACCCGCAGCATCTCCGGGGTCTCCCCGGCCACGGTCACCGTCTGCACGAGCACGGTGGCCGTCACACCCGCCGCCTCGGCCTCGGCCCTCAGGTCGTGCTCGGTGAAGGTGCGGCGCAGCGGGGCGAGCGCGGGGCCGGTGATCCACTCCTGGTCGCGTACGGCGAGGTCCCACAGGTGGTGGTGGGCGTCGACCAGCGGCGGGGAGGTCACAGTTCCCACACCACCGGGAGCCCGGCTCCGGCGCCCTCGTCGGAGTAGTCGTGCACGACGTCGAGGAGTTCGGCCATCCGCGCCTGCCAGGCGACGTTGACCGGCAGCTTCTCCAGTCCGGCCAGGAGCAGGGCGTAGTCCTCGCAGTCGATCAGATGGAAGAGTTCCGTGCCGCTGCGCCAGATCGTCCAGGACGTGCAGCCCGCCGCCCGGATCGCTCCGGTGAGTTCGGCGGGGACCTCGCGGTGCGCCTCCTCGTAGGCGGCGACCCGGTCGGCGCGGACCCGGGTGTGCAGGGCGATTCTCATCGGGGGACTCCAGGGGTGTCGGGTGCGGGCGGGTCCGAGGGCTTGTGCACGGACCCTTCCGGGGCGACCAGGACGACGTCGAGGGTGCGGGGCCCGTGCACGCCCTCGACGCGGTCCAGTTCGATGTCACTGGTCGCCGAGGGCCCCGAGACGAAGGTCAGGGGTCTGCGGGGGTCGAGCCCCGCGAGGGCGTCCGGCACGTCGGGGACGACCTGCTCGGCGCGGACCACGCACAGGTGGTGGTCGGGGATCAGGGTCAGCGCCCGGCGGCCCTGGCCCGGTCCGGCGTCGAGCACCAGTGTCCCGGTCTCCGCGACGGCGAGGGCGGCCGTCGTCAGGGCGCTGTCGACGAGGTCGAGTTCCCGGACGGTGAGGGGCGGGGCGTCGCGGACCAGGTCCGCGTCGACACCGGTCAGATAGGCGGGCGGGAAGCCGTCGGGGACGACGACCCGCCGGGCCCCCCGGCGGGCGAGGAGGGCGGCCACGGCGTCCGCGACCTCGTCGGGGGCGCAGCGCACCACGGTGGCGCGGTAGTCGGCGACGCGTTCGGCGAAGAGCGCGACGGGGTCGTCGGGCGCGGTGGGCCGGCGGGGGCCGGGGAGGGCGGGGACGTCGTCGGGCGACTCGCCCTCGGGGACGTCTCCGAGGGCGGCCCGGACGCGGGCGAGCACGGTGGCACGCGAACCGGCCGTGCGATGGCCGGGGGTGTGCGGGGAGCCGGGGGCGTGGGGGGAGCTGGGGACGTGGGGGGAGCCGGGGACGTGGGGGGAGCCGGGGACGTGGGGGGAGCCGGGTCCCCGGTACGCGTCGGTCGAGGGGGCCTCGTTCATCGTTCCTCCCGTTCCTCTGGGTTCTGCCGGTTCTCCCGGTTCTCCCGCCACCAGGTCCGGAAGGACTCCCGGGGCGGTGGCGCGGTGTCCCGGGCCGTCGACCAGCCGCTGAGCGGGCCCGGCAGGTGTCTGAGGGGTCCGCCCCGGCCCCGGATTCGGCCGCCCGCCGAGGCGGCGCGCTGGGCGAGGCCCAGGAGTGCGGGCGAGTCGAGGACGGCCGAGGCCGCCTTCATGACCAGGGCCTCCGGCGTCGGGGCCGTACGGCTGTCGCGGCGGGCTTCGACGGCCTTCGCCCGCAGGTGCACCAGGACCTCCGGGATGTCGATCTTCACCGGGCAGGCGTCGTAGCAGGCCCCGCAGAGGGTGGAGGCGAACGGCAGGGACGCGGCCCGTTCGACGCCCACGAGCTGCGGGGTGAGCACCGCGCCGATCGGGCCGGGGTAGACGGAGCCGTAGGCGTGGCCGCCGGTGCGTTCGTACACCGGGCAGACGTTGAGGCAGGCGGAGCAGCGGATGCAGGCGAGGGTCTGGCGGCCGACGGTGTCCTTGAGGACGTCGGTGCGGCCGTTGTCCAGGAGGACGAGGTGGAAGTCCTGGGGGCCGTCGCCGGGGGTGACGCCCGTCCAGAGGGAGGTGTAGGGGTTCATGCGCTCGCCGGTGGAGCTGCGGGGCAGCAGTTGCAGGAACACCTCCAGGTCCTGGAAGCGCGGGACGACCTTCTCGATGCCCATGACGGTGATCAGGGTCCGGGGCAGGGTCAGGCACATGCGGCCGTTGCCCTCGGACTCGACGACGGCGACCGTGCCGGTGTCGGCGGCGGCGAAGTTGGCGCCCGAGACGGCGACCTCGGCGGTGAGGAACTTCTCCCGCAGATGGAGCCGCGCGGCCTCGGCGAGCGCCCGGGGGTCGTCGGACAGCTCGTCCGGGGCGGCCCGGCCCCACTCCCCCATGCGGGCGGCGAAGAGGTCGCGGATCTCGGCCCGGTCGCGGTGGATGGCGGGTACCAGGATGTGCGAGGGCCGGTCCTCGCCGAGCTGCACGATGAGTTCCGCGAGGTCGGTCTCGTACGCGGTGATCCCGGCGGCGGCCAGGTACTCGTTGAGTCCGGTCTCCTGGGTGGCCATCGACTTGACCTTGACGACCTCGCGGCTGCCGGTGGCGCGGACCAGGCGTTCGACGATCGCGTTGGCCTCGGCCGCGTCGGCGGCCCAGTGGACGGTGCCGCCCGCCCCGGTGACGCTCTCCTCCAGTCGTTCGAGGTAGTGGGCGAGGTGGCGTGCGGTGTGCCGTTTGATCGCGGCGCCCGCCTCGCGCAGTTCCTCCCAGTGCGGCACCTCGCCGGTGGCGTCGAGGCGTTTGGCGCGGATGGTGGTGGTGGCGTGCCGGAGGGTGTGGCGCAGCCGGGTGTCCGCGAGGGCGGTGCGGGCCGCCTCGGGGAAGGCGGGGGTGCCGAGCCAGACGCGGCCGTCGTGCTCCGTACCGCCGCCCGCCCGGCTTCCGCCGGTCCGGTCTCCATCGGTCGGGCTGCCGCCGGTCCGGCTTCCGCTGCCGCGTCGCTTCACCGTTCTCCTCCGGTGGCCGCGAGGATCTCCGCCAGGTGCATCACGCGGACTCCGCTGTTCAGCCGGTCGAGGCCACCGCCGAGGTGCATCAGGCAGGAGTTGTCGGCCGCGCACAGCACTTCGGCGCCGGTGCCCAGGACCCGGGTCATCTTGTCGGCGAGCATGGCGGTGGAGGTGTCGGCGTTCTTGACGGCGAAGGTGCCGCCGAAGCCGCAGCAGGAGTCCGCCCCCGGCAGCTCCGCGAGGTCGATGCCCCGGACCGCGCGCAGCAGGCGCAGCGGCCGGTCCGCCAGGCGCAGTCCGCGCAGGGAGTGGCAGGTGGGGTGGTAGGTCACCCGGTGCGGGAAGACGGCGCCGACGTCGGTCACGCCGAGCACGTCGACGAGGAACTCGGTCAGTTCGTGGACCGCGGGCACGACGGCCGCCACCGCGTCCCTGAGGGCGTCGTCGCCGAGCTGGGCGGCGAGTACGGGGTACTGGTGCCGGACCATGGCCGCGCAGGAGGCGGAGGGCGTCACGATCGCGTCGTATCCGGCGAAGGCGCGGGTGAACCGTTCCACCAGGGGCAGGGACTCCGGGCGGTATCCGGTGTTGAAGTGCATCTGGGCGCAGCAGCTCTGTTCCAGGGGGAACTCGACGGTGTGGCCGAGCCGTTCGAGGACGGTCACGGCCGCCTTGCCGGTGCCGGGGAACAGGGTGTCGTTGAGGCAGGTGACGAAGAGCGCGACCCTCATGGGCGGCTCACCCCCGGTCCCGGTACGGGGACGTCGGCGGACAGCTGGCGGGCGGCCCGCAGGTCGTCCCAGAGGGCGTCGGGCAGGGGGGTGTCCAGCAGGTCGGCGGCGTCGGTGACCTCCTCGGCGCCGCGGAGTCCCAGGAGGACGCCCGCCACGGCCGGGTGGCCGAGCGGGAAGCGGGCGGCGGCGGCTCTGAGCGGCACGCCGTGGCGGTCGCAGACCTCCCGCAGGCGGAGGGCGCGCGCGAGGGTGTCCGCCGGGGCGGTGGCGTAGTCGTACGGGGCGCCCGGACGCGGGTCCGCGAGGAGGCCCGAGTTGAACACCCCGCCCGCGACGACGGACACGCCCCGGCGGCGGGCGGTGGGCAGGAGGACGTCCAGACCGCTCTGGTCGAGCAGGGTGTAGCGGCCGGCGAGCAGGACGACGTCGATGTCGGTGTCGGTGACGAAGCGGGCGGGTACCGCCGTCTGGTTCATGCCGATGCCGATGGCCCGGACGACGCCCTCGGACCGCAGGCGTTCGAGGGCCGGGTAGGCCTCGCGCAGGGCCTGGTCGGCGTGGTGGTCGGGGTCGTGGAGGTAGACGGTGTCGACGCGGTCGAGGCCGAGCCGTTCCAGGCTCTGTTCGAGGGAGCGCCGGACGCCGTCCCCGGTGAAGTCCCAGGCCCTGCGGTGCGTGGCGGGTACGGCGAAGCCGTTGGCGAGATCGTCGCCGGGGGTGCCGGGGGCGCCGGGGGCGGGCACGAGGAGGCGGCCGACCTTGGTGGAGACGGTGTACGCGTCGCCGCGGCGGTCCCGGAGGAAGGCGCCGAGACGCCGTTCGGAGAGCCCGAGGCCGTAGTGGGGCGCGGTGTCGAAGGAGCGGAGGCCACGGTCCCAGGCGGTGGTGAGGGCGCGGTCCGCGTCCTCGTCGGTGACGGGCCGGTAGAGGTTCCCGAGCGCGGCGGCGCCGAACGCCAGCCGGGTCGTCCAGGCGGTGGACCTCCCGAGGGGGACGCGGGCGGCGAGGAGGGCGGGGGCCTTGCCGGGCCCGGCGGGGCGGGTGGAGTCGGCCGGACGGTCCTGGGAGGCGCCGGGGCCGGTGTCACGGGCGGTCGGAGTGACGGGGCGGGCTCCGTCGGCCATGGGGTCGGTGGAGCGGGCTCCGTCGGCCATGGGGTCGGTGGGGCTCATGTGGTCGCCTGCCGCAGCCGGAGGCCCGCCATGCCGCCGTCCACGTCGAGGGAGGTGCCCGTGACGGACGCGGCGGCCGGGGAGGCGAGGTAGGCGACGGCCGCCGCGACCTCCTCGGCGCTCACGAGCCGGCCGGTGGGCTGGCGGGCACGGAGCGCGGCGCGTTCGGCGGCCGGGTCGTCGGCCGCGTCGAGGAGGCGGGCGACCCAGGGGGTGTCGACCGTGCCGGGGTTGACGCAGTTCACCCGGACGCCCTCGCGGACGTGGTCGGCGGCCATGGCGAGCGTCAGGGAGAGCACCGCGCCCTTGCTGGCCGAGTACAGCGCCCGCTGCGGCAGTCCGGCGGTGGCGGCGATGGAGCAGACGTTGACGACGGCCGCGTGCGCGGACCGCCGCAGATGGGGCAGTGCGGCCCGGGTCGTACGGACGACGCCGAGGACGTTGACGTCCAGTACGGCGTGCCACTGTTCGTCGGGGTTGTCCTCGACGGTCCCGGCGGCGCCGATGCCCGCGTTGTTGACGAGGACGTCGATCCCGCCGAGCGCGGTGGCCGCCGCGCCGACGGCCGTACGGACGGAGGCGTCGTCGGAGACGTCCGCGCGCAGGGCGGTGAACGCGCCGGGGACGGCGTCCGGGTTCAGGTCGAGGACGGCGACGGCGGCGCCCTCCGCGTGGAGCAGCCGGGCGACGGCGAGGCCGATGCCCGAGGCTCCGCCGGTGACGACGGCACGCAGTCCGGCGAACGGGGCGGGAGTCGTCATGCCGTCACCTCCAGGGTGTTCCCGGCCTGGGCCCTGGTGCCGGTGCCGGGGTCGGGGCCGGGGCCGGGGCCGGTGCCAGGGCCGGGGCCGGTGCCAGGGCCGGGGCCGGTCGCGTCTTCCGTCCCGGCCGTGTTCCGGGAGGGGGTTCCGGTCCCGGTCGGGCCAGTGCTCCCCGCCGGGGTCCCGGTCCTGGCGGCGGCCTGTTCCGCGAGGTCGGCGGCCCAGAAGGGACCGTCGGGGTAGGCGAAGGTGGCCAGCGAGTCCGGGTGCATGTCGGCGGAGAACCCGGGTGCCAGGGGGGCGGTGTAGTGGCCGTCGCGGACGACGGCGGGGTGCGCGAAGTGCTCGTGGAGGTGGTCGACGAACTCGATGACCCGGTCCTCGGTCGTGCCGCTGAGCGCCAGGTAGTCGAACATGGCGAGGTGCTGGACGAGTTCGCAGAGTCCGACGCCGCCCGCGTGCGGGCAGACCGGGACGCCGAACTTGGCCGCGAGGAGCAGGATGGCGAGGTTCTCGTTGACCCCGCCGACCCGGGCCGCGTCCAGCTGGACGATGTCCACGGCGCCGGCCTGGAGGAGCTGCTTGAACACGATGCGGTTCTGGGCGTGCTCGCCCGTCGCCACCTTCACGGGGGCGACGGCGGCGCGTACCCGGGCGTGTCCCAGGATGTCGTCGGGGCTGGTCGGCTCCTCGATCCAGTACGGGTCGAACTCGGCGAGGGCCCGGGTCCATTCGATCGCCTCGGGCACGTCCCAGCGCTGGTTGGCGTCGACGGCGAGGCGGACGTCCGGGCCGACGGCCGCGCGTGCGGCACGGCAGCGGCGGACGTCGTCGGCGAGGTCGGCGCCCACCTTCAGCTTGATCTGGGTGAACCCGGCGGCGACCGCCTCCCGGGCCAGCCGGGTCAGCTTCTCGTCGGAGTAGCCGAGCCAGCCGGGCGAGGTGGTGTAGGCGGGGTAGCCCCGGGCGAGCAGCGTCCGCTCGCGCTCGGCCCGTCCCTCCTTGCCGCGTCTCAGCAGGTCGAGGGCCTCCTCCGGGGTGAGCGCGTCGGCGATGTACCGGAAGTCCACCTGGGAGACGAGCCAGTCGGGTTCGGCGTCGGCGAGCAGCTTCCACAGCGGCTTGCGCCCCCGCTTGGCGGCCAGGTCCCACACCGCGTTGACGACGGCGCCCACGGCCATGTGCATGACGCCCTTCTCGGGGCCGAGCCAGCGGAGCTGGCTGTCGCCGGTCAGCGCGCGGCTGACCAGGCCCGGATCGGCGCAGAGTTCCTCGACGGAACGGCCGATGACGTGCGGGCGCAGGGCCTCGATGGCCGCGACCTGGACGTCGTTGCCCCGTCCGATGGTGAAGGTGAAGCCGTGGCCCGCGAGGCCGCCGGGCTCGTCCGTGCGCAGGACGAGATAGGCCGCGGAGTAGTCGGGGTCCGGGTTCATCGCGTCGGACCCGTCGAGTTCACGGGAGGTCGGGAAACGGATGTCGTAGGTGTCCATCGCGATGACCCGTGTGATGTCAGTGGACAACGGGGTTCCTTTCGCACCTGGGCCGCCTGGCTCCGTGCGCGGCTCGTCCGGCCGGGCGATACGGAGCGGCCCCAACCATCAGCACAGATCGGGTGATTGGCCTGTTGAGCGAGAACGATACGGCGCTCGCGAGAGGCGGGGCAAGTAGACATCGGATGTTTCTTGGGATCGGGGGCCGGTGCCACCAGGGGCCGGATCCGGGCACGCCGAAGGGGCGTCCGCCGCTCGGGGCGGACGCCCGTAGGTCACCGTGCGAGGCCGAGGGGGACGCCGTACGCCACCCGTGACGGCGTGGGGACGCCCGCGTCGGCGCGGCGGCGGACCCCGTGGGCCCGCCGCCGCGCCTCACAGGGCGCTGTCGAGCCACCTCACCACGTTGGAGATGTGGATCGTCGCCCACGCCTCCGCTGTACGCGCGTCGCGCGCCGCGAGCGCGTCCAGGATCGCCCGGTGCTCCGCGACCGTCCTGGCCACGGCCGTCTCCTCGGTGATGCCCCGCCACAGCCGGGCCCGTACGGTCGCCCCCGAGATGCTGTCCAGGAGCGAGCACAGCAGGGGGTTGCCCGAGGCGGCGGCGATGCGCCGGTGGAACTCCAGGTCGCTGGCGACGAGTTCTTCCAGGCTGGGGCTCTCGCCGAGCCCGTCGAGCAGCTCGGACAGCTGTCTGATCTCATCCTCGGGGATGCGGTCCGCCGCCAGCGCGGTCGCCGCCGGTTCCAGGATGCCCCGCACCTTCAGCGCCTGGAGCGCCTGGTCGTCCTGGTGGAAGTCCAGGACGAACGAGACCGCTTCGAGCAGCAGCGGCGGCTCCAGGCTGGAGACGTAGGTGCCGTCGCCCTGCCGCACGTCCAGGATGTTCAGCAGGGACAGCGCCTTCACCGCCTCCCGCAGGGAGTTGCGCGAGAGCCCCAGCTCCGCGGCGAGGTCCGCCTCCTTGGGCAACCGGTCCCCCGGCCGCAGCGCACCGGAGACGATCATCTCCTTGATCTTCCCGATCGCCTCGTCGGTCACTGCCAAGGCATCCTCCTGTGCACGGCAAAATACATCGGATGTGTGTGCTGGCGGACACCCTACTCCAGGGTGGCGCGGAGCCGGTCCGGTGCGCCGGGGCCGGGGGCCGTGGGCGGGGGCTCCGGGGACGCCGCGCGGCGGAGCGCCGCCGCCTCCCGGTCCAGGACGGCGGGGTCGTCGTCGGGTACGAACTCCAGGAGCGCGTCCCTCGGCCGGGGGTGGGCCGCGAGCAGGGCGAAGGCCCTTCTCCAGAGTCCGTCCCTGGCGGTCAGGGGCAGCCGCCGGTTGCCCGGCCACCAGGAGAAGACGTGCACGGCGCTGACCCGGTCGGCGAGGGCGGCGAGACCGGTGAGCGCCTCGTCGTCCGGGGCGTCCTGGGGCGGCTGCCAGTAGGCGGTGACGTTGTCGGTCGCCGCTCCCCCGGTGCGGGAGGGCCGCTCCAGTTCTTCGAGGAGGCGGACCGTGGAGGGGACGGAGTCCGTCAGGGTCCTTCCGTGGAACTCCAGGGCGAGTTCGAGTCCGTGGTCGCGGGCGAGGAGTGCGGCCCGCCGCAGCCCTTCGGTGGTGCGGACGCGTTCCTCCTCCGTGGTCCGGGCCGATCCGGTCGTCCCGGCCCAGACCCGGACGCGCGGGGCGCCGAGCGCGACGGCCGCGCGGACGACACCGGGGAACGCGGGCAGTTCGTCCGGGAGTCCGTGGAAGTAGGAGCCGTACGAGCAGCGGACGAGCCCGTGCCGGTCGGCGGCGGCACGGGCCGCGTCCAGGGCGGCGGGGTCGTCCGGCGGGGCGTGGACGTCCGCGCCCCATTCGACCGCCGTGAGACCCGCCCGTGCGGCCCGGCGGGCGAGTTCCTCGACGGGCAGCCGCCGGAAGGTGACGGAGCAGATGCCGGGCCGGGGCGGGCCGTGGAGGGTGCCCGGCCCGTGGGGACGGTGGTGCGGCGGATCCTCGGACACGTACGGCCTTCCGGTGGGGAGGGGTGGGGGGTGTTCGGGGGCGGACGCCCGTATCCCGGTGCTCCGGGGCGGGCGCTCTCCCCGTGCCTCCGTCCGCTCCGGAGCGGACGGAGGCACGGGGAGAGCGGGCTCACGGGCGGCCGAAGGCCCGGGGGGAGCGGTCGACGGCCGTGCGCGGTGGGCGCTCGGGGGTGCGTCCCCGGTCGCCCCCCGGTCGGTGGGCCGGGGTCAGGGGGCGTGCGGGCCGACGTCCGCCGGGGTCAGCGGCCGGTGCGTCGGGGGCGCGGTGGTGTACTCGTCGGCGCCGACGTCCCGGCAACTGCCGCGCGGGTGGCCGTCGATGTCGTGGGTGACGGGCGCGGGCCACAGGGTGGCCGCGCCGATCGCCCGGCTCGTACGGGAGAGGCGGTGCACCCCGTCGGAGCCCGCGACGAGCCGGGGGTCGGCCCGCAGGAAGCCGCCGGCCGGGATGTTCCCGTCGCCCGCCGCGCCGAACAGGATGTTGCCCTGCCAGACGAAGCGGACCGTGTTCGCCATCTCGACGAGGTTCCCGGTCTGGCCGACGAGGAGGTTGTCGGCGACGGTGACGTCCCTGGGCTCGTGCGGGCGGTGGCTCTCGCCGGAGAGTCCGCCCGCGTTGTCGAGGAGCGTGTTGTGGGCGATGAGGACGCGGTCGGGGGCGTCGTTGCCCCGGCGGTCCGCGGCCGGTTCGCCGGGGACGTGGTCACGGGCCGTGCCGCTGCCGACGACCATGGCCCGGCCGGACAGTCCGGCGAGGTAGTTGTTGACGATCACGTGGTCGTCGCCGTAGATCCGTATCCCCTCCTCCCCGCCGATCAGGTGGTTGCTGTCGACGCGGGTGCCGTTGCCGTGGCGCAGCACGATCCCGCCGAGGCTGTCGCGGATGGTGTTGTGCCGGATGACGTTGTCGGAGCTCTTCACCGAGATCGCCTCGGGGTCGCCGTTCGCCCGCTCGAACAGGTTGTGCTCGACGAGCGCGTGGGCGCTGGACAGGGCGCGGGGGCTGACGCCGAGGCGGATCGGTTCGCCGCCGTTGGAGCCGGGGAAGGTGTGGTCGGAGAAGTGGTTGCGGTGGACGTGGACGCGCTGGGCCATGCCGTCGTTCCCGGCGCCCTCGATGCCGAGGTAGATGCCGAGGGTGCTCTTGCCGTGGAAGTGGTTGCGGTCGATGACGGTGTCGTCGGCGCGGACCATGAGCCAGTGCAGGCCCTCGATGTCGGCGAGCTGGAAGTCGTTGCGGGTCAGCCGGATGTGGTGGCAGTTCGGGGGGACGTCCAGGGTGGTGCTCTGACGGAAGGAGAAGCCGCTGACGGTGATGTCGCTGGAGTCGTCGAAGACGAAGCTCCGTTCGCCGCGCAGGACGGCACCGCCGCGGGAGGCGGCGGAGACGGTGACGGGCGCGGTGCGGGTGCCGTGGCGGCCCCGGACGGTGAGGGGCTTGTCGGCGGGGACGGTGTAGTCGCCGTCGGCGAGGACGATGTGGGTGCCGGGACCGGCCGTGTCGAGCGCCGCCCGGAGTTCGTCGAGGGTGTGGACGTCGACGGTGGCGCGGCGCCCGCGCCGGGGGTGGCCGGGGTGCGCGTACGCCGTGCCGGTCAGCGGCAGGGCGGCGGCGGCCGCTCCCACCGCGGTGCCGGTGAGGAACGTGCGTCGTTGCATGGTGCCTCCGTGCTCTCGGTCGGGGTGGTGCTCGGGAGGTCGGGTGCGGCGGGGCCCGTGCGGTCCCGCCGCACGGTCACGCGGGGTCCGTCAGGAACAGTTCGATGACGGGTACGGGGGTGTCGGGGCGCCGTACGGGGAGCTGGAGGGTGAGGGTGCCGTGCGGCTGCCCGCCCATCTGGGTGTTCATGGCCCGGCGTTCCGGGGCGGGCGGGAGCCTGACGATCTCGGAGGCGTCGTGGAGGAGCTGGGCGTAGCGCACCCGTCCCTGGAGTCCGGGCAGGTGCAGATGGCGCAGGGGCCAGGCCAGGAGGTGGACGTAGAGGCGGTCGCCGCGCCGGGTGTACCGGCAGTCGGCGGGCGCGGTGAACCCGGCGGGGCCGCAGCCGCGCACGGACCGTTCGTGGAGGTCCATCCAGCGGCCGATCCCGTCGAGGGCGGCGGTGTCGCGGGGGTCGAGGTCGCCCCGGCCGGTGGGTCCGACGTTGAGGAGGAGGTTGCCGCCCTTGGAGACTCCGTCGACGAGCATCCGGATGAGGAGGTCGGGGCTCTTGTGGTCGAGGTTGTCGCGGTCGTAGCCCCAGCTGCCGTTGAGCGTCTGGCAGGCCTCCCAGAGGACGGGGGCGCCGTCGGGCGTGGTCATCGGGGCGGAGGGCTGGTACTGCTCGGGGGTGACGAAGTCCCCGGGGAGTCCGGCGCGGTCGTTGACGAGGATGTGCGGCTGGAGGGCGCGGACCGTCTCCAGGAGCCGGGGGGCGTCCCAGTCGTCCGGGCCCTTGCCGCCCCACCATTCGCGGCCCTCGTAGGAGAAGTCGAAGAAGAGGTAGTCGATCCGGCCGTACTCGGTGAGGAGTTCGCGGACCTGGCCGTGCAGATAGCGCTGGTAGTCGCGGATGTCCCGGCCGGTCTCGGCGGCCTTGAACTCCTCGTCGTCCCGTTGCGGGTGGGTGCCGTCGACGGGGAAGGAGGGGTGGTGCCAGTCGATGAGGGAGTGGTAGAAGCCGACCTTGAGGCCCTCGGCCCGGCACGCCTCGACGAACGGTCCGATCAGGTCGCGGCCGTACGGCGTGTTCGTCACCTTGTAGTCGGTGAGGGCGCTGTCCCAGAGGCAGAAGCCGTCGTGGTGCTTGGTGGTGAGGACGACGTACCGCATTCCGGCGGCCCTGGCGGACCTGGCCCAGCGGCGCGGGTCGTAGCGGTCGGGGTCGAAGTGGTCGAAGTACGGCTGGTACTGCTCGTCCGTCAGCCGCTCGCGGTTCTTGACCCACTCGTGGCGGGCGGCGAGGGAGTACAGGCCCCAGTGGACGAACATGCCGAAGCGGTCGTGGGTGAACCAGGTGGTGTCGGGGGCGGTGCCCCCGGCGGCTGCGGGACCGGCGCTGGTGGTGGTCACGGGGCATCGTTCCTGT
Source organism: Streptomyces sp. NPDC101490 (assembly GCF_044767145.1). Taxonomy (NCBI): domain Bacteria; kingdom Bacillati; phylum Actinomycetota; class Actinomycetes; order Kitasatosporales; family Streptomycetaceae; genus Streptomyces; species Streptomyces sp. NPDC101490. The sequence continues at coordinate 175,262 of NZ_JBIWNI010000014.1, forward strand.
GGGGTCGGAGGCGGTCGGGGCGCGGCGGGCGGGCGGGCTCGTGGACGTCCTCGCGGAGCCGTACGGTGGGGGCGGCGCGGGCCAGGTAGCCGGTGTCGTCGCGGTGGGTCAGGCCGCAGGCGAGGTACTGCTCGTGCAGCCGGGCCAGGGCCTCGCGGTCCAGTTCCACGCCGAGGCCGGGGGTGCGCGGGACGGTGACCGCACCGTTCTCGAAGCGCCAGGGGACGGTGACGACGTCGTCCTCGGGACGCTTCCAGGGCCAGTGGGTGTCGAGGTCGTGGCCGATGGCGGGGGTGGCGGCGGCGAGGTGCACCATCGCGGCCAGGCTGATCCCCAGGTGCGAGTTGGAGTGCATGGACATGCCGATGCCGAAGTGGCGGCAGCAGGTGGCGAGGTGCTGGGAGGCGCGCAGTCCGCCCCAGAAGTGGTGGTCGCCGAGGAGGACGCCGACGGCTCCGGCGGGGACGGCCCGGGTCAGATCCTCCCAGGTGACGACGCACATGTTGGTGGCCAGGGGCATGGCGGCGGCGCGGGCTACGTCGGCCATGGCGGGGATGCCCGCGACGGGGTCCTCCAGGTACTCCAGTACGCCCGCGAGTTCTCCGGCGATCCGGACGGCGGTCGCCGGGTCCCAGCTCGCGTTGGGGTCGAGGCGCAGGGGGTGGCCGGGGAAGGCCTCGCGGAGCGCGCGGACGGCGGCGACCTCCTCGTCCGGCGGGAGGACCCCGCCCTTCAGCTTGAAGGAACGGAAGCCGAAGCGGTCGGCCATGAGGCGGGCCTGTGCGACGAGTCCGGCGGCGTCGAGGGCCGGGCCCCAGGCGTCCGGGGCGTGGCCGGGGTGGGCGGCCCATTTGGCGAAGAGGTAGCCGCAGAAGTCGACGCGGTCCCGGGTGGCTCCGCCGAGGAGGTCGGAGACGGGCCTGCCGAGGTGCTTGCCCTGGAGGTCGTGGCAGGCGACCTCGAACGGCGAGGTGACACTGGCGACGGTCTTGGCGGCGCCGCCCGCGCCGATCAGTCCGTGGGCGTCGGCCGCGGTCCGGCCGCCGACGGCGCCCTCGGCCCGGCGGGACAGGTCGTTGAGGTCGAAGGGGTCGAGGCCGGTGAGTTCGTCGGCGACGTGCCCCAGCAGTTCCAGGTGGGCGGCGTCGCCGTAGCTCTCGCCGAGTCCATAGGCGCCGGTGTCGGTCCTGACCTCGACGACGGCCCGCAGGGCGTACGGCTCGTGGACGCCGACGGCGTTGAGGAGCGGCGGGTCGGCGAAGGCGACGGGGGTGATGACGACGGAGGTGACCTTCACCGGGCCACCGCCACGGTCGCGGCGGGCGTCCCGGCGAGGGCGCGGCGGCCTCGGTCGATGAGGTCGCGCAGGAGTTCGACGTGCTCGGGGGCGGCGTCCACGAGGGGGGCGCGGACATGGCCGACGTCGAGGGAGCGGAGCCGGGCGCCCGCCTTGACGAGGGAGACGGCGTAGCCGGGGACGCGGTCGCGGAGTTCGGTGAGCGGCAGGTAGAACTCGGCGAGGAGGCGGTCGGTGGTGGCGGTGTCGCCGCCGGTCAGGGCGGTGTGGAAGGCGCGGGCGAGGTCGGGGGCGAAGCAGAGGACGGCGGAGGAGTAGTCGTGGACGCCGATGGCGCGGCAGGCGGTGGCGCTGATCTCGGCGGTGGGCAGTCCGTTGAGGAAGGCGAAGGTCCCGGCGCGGGGGTGGTCGGCGGTGCGTACGGCGGTGACCATGCGGGCCAGGACGTCCAGGTCGCCCCTGCCGTCCTTGATGCCTTCGACGTGGGGGACGGAGAGGAGGCGCAGGGCGGTGGAGACGCCGAACGCGGCCAGGCCCCTGCGGTAGACGACGAGGGGCAGCCGGCCGGTGCGGGCGACGGACTCGACGTAGCCGAGGTAGCCGTCCTCGGTGCCGCCGACGAGGTACGGGGGGAGCAGGAGGAGGCCGTCGGCGCCCGCTTCGGCGGCGGCGGTGGCGGCGGCTCGGGCGTGGCCGAGGCCGCCGCCCGCTCCGGCGAGGACGGGGACGCGTCCGGCGACGACCTGGACGGCGTGCCGGACGACCCGGGCGTACTCGGTCGTGCTGAGCGAGGCGTACTCCCCCGTGCCGCAGGCGACGAAGAGCGCGGCGGGTCCGTGGGCGAGCTGGTCCTCGATGTGGTCGGTGAACACGGCGGTGTCCACCTCGTCGGCCGGGGTGAACGGCGTGAGGGGGAAGGACATCAGGCCGGACGGGATCACGGGAGGTGGTCCTTTCGGGGTGCGGGCCGGGCGCCGGGGATCAGCCCTTGAGGGCGCCGCTGGACAGGCCGTGGACGAAGGAGCGCTGGAAGAAGAGGAAGACGATGACGGACGGCAGCAGGGCGAGCAGGGAGGCGGCCATCACGACGCCGGGGGTGACGAGGGGGTCGACGCGCAGGGTGCGCAGGGCCAGCGGGAGGGTGTACGAGCCGGAGTCGGTGGCCACGAGCAGCGGCAGCAGGTACTGGTCCCAGATCATGGTGAAGCCGAAGACGCCGATGACGCCGAGGGCGGGCTTGCACATGGGGAGGATGATCTGGGCGAAGATCCGCAGGTCTCCGGCGCCGTCGATGCGGGCGGCCTCCTCCAGTTCCCGGGGGACCTCCTTCATGAACTCGGTCATGACGAGGATGGAGAACGCCCAGGCGCCGAGGGGGACGATCATGCCGGCGAGGGAGCCGATGAGGTTGATGTGGACGACCGGCAGGTCGGCGAGGACCACGGAGAGCGGGATGGCCAGGATCTCCTCGGGGAGCATCAGGGTCGCCAGGATCGCGACGAACGCGAGGCTCATGCCCCGGAAGCGTTTCCTGGCGAGGGCGTATCCGGCGAGGACGGAGACGGCGACCTGGAGGAGCAGGCCGAACCCGACGACGAAGAACGAGTTGAGCAGGTACTTCAGGACGCCCTGGTCGAAGGCGATGGTGAAGTTGTCGAGGGTGGGGTCGGAGGGGACGACGCTGAGCTGGGTCGGGTCCTTGACGTGGTTGAAGGCGCTGACCAGGAGGGCCAGGAGGGGGCCCGCGAACACCAGCAGGACGAGGAGGTACGTGACGGCCCTGAGGACGCGGCCGCCGGTGCTCCGGCTCTCGGTGAGACCCAGCGCGGTCTCGGTCGGCGCGGTCATTCTTCATCCCTCCGTCGGAACAGGTGGACGCCGATCGTGAGGACGAGCGTCGCCAGGAAGAGCAGGACCGCTCCGGCGGCGCCGACGCCGAGCCGGTTCTGTTCGAGTCCCAGCTTGTAGATCAGGGTCATGACGACCTCGGTCGAGCCGTCGGGGCCGCCGTTGGTGAGCAGGAAGACCTCGGTGAAGACGCGCAGGCCCCGGATGGCCGCGAGGATGCAGAGGATCGTCAGGACGGCCCGCAGCCCGGGGACGGTGACGTGGCGGATGCGCTGGAACCTCGACGCGCCGTCGACCTTGGCGGCCTCGTACAGGCCCCGGTCCACTCCGGCGAGACCCGCGAGGAAGATCATCATGTCGTAGGGGGCGCCCCGCCAGATGCCGGTGAGGATGAGGGAGGCCATCGAGCTGTCGGGGTCGTTGATGAAGCCCGAGGGGCCGAATCCCACGAGTCCGAGCAGGGAGTTGAGCATGCCGTCGGAGGTGGGGTGGTACATGATCCGCCACAGTTCGGCGACGACCGCCATGGGCACGACGACCGGGAGGAAGGCCGCCGAACGGACGAAGCCGAGTCTGCGTCCCTGGCCCTCCATGAGGAGGGCGAGGCCGAGGCCGAGCAGCAGCGAGCCGAGGGTCTGGCCGACGGCGAGGACGACGGTGTGCCAGGCGGCCTCGCGGAAGCCTTCGGAGGTCAGCACGGTGGCGTAGTTCTCGCCGCCGACCCAGCGGTTGCCCAGGTAGGGCTGGACGTCCTGGAAGGACATCGTCAGCGCGCTGGCCATGGGGATGAACTTGAAGTACAGGAAGAGGATCAGGGCCGGGGCGAGGAAGAGCCACGGGGTCCACCAGCGGCCGCCGCGCCGGTCGCGCACCCGGCGGGGGACGGCCGGGCCGCCGGCGGGTGCCGGGGTGGGCTCCTTCTCCGGCGGTCCCGCCGTGCGGGGGGTGGGACCGGCCGCCGCGCGGGTGGCCTGTCCCGTCCGGCCGACGCCGGTCATCCGGCGATTCCCTGCTCCTGGAGGATGTCGGCGAGCTTCTTGTCGAGTTCGCGCAGCTTCTCCCCGGCGTCCAGGGAGCAGTCGGCCATGAGCGCGTTGACGGTGTCGGCGGTGGCCTGGCGGACCGGGGTCCAGTTGGGGAGGGAGGGGGCGTAGCGGCCGGAGGTGCGGTAGACGTCGGCGTACGTCTTCCAGCGCGGGTCGGGGCGGACCTCGGTGACGTCGACGGTCTTGTTGACGGGGAGCTGGACGGTGGAGCCGTCCGTGCCCTCCATGCCGAGCTTCTGGCCCTCGGGGGAGATGGCGTATCCGGCGAAGGCGTCCTGGCCCGCGTGGTTCTCGGAGCCCGCCATCAGATAGACGGAGCCGCCCTCGGCGAGCACGGTGGCGTCCTTGGGGCCCTTGGGCATGGGGACGACCTCGTACTTGTCCTTGCCGAGGGACTTGTCGAAGCGGGGCATCAGATAGGGCCCGACGACGAACATGCCGGTCCTGCCCGCTTCGAAGGTCTCGTTGGTGGGCGGGGTGTCCATGGTGACGGCGCCGGGCTGGATGGCCTTGCTGTCGCAGCCGAGGGAGCGGAACCAGCGGACGGCCTCGGTGGACTCCTTGCCGGTCATCGCGGGCTTGTAGGTGCCCTTGCCGGTCTCGGTGACGAAGTCGCCGCCCGCGGCCCAGAGGAAGTTGGAGAAGTACCAGGAGGCGTAGCCGCGCTTGGTGGAGAGCGGGGCGGCGAGGCCGTAGGTGTCGGCCTTGCCGTTGCCGTCGGGGTCCCGGTCGGTGAACGCCTCGGCCAGGGCGGCGAGGTCGTCCCAGTTCTCCGGGGTGCCGAGCTTGAGCTTCTCGCGCCAGTCCTTGCGGATGAGGAGGGCGCCCGCCTGGGCGGAATAAGGGATGCCGTACTGCTTGCCGTCGACGCTCTTGCCGGAGTTCAGTCCCTGCTCGACGAGGTCCTGGCTGCTCTTGATCCTGCTCAGGTCGATCTCGCGGAGGAGTCCCTGGCTGTGCATGGCGCCGAGCTGGGTGACGTCGTTCATGACGATGTCGGGCAGATTCCGCTGGGCGGCCCGCTGCTGGAGCTTCGTCTCGAAGTCGTCGAAGATCGCCGTGACCTTGACCTTGTGGCCGGTGGCCTTCTCGAATCCGGCGACGAGCCGCAGCGTGGCCTTCTCGCCCGGTCCGCCCGGTGTGGTCCGGGTCCACAGTTCGAGCTCGGCCTTGGAGTCCTGCTGGGCGTCCGTGCCGGCGGGGCCGGTCGTACAGCTCGTGAGGGCCAACGCCGAGGCGAGAAAACCCGCACCGATCCATCGCGTTCTCTGCATCACCACTCCTGTTCGCCGCCCTCGGCAGCTGGCCTGTAAGCGCTTGCCGGGGACGCTAACGCGCGACCGAACGAGGGTCAATAGTCCGATGACTGAAAAGAGTTGAGACCATGAATCCGTACATGCTCGTACGCCACCAGGAGCGGCTCTCACCCGCTTGAGCAGTCAGGAAGCGGACGCGGAGGGTGAAGTACCCGCCCTCGAAGGCGGGATGACTTCGAAGGCCGGAGACACGGGAGCCGATCAAAGGTCCGATGAATGACGTGTGGCTGGATTCCGGGGTACCGGGAATCCAGCCACGACGAGCACGGGAGAGGCGGAGGGCGCCCCAGGGTCCCCAGGTGTTTCGGAAGGAGCGTCGCCTGCCCGCCGGGCAGGCCTGGCGGCGTCCGGTGCGTGCGGTCGCAAGATGGAGGGCCGCCCCGACACTTGATGTGTCGGGGCGATCCGGACAACGCGGCGAGCGTGCGTGCCGGACGCCGCCGGGCAGGCGGGGCTCTCGAAACCCGCCCTACGCCCGGGTCGCCGCCCGGGACGGTTCCACCGCGTGCCGCAGGGGCTCGCCGCGCACCAGGCGCCGCAGTTCGTCCCGGACGAGTTCGCCCAGCCGGGTGCGCTCCCGGCCCATGGCTCCGGCGAGGTGCGGGGTGAGCAGCACGTTCGGCAGGGCGTACAGCGCCGAGTCGGGCTCGGGAGGTTCGGGCCAGGTGACGTCGAGGACGGCGGTGAGGTCCGGCCGCTCCCAGAGGACCCCGATCACCTCGGGCTCGTTCAGGACGGCGCCACGGGCCGTGTTGACGAGGGTGGCCCCCTCGGGGAGCAGGGACATCAGCCGTTCGCCGACCAGCCCCTCGGTCTCGGGCAGCAGCGGCGCGTGCACGCTCACCACGTCGGACACCGCGAACAGTTCCTCGATCCCCACCAGCCGCACGCCGAGGGCGCGGGCGTCGGCCGGATCGATGACGGGGTCGTGGGCGAGCACCTCGACCCCGAAGCCGCGCAGGTGCTCCGCGACGAGCCGTCCGATCTCGCCGAGGCCCAGCAGACCGACCCGCGAGCCGTACGCCCCGGCGAGCGGGGGGTCGTGCGGGAAACGGCGGTAGGCGGTGACCTGACGGCTCAGCCGGTGGGTCTGTTTGAGGCCGAGCAGGATCTGGGCGAGGCTGAACTCCGCGACGGGCACGGCGTTCGCGGCGGCGGCGGAGACGATCGGGACGCCCCTCGCCCAGAACTCCGGGGTGGTCAGATGGCGCACCGAACCCGCCGCCACCATGACCGCCTTCAGCTCCGGCGCGTGAGCGAGGAGTTCCGCGCCGAGGACCGGGGCTCCCCATCCGGTGAGCAGCACGTCCACGTCCGCCAGGACGCGGGGGTCACGGTGCAGTCCGTCCCGGGTGAGCGCGGGGGTCCGCAGGTTCACCAGTCGGGCGATGTCGTCCAGGACGGGCGCCGGGTAGACATCCGTCCTGCGTCCTTCCTCCATGACCAGCAGCGCGTTGAGCATCCTTGTCGTACCTGCCATCGGCGGGGCCTCCCGGGGGCGTGCGGTTGCGGCGCGGCACACGATACATCGGATGACATCCCCGGGCGATGGGTCAAACATGCCCAACTCGCCCCTCCCTCTGGACAACAGAGGCGCCGATTGGTTGCATACCCGCGTTGATACATCCGATGAATGATGTAAAGGGTGGCTGACATGCGTGTGCTGAGAGTCGGCGAGGCGGGCGCCGAGCGTCCCGCCGTCCTGGACGCCTCGGGCGAACTCCTCGACGCGTCGGGCGTCCTCGACGACATCGACCACCGCTCGCTCGCCGACGGCGGACTCGACTGTCTCGCCCGTGCCGTGGCCGGGGGGACCCTGCCCCCGCTGGGGCTCCCGGCCGACGGCGTACGGATCGGGGCGCCGGTGGCCCGCCCGGGAAAGGTGGTGTGCATCGGCCTCAACTACCGTGACCACGCCGAGGAGACGGGCGCCGCGATCCCCGGGGAGCCGGTCGTCTTCATGAAGGACCCGTGGACGGTCTCCGGGCCGTACGACGAGGTGCTGGTCCCCCGTGACAGCGTCAAGACCGACTACGAGGTCGAGCTCGCGGTGGTCATCGGCAGGACCGCGCGGTACCTCGACGACGACGCGGACGCGCTCGCGCTCGCCTGCGTCGCCGGGTACGCCGTCTCCCACGACGTCTCCGAACGCGCCTTCCAGCTGGAGCGCGGCGGCCAGTGGGACAAGGGCAAGAGCTGCGAGACGTTCAATCCGCTCGGCCCCTGGCTCGTGACCCCCGACGAGGTCCCCGACCCGCAGAAGCTCGCGCTGCGGCTGTCCGTGAACGGGGTGGAGCGCCAGCACGGCACCACCGCCGACATGGTGTTCCCGGTCGCGGAGATCGTCCGCTATCTGAGCCGCTTCATGGTGCTGCACCCCGGGGACGTCATCAACACCGGGACGCCCGCGGGCGTCGCCCTCGGCCGCCCCGAGCCCCGGCCCTATCTGCGGCCCGGGGATATCGTCGAGTGCGGCATCGACGGCCTCGGTATGATGCGCCACTCGTTCCGACAGGCCTGAGAGGAGCACTCCCATGCGGTTCACCCGGGAGGACCGGCTGCTGTTCGTCGGGGACTCCGTCACCGACTGCGGCCGCGACCGCGAGGACCCCGCGTCCCTCGGCGACGGCTACGTGCGGCTGATCGCCGAGACCCTGTCCCCCTCGGTCGCGGTCCTCAACAAGGGGATCAACGGCCATCGCGTCCGGGACCTGGAGGCGCGCTGGACCGACGACGTCCTCGCGCACGGCCCCACCGTCGTCACGGTCCTGATCGGCATCAACGACACCTGGCGCCGCTACGACCAGGGGCTGCCCAGCCCTGTCCCGGAATTCGAGGCGGCCCTCGGCCGGCTCCTCGCCGCCGCCGGGGAGAAGTGCGGCGCTCGGCTGTTCGTCATGGTCCCCTTCCTGCTCCCGGCCGACCCCGGCCAGGAGACCTGGTTCGAGGACCTCGACCCCAGGGCGGAGGCCGTCCTGCGGGCGGCGGACGCGCACGGGGCGACGGTGGTGCGCACGGATCTGGCGCTGCGGCGCGCCGCCGGGGAACACGGAGCGGCGGCCCTCGCCCCGGACGGCGTCCACCCGAGCCCGCTCGGCCACCGCGTCCTCGCGGAGACATGGCTGACGGCGGCGGGTGTGACGGGCTGAGACGGGCTGAGACGGGGGCGGAACGGACGGCCCGCCCTTCGAGTGACGGCGGACGGTCGTGCCACCGGGCGGGCGGCCGACGACCGCTCCCCCGGGTCCGGCCCGGCCCACCGGGACCGCTCTGTTCGCACCCGGCTGGTCCGGTCGGGCTCAGCCGGGTGCGAAGACGAGGAGGTCCCGGTGGACCGAGAGCGCCCGGCCTCGCAGACGCGACCCGGTGCCGCTCGTCCCGGGCCACGGGTCGGAGCCCGGCCCGTCGGGTCCATACCCGGCTCCCGGGGCAGTCCCGGGCCGCGTACCCTCGCTCTCGAACGGCCTCCGGGCCCCGCGGGCGACGGCGGGTCCCGGAGAGGACCACGGGTCCGGCCGGAGCACGGAAGCCGGAAGACCGGACGCGGGGCGAGCGGGGAACGACGATGACAGAACCGGACGGGCGACCCACGGACACGGACGGAACGGCGCGGGACAGGACCGCGACCGTCCGCGTGTTCATCGCCCTCGCCCCGCCCGACGCCGCGAAGGACGAACTCGCCCGCGCCCTCGGACCCGCGTACGGGACCCACCCCCGGATGCGGTGGAACCGGATCGAGGACTGGCACATCACGCTGGCGTTCCTCGGCGAGCTCCCGGCCGGTACGGTCCCGGCGCTGCGGCGCCCCCTCGCGGAGCTAGCCGCGGCGCGCCCGCCCGTCGTCCTGGCGCTGCGGGGCGGCGGACACTTCGACGAGCGGGTGGTCTGGAGCGGGATCGACGGCGACCTGGACGGACTGCACCGGCTCGCCCGGGACGTCCGCACGGTGGTCGCGGAGTGCGGTGTCCCCTTCGAGGAACGGCCGCTGCGGCCCCATCTGACGCTGGCGCGCGCCCGGCGGGACGACCCGACCGGCGCGGCGGAGATCGCCGCCGGGCTCACCGGGTTCGAGGGCCGCCCCTGGCGGACCGAGCGGCTGCATCTGGTCGGCAGCGACTTCGGACGCGGTCCCGGGCCCATCCGGTACCGCGACATCGAGTCCTGGAGCTTCAGCGGGCACTGAACTCACCGCGCGCCGACGGAAGCGGAGACGTTACCGCGTGTGGACGAGAGCCGGGACGGGGTGGCCCGCCGTGGCTGAACACGGCCCGCCATGGCTGAGTACCTGATCCATATCCCCGTGATGCTCCTCTGCCGACATGGACTGGGTCCATGTAGCGTCAGCGTCAGGGGGATGCAATGAACTTCGACGAGAACGAACCGCAGTCTGTTCGGGAGGGCGCTTCGCCGTAGAACGGGCCGAACGCAGAGAGGCACGCAAGGCTGCGTCGCTCGACTCGCGGGGAGCCCACCTCGGCCTGGCCATCGTGACCATCGCCCTGGCCCTCCTCTGCTGGAACGGGAAGGTGGTCGCTCCGGGCATCGTCGGCGGAGTTCTTCTGCTCTGGTTCTCCGGAGTTCTCGCATGGGCCTACGCCGACGGGGACCACGGCCGCCACGCACTCCAGCGCGCGTCCAACGTCGCTTTCGGATGGGGCGACGGGTTCTGAGCACCAAGGCCAAACCAGAGGGGGAGATGTGACGTTCGAGATGTTGAGGTCCGCTCTGGCCCGCAATGGCTCCATCAGCGGGCCCTCGGCCTTGGCTGCTCTGCTGTCGGGCGCACGGTGGGAGATCTATTCGAGTACGGCCTCGGCCCGCTCGTTGTGGGCGATCTGGTGCGACCGGCTGGACATGCTGGTGGAGACGGGAGGATCTGATCCGGACTTCCTGGAGAGCCTGGCTCAGGCCGTGGACGGCCTCCACGATGTAGGAGACGTACGGGTGTACATGGCCACGATCATCGACCCGCCACGCCGGTTTCACGTCTACCTCTCAGAGGACCTCGCCCACTGTGTCGGGGCGTGGGAGGGCCGCGTGAACGAGCAGGCCCCCCGAACGGCTGAACCGAGGCGGTCAGGAGAACCGTCCGGATCAGGGATGTTCGAGTGAGTGACTGACGGTTCTTAGACTCGGCGTGAGGGTGGGTTTGGCGGGAAGTGCGGTTCGGGTCGCGGTGGTGACCGAGATCAGTCGCGGGTGTGTTCGCGAGAGGCCGGCTGGCTGGCCCGGCAGGACTTCCGACGGGTGATGCGCCTGGTCATCAGGGTGATCACGGCCCAGGTAGTCAACGACTCGGATTCTCTGAACTATTGCCGCATCAGCGAACCTTTGCCTTGTGATGACGTGGCGCGCTGTTTGGATTCGACTCCCACAGCGGGCGAACGTCACTTGACGCAGCACCAACGCCACCTCGTGGCGCCATCCCTGTCAGTTGCTGCGTACTTCCGTCCTCGAGTCCGGCGATGACTTTGAGGTCCGCTTCGGACATGTCCAGGACCCCGGCGATCAGGCGGGCCTGCAGCAGATTCGGGTTGTGCCCGCGGCAGAGCATGTGGATGGTGGACATCGACAGTCCGGCTGCCCTGGCCATGTCCTTGACCGGAATCCCGCGCAGGTTCATCAACCCGGTGAGTATCCGTCCGAACGGGTGCGGTTCCGATCGCCCGGCAGGGGCAACGGCCGGGCCGATGACAACGTCACCGATCTTGGCCTGGAAGCGGATCAGCCGGTCGCCCGTGAACCCGACCTTGGCAACGAACGACTGGCTATCGCCGTTTCCGGAGGTGACCGTTCCTGGGATCGACACCTCGGTGAACCTCGCGGCGGGGTCGCAGCGGTGATCCCCAGTCTCTGCGGGCTTTCCCGGCTGGACGCGGTCGAACTTCCAGTCGCGGTTCCACCACGGAAGGCCTTGTAGCACCTCGTTGAAGAAAGGCGGCAGGACGGTCATGTCCACCGGCTCCGGAGGATGCTTCTGACCCGCACATATGACACCAGGCCAGTACCTGAGTGCCGCGATCACGTCCGCTGTCAGCACGCGGTTGGCAGTCTCCACGCCACACTCCCCCCAGTCGACGGAGTAGTTTCCCATGACCAGGCAAACGTTGCCTGGGAGGTCGTTTTCATCTTTGATGCTCACATATCTGCCGATTATTGAAGTGGGCGGTTGTGGTGGTGAGGCGGGTGGTGTCATCGGTGCTGATCGGCCGGATGGGGTGACGGCTGGGGCGGCGTGTGGTCTGGGTCTGTTTCATCCTGGGAAGTCGTTTCCGAAGTGCTTCCGCCGTCGCGGCTGTGCGCCTGGGCGCACTCGGTTCGGGGCGGTACGCCGGAAGCATGGCAAAGCGACGTCCGTATCCGAGTGACCTGTCCGATGCGCGCTGGGAGTTGATCGAGCCGGTGCTCTCGGCCTGGCGCTTCGAGCGGCGCGGCAGGGCCCTGGGCTTCGGCCGGCCGCCCGAGCACGACCTGCGCGACATCATGGACGCGATCTTGTATGTGGATCGCACCGGAGTCCAGTGGCGCTGCCTCCCGCACGACTTCCCGCACTGGAACACCGTCTACGGCTACTTCGCGAAATGGGCGGACGAGGGTGTGTTCGCGCAGCTCAACGGCCTGCTCAGGCAGCTGCTGCGGGAGAAGGAGGACGGGACGGTGAACCGTCGGCGTGTGTGATCGACGCGCAGAGCGTCAAGACCTCCACCGGTGTCCCGGCCGCCGGTCAGGGCATCGACGCGGGCAAGAAGATCGTCGGCAGGAAGCGGAGCATCGTCACCGACACGCTCGGCCTCCTGCTGGCCGTGCTGGTCACCGCTGCCGGCGTGCAGGACTCGGTCGCCGACACCCGGCTCCTGGACCGCGTCGCCGCCGAGCACCCGACCGTTCGCAAGGTGTGGGTCGACGGCGGCTACCGCCAGCACCTCGTCGAGCACGCCGCGACCCTCGGCATCGACATGGAGATCACCGCCCGCACCCCGGCACCAGGGGCTTCACCCCCATCCCGAAGCGGTGGGCGGTGGAGCGGACCTACGGATGGCTCATGCTCCACCGCCGCCTGGCCCGCGACTACGAAGCCCTGCCCACCCGCTCCGAAGCCCTGGTCAACCTCGCCATGACTGATCTCATGGCCCGCCGACTCACCGGCGAGAACACCATCTCCTGGCGCGACTCGAAAAGCCCCACCAAGCATCCGATCCTGGGATGAAACATCGGACGAAAACGACCTCTAAACCGAGCTCCGCCCCTAGTAGTGCTTTGTTAGGTGGTGTCGTAGGGCTGCCATGGGGTGGTTTGTCGGCAGGTGGGGCAGGTTCCGGTCCAGGTGGCCAGCAGGTGC
>NZ_JBIWNI010000015.1:0-177121 GCF_044767145.1 Streptomyces sp. NPDC101490
CCGCCACCACGATCTTCGCGCTGGTGGTTGAACGGGCCGCGCCGCCGCTAGAGCTTGCGAAGTCCACTGAGCACCCTTTCGAGCAGTGTCACGTCCGGCGTACCGCCGGTCTCTCCGTTGCCCGGCTGGTGGATCGCCACCATGCCGGCCTCCGCCAGGTCGGCTACGAGGATTCGGGCGACGCCGAGCGGCATCGACAGGAGCGCCGACACCTCGGCCACCGACTTGACCTCACGGCACAGGTGGCAGATCCGCTGGTGCTCGGGGAGCAGCGTCGCGAGGTGTGCCGGATCGGCCGTGGTGCTGACCAGCGCCTCGATGGCGAGCTGGTAGCGCGGCCGGGTCCGGCCGCCGGTCATCGCGTACGGACGCACCAGCGGCTGGTCGCCCTCGTGTCCGTACTCGTCGACTGAGGCGCCGTACGGATCGTGAGAGGCGGGGGGCGGGGTCATGAATCCTCCGGGCGTGACAGCAAACTTCTGCCGTCTGATGGGGCCGGTGGGGGGCCGGATGGGGCGGCCGGACGGTGAACGGTGCCAAAGGGCGGTACGGAGGGGCGTACCGCCCGGTCGTGCGGTGGTGCGGTGGGGCTTGGGTCCGGGGACCGCCCGTCAGTGCAGCAGGCTGCCCTGGAGCTCCGCACGGAGATCCGGGGTGAGGACGCTGCCGGCCCGGTCGACCAGCAGTGCCATCTCGTAGCCCACGAGGCCGATGTCGCACTCGGGGTGGGCGAGCACGGCCAGTGAGGATCCGTCGGAGACCGACATGAGGAAGAGGAAGCCGCGCTCCATCTCCACCACGGTCTGGGCGACGGGGCCCCCCTCGAAGATCCGGGACGCGCCCGCGGTCAGCGAGGTCAGTCCGGACGCGACCGCCGCCAGCTGGTCGGCGCGGTCGCGGGGGAATCCTTCGGACATGGCCAGCAGGAGTCCGTCGGCGGAGACCACCACCGTGTGGGACACCCCGGGGGTGTTGTCCACGAAGTTGGTGATCAACCAGTTCAGATTCTGCGCCGCCTGGCTCATCGCGTTCAACTAACGCTCCTGCTGGTGGTTCGGACCGGAGGGGTTGCCACCCGTGGTCGGGTTGCCCGCCTGGCGGCCCTGCTGGATGCCGCGGCGCAGATTGGTGAGCCGGCCGCGGACGTCGTCGGGTGCACGCGAGACCTGGGGGCCGGCGGTGTGCGCCTGCTCCTGGGCGGTCCCGGGTACGAGGTTGGCCTTCGGCACGCGCCGGGGAAGACCGGAGGTGGTGACGCCGCCGGCCGCGGGCTTGCGCACCCGCTCGGCCTGGCGCACCAGCTCGTCGTTGGGCGAGGTCCGCCAGGCGGCCCCGCCGTTCTGGCGGCCGTCGGCGGCCGGATCGCCCGGACGGCCCGCGGGGGCGGGCGGCTGCGCGGCGGCCGGGGGCTGCCCGGTGCGCGTCGCGTCCGGGGCCTGCCCCTGCCGCTGGGCCTGCTCCTGCTGCTGGAACCAGTTGGTCTCCAGCGTGTCGTAGAGCGGGGTGCGGCCGTCGCCCGAGCCACCGGCCGGCGGCAGGGCCTCCGGCCGTCGCGGCTGCTGGAGCTGCGGCTGACGCGGCTCCAGCGGTCGCTCGTCGGCCGGACGCGGGGCGCCGAAGTCACCTGCGGGACGCTGGAGCGGGGCCGGGGCCTGCTGCTGCGCCTGCGGCACGTAGGGCTGCCGGCCGAACTGCTGCTGACCGCCCTGCTGGTACGGCTGAGGCGCCTGCGGCTGCTGGGCCCGCTGGGGGAGTCCCTGCTGCTGGGGTGCCTGGGCGCCGAAGTCGGGCTGCGGGAACTGGCCGGTGGAACCGGGCCCCTGCGGCGCGTCGAACTCCGGGCGGGCGAACTGGCCGGTGGCGGCCGGGTCCTGCGGGGCGCCGAAGTCCGGGCGCGGGAACTGGCCGGTGGAGCCGGGTCCCTGCGGAGTGCCGAGGTCGGGGCGCGGGAACTGGCCCGTGGAGCCGGGACCCTGCGGGGCGCCGAAGTCCGGACGGGGGAACTGCGCGGTCTCCGCCGGGTCCTGGACACCCTGGTACGGCTGGGGCGCCTGCGGCTGCTGGGCCCGCTGGGGGAGTCCCTGCTGCTGGGGTGCCTGGGCGCCGAAGTCGGGGTACGGGAACTGGCCGGTGGAACCGGGACCCTGGGGCGCGTCCGGGCGGGCGAACTGGCCGGTGGAGGCCGGGTCCTGCGGGGCGCCGAAGTCCGGGCGCGGGAACTGGCCCGTGGAGCCGGGACCCTGCGGAGCACCGAAGGGGCCCGTGGTCTCGGGCTCCTCGTGGCCGCGCGGGGCGTCCAGCGGGCTCATCTCCTGCTGCGGACGCCGGACCGGCGACTGCGCCGGGTCGTCGCCCCAGCTGGCGGCCTGCGGGCGCGGCTGCTGCGGGTTGCCGCCGGGCAGTTCGGCGCGCGGGAACTCGTACCCGCCGGGCTGGTTCCCCTGCTGCGGCTGGGGCTGCTGGGGGACGGCCGGTGCCTGGTGGGCGCGGTTGCCCTGGTTCCCCTGGTTGCCCCACACGTCGGTGCGGGACGGGATGGCGCTCGCGGCGCCGCCGATGAGGCCGCCGCCGGGACGCATCGTGTCGAGGCCCGGGGCCTGCTGGCCCTGGGGCGCCTGCGGGCCGGGGGAGACCTGCGGCAGCTGACCGGTCTGGTCGAGCTGGGCGTTCTGCGGCTGCGGGGCGTTCTGCGGGCCGCCGGGGAGCGGGGAGCCGTCGCGGGCGGGCAGCGCCGGGCGGGGAGCGCCCGTACCGACCTGGCCGCGCGCCGCCGCGGCGCCCGAGGCGAGCCGGCCGGCCGCCGAGGACGCGCCGCCCTGGCCGGGCCGTGCGCCGCCGGGGCCACCGGGACCCGCGGGGAGACGGCCGCCGGGGGCGGTGCCGGGCGGCATCGCGCCCTGGCCGCCCGGCTTGGGCATCGGCTTCTTGTTGCCCTGGGCGACGTCCACCGGGAGCATGACGAGCGCGGTGGTGCCGCCCGAGTCGGACGGACGCAGCTGGATGCGGATGCCGTGTCGCAGGGACAGGCGGCCGACCACGAACAGACCCATGCGGCGGGAGACGGAGACGTCCACGGTGGGCGGTGAGGCGAGCCGCTCGTTGATCGCCGCCAGGTCCTCGGGAGAGAGACCGATGCCGGTGTCGTGGATCTCGACGAGCACCCGGCCGTCGGGCAGCGCGTGACCGGTGACCCGGACCTTGGTCTGCGGGGAGGAGAACGAGGTCGCGTTCTCGAGCAGCTCGGCGAGCAGGTGCACGAGGTCGTTGACGACCCGGCCGGCGACCTCGGTCGCGGGGACCGAGGACAGCTCGATGCGCTCGTACTGCTCCACCTCGGAGGCGGCGGCGCGCAGGACGTCGACCAGCGGGACCGGGCGGGTCCAGCGGCGGCCCGGCTCCTCACCGGCGAGGACGAGGAGGTTCTCGCCGTTCCGGCGCATACGGGTGGCGAGGTGGTCGAGCTTGAAGAGCGAGGACAGCTGGTCCGGGTCGGCCTCGCGGGACTCCAGTTCGGAGATGAGCGAGAGCTGACGCTGGATGAGGCCCTGCGAACGGCGCGAGAGGTTGGTGAACATCGCGTTGACGTTGCCCCGGAGGAGGGCCTGCTCGGCGGCGAGGCGGACGGCCTCGCGGTGCACGTCGTCGAAGGCCGCGGCCACCTGGCCGATCTCGTCCCGGGAGTGCACGCCGACGGACTCGACGGAGGTGTCGACGTCCTGCGGGTCGGACTCCGAGAGCTGCTTGACCAGCTCGGGCAGACGTTCCTGGGCGACCTTGGTCGCGGTGTCCTGGAGGCGGCGCAGCGACCGGATCATGGACCGGGCCACGACGAAGGCGCCGATGAGCGAGACGCCGAGGACGAGGAGGATCAGCGCACCGTTGACGATGGCCTCGCGCTGCGACTCCTGCCGCAGCTCACGGGCCATGGTCTCCATGTCGCCGAGCAGACCGCGCTCGATGCGGTTCATGGCGGCGATCTTGGTGCCGTACTCGTCGGTGAAGTTGAGGTGGCCCCGCGGGGTGGCGTCCGGCAACCCCTTGTCGGACTGCAGCGCGTTCTCGGTGTACTTCTCGGCGGCGAGGATCGAGGGGTTGCCGCTGTTCAGGGAGGCGGTCAGCTCGTTGGCGTCGCCACCGGTCGACTCGTAGATCGCCTGGAAGGACTTGAGCTCGACGCTCTCGGAGGTGAGCGCGGCCTCGCCGTAGAGGCGGTCGCCCTCCAGGATCTTGCCCTTGGCCTTGTCGCTCGGCGGGAGGGCACCGGCGATGATCGCCTGCTGGATGGAGGCGTACTCCTTGGCGGACGAGAACGCGGCGAGCGCGCGGGTCCGCTTGATCATGTCGGGGTTACTGGTCGCCTGCGCCATGTCCTGCGACAGGCTGAGCAGCGAGCGGACGAGACGGCTGTACGCCTCGACCGTCACCGAGTGCAGGGCGCTCTTGGAGTAGGCGTTTCCCCGGATCGTGTTGAGCTGGATGACCTGCGAGGCGATCTGGCTGACGTTCTGGCGGATGCTGCGCAGCGCCTCGTTGCCCTCGGTGGCCGGGATGTCCTCGGTCGCCTCGAGGAACGACTTGTACTCGCGGTCGGTCTTCCGGCGGTTGTTGGCGACCTGGTAGTCGCTGACGGGGCGGCCGTTGGCCAGCGGTCCCGCGGAGAGGTCGCGCTCGGCCTGGAGGGCCTGCGCGAGGTCGGTCGCCTCACGGGTCAGCTTGGTGAGCAGCTGCATGTGCTCGAGCTGCTCCATGTCCTTGAGCGACTCGTTGATGCGGATGCCGCCCAGGCTGGTCGCGGCGACCACGGGGAGGGTGAGCAGGGCGACCAGACGTGTGGAGATGCGCCAGTTGCGCAGGGCTATTCGCGGGCCGACCTCGTTCTCGGCGCGGGGCTTGACGGGCACCTCGGCGGACTCGGCGGGGGCGGCACCGGCGTGGGGGCGCCTGCCCGCGTCACCGGCGTCGCCGGACGGGCCCTGGCCCTGCTTCGGGGTGCGCGGGGCCGAGGGACCGCGGTCGGTCCCGGCACGCGGTTCCTGCTCCGCCGGAGCATCCGCGCGGCCCTGGCGGGCCTGGGCAGACCCCGAGCCATCCCTCTTGAAACGTCCCTGCACTAGCGTCGCAACCTCTTGACCAGGCGTCCTTCCGGATGAACGGAGAGGACGGTGTCGGCTTCGTCGGGGCGTGTGTGACGCCCCAGGTGGTCATCGGTGACCGGCGCAGCTCCCCCTTTCCCGCCACTCGGCCGGCGCTGCGGTGCGCCCCGTGCGCGCCGGCTTCGAAACCCGCGGCGGTGCGTGGAATTGCAGCACAGTGCAGGATCTCCAACAAGGGCCGAGTGCCGTGCCGGGAGAGGAATGACAACCCGTGCCCGGCGGGTCACCCCATGTAGACGATGATCGCGGAGGATTCGGACTTTTCCACTCCAATGAGTGGGCGCACCCCTGTGTCCCAGTCGCCATGATCAGGAGCGGAATGGAATATTCAGTGGCGGAATGTACCTTTCAGAGGTGACAAACTGCTGCCCGTAATGCCCGGAATGCTCACCCATGGGTGAGCAAACTCACACTCTTCCCGATGTCTTGGCCATGCTCCTCCGGGGAATCCCGTGCTTAGCCTGACGCTTTACACCCCTTCGCGCCCTTCCGGGGCGCCCGTACCGGAACAGGGTCAGACCATCCCGATGAACCCGACGAAGACGACGACGCCCGGCTCCACGGCCAACCCCCGCCGCTCCACCCTCGTCCACCTCGCGGACGCCGCGGAGCTCGACCGGGGCGCCCGGCCGGAGTACCCGGCCGCGCTGCCCGCCCGTACGGCCAACCCGCGCCGCACCGTCCTCATGCAGGCCCCCGC
The DNA here is from genome assembly GCF_044767145.1 of Streptomyces sp. NPDC101490. Taxonomy (NCBI): domain Bacteria; kingdom Bacillati; phylum Actinomycetota; class Actinomycetes; order Kitasatosporales; family Streptomycetaceae; genus Streptomyces; species Streptomyces sp. NPDC101490. Next base: position 5,854 of record NZ_JBIWNI010000015.1, read on the forward strand.
GCCGTTCGAGCCGCAGCCCTACGCCGTGTACGCCCGCTGACCCGGTAGCGCGTCCCCGCCTCCTGTGACGCGTGTCATGGGAGGCGCTGATATCGCAGGTCGAGCGCCCCCGCGCCGCGTTAGCCTGGAGCGTCAGACTCCAGCAAGCACCAAGTGAGGGGCGACAGCACTCGTGCGCATCGCCAGATTCTCCATCGACGGCAATGTGGCCTTCGGCGCCGTCGAGGGCGAGGGAACCGTCGAGTCCGGCGGCCTCGTCCTCGACATCATCAAGGGCATCCCGTACACCGACTTCGAGCTCAGCGGCACCAAGGTCCCGCTCAGCAAGGTCCGGCTCCTGCCGCCCGTGCTCCCCAACAAGGTCGTGGGCATCGGCCGCAACTACGCGGCGCACGCCGCCGAGCTCGGCAACGAGGTCCCCGACGTCCCCGTCGCCTTCTTCAAGCCCACCACCTCGGTGATCGGCCCCGGCGACGCCATCGAGTACCCCTCCTTCTCGCAGGAGCTGCACTACGAGGCCGAGCTGGCCGTGGTGATCGGCCGCATGTGCCGCGAGGTGCCCCGCGAGCGCGTCCAGGACGTGATCTTCGGTTACACCTGCGCCAACGACGTCACCGCCCGTGACGTCCAGAAGCGCGAGAACCAGTGGGCCCGCGCCAAGGGCTTCGACACCTCCTGCCCGCTCGGCCCCTGGGTCGAGACCGGCCTGGACGTGGCCGCCGCGGGCGACCTGACCCTCCAGGCCACGGTCAACGGGGAGCAGCGCCAGCTGGGTCGGACGAGCGACATGATCCGCTCCATCGAGGACCTGGTCGTCCACATCACCGAGGCCATGACGCTGCTGCCCGGCGACGTCATCCTCACCGGCACCCCCGCCGGGGTCGGCCCCCTCAACGCCGGCGACGAGGTCGCCGTCACCATCGAAGGCATCGGCACTCTCACCAATAGGGTGATCAAGCGTGGCTAACGCGATCCGCGTCCGTTTCTGTCCCTCGCCGACCGGCAACCCCCACGTGGGTCTGGTCCGCACCGCTCTCTTCAACTGGGCCTTCGCCCGGCACAACGAGGGCACCATGGTCTTCCGCATCGAGGACACCGACGCGGCGCGCGACTCGGAGGAGTCGTACGAGCAGCTGCTCGACTCGCTGCGCTGGCTCGGCCTCGACTGGGACGAGGGCCCGGAGGTCGGCGGCCCGCACGCGCCCTACCGGCAGTCGCAGCGGATGGACATCTACCGGGACGTCGCCGACAAGCTGCTCGCCGGCGGGTACGCGTACCCCTGCTACTGCACCACCGAGGAGCTCGACGAGCGCCGCGACGCCGCCCGCGCCGCCGGCCGCCCCTCCGGCTACGACGGCCACTGCCGCGACCTCACCGCCGAGCGGAAGGCCGCCTACGAGGCCGAGGGCCGCACCGCGATCGTCCGCTTCCGGATGCCCGACGAGCCGATCACCTTCACCGACCTGGTCCGCGGCGAGCTGACCTTCACCCCGGAGAACGTGCCGGACTACGGCATCCTCCGGGCCAACGGCGCCCCGCTGTACACCCTGGTCAACCCGGTCGACGACGCCCTGATGGAGATCACCCACGTCCTGCGCGGCGAGGACCTGCTCTCCTCCACCCCCCGCCAGGTCGCCCTCTACAAGGCGCTGATCGAGCTCGGCGTCGCCAAGGAGATCCCCTCCTTCGGCCACCTGCCGTACGTGATGGGTGAGGGCAACAAGAAGCTCTCCAAGCGCGACCCGCAGGCCTCCCTCAACCTCTACCGGGAGCGCGGTTTCCTCCCCGAGGGCCTGCTGAACTACCTCTCGCTCCTCGGCTGGTCGTTCTCGGCGGACCAGGACATCTTCACCATCCCCGAGATGGTGGCGAAGTTCGACATCGCCGACGTCAACGCCAACCCGGCGCGCTTCGACCTCAAGAAGGCCGAGTCGATCAACGCCGACCACATCCGGATGCTGGACCCGAAGGCCTTCGCCGAGGCCTGCGAGCCCTGGCTGGTGGCCCCGCGTGCTCCCTGGGCGCCGGAGGACTTCGACCGGGCCGCCTGGGACGCCATCGCGCCGCACGCCCAGACCCGGGTGACCGTCCTCTCGGACATCACGGCCAACGTGGACTTCCTCTTCCTGCCCGAGCCGGTCCTGGACCAGCCCTCGTGGGACAAGGCGATGAAGGGCGACCCGGTGGCCCTGCTCACCACCGCCAGGGAGCAGCTCGCCGCCGCCGACTGGAGCGACCCGGAGTCCCTGAAGAACGCGGTCCTGGCCGCCGGCGAGGCCCACGGCCTCAAGCTCGGCAAGGCCCAGGCCCCGGTCCGCGTCGCCGTCACCGGCCGCACGGTCGGTCTGCCGCTCTTCGAGTCCCTGGAGATCCTCGGCGAGGAGCGGACGCTGGCCCGCATCGACGCGGCTCTGGCGAAGCTCACCGCCTGACCCCCGCCGCGCGGTACGGTCGACGCATGACCATCCGCGCGGTGCTGTGGGACGTCGACGACACGCTCTTCGACTACGCGCGCGCCGACCACGCCGGCATGGACGCGCACCTGACGGCCGAGGGCCTGGTGGACGGATTCGACTCCGTCCACCAGGCCCTCGGTCGTTGGCGGGAGCTGACCACCCTCCACTGGCGCCGCTTCGAGGCGGGCGGGATCGAGTTCGAGGACCAGCGCAGGGACCGCATCCGCGACTTCCTCGGGGCGCCCGGACTCACCGCCGCCGAGGCCGACGACTGGTTCGGGCGCTACCTGGTCCACTACGAGGCGGCCTGGGAGCTCTTCCCCGACACCGTGCCCGTCCTGGACCTCCTGGCCGATGACTACCGTCACGGGATCCTGTCGAACTCCAGCCTCCGCAACCAGGACCGCAAGCTGCGGGTCCTCGGCGTACGGGACCGCTTCGAGGCCCTGCTGTGCGCCGCCGAGCTGGGGGTGGCCAAACCGGCCCCGGAGGCCTTCCACGCCGCCTGTGAGGCCCTTGACCTGCGTCCGGGGGAGGTGGCGTACGTCGGGGACCAGCCCGACATCGACGCCAGGGGCGCGGTGGAGGCGGGGCTGGTGGGCATCTGGCTGGACCGGGCCGACACCGGCGGACGGCCCGAGCTGAACCGGATCACGGACCTCCGCCAGCTCCCCGGCCTGCTCGGCGGCCATACCCGTTTTGGAGCACCGTCCACCTTCGGGTAATGTTCTTCCTGCGCCGAGGGGAACAAGCCGAAAGGCAAGAACCCGGAAAGCGCAAGCCGAGCAAGATCCTCCCTGGTGGGGAAGTTGCCCCGGTGGCCTATGGTGTAATTGGCAGCACGACGGTTTCTGGTTCCGTTAGTCTTGGTTCGAGTCCAGGTAGGCCAGCTCGCAGAGCTTCATCTGCAAAACGTGGATATCAGATCCACAAAGGCCCCCGTTGTGTAGCGGCCTAGCACGCCGCCCTCTCAAGGCGGTAGCGCCGGTTCGAATCCGGTCGGGGGTACAGATCCATCCTGCGGAACACTTGGGTAGCTCCCGGTGAAAACGTGGTGACATCACCCGGCTCCGGCTGGGTGGGATCGCTAGGGCCCCCGTTGTGTAGCGGCCTAGCACGCCGCCCTCTCAAGGCGGTAGCGCCGGTTCGAATCCGGTCGGGGGTACGGTTTAACCGCCATGGCCTATGGTGTAATTGGCAACACTACGGTTTCTGGTACCGTCATTCTTGGTTCGAGTCCAGGTAGGCCAGCTCGCAGAGCTCATCTGCAAAACGTGGATCACATCCACAAAGGCCCCCGTTGTGTAGCGGCCTAGCACGCCGCCCTCTCAAGGCGGTAGCGCCGGTTCGAATCCGGTCGGGGGTACGAGACGAGGAAGCCCTTCCCTTCGGGGGAGGGCTTCCTCGCTGTTCCCGGCCGTACGCACAAGTCCGGCCCACCGCTGCGGCGTTGGAGCGGTGGGCCGGGACCGTACGAGAAGGTGCGGGGGTGTCAGCCGGTGCGGCGGAGCGCCTCGGAGAGGCGGGCGGCGGCGTCGATGACCGCCTGGGCGTGCATACGGCCCGGGTGACGCGTCAGGCGCTCGATCGGTCCGGAGACCGACACGGCGGCCACCACGCGGTTCGACGGGCCGCGCACGGGCGCCGAGACGGACGCGACACCGGGCTCCCGCTCGCCGATCGACTGGGCCCAGCCCCGGCGCCGTACGCCCGACAGGGCCGTCGCCGTGAAGCGGGCGCCCTGGAGACCGCGGTGCAGTCGCTCGGGCTCCTCCCAGGCCATCAGGATCTGTGCCGACGAACCCGCCTTCATCGTCAGCGTCGAGCCGACCGGGACGGTGTCCCGCAGACCCGAGAGCCGCTCGGCGGCCGCCACGCAGATCCGCATGTCACCCTGGCGACGGTAGAGCTGAGCGCTCTCGCCGGTGACGTCCCGCAGATGCGTCAGGACCGGGCCCGCCGTCGCGAGGAGACGGTCCTCGCCCGCCGCCGCGGCCAGCTCCGAGAGACGGGGCCCGAGAATGAACCGGCCCTGCATGTCGCGCGCCACCATGCGGTGGTGTTCCAGTGCCACGGCGAGACGATGTGCCGTGGGTCGTGCGAGTCCCGTCGCCGCGACCAGTCCTGCGAGGGTGGCCGGACCGGACTCCAGGGCGCCCAGGACAAGGGCTGCCTTGTCGAGAACGCCTACGCCGCTAGAGTTGTCCATGCAACGATATTCGCGTCTCACTCTGTGAAACGCAAGTTCAATTTTCCCGGGAACTTGTCACTCTGGTGGGGCGGCCGCACAACGGCCCGCGGAACGGGTCTCTAGTTGTGCCGACGCTGACGTCGGCCGGAGGGAAAGCGATGGGTAGGACACTCGCGGAGAAGGTCTGGGACGACCACGTCGTCCGGCGCGCCGAGGGCGAGCCCGACCTCCTCTACATCGATCTGCACCTGCTGCACGAGGTGACCAGCCCCCAGGCCTTCGACGGCCTGCGCCAGAACGGCCGGCAGGTGCGGCGCCTCGATCTCACCATCGCCACCGAGGACCACAACACCCCCACCCTCGACATCGACAAGCCGATCGCCGACCCGGTCTCCCGCGCCCAGTTGGAGACCCTGCGCAAGAACTGCGCCGAGTTCGGCGTCCGGCTGCACCCGCTGGGCGACGTCGAGCAGGGCGTCGTCCACGTCGTGGGACCGCAGCTGGGCCTGACCCAGCCCGGCACCACCGTGGTCTGCGGCGACTCGCACACCTCCACGCACGGCGCCTTCGGCGCGCTGGCGTTCGGCATCGGCACCAGCCAGGTCGAGCACGTCCTCGCCACCCAGACCCTCCCGCTGGCCCGTCCCCGGACCATGGCCATCACGGTCGACGGCGAACTGCCCGAGGACGTCACCGCCAAGGACCTCATCCTGGCGATCATCGCGAAGATCGGCACCGGCGGCGGCCAGGGCTACATCCTGGAGTACCGGGGCTCCGCCATCGAGAAACTCTCGATGGAGGCCCGGATGACCATCTGCAACATGTCGATCGAGGCCGGTGCCCGCGCGGGCATGATCGCCCCCGACGAGACCACCTTCGCCTATCTGAAGGGCCGCGCCCACGCCCCCGAGGGCGAGGACTGGGACGCCGCCGTCTCGTACTGGGAGACCCTGCGCTCCGACGAGGACGCCGTCTTCGACGCCGAGGTCGTCATCGACGGCCCCTCGCTGGCCCCGTTCGTCACCTGGGGCACCAACCCCGGCCAGGGTGCGCCGCTTTCGGCGAACGTCCCCGACCCGGCTTCGTACGAAGACGCTTCGGAGCGCCTCGCCGCCGAAAAGGCCCTGGAGTACATGGGGTTGACCGCCGGGCAGCCGCTCCGGGACATCAGGGTCGACACCGTCTTCGTAGGCTCCTGCACCAACGGCCGCATCGAGGACCTGCGCAACGCCGCGAACCTGCTGGAAGGCCGCAAGGTCGCCGAGGGTGTCCGCATGCTGGTCGTCCCCGGCTCCGTCCGGGTCGCCCTCCAGGCCGTCGAGGAGGGCCTCGACAAGGTCTTCAAGGAGGCCGGGGCCGAATGGCGGCACGCCGGCTGCTCCATGTGCCTGGGCATGAACCCCGACCAGCTGGCGCCCGGTGAGCGTTCCGCGTCCACCTCCAACCGCAACTTCGAGGGCCGGCAGGGCAAGGGCGGCCGCACCCACCTGGTCTCCCCCCAGGTCGCCGCCGCCACCGCCGTCCTGGGCCATCTGGCCTCCCCGGCCGATCTGTCCGACGTCGCTACGCCCGCGGGGGTCTGAGGAACCATGGAAGCTTTCACCACGCACACCGGCCGGGCCGTCCCGCTGCGCCGCGGCAACGTCGACACCGACCAGATCATCCCGGCGCACTGGCTGAAGAAGGTCACCCGCGACGGCTTCGAGGACGGCCTCTTCGAGGCCTGGCGCCGGGACTCCGACTTCGTCCTCAACCGCCCCGAGCGGCAGGGCGCCACGGTCCTGGTCGCGGGCCCCGACTTCGGCACCGGCTCCTCCCGTGAGCACGCCGTCTGGGCGCTCCAGAACTACGGCTTCAAGACCGTGATCTCCGCCCGCTTCGCGGACATCTTCCGGGGCAACTCGCTGAAGAACGGACTGCTGACCGTGGTCCTGCCGCAGGAGACGGTGGACGCCCTCTGGGAGCTGACCGAGGCCGACCCGACCGCCGAGGTCACCGTCGACCTGGAGCGCCGCAAGGTGCTGGCGACCGGGATCGACGCCGACTTCGAGCTCGACGAGAACGCCCGCTGGCGGCTCCTCAACGGGCTCGACGACATCAGCCTCACCCTTCAGAACGAAGCCGACATCGCGGCCTTCGAGGCGGTCAGGCCGTCCCACAAGCCCCGTACAATTACGGCCTGAGCAGCGCTTTTCCAAGACTGCGCCCCCCACCGTCCGGTGGGGGGCGCAGTCGCTTGTTGAGACCCTGTCGGGCGACAACTCGCCCTAGATGGCACAATCGGTGCATGGAACGCGACAGCCAACTCGAGCTCTATGGGGCAGTCGCCGCCCGATTGAAGGAAGCGCACACAAGAGTGCGCTCACTGCAAGTCCCGGAGGGCGTAAGGATGGCGCTGTCCCGGAAGCTGCTGGTCGTGACGGCCGCGGCGAAGCACGATCTCAAGGACGCGGCAACGCGTCTGGACCGGCTGATGAAGGACCTCGACGAGGGCCGATTCCCAGAGGACGACTGACACCGAGAACTCCGCAACGGGACTTCCGCGTTGCGGCACTAGGGTGATTAGACCGTTTCGTGTTTGATTTGCGGTATATACATGCCTAACGTGCGAAAAAGCTTGAACACTTTCGTTCTGGCAATGTCTCCGAAGGGGAAGACGTGAACAAGGCGCAGCTCGTAGAAGCGATTGCCGACAAGATGGGCGGTCGCCAGCAGGCCGCCGAAGCCGTCGACCACGTGCTGGACGCCATCGTGCGTGCCGTGGTCGGGGGCGACCGGGTCTCGGTCACGGGCTTCGGCTCGTTCGAGAAGGTCGACCGCCCGGCCCGCTACGCCCGCAACCCGCAGACGGGTGAGCGGGTCCGGGTCAAGAAGACCTCCGTCCCGCGTTTCCGCGCAGGTCAGGGCTTCAAGGACCTGGTCAGCGGCTCGAAGAAGCTCCCCAAGGGCGGCGAGGTCTCCGTCAAGAAGGCCCCCAAGGGCAGCCTGACCGGTGGCGCCTCCGCGACCGTGAAGAAGGCCGCCGCCAAGAAGGCCACCACCGCCAAGAAGGCCGCCGCGAAGAAGGCGACCCCGGCGAAGAAGACCACGACGGCCGCCGCGAAGAAGGCGACGCCCGCGAAGAAGGCCACGACCGCCGCCGCCAAGAAGGCGACCCCGGCGAAGAAGACCGCCACGACCGCCGCCAAGAAGGCGACGACCAAGGCCGCGGCGAAGAAGGCCACCACGGCCGCCGCGAAGAAGGTCACCAAGGCCGCGGCGAAGAAGACCGCGCCGGCCGCGAAGAAGGCCACGGCGACGAAGGCGCCCGCCAAGAAGACGACGGCGCGCAAGACGACCGCCAAGAAGGCCGCCGCCAAGAAGTAGGACCCACGGTGGACACCCGCCGGGCCGGGCTCCCTCAGGGGGAGCCCGGCCCGCGGCGCGTCCGGCGGGCCGCGGAAGGACCCTGGCGAAGGCTCCGGCAGGCCCCCACAAAGGCATCGGCAGACCCCGAGGGCCCTCGGAAATACGCGCGAGAACCTCGGAAGTACGTCAGGAGTACGTCAGAAGTGCGCCGGAGGCCGAAGCCCGGAGAGGCCCGGGAAGGCCGTCGGCAGGCCCCCCGTGGGGCTCAGAAGGTCTGCAGTGTCACCAGGGTGATCGCCGGGGCGGCCCCCGAGGGCCCCGGCGCGGTCTCGATCCGCACCCGCTGCCCCGGCCGCAGCAGCCGCAGCCCGCCCGCCTCGAAGGCCGCCGCCCCGAACTCCACGGGGGTGCCGTCGTCGAGCAGCACGCTGCCGCTGCGGGTCTCGGGGTCGTACGTGAACGCGGTCGCCTGCATGGACCGCAGCCTATCCGGCCGCGGGCAGCCACCTGGCGGACGTCCGGGGACCGAGCCCCAGTGCCTGCGCCGCCGCCAGATCCTCGCCGGTGTCCACGTCCCGGCGTACGGAATCCACTCCGGCGAGCCTGATTTCCCTCGCTCCCGAAGACAAATGCCGAAGCCTCGACGCGCCTCCGAATGCGGGTTCCAATTCCACTCCCGGACCCGCCGAGAGGAATGTCGTACCTATTTCGGCGGCATCCGCGAGAAAAGCCCTCGGGAAATCCCGGGCCGCGTCCAGGACCCGGGCCAGTTCGCCGGGGCGCAGCGCGGGCAGGTCCGCGTTGAGCGCCGCCACCCGCGCGCACGGCCGCCGGAGCCGCACCGCCCGCACCCCGTGCGCGAGCGCCGCGTTGAGCCCCGCCGCCGGAAGGTCCGGCACGATCCGCGCGCCCAGCGCCGCCAGCGCGTCCGTAGCCGCCGGATCGTCCGTGACGACCGCCACATCCCGTACCCGCGGACAGGCGAGGACCGCGCCCACCGTGTCCTCCGCGAAGGCCAGCGCGAGCCGGGGGCGCAGCAGCGCCCCGGCCGTCGCGGCCAGGCGGCTCTTCGCCCGTGAGAGCGGCTTCAGGGGCACGACCAGGGACCAGCCGTCGGCCGCGTCCGGGTGCGTCGGGTACGTCGGGTTCATCGGATTCATTCTGTCCCGCCCACCCGGTCCGTCCCAGGGTCCGGGGCGTACGGTGTCACTCGACACAGCAGGAGCGGGGGGCGACACTTGACCCCCTGCCAGCCCGTCCCGGAGAAAGGTGTCCGCGTGCCCCGCCGCAGAATCGGCTTCTGGTACCGCCTCGCGGCGGTCATCGCCAAACCCCCCCTGGTGGTTCTGTTCAACCGGGACTGGCGCGGAACGGAGCACATTCCGGCCGACGGCGGATTCATCACCGCCGTCAACCACAACTCCTACCTGGACCCGCTGTCGTACGCGCATTACCAGTACAACACCGGCCGCGTCCCCCGCCTCCTCGCCAAGGCCGGCCTCTTCAGGACGCCCTTCGTCGGCATGATGCTGCGCGGCACCGGCCAGATCCCGGTCTACCGGGAGACGACCAACGCCCTCGACGCGTTCCGCGCCGCCGTCGACGCCGTCGAGCGCGGCGAGTGCGTCGCCTTCTACCCCGAGGGCACCCTGACCCGCGACCCCGACATGTGGCCCATGGCGGGCAAGACCGGGGCCGCCCGTGTCGCGCTGGTCACCCGGGCCCCCGTCATCCCGGTGGCCCAGTGGGGCGCGAACCTGGCGATGCCGCCGTACGCCGAGGAGAAGAAGTTCCGGCTGTTCCCCCGCAAGACGCTGATCGTGCAGGCCGGTCCGCCCGTGGACCTCTCGCGCTTCGACGGCCTCGAACCCACGCCCGAGGTGCTCCGCGAGGCCACCGAGACCATCATGGCCGCCATCACCGCCCTCCTGGAGGAGGTTCGCGGCGAGAAGGCTCCCGCCGAGCCGTACGACCACCGCAGGGCGCGACTCGAACAGCGGCGCAGGGCCGCGGGGGAGGGCACGAAGTGACCAAGGCAGCTGTCTTCGGCAACGGATCCTGGGGCACGGCTTTCGCCATGGTGCTCGCCGACGCGGGGTGCGAGGTGAGCCTCTGGGGCCGCCGCGCCGAACTCGCGAAGGAGATCAACGCCACCCGGACCAACCCGGACTACCTGCCGGGCGTCGAGCTCCCCGGGCGGATCACGGCCACCGCCGACGCGGCGGAGGCCGCCTCGGACGCGGACTTCACCGTCCTCGTCGTCCCCTCCCAGACCCTCCGCGGCAACCTCGCCGCCTGGGCCCCGCTGCTGGCCCCCGACACCGTCCTCGTCTCCCTGATGAAGGGCGTCGAACTCGGCACCGCCAAGCGGATGAGCGAGGTCGTCATCGAGGTCGCGGACGTGCCCGCCGAGCGGGTCGCCGTCCTCACCGGACCCAACCTGGCCATGGAGATCGCGAGCCGGCAGCCCGCCGCCGCCGTCGCCGCCTGCGTCGACGAGTCGGTCGCCCGGCGGCTCCAGGCCGCCTGCATGACCCCGTACTTCCGCCCGTACACCAACACCGACGTCGTCGGCTGCGAGCTCGGCGGCGCAGTGAAGAACGTCATCGGCCTCGCCGTCGGCATCGCCAACGGCATGGGCCTCGGCGACAACTCCAAGGCCACGCTCATCACCCGGGGCCTCGCCGAGACCACCCGGCTGGGCCTCGCCATGGGCGCCGACCCGCTGACCTTCTCCGGTCTCGCGGGCCTCGGCGACCTCGTCGCCACCTGCTCCTCGCCGCTCTCCCGGAACAACACCTTCGGCACCAACCTCGGCCGGGGGATGACCCTCCAGGAGACCATCGCGGCCACCCGGCAGACCGCCGAGGGCGTCAAGTCCTGCGAGTCGGTGCTCGATCTGGGCCGCCGCCACGGCGTCGACATGCCCATCACCGAGACCGTCGTCTCCATCGTCCACGACGGGAAGCCGCCGGTCGTGGCCCTCAAGGAACTGATGTCCCGCAGCGCCAAGCCCGAGCGCCGCTGACCGGTCCCGGGCGCGCGGCACGGCACTGCGCCGTACGCGCGCGGCGGCAGCGGGGCGCTCAGGAGTTCGGGAACCGCAAGGTACTCTCAACGCGATATGAGCGAGAACACCCAGAGCCCCCGCAAGCCGCGCGTGGCCGTCGTCTTCGGCGGCCGCAGCTCCGAGCACGCCATCTCCGTCGTCACGGCGGGCGCCGTCCTGAGCGCCATCGACCGGGACAAGTACGACGTGCTGCCCATCGGCATCACGACGGACGGGCGCTGGGCGCTCACCGCCGACGCCCCGGAGCGCATGGCCATCGCCGACCGCGCCCTGCCGAACGTCGGCGACCTGGCCGAGTCCGAGAAGGGCGACGTCGTCCTCTCCGTGGACCCCGCCAACCGCGAGGTCGTCCTCTCCGAGCCGGGCAGCGTGCCCAGGGCCCTCGGCGAGGTGGACGTGGTCTTCCCGGTGCTGCACGGACCGTACGGCGAGGACGGCACCCTCCAGGGCCTCCTGGAGCTCTCCGGTGTCCCCTACGTCGGCGCGGGCGTCCTCGCCTCCGCCGTCGGCCAGGACAAGGAGTACATGAAGCGGGTCTTCGTCTCCTTCGGCCTGCCCGTCGGCCCGTACGAGGTCATCCGGCCCCGTGAGTGGGAGCAGAACCCGGCCGCGGCCCGCAAGAAGATCGTCGAGTTCGCCGCCGAGCACGGCTGGCCGCTCTTCGTGAAGCCCGCCCGCGGCGGCTCGTCCATGGGCATCACCAAGGTCGACGACCTCTCCGGCCTCGACGAGGCCGTCGAGGAGGCCCGCCGCCACGACCCGAAGATCCTCGTCGAGTCGCTGCTGCGCGGCCGGGAGATCGAGTGCGGCGTCCTGGAGTTCGAGGACGGCCCGCGCGCCAGCGTGCCCGCCGAGATCCCGCCGGTCACCGACCACGACTTCTACGACTTCGAGGCGAAGTACATCGACTCGGCCTCCGGCATCGTGCCCGCCCCCCTGGGGGACGAGGCCACCGCCGAGGTCCAGCGCCTCGCCGTCGCCGCCTACGAGGCGGTGTCCTGCGAGGGCCTGGTCCGCGCCGACTTCTTCCTCACCGAGGACGGCGACTTCGTCATCAACGAGATCAACACCATGCCGGGCTTCACGCCCATCTCCATGTACCCGCGCATGTGGCAGGAGAGCGGCGTGAGCTACCCCGAGCTGGTCGACCGGCTCGTCCAGGCGGCGCTGACCCGCTCCACCGGACTGCGCTGACCCGGTCCCACCCGGAGACCGTGCCGACGGCCCTCACAGGCTCGACGGCACGGTCTTCCGCACGGCCGGAGCCAGGTCGGCGAGCGGCGTGGCGTCGTGCGCGAAGCGCTCGCCGAAGCTCACCTCCACGTACGTCACGCGGTACGTCGAGGTGAAACGCGGCCCGCTCCCCCCGGAGTCCTCCAGCATCCAGTTCACACCGTCGGCCTCCACGGCCCGCGCCTTCGGATCGCTCATCTTTTCGGGCCGGGGGACCCCACAGCGCAGTACGATCGCACCGTCACCCCAACCGGCGGTCAGCTCGGAGCCCGGCTCCGGGTCGCTCCGTCCGAGTCCCGCGACGGTGTCCGGCAGCTCCTTCGCCAGGGCCCGGCAGACGGCGGCCTCGGCCGCCGGAGGACTGGGCACCACGACGGAAGCCGAGGCGTCCGACGGGGAACAGCCGGTGACGGCCGACAGCAGCACGGCTGCCGTGACGGCGGCGGGCAGGCCGAAGGGCCGGTGGGATGACATCACCGGCCAAGCGTAGACGGGGGCTACAGATGAACGACCGGGCAGGTGAGGGTGCGCGTGATGCCGTCCACTTGCTGGACCTTCGCGACCACCATGCGGCCGAGGTCGTCGACCGTGTCCGCCTGCGCGCGCACGATCACGTCGTACGGCCCGGTCACGTCCTCCGCCTGGATCACCCCCGGAATCTTGGAGATGGTGTCGGCGACGGACGACGCCTTGCCCACCTCGGTCTGGATGAGGATGTACGCCTGAACCACGGAACCTCCAGGGCGACCACGAGGATCTTGTGGGAGAAAGGGACGCCACGGTACCGCGTCGCCACGGGCCACGGGGAGACCCGCGCCACCCGAGGCGCCCACCCGGTGGCGCACACAGGACAGAAGTTGACGGTCTACTTGACGGTACCCAGCACGGTGCCGGCCCGCGACCCGCGGCGCGCACGGACGCGCCGCCACCCGCAGGACGGCACGAAGACACGAGGTGAGGCGCGGTGAAGGGCACAGTCGGAGAGCTCGGCGAGTTCGGGCTCATCAGGGAGCTCACGTCCCGGCTCACGTCCACCCCGGCGGTACGGATCGGACCCGGTGACGACGCCGCGGTCGTCTCCGCCCCCGACCGGCGCGTGGTGGCCAGCACGGACATCCTCCTCGAAGGGCGCCACTTCCGCCGCGACTGGTCGACGGCGTACGACGTCGGCCGCAAGGCCGCCGCGCAGAACCTCGCCGACATCGCCGCCATGGGCGCGGTCCCCACCGCGCTCCTCCTCGGCCTCGTCGTCCCCGCGGAACTCCCCGTGACCTGGCCCACCGAACTCATGGACGGCCTGCGCGACGAATGTCAGGTCGCGGGCGCCGCCGTCGTCGGCGGCGACGTCGTGCGCGGCGACACGATCATGGTGTCCATCACCGCCCTCGGCGACCTCCGCAACCACGACCCGGTCACCCGGGGCGGCGCCCAGCCCGGCGACGTCGTCGCCTACACCGGCTGGCTCGGCTGGTCCGCCGCCGGATACGCCGTCCTCTCCCGGGGCTTCCGCTCCCCGCGCGCCTTCGTCGAGGCCCACCGCAGGCCCGAGCCGCCGTACCACGCGGGCCCCGCCGCCGCCGGACTCGGTGCCACCGCCATGTGCGACGTCAGCGACGGCCTCATCGCCGACCTCGGCCACATCGCCGAGGCCAGCAAGGTCCGCATCGACCTGCGCTCCGGCCTCATCGACATCCCCACCCAGATGAACGACATCGGCCAGGCCGTCGGCGTCGACCCCATGCAGTGGGTGCTCACCGGGGGAGAGGACCACGCCATCGTGGCCACCTTCCCGCCCGACGTGAAGCTCCCCGCCCGCTGGAAGGTCATCGGCGAGGTCCTCAACCCCTCCGCGCTGCCCCAGGTCACCGTCGACGGCGCGCCCTGGCACAGCGTCGGCGGCTGGGACCACTTCGGGGAGACGGAGTGAGCGACGCGCCGCCGCTGGTGCTGACCGTCGCCGGCTCCGACTCCGGCGGCGGCGCGGGCATCCAGGCCGACCTCAAGACGATGCTGGCGCTCGGCGTCCACGGCATGAGCGTGCTCACCGCCGTCACCGCCCAGAATTCCCGGGGCGTCCAGGGCGTCTGGGAACTTCCCGTGGACGCCGTCCGCGCCCAGTACCGTTCCGTCGTCGACGACATCGGCGTCCACGCCGTCAAGACCGGGATGCTGGCCTCGGCCGAACTCGTCGAGACCGTCGCCGCGCTCCTCGCGGACACCCCGGCACCGGTCGTCGTGGACCCCGTCGGCGTCTCCAAGCACGGCGACCCGCTGCTGCCCGGCAGCGCCCTCGAATCCGTCCGTACGAAGCTGCTGCCCAGGGCCACCGTCGCCACCCCCAACCTGGACGAGGTGACACAGCTCACCGGCGTGCACGTCGTGTACGAGGCCGATCTGCGGGTCGCGGCCGAGGCGGTCCTCTCGTACGGCCCGGAGTGGGTGCTCATCAAGGGCGGGCACCTGCCCACCGGCCGGGAGGCCGTCGACCTGCTCACCGACGGCACCGAGGAGCACTGGCTGCGCGCCCCGCGCCACGACAACCGGCACACCCACGGGACCGGCTGCACCCTCGCCTCGGCGGTCGCCGCCGGGCTCGCCCTGGGCCTCGCCGTCCCGGAGGCCGTACGACGGGCCAAGGAGTACGTGACGGGGGCCATAGGCGCCGGGTTCGCCCTGGGGGCGGGGATCGGCCCGGTCGACCACGGCTGGCGCTTCAGGAGCTGAGGACCGGACGGCCCTCCGGCACCGGGGGCCGTCCGCTCACCCGGCTCCGGGTACGGCAAGGGATCCGGGTACGGCAAAAGGCCGGTTCACCTAGGTGAACCGGCCTTTCAAGGCAACCGCAGGGGCTGCGCTACGACAGAACGTCGCAATTAGCGCGAGACCTTGCCGGCCTTGATGCACGAGGTGCAGACGTTGAGCCGCTTCGGCGTCCGACCGACCACGGCACGCACGCGCTGGATGTTCGGGTTCCAGCGACGGGACGTACGGCGGTGCGAGTGCGAAATGTTGTTGCCGAAGCCCGGCCCCTTGCCGCAGACGTCGCAGTTGGCAGCCACGGGTCACTCCAAAGACTTCAGAATTACAGTGAAATCCGGCGCACCGGAATCAGGAGTCTGAAGTGGCTTGCCGGGGAACGGCCCGGTGTGGACCGGGCAACCGAAGCAGCATACAACGCCTGCCTCGGTGGAACGAAACTACCATGGTCTGCGTGGACCTCGCCCCGGGCCCCGGTCACCGGAGGGGCACCCCGGGTCTACCCTGCGGTGAGCTCACCGCCCAAGGAGGACCCCCGTTGCCGCGAGCCCTTCAGCCCTCCGAGGAGCTCGCCGAGCTCGACGCAGCGGCGCTCAGGACCTGGTCCGCGCGGACGCTGGACGCCCTCGGCAGGGAGCGCGAGGAGATCGACGCGATCAACGTCTACCCCGTCGCGGACGGGGACACCGGCACCAATCTCTACCTCACGGCGGAAGCCGCCCACCAGGCCGTCGAAGCCGTCTTCGCGGCCTCCGCGCCCGACACCGCCGAGACCGCGCGGGCCATGGCCCACGGCGCCCTGCTCGGCGCCCGGGGCAACTCCGGCACCATCCTCTCCCAGCTCCTGCGCGGTATGGCCGGGGTCCTCGCCGAGGGAGGTGACGGGGATCACCTCGCCCGCGCCCTCGCCGAGGCCGCCGCCGCCGCCCGGCAGGCCGTCGCCCGCCCGGTGGACGGCACCATCCTCACCGTCGCCGCCGCGGCGGCCGTCGCCTGCGCGGGCGGCGGCCCCCTCGCCCAGGTGGCCAGGGCCGCCCACGCGGGCGCCTCGACCGCCCTCGCCGCCACCTCCGGCCAGCTCGACGTCCTCGCCCGCGCCGGAGTCGTCGACGCGGGCGGCCGGGGACTCGTCGCCGTCCTCGGCGCCCTCGTGGAGACCGTCACGGGCGGGACCCCGCAGCCGCCCGCGGCGGACACCGGAGCCGTACGGGCCGCACCGGTCACCGGAGACGTACGGGCCGTGCCGGACAGTGGAGCCGTACGGTCCCCCGGCGGCGCCCCGGGCCCGGCGCCCGGCCTCGGTCCCGCACCCGACGGGACGTGCCTCCCCGAGGACGGCCCCGCCTACGAGGTCATCTACCTCCTGGAGGCCGACGACGACGCCGTCGCCCTGCTGCGGGCCCGGCTCGACGCCCTGGGCGACTCCCTCGTCGTCGTCGGCGGCGACGGCCTGTGGAACGTCCACGTCCACGTCGACGACCCCGGAGCCGCCGTCGAGGCGGGCGTCGAGGCGGGCCGCCCCCACCGCATCCGCATCAGTCACTTCGCCGCCGACGCCGCCACCACGCCCGGCCGCACCGAACGCACCGAACGCGCCCAGCGCGCGGTCGTCGCCGTCGTCCCCGGCGAGGGCCTCGCCGGACTCTGCGCCGAGGCGGGCGCCACCACCGTGCGGACCCGGCCCGGCGAAGTCCCCGAGGGCGACGAACTCCTCGACGCCATCCGCCGCGCCCACGCCCGCGAGGTCGTCCTCCTGCCCAACGACACCGACCTGCGCGGCACCGCCGCCGAAGCCGCCGAACGCGCCAGGGCCGAAGGCATCCGCGTCGCCCTCATCCCCACCCGGGCCGCCGTCCAGGGCATCGCCGCCCTCGCCGTCCACGAACCCGACCGGCGCTTCGACGAGGACGTCGTCGCCATGACCGCCGCCGCCGGAGCCACCCGCTACGCGGAACTCGCCGTCGCCGAACACCGCTCCTTCACCTCGGCCGGCGTCTGCCAGGCGGGCGACGTCCTCGGGCTCATCGAGGGCGATGTCGCCGTCATCGGCAAGGACCTCACCGAGACCGCCCGTACCGTCCTCGACCGGATGCTCTCCGCCGGTGGGGAACTCGTCACCCTCGTCGTCGCCGACGACACCCCGCCCGGCCTCGCCCCCGACCTCGAACACCACGTCAGGCGCGGCTACCTGGCCGTCGACACCACCACCTACCACGCGGGCGCCGGAGCCCCGCCGCTGCTCATCGGCGTGGAGTGAGACGCCGTGTCGGACGCGCCTGTCGGTGCCGTGGTGTGCAATGGAACGCGTGCCCGCGTTCGACGAACCACTCAAGAAGTCCCTCGGCCCCGCCACCGCCAAGGTCATGGCCGAGGCCCTCGGCCTGCACACGGTCGGTGACCTGCTCCACCACTACCCCCGCCGGTACGCCGAGCGGGGCGAGCTGACCACCCTCTCCGACCTGCCGCTCGACGAGCACGTCACCGTGGTCGCCCAGGTCGCCGACGCCCGTGTCCTCACCTTCAACGGCTCCAAGGGGCGCGGCCAGCGCCTCGAAGTGACCATCACCGACGGCAGCGGCCGCCTCCAGCTGGTCTTCTTCGGCAAGGGCGTGCACAAACCGCACCAGGACCTGCTGCCCGGCACCCGCGCGATGTTCTCCGGCAAGGTGTCGCTCTTCAACCGGCGCCTCCAGCTCGCCCACCCCGCGTACGAACTCCTGCGCGGCGACGGAGAACAGTCCGTGGACGTCTGGGCGGGCGCCCTCATCCCGATCTACCCGGCCACCACCAGACTGGAGTCCTGGAAGATCGCCAAGGCCGTCGACGCGGTCCTGCCGAGCGCCGCCGACGCCGTCGATCCGCTCCCCGACGCGCTCCGCGAGGGCCGTGGCCTGGCCGAACTCCCCGAATCCCTGCGGCTGATCCACCGCCCCCGTACCAAGGCCG
Organism: Streptomyces sp. NPDC101490; assembly: GCF_044767145.1. Taxonomy (NCBI): domain Bacteria; kingdom Bacillati; phylum Actinomycetota; class Actinomycetes; order Kitasatosporales; family Streptomycetaceae; genus Streptomyces; species Streptomyces sp. NPDC101490. The sequence continues at coordinate 23,855 of NZ_JBIWNI010000015.1, forward strand.
ACATCGCGGCCGCCCGGGACCGGCTCAAGTGGGACGAGGCCTTCGTCCTCCAGGTCGCCCTGGCCCGCCGCCGCCACGCCGACACCCAACTGCCCGCCGTCGCCCGCCGCCCCGCCCCCGACGGCATCCTCGACGCCTTCGACGCCAAGCTCCCCTTCACCCTCACCGACGGCCAGACCAAGGTCTCCCGCGAGATCTTCGACGACCTCGCCACCGAGCACCCCATGCACCGGCTCCTCCAGGGCGAGGTCGGCTCGGGAAAGACGATGGTCGCGCTGCGCGCCATGCTCGCCGTCGTCGACTCCGGGGGACAGGCCGCCCTCCTCGCTCCCACCGAGGTCCTCGCCCAGCAGCACCACCGCTCGGTCACCGAGATGATGGGCGAGCTGGCCGAGGGGGGCATGCTCGGCGGCGCCGAGCGGGCCACCAAGGTCGTCCTGCTCACCGGCTCGATGGGCACCGCCGCCCGCCGCCAGGCCCTCCTCGACCTGGTCACCGGCGAGGCGGGCCTCGTCATCGGCACCCACGCCCTCATCGAGGACAAGGTCCTGTTCCACGACCTGGGCCTGGTCGTCGTCGACGAACAGCACCGCTTCGGCGTCGAGCAGCGGGACGCCCTGCGGGGCAAGGGCAAGCAGCCCCCGCACCTCCTCGTGATGACCGCCACCCCCATTCCCCGGACGGTCGCCATGACGGTCTTCGGCGACCTGGAGACCTCCGTCCTGGACCAGCTGCCCGCCGGACGCTCCCCGATCGCCAGCCATGTCGTCCCCGCCGCCGACAAACCCCACTTCCTCGTCCGCGCCTGGGAGCGGGTCCGCGAGGAGGTCGCCAAGGGGCACCAGGCGTACGTGGTGTGTCCCCGCATCGGCGACGAGGAGGACCAGAAGAAGAAGGCCGGTCTGGCCGGGGACGAGGCCGAGAAGCGGCCCCCGCTCGCCGTCCTCGACATGGCGGAGAAGCTGGGCGCGGGACCCCTCGCCGGGCTCCGGATCGCCGTCCTGCACGGCCGGATGCACCCCGACGACAAGGACGGCGTGATGCGCCGCTTCGGCGCGGGCGAGCTGGACGTCCTCATCGCCACCACCGTCATCGAGGTCGGCGTGAACGTGCCCAACGCCACCGCCATGGTGATCATGGACGCGGACCGGTTCGGCGTCTCCCAGCTCCACCAGCTGCGCGGCCGGGTCGGCCGGGGCTCGGCCCCCGGCCTGTGCCTGCTGGTCACCGAGATGCCCGGGGCGAGCCCGGCCCGGCAGCGGCTCGGCGCCGTCGCCTCCACCCTCGACGGCTTCGAGCTGTCCCGGATCGACCTGGAGCAGCGCCGGGAGGGCGACGTCCTGGGCCAGGCCCAGTCCGGCGTCCGCTCCTCGCTGCGGGTCCTCACCGTCATCGACGACGAGGAGGTCATCGCCGCCGCCCGCGAGGAGGCCACCGCGCTGGTCCTCGCCGACCCGGACCTCGCCGCCCACCCGGCGCTGCGGACCGCGCTGGACGCCCTGCTCGACAAGGACCGGGAGGAGTACCTGGAGAAGGGCTGACCACGGCGGGCGGCCATAAGCTGGGGTGTGAGCACCCGCTCAGGGAAGACCCGGGGCGTAGGCACCCCCTCAGGGAAGACGAGGACACGATGACCCGCGTGATCGCCGGTACGGCCGGCGGGCGGCGCCTGGCCGTACCGCCGGGCAACGGCACCCGACCCACCTCCGACCGGGCGCGCGAGGGGCTCTTCTCCACCTGGGAGGCGTTCCTCGGGAGCCTCACCGGAGCCAGGGTCGCCGATCTGTACGCGGGCTCCGGCGCCGTCGGCCTCGAAGCGCTCTCCCGGGGCGCCGCCCACGCCCTGCTCGTCGAGGCGGAGCCGCGCGCGGCGAAGACGATCCGGGAGAACGTGCGGTCGCTGGGGCTGCCCGGCGCCGAGGCCCGCAGCGGCCGGGCCGAGCAGATCGCGGCGGGACCGGCCCCGGCCGAGCCGTACGACCTGGTCTTCCTCGACCCGCCGTACGCGGTCTCCGACGAGGAGCTGCGCGAGATCCTCCTCACACTCCGCGCGGGGGGCTGGCTCACCGACGACGCCCTCGTCACCGTGGAGCGCAGCACCAGGGGCGGGGAGTTCGGCTGGCCCGACGGCTTCGAGCCACTGCGGGCCCGTCGCTACGGCGAGGGAACGTTTTGGTACGGTCGCGCCGCCCCCACGTGCGAAGACGCACGATGACCGGACCGGAGAGCGAGGGACCCACATTGCGCCGCGCCGTCTGTCCGGGGTCATTCGACCCCATCACCAACGGACACCTCGACATCATCGCCCGAGCCTCCAAGCTCTACGACGTCGTCCACGTCGCGGTGATGATCAACCAGTCGAAGAAGGGCCTGTTCACGGTCGACGAGCGGATCGAGCTGATCCGCGAGGTGACCGCCGACTTCGGCAACGTCGAGGTGGAGTCCTTCCACGGACTCCTCGTCGACTTCTGCAAGCAGCGGGACATCCCCGCCATCGTGAAGGGCCTGCGGGCCGTCAGCGACTTCGACTACGAGCTGCAGATGGCGCAGATGAACAACGGCCTCACGGGCGTGGAGACCCTGTTCGTCCCCACCAACCCCACGTACAGCTTCCTCTCCTCCTCGCTGGTCAAGGAGGTCGCCGCCTGGGGCGGTGACGTCTCCCACCTGGTCCCGCCGACGGTCCTGGGGCACCTCACCGAGCGCCTGACGCGGAAGTGACGCGCGGCCACCCCCGCTGACGCTCCGTCACCTGGTGTCGGGCGGGCGCCGACTGCCCTTACAGTCGTCCCGTCCGTCTCCATCCAGCTGTAGAGAGTGGCGAGCACCAGGTGGACGTGCAGAAGAAGCTCGACGAGATCGTCGCGACCGTGCAGGGCGCCCGCTCCATGCCGATGTCGGCATCCTGCGTGGTCAACCGGGCCGAGCTGCTCGCCCTGCTCGAAGAGGTCAGGGAGGCCCTGCCCGGCTCCCTCGCCCAGGCCCAGGAGCTGATCGGGGGCCGCGAGCAGGTGGTCGAGCAGGCCCGCCAGGAGGCCGACCGGATCATCGAGGCCGCCCACGCCGAGCGGGGCTCGATCGTCTCCGACACCCAGGTCGCCCGGCTGTCGCAGGGGGAGGCCGACCGCATCCTCTCCGAGGCCCGCCGCGAGGCCGAGGAGGTCCGCGCCGAGGCCGACGACTACGTCGACTCCAAGCTCGCCAACTTCGAGGTCGTCCTCAACAAGACGATCGGCTCGGTCGACCGGGGCCGCGAGAAGCTCCTCGGCCGGGGTCCGGGCCTCGACCCGGACGGTTACGCGGACGAGGACGCCCCGGAGCACAGCTCCGACCCCCAGACCCTGATCCACCGGGCCGACGCGTACGTGGACGCCAAGCTCGGCGCCTTCGAGGCGGTCCTCAGCACGACCCTGGAGGCCGTCGGCCGGGGCCGGCAGAAGCTGCACGGCCGGATCGCCAGCGACGACCTCGGCGAGCACATGGCCGCGCAGGACGGCCTCGGCGGCTCCACGCACACCAGCGACGCCGACTACCTGGCCGGACTCGCGGAGCTCGCGGACCCCGAGCCGGGCCGCGTCCCGGCCAGGACGCGGGACCGGCAGCAGGCCCCGGAGTCCGACCCGTACGCCTACCAGCAGATGCCGCAGCAGCAGGTCCCGCAGGCCGATCCGTACGGATACCCGCAGCAGGTACCGCAGGCCGACCCCTACGCCTACCAGCAGCCGCAGCAGGCCGACCCGTACGGCTACCCCCAGCAGGACCCCTACGCCGCCTACCAGCAGCCCGGCCAGCAGCACCCGCAGCACCAGCAGCCCCAGCAGAACGGGGGGCTCGACGAGACCAGCTTCTTCGACACCGGCATGATCGATCTGGAGCAGCTGCGCCGGTACGAGCAGGGGCACTGACCGGCCGCAAAGGGACATCGGGGGGCGCAAGCCCCCGATTGGGCCCTGGGCGAAGCGTCCAGTATCCTGGCTCTTCGGTCGCGCGTATTCCGCGATCCACGCTGCCCACGTTCGGCAGCCTCCCCCCGACGCAGCACGATCCGAAAGCAGGAAGAGCCCTGAGCACGCGCCTCGACCACCGCAACCCCCTCGTGTTCGACACACACGAGCTGGGGCGGCGTCCTGGCTCCCTCCAGCGGCTCTCGCGTTCGATCGAGGCCCCCCAGGACCTCGGCGTCGAGGGAGTGATCGGAGTGCCCGAGGGCTCTTCGGTCGACATCGATCTCCGTCTTGAGTCGGTCATGGAAGGGGTGCTTGTCACAGGCACCGCCCGTGCATCGGCCGAGGGGGAGTGCGTAAGGTGTCTGGAGCCCGTCGAGCTCGATCTCGACGTGGACTTCCAGGAGATGTTCTCGTACCCCGACTCCGACGACCGGGGCCGCTCGAAGGCGGTCGCGGACGACGAAGCCGAGGAAGACGAGAGCATGACCCCCCTCGAGGACGGCATGTTCGACCTCGAACCCATGCTGCGTGATGCGGTGGTGCTCGCACTGCCGATGCAGCCGGTGTGCCGGGAGGACTGTGCGGGTCTGTGTTCCCAGTGCGGAGCCAGCCTGAACGAGAACCCGGACCACCACCATGACGCCGTCGACATCCGTTGGGCGGCACTGCAGGGACTCGCCGGTTCGCTCGGAACCGATGAGAAGGACAACATGAGCGGCAAAGCCTCTGACGGGGACGTCCGAAGCGCCGCCGAGAAGCAGGAGAAGTAGCCGTGGCTGTTCCGAAGCGGAAGATGTCGCGCAGCAACACGCGCCACCGCCGGTCGCAGTGGAAGGCTGCGGTCCCCACCCTGGTTTCGTGTGAGCGTTGCCAGGAGCCGAAGCTCCAGCACATCGCGTGCCCGAGCTGCGGCACCTACAACAAGCGCCAGGTCCTCTCGGTCTGATTGGGCTGGTGAGAGGCGCAATGTCTGAGTCCCGCAAGACGGACGACAAGACGGACCATGCCTCGTCCCACACGCTTCTGGAAGGGCGGCTCGGCTATCGGCTCGAGTCCGCCCTTCTGGTGCGTGCGCTGACCCATCGTTCCTTCGCGTACGAGAACGGCGGTCTGCCCACCAACGAGCGGCTGGAGTTCCTCGGGGACTCCGTGCTCGGCCTGGTGGTCACGGACACGCTGTACCGCACTCACCCCGACCTGCCGGAAGGCCAGCTGGCCAAACTGCGGGCCGCGGTGGTCAACTCGCGTGCGCTGGCGGACGTGGGGCGCGAACTGGAACTCGGCTCCTTCATCCGGCTCGGCCGGGGCGAAGAGGGCACGGGTGGCCGGGACAAGGCGTCCATCCTCGCCGACACCCTCGAAGCGGTGATCGGCGCGGTCTATCTCGACCAGGGTCTCGAAGCGGCGGGTGAGCTGGTGCACCGGCTCTTCGATCCGCTGATCGAGAAGTCCTCGAACCTCGGTGCGGGCCTGGACTGGAAGACCAGTCTCCAGGAGCTCACCGCGGCCGAGGGCCTCGGTGTCCCGGAGTACCTCGTCTCCGAAGAGGGCCCGGACCACGAGAAGACCTTTACTGCTGCCGCCCGCGTCGGTGGTGTCTCGTACGGCACCGGCACCGGCCGCAGCAAGAAGGAAGCGGAACAGCAGGCGGCGGAGTCCGCGTGGCGCGAGATCCACGCGGCCGCCGACGCACGCGCGGCGGCGGCGAAGGCCGCGGCCGAGGCAGGACCGGCGGAGGGCACCACCTCCTCTCCGGCCCCCCACCGGGCATCGGCCTGACGGCCGGTCCCTCGCTTCCCGGAAACCCCGCCCCAGGGCGGGGTTTCCGCGTTCTCACCGGGCCTCGCGGGTGATCCCCCGGCGGTACGCTGGCAGTCCGATCCGAAGACGTCCGGAGGAGTCCCGTGCCCGAGCTGCCCGAGGTCGAGGTCGTCCGGCGCGGACTGGAGCGCTGGGTCGCCGGGCGGACCGTGACCGAGGTCGAGGTCCTGCACCCCAGGGCCGTCCGGCGGCACGTGGCGGGCGGCCCGGACTTCGCCGCCCGGCTGACGGGACAGCGGTTCGAGGCGGCCAGGCGGCGCGGCAAGTACCTCTGGCTGCCGCTCGCCGACTCCGGCACCGCCGTCCTCGGGCACCTCGGCATGAGCGGTCAGCTGCTCGTCCAGCCGGAGGACTCCGCCGACGAGAAGCACCTGCGCGTCCGGGTCCGCTTCGACGACTCCGACGGCACCGAGCTGCGCTTCGTCGACCAGCGGACCTTCGGCGGTCTCTCGCTGCACGACCAGACGCCCGACGGGCTTCCGGACGTCATCGGGCACATCGCCCGCGACCCGCTGGACCCGGAGTTCGACGACGACGCCTTCCAGGGCGCGCTGCGGCTGCGGCGCACCACCGTCAAGCGGGCGCTCCTCGACCAGTCCCTGATCAGCGGCGTCGGCAACATCTACGCCGACGAGGCGCTCTGGCGGGCCCGGCTGCACTACGACCGTCCGACGGCCACCCTGACCCGTCCGCGCTCGGCCGAACTGCTCGGACACGTCCGGGACGTGATGAACGCCGCCCTCGACGCCGGTGGCACCAGCTTCGACAGCCTCTATGTGAACGTCAACGGGGAGTCGGGCTACTTCGACCGCTCGCTCGACGCGTACGGACGCGAGGACGAGCCCTGCCACCGCTGCGGTACGCCGATGCGCCGCCGTCCCTGGATGAACCGCTCCAGCTACTTCTGCCCCCGCTGCCAGCGCCCGCCCCGCCCGACGACGGGCTGACGGGCGGGCCCGCCCGACCGGACCGGCCGGCTGGGGCGCGCTTCGACCGACGGCCCCGGCGCTCTTCGGCTTCCGGGTCGTCTTCCGGCCGCCCGAGCCTTCATCGGACCCGATCCCTCATGGGGTCGTCGCACCCTTCTCGACCCGAGCGTTCATCAGGCCGCCGGGCCTTCCTCGGCCCCTGAGGCGCGCCCGAGAGCCCGAGTGCCCGAGAGGCAGGTCAGCCTCTCGGGCACTTCTCGTTCCCAGGGACCTCGCGGCCCGCTCCCGAGACTCAGACCGAGGCCGTCGCGCGCTCCGTGTCGTAGCTCTCCCTGGCCGCCTCGACCTGGGGCATCCGGCCCTCGACCAGCTCGATCAGACCGATCAGGCGTTCCGCGATCTCGCGGCCGAGCGGGGTGAGCCGGTAGTCGACCCGGGGCGGGTTCGTCGGCTGCGCCTCCCGGTGGACGAGTCCGTCGCGCTCCAGTGCCTGGAGGGTCTGCGACAGCATCTTCTCGCTCACGCCGTCGACCCGGCGCCGCAGTTCGTTGAAGCGGAACGTCCCGTCGTACAGGGCGCCCAGGGTCAGGCTGCCCCAGCGGCCCGTCACGTGTTCCAGGGCTCCGCGCGAGGGACAGGCCCGCGCGAACACGTCGTAGGCGAGGTCGTCAGTCATGCCCCCACCGTACTCCCGTACAGCGCTTACCGCCATGATGGCGCTATCTCATGGCTTGCGCTATCGAAAAGTTAGTGCTTTGCTTTCGGTCATCACCCCGCCGATCTCCGATTCCTAGGAGCACTCCTGTGACCACCCCCGTCGTCTCCGTCGCCTACCACTCCGGCTACGGGCACACCGCCGTCCTGGCCGAGGCGGTCCGTGCCGGTGCCGCCGACACGGGCGCCACCGTCCATCTGATCGACGTCGGCACCCTCACCGACGCCGAGTGGGACCTGCTCGACGCCTCCGACGCGATCGTCTTCGGCTCCCCGACCTACATGGGAACCGCCTCCGGCGCCTTCCACCGCTTCGCGGAGGACTCCTCGAAGCGCTGGTTCACCGGTGCCTGGCAGGACAAGCTCGCCGCCGGGTTCACCAACTCCGGCTCCAAGAGCGGCGACAAGCTGCACACCCTCCAGTACTTCCAGATCCTCGCCGGTCAGCACGGCATGACCTGGGTCAACCTGGGCCTCAAGCCCGGTTGGAACCGCAGCGACGCCTCCGAGAACGACCTCAACCGGCTCGGGTTCTTCACCGGAGCCGCCGCCCAGACCGACTCCGACCGGGGCCCGGACGGCGTCCACAAGGCGGACATCGCCACCGCCGAACACCTCGGCCGCCGTGTCGCGGACACCGCCGCGACCTTCGTGCTGGGCCGTGCCGCCGCCTGAGCCGCGCCGCTGGTCCTCGCCACCGGTCGTGCCGGGTCCCGACGCCCGGCAGGACCGGACGGCCCCCTGTCGGAGGGCGCGCCTAGTATCCGGGCATGAGCATGATCGGTGCGTACTTCCGTGTGACGGCCGCCGGGCTGGCGCGGGCGCTGGATGACCCGGACGGTGCCCTCGCGCACATCGAGGAGGTCCTGGAGGCGGAGGCGGAAGCCGATCCCCCACCGGCCAGGGCCCGGCACTTCTCCACGTACAAGTCCTGGCACCTGCTGGACTTCCTGCTGAAGCGCTCCGGCTTTCCGGTGGACGTCGTCCACGGGGAGGCGCCGCTGGGGGAGAGCGGCGACTGGGGATACGGTCCGCCGCACCACCTCGCCCCCGACCGGGTCCGCCGCGCCGCCGAGGCGCTGGAGGCGCTGACGTACGACCGGCTCCTCGACGGGGTGGACCCGGCGGAACTCGTCGTGGCGGAGGTCTACCCGTCGTCCTGGAACGACCGGGAGGCGCTCGAATGGGGCCGGTACTGGTTCGACGGCCTCAGGCTGTACTTCAGGGCCGCCGCCCGGGACGGCGACGCCGTCATCCTCTGGGTGCACTGACCCCGGAGAGGTCCGGGCCCGGTTCTCGGCACGTCCCTGAGGCCCGCGAGCGTCCCTGACGGCGGCGGGTTCCCGTCGGCCGTACGTCCTACGGCCCCGGTCTCCGCGCGGATATCCGGAGGAGGTGGCTGAGTGCGGTCGTCCGGAGGGGGTGGCTCAGTAGCCGAAGTCCTGGGTCCACCAGGGGCCGCCGTCGCCGAACTGGACGCCGACGCCCAGGGAGGTGAAGTCGCAGTTCAGGATGTTGGCGCGGTGGCCGTCGCTGTTCATCCACGACTCCATCACCGCCGCCGCGTCCGCCTGGCCGCGCGCGATGTTCTCGCCGCCCATGCCCGTGACGCCCGCCTGCTCCGCGCGGGTCCACGGGGTGTCGCCGTCCGGGTCCGTGTGGTCGAAGAAGCCGCGCGCCGCCATGTCCGCGCTGAACGCCCCGGCCAGCGAAGCCAGTCGGGCGTTCGCGCTCACCGGGGCGCAGCCCACCGCGGCCCGCTCGACGTTGACGAGCCGCAGGACCTCCGCCTCGGCGGCGGCGCTCCGGTCGGCGGTCGAAGGGGCCGGGGGCCGCTCGTCGACCGGGGCCTCGGTGGTCGGGGCCGGCTTCGGCGCGGGTGCCTTCGTGGCCGGAGCGGCCGTGGTCCGGGGTGCGGCGGGCTTCGTCGGCGCCTGGGCCTTCGGCGGGGTCGCCGACGGAGTGGGCTTCGTGGTGGGGGTGGGGGGCGGAGTGGGCTTCGTGGTGGGGGTGCCGGAGGGCGTGGCGGTCCTCGTGGTGCCCGCCGTGGTGGCCGCGTCGCCCGCCGGGGTCCGGGTCGCCCCGCCCTGGGTGGTCAGCTCGGGGGCCTGCCGGGACTCGGCGGGCCGCTCGCCGCCCGCGCCGCCGATCGTGAAGGTCTCCCCGCCGGGCAGCAGGCCCGAGGCGACGGCGGCGGCACCGAGCGCGACGGCGGCGGAGGCGCCGAGCAGACCGGTGCGCACGGGGCGCCGCCTGCGACGGGCACCCCGGTGCCGGGGCTCCGCACCGGCCGCGTGGTCCTCCACCGCGGGTGCGGCTCCGGCGCGACGGTGGCGTCCCATCTGCTCTGCCTTCCTGCTGGTCCTGTCGGCCTTTGCTGGGCTTTGCTGTCGGTATCGCCCCGGCCCGTCGATCGAACGGCGCGCGCCCGAACGGGTGAGGCCGAACGGCGCGCGCCCGAACGGGTGAGGCGTGTTCGGTCGGGACTGTAGTCCATGCGCCGCCGGGGCGATGTGCTCATCTGGTGATCCGCCCGTTAGCGTGCAGTCATGAGCGACGACGTACGGATGACCGCCTGGGTGCGCGGCCGGGTACAGGGAGTGGGCTTCCGCTGGTTCACCAGGGCAAACGCGCTGGAGATCGGCGGCCTTCTGGGCTTCGCCCTGAACCTCGACGACGGCCGGGTCCAAGTGGTGGCCGAGGGCCCGCGTGAGAATTGCCACCGTCTGCTCGCCTGGCTCCACTCCGCCGACACGCCCGGACGCGTGGACGGTGTCACTGAGATCTGGGCCACGCCGCGCGGTGGATACGAGGGCTTCGCGATCCGCTGACACGTCCGCGCCACGACTCCGCCCGGTGACCGCGAGGGACCCCGGGCGGACGGTCGGTAACGGGGGTGCGGAGGGGGAAACCTCCTGGTGGTTGCCAAGAAGCGCCCACCGTGGAAGGCTGCCGGGTAAGGATGATCGCGACGCCCCGAGGCACCGAGTCCGAGAGCCCCCGACGCCCCTCGCGTCGGCCCGCACTCCTCGGTCGCCCCTTGGAACGGGGCGTGATCGTGTTGACCGTCAAACTTTTTGGTGAGACTCTGGAAGCCCCGCGCACCTTAGCTGTTTGGCAGTGGAACCGGCACGACAAGCAGTACTGCCGAGCACCGCGGGTGCGAATCCCTCACGACCCACACCGCTTCGGTCGGTCACTCATTGTGGAGGACCATCCATCATGGCAAAGGCGCTTCTCGGTTACGTCGGCGGCTCCGACCCGCGACTCCTCGCCGAGATGCGACGGCTTCAGCAGCGCGTCCAGGACCTCGAATCCGAGCTGGTAAGGATTCAGTCCGAGAACGACTCGCTCGCAGCTGCCGCCGCTCAGCACCAGGGAGAGTCGCTGCTGAACAGCATCGATCTCGACGTACCCCAGGCGGAGCCTGCGCTCACCTGACAACCCAGCCCCCCGGGGCCAGGTGGGAAACACTCACGCCCGGCGCAGCCGTAACCGGCACAGCTGGACACGCAAGGGGCGCTTCGGCGTCCCTTCACTCTTTCCCCCTACCTCTTCACCCGCTGTTTCCCCCGCGTCCCACCCCTTCTCACCCGGGGATCTGCCCTGCGCCTTCGCGGGTGAAACGCGAAGGCCCCGGTAGAGTCCCCGGAGTGCATCTCAAGGCCCTGACCCTCCGCGGATTCAAGTCGTTCGCCTCGGCCACCACCCTGCGTTTCGAGCCGGGCATCACCTGTGTCGTGGGACCCAACGGATCGGGCAAGTCCAACGTCGTGGACGCCCTGTCCTGGGTGATGGGCCAGCAGGGCGCGAAGTCGCTGCGCGGCGGCAAGATGGACGACGTCATCTTCGCCGGAACCACCGGCCGCCCCCCGCTGGGCCGCGCCGAGGTCTCCCTGACCATCGACAACTCCGACGGCGCGCTGCCCATCGACTACGCCGAGGTCACCCTCACCCGCGTCATGTTCCGCGGTGGCAGCAGCGAGTACCAGATCAACGGCGACACCTGCCGACTGCTCGACTTCCAGGACCTGCTCTCCGACTCCGGCATCGGACGCGAGATGCACGTCATCGTCGGGCAGGGGCAGCTCGACTCCGTCCTCCACGCCGACCCGATGGGCCGCCGTGCCTTCATCGAGGAGGCGGCGGGCGTCCTCAAGCACCGCAAGCGCAAGGAGAAGGCGCTGCGGAAGCTCGACGCGATGCGGGCCAACCTTGCCCGTGTGCAGGACCTCGCCGACGAACTCCGCCGCCAGCTCAAGCCGCTGGGCCGGCAGGCGGCCGTCGCCCGCCGCGCCGTGGTCATCCAGGCCGACCTCCGGGACGCCCGCCTCCGCCTCCTCGCCGACGACCTCGTCCTGCTCCGCGGCGCCCTCACCGCCGAGGTCGCCGACGAGGCCGCCCTGCTCGCCCGCAAGGAGACCACCGAGGGCGAACTGGCCCTCGCCCTCGCCCACGAGGCACGCCTGGAGGCGGAGGCCCGGGACCTCGTCCCCCGCCTGGAGAGCGCCCAGCAGAACTGGTACGCCCTCTCCCAGCTGGCCGAACGCGTCCGGGGCACCGTCTCGCTCGCCGACGCGCGCGTGCAGAGCGCCACCACCGCCCCCGCCGAGGAACGCCGCGGCCGCGACCCGGAGGACCTGGAGCGCGAGGCCGCCCGGGTCCGCGGCCAGGAGGCCGAACTCGCGGCCGCCCTGGAAGCGGCGGAGAGCGCCCTGGAGGAGACCGTCGCCCACCGGGCCGGGCTCGAAGAGGCCCTGGCCGCCGAGGACCGCCGCCTCAAGGACCTGGCCCGCGCCCACGCCGACCGGCGTGAGGGCCTCGCCCGGCTGCGCGGCCGGGCCGACGCGGCCCGCTCGCGCGCCGCCTCCGCGCGCGCCGAGATCGACCGGCTCGCCGCCGCCCGGGACGAGGCGGGGGACCGGGCCGTCACCTCCCAGGAGGAGTACGAGCGGCTCAGGGCCGAGGTCGAGGAACTCGACGCGGCCGAAGCCGGACAGCACGAGCGGTACGGGGCCGCCCGCCGCGAACTCGCCGAGGCCGAGACCGAACTGAGCGCCGCCCGCGAGGCCGCGGCCACCGCCGAACGCCGCCGCGCCGCCACCCTGGCCCGGCACGACGCCCTCGCCCTCGGACTGCGCCGCAAGGACGGCACCGGCACCCTGCTCTCCGCCGGACTCGACGGCGTCCTCGGCCCCGTCGCCGAACTCCTCACCGTCACCCCCGGCTACGAGGTCCCCGTCGCCGCCGCCCTCGGCGCCGCCGCCGACGCGGTCGCCGCCACCGGCCCCCGCGCCGCCGCCGAAGCGCTCCGGCTGCTCCGCAAACAGGACGCCGGACGGGCCTCCCTGATCCTGGCCGGTGCCCCCGCACCGGAGCCCGTCCCGGTCCCCGAGGGCCGCCCGCGCGCCGCCGAGCTGGTACGCGGCCCCGAGGAACTCCTCGGCGCCGTCCGGAGCCTGCTCGCCGGGGTGGTGGTCGTCGCCGACCTCGACGAGGCCGCCGACCTGGTCAGGACCCGGCCCGCGCTCACCGCCGTCACCGCCGAGGGCGACCTGCTCGGGGCGCACCTCGCGCAGGGCGGCTCGGCGGGCGCGCCCAGCCTCCTCGAAGTCCAGGCGTCGGTGGCCGAGGCCGCCGCCGAGCTCGACGAACTGGCCGTACGCTGCGAGGAGTCGGCCGCCGCCTGGAGCGAGGCCGAGGAGCGGCGCCGTACCGCAGCCGCGCTCACCGAGGAACTTGACGCCCTGCGCCGTACCGCCGACCGGGAGAAGTCCGACGTGGCCCAGCGGCTCGGACGGCTCGCGGGACAGGCCAGGGGAGCGGCCGGGGAGGCCGAGCGGACGGCCGCGGCCGTCGCCCGCGCCCAGGAGGCCCTGGAGCTGGCCACCACCGAGGCCGAGGAACTGGCCGAGCGGCTGCTCGTCGCCGAGGAGGCGGCCGACGCCGGGGACGACGGGTCCGGGGAACCCGACACCGGCGTCCGCGACCGCCTCGCCGCCGACGGCTCCCACGCCCGCCAGAACGAGATGGAGGCGCGGCTCCAGCTCCGTACGCACGAGGAGCGGGCCAGGGCGCTCGCGGGGCGGGCCGACTCGCTCGACCGGTCCGCCCGCGCCGAACGGGAGGCCCGCGCGCGTGCCGAGCGGCACCGGGACCGGCTGCGCCACGAGGAGCGGGTCGCGGGCGCCGTCGCCTCCGGTGCCCGGCAGCTCCTCGCCCACGCCGAGGTCTCGCTCGGCCGTGCCGAGCGGGAGCGGGTGGCGGCCCAGGCGGCGCGGGCCGCCCGCGAGGAGGGCCTCGCCGCCGCCCGCGCCCGGGGCCGGGACCTCAAGTCCGCGCTCGACGGGCTGACCGACTCCGTGCACCGGGGCGAGGTGCTGGGGGCGGAGAAGCGGCTGCGGATCGAGCAGCTGGAGACGAAGGCCCTGGAGGAGTTCGGGGTGGAGGCGGCCGACCTGGTCGCCGAGTACGGCCCGGACCAGCTCGTCCCGCCCCCGGCGGCCCCCGAGGGGGAGGAGGCGGGGGCCGCCGGGGCGCGGCCCTTCGTCCGTTCGGAGCAGGAGAAGCGGCTGAAGTCCGCGGAACGCGCGTTCCACCAGCTGGGCAAGGTCAATCCGCTGGCCCTGGAGGAGTTCGCGGCCCTGGAGGAGCGGCACCGTTTCCTCTCCGAGCAGCTGGAGGACCTCAAGAAGACCCGTACCGATCTGCTCCAGGTCGTGAAGGAGGTCGACCTGCGGGTCGAGCAGGTCTTCACCGAGGCCTACCGGGACACGGCCCGGGAGTTCGAGGGCGTCTTCTCGCGGCTCTTCCCGGGCGGCGAGGGGCGGCTGGTCCTCACCGACCCCGACGACATGCTCACCACGGGCGTCGACGTGGAGGCCCGCCCCCCGGGCAAGAGGGTCAAGCGGCTCTCCCTGCTCTCCGGCGGTGAGCGGTCCCTGACGGCGGTGGCCCTGCTCGTCTCCATCTTCAAGGCGCGGCCCAGCCCGTTCTACGTGATGGACGAGGTGGAGGCGGCGCTCGACGACACCAACCTCCAGCGGCTGATCGGGATCATGCGGGAGCTCCAGGAGTCCTCGCAGCTGATCGTGATCACCCACCAGAAGCGCACGATGGAGGTCGCGGACGCGCTGTACGGGGTGTCCATGCAGGGCGACGGCGTCTCGAAGGTGATCGGCCAGCGGCTGCGCTGAAGCGGTGAACGGGCCGCGGTTGAAGTGGTGGACGGCGGGAAGGTGTGCGCCACTGGAAGCCCCGGAGACCCCGGACGTCCGGAGAGAGCCACCGGAGGCCCGGGACGCCCGGTGGAAGGACCGTCGCCCCGAGGAGCCCATGTGACCAGCACCGCGCAGGCGCCCCCGCCGTCGCCGGAGGGCCGGGCGGCCCATCCGGACCACCTCGGCCACGTCATCTTCATCACGGCGTCCGCCGCGATGGGCGGCTTCCTCTTCGGCTACGACAGCTCCGTCATCAACGGCGCCGTCGAGGCGATCCGCGACCGTTACGACATCGGTTCCGCCACCCTCGCGCAGGTCATCGCCATCGCCCTGATCGGCTGTGCCGTCGGCGCCGCCACCGCCGGGCGGATCGCCGACCGCATCGGACGCATCCGCTGCATGCAGATCTCCGCGGTCCTCTTCGCGGTCAGCGCGGTCGGCTCCGCGCTGCCCTTCGCCCTGTGGGACCTGGCCCTGTGGCGGATCATCGGCGGCTTCGCCATCGGCATGGCCTCGGTGATCGGCCCCGCGTACATCGCCGAGGTCGCCCCGGCCGCCTACCGGGGCCGTCTCGGCTCCTTCCAGCAGGCGGCGATCGTCATCGGCATCGCCATCTCCCAGCTGGTCAACTACGGCATCCTCCAGCTGGCCGACGGCGACCAGCGCGGCAAGATCGGCGGCCTGGAGGCCTGGCAGTGGATGCTCGGCGTGATGGTCGTGCCCGCGCTCCTCTACGGGATGCTCTCCTTCGCCATCCCCGAGTCGCCCCGCTTCCTCATCTCCGTCGGAAGGACCGAACGGGCCAAGGAGGTCCTCGCCGAGGTCGAGGGGAAGGGCGTCGACCTCGACGCGCGCGTCGCCGAGATCGACCGGGCCATGCGCCGCGAGCACAAGTCGACCTTCCGGGACCTGTTCGCCGAGGGCTCCCGGTTCCGGCTGCTGCCCATCGTCTGGGTCGGCATCGGCCTCTCGGTCTTCCAGCAGCTCGTCGGCATCAACGTGGCGTTCTACTACTCGGCGACCCTCTGGCAGTCCGTCGGCATCGACCCGTCGAGCTCGTTCTTCTACTCGTTCACCACGTCGATCGTCAACATCATCGGCACCGTGATCGCGATGGTCCTGGTCGACCGCGTCGGCCGCAAGCCGCTCGCCCTCGTCGGCTCCACGGGCATGGCGATCGCCCTCGCCTTCGAGGCGTGGGCCTTCTCCGCCGACCTCGTGGACGGCAAGCTCCCCAACACCCAGGGCACCGTGGCCCTGATCGCCGCCCATGTCTTCGTGCTCTTCTTCGCTCTCTCCTGGGGTGTGGTGGTCTGGGTCTTCCTCGGCGAGATGTTCCCCAACCGCATCCGTGCCGCCGCGCTCGGCGTGGCCGCCTCCGCCCAGTGGATCGCCAACTGGGCCATCACCGCCAGCTTCCCGTCCCTCGCGGACTGGAACCTCTCCGGCACGTACATCATCTACGCGGCCTTCGCGGTGCTCTCGATCCCCTTCGTGCTGCGGTACGTCAAGGAGACCAAGGGCAAGACGCTGGAGGAGATGGGCTGACGGGCCCGCCCCCCAGCCCCCGCTCCCGCCCCTGGCCCCCGCCCCCTGCCCTCGGCCCCCGCTCCCGTCCTCCCGGACGCCCGCCCCGGTCTCCTCGTAGGTCCGCCGCCCCGTCCCGGCCCTACCCGGCGAGCCGGGGCAGCGCCTCCTCGCAGAACAGCCGCAGGCTCCGCCAGCCCTCCTCGACCGGCATCCCGCCGCACAGCGGGTGCAGCACCAGGCTCTCCAGGCCCAGCGCCGCGCATTCCTCGGGAGTGACCACCCGGTACACCCCCTCCGCGCGCAGCTCCGCCACCGTCGTCGCCGTCGACCGCACCGCCGAACGGATGTCCTTCGACTGCCAGGAGGCGTACGTCCGCGCCTCGTGCAGGAAGTGCTCCCCGTACTCCGCCCAGGTCCGGTCCGGGTCCTCCGCCAGGTGCAGCAGCGGGGTCTCCTCGGCGGGCATCATCGTCCAGCCCTCCGTGCCGTACTCCGCGCACCGCTCCCGGTAGTACGCCTCCAGCTCCGGCAGGTGCGCGCTGGGGAAGAACGGCAGCCCCAGCCGGGCCGCCCGGCGCGCCGCCGCCCGGGACGACCCGCCGACCAGGAGCAGCGGGTGCGGGCTGGTGAAGGGGCGCGGAGTGATCCGTACCGTACGGCCCCGGTGCTCGAAGGGTTCCCCGGTCCAGGCCGCGAGCAGGGTCTCCAGGAGCTCGTCCTGGAGCCTGCCGCGCCGCCCCCAGTCCACCCCGCGCTCCTCGTACTCCTCCGGCCGGTAGCCGATTCCGGCCACCGTCACCAGACGCCCCCCGCTCAGCAGGTCCAGGACCGCGATGTCCTCGGCGAGCCGCAGCGGGTCGTGCAGCGGCCCGATGATCGCCGAGACGGTCACCGCGATCCGCGTCGTCGCCCCGAAGACCGCGCCCGCGAAGGCGAAGGGGGAGGGGAGCCAGTTGTTCTCGACACCGTGGTGCTCCTCCGTCTGCACGGTGTCGACGGCGTGTCCGTCGGCGTACGCGGCCATGGCGACGGCGGCCCGGTAGCGGGCGGAGAGGGAGCCGGGGGTCGCGCGGGGATCGACGAGGTTGAACCGTACGACGCTGAACGGCATGGGGTCCCCCTTCGCTGGTGGGTGGCGGGGAGGACGGTAGTTGACGATGCGTCAGTTGGGAACGGTTCCGGCACTCCGGCCGCCCTCCGTCCGCTCCGGCGGGCGCCCGCCGGAGTGCCGGACCGCGCTCCGGCGGGCGGGGGCCCCGGGGCGCTCCGCGCGGACGCGGGGGAACCGTCCGGTCCCGGGTGCTCCGCCTCCGGCGCCCGCGTGGCCGATACTGGTCGGGTTATGGAACTCATCCTTGCTGTAGTCATCGCTCTGGTCGTCGCGGTCGCCGTGACGAGCGGGCTCGTGATCAGCGGCCGCAAGAAGAAGCAGCTGCCGCCCGCCGAGCCGCCGTCCACCACGCCGACCATCACCGCTCCGCCCGCCGAACCGCACGTCGGCGAGGAGGCGGAGACGCCGCGGGAGGAACCACGCCGCACGGTCGAGGAGGTCCCGCTCCCCGCCGAGGGGGCCGCCGAGGCGCCCGCGGCCGTCGAGGATCCCGTCGTCGCCGAACCGGCGGCCCCCGAGATCGAGGTCCCCGAGCCCACCGAGGGCCGTCTCGTACGGCTCCGGGCCCGCCTCGCCCGCTCCCAGAACTCGCTCGGCAAGGGGCTGCTGACGCTGCTGTCCCGCGAGCACCTCGACGAGGACACCTGGGAGGAGATCGAGGAGACCCTCCTCACCGCCGACGTCGGTGTCGCCCCGACCCAGGAGCTCGTCGACCGGCTGCGCGAGCGGGTCAAGGTGCTCGGCACCCGCACCCCCGAGGAGCTGCGCGGACTGCTCCGCGAGGAGCTGATCACCCTCCTCGACCCCGACCTCGACCGTGCGGTGCGGACCGACAGCCCGGCGGACGTGCCCGGCGTGGTCATGGTCGTCGGTGTCAACGGCACCGGCAAGACCACCACCACCGGCAAGCTGGCCCGGGTCCTCGTCGCCGACGGCAAGTCCGTCGTCCTGGGCGCGGCCGACACCTTCCGCGCCGCCGCCGCCGACCAGCTCCAGACCTGGGGCGAGCGCGTCGGGGCCCGGACCGTCCGGGGCCCCGAGGGCGGCGACCCGGCCTCGATCGCCTTCGACGCGGTCAAGGAGGGCATCGCGGAGGGCGCCGACGTCGTCCTCATCGACACCGCCGGGCGCCTCCACACCAAGACCGGCCTCATGGACGAGCTGGGCAAGGTCAAGCGGGTCGTCGAGAAGCACGGCCCGCTCGACGAGATCCTCCTCGTCCTCGACGCGACCACCGGCCAGAACGGTCTGATCCAGGCCCGGGTCTTCGCCGAGGTCGTCGACATCACCGGCATCGTCCTGACCAAGCTGGACGGCACCGCCAAGGGCGGCATCGTCGTCGCCGTCCAGCGCGAGCTGGGCGTCCCGGTGAAGCTGATCGGTCTGGGCGAGGGCCCGGACGACCTGGCCCCCTTCGAGCCGGGCGCCTTCGTGGACGCCCTGATCGGCGACTGACCGCGTCTCCCGCGCACGAGAGGGCCCCCGCCACTTCGGTGACGGGGGCCCTTTCGCGCGTGACGGGTCAGTCGTGGGTGCGGTGGCAGATGTACGCCAGGGTGCCCAGCAGTAACCGTGCCTGCGGCGGCGCCCCCGCCGTGTCCAGCGTCGGCGGGCGCAGCCAGCGCACCGGACCGAGACCGCCCAGGTCCGACGGGGGAGCGGTGATGTGACTGCCGGGCCCCAGGCCCCGCAGGTCCAGATCGGCGTCGTCCCAGCCCATCCGGTACAGCAGCTGCGGCAGCTCGGCCGCCGCCCCCGGGGCGACGAAGAACCGGGCCCGGCCGGTCGGCGTCGCGCACACCGGGCCGAGCGGCAGCCCCATCCGCTCCAGACGCACCAGCGCCCGGCGGCCCGCCGCCTCCGCGACCTCGATCACGTCGAAGCTGCGGCCCACCGGGAGCAGTACGGCCGCCCCCGGGTACTCCGACCAGGCCTTGGCCGCGTCGTCGAGACCCGCGCCGGCCGGGACGGGCCGGGCGAAGGAGAGGGGGTGCGCGCCCGGAGCCGTACACGACGCCTCGCCGCAGGAACACCGGCCGGAGACGGCCCGCGCGCCGGGCACCACGTCCCAGCCCCACAGTCCCGTGTACTCCGCCACCGCGGTGCACTCCGTGGTGCGTACGCGGCGGCGTGCGCCGGACCGCATCTCACGAATGCCGATCGTGAAACCCATGTCCCCTCCAACGGGTAGAGCGCGCCGGTGGTTACGACCCGGAGCACCGGCCTCGCCCTTCGTCACGGTCCGTGATCGAACCCGGCGCGTTGTTGTGTGCGGGGTGGCGCGGGCCGGTGCGCGCGCCTCTCCGCGCATCCGTCCGCCGTCTCCGGTTCGTCGCATGTCAAGTGAATCGCGTTCCACGGGCGGCGAGTTCATTCGAAGGGGTGGCGAATGGTGGCGTTTCTTGAATCGCCCTCGTGGGGAGGTGATCGTGGGGTTACTTTCGGTACGCGATCCCCTGGAACACATGCGCGCGTGGGTATGCCGGAGGCAACCCGGTTTCCAGTTCGAAGGAGTACGAACGCCGGACGGGTGCCGTACGACACGGCATTCTGGTAGGGGTTCGCACGACAGGCAATCAGGTGATGGGGGGCGTTCCAGTGGGCGGCAACGGCGGCGCGGACGGTTCGACTGCCGGGAAGCGCCCGAACGAGCAACTCGGTTCGTGGTTCGTCCGCAGCGGCTGGTCCAAGGGCGAACTCGCGCGGCAGGTGAACCGCAGGGCGCGCCAGATGGGCGCGCACCACATCTCCACCGACACCTCCCGCGTCCGGCGCTGGCTCGACGGCGAGCAGCCCCGCGAACCCATCCCGCGCATCCTCTCCGAGCTGTTCTCCGAGCGCTTCGGCTCCGTCGTCGCCGTCGAGGACCTGGGCCTGCGCGCCGCCCACCAGTCGCCCTCCGTCTCCGGCGTCGACCTGCCCTGGGCCGGTCCCCAGACCGTCTCGCTGCTCAGCGACTTCTCGCGCAGCGACCTGATGCTGGCCCGCCGGGGCTTCCTCGGCTCCTCCCTCTCGCTCGCGGCCGGGCCCGCCCTCATCGAACCGATGCAGCGCTGGCTCGTCCCCACCCCCGGCGCCGACACCGAGCGCCCCGACCCGGGCGCCGACGCCCGCCGCCCCAACCGGCTCTCCGAGATCGAACTCGACCTCCTGGAGTCCACCACCGCCATGTTCCGCAAGTGGGACGCCCAGTGCGGCGGCGGACTGCGCCGCAAGGCCGTCGTCGGCCAACTCCACGAGGTCACCGACCTCCTCCAGGAACCCCAGCCCGCCGCCACCGCCAAACGGCTCTTCACCTGCGCCGCCGAACTCGCCGAACTCGCCGGCTGGATGAGCTACGACGTGGGCCTCCAGCCCACCGCCCAGAAGTACTTCGTGCTGGCCCTGCACGCCGCCAAGGAAGCGGGCGACAAGCCCCTCGGCTCGTACATCCTGTCCTCGATGAGCCGCCAGATGATCCACCTCGGCCGCCCCGACGACGCCCTCGAACTCATCCACCTCGCCCAGTACGGCAGCCGGGACTGCGCCACCCCCCGCACCCAGGCCATGCTGTATGCGATGGAGGCCCGCGCCTACGCCAACATGGGCCAGCCCTCCAAGTGCAAGCGGGCCGTCCGGATGGCCGAGGACACCTTCGCCGACGTGGGCCTCGACGGCGAGCCCGAGCCCGACTGGATCCGCTTCTTCTCCGAGGCCGAACTCAACGGCGAGAACTCCCACTCCTACCGCGACCTCGCCTATGTCGCCGGACGCTCCCCGACCTACGCCTCGCTCGCCGAACCCGTCATGGAACGGGCCGTCGAACTCTTCGGGAAGGACCCTGACCACCAGCGGTCCTACGCCCTCAACCTGATCGGCATGGCCACCGTCCACCTCCTCAAGCGGGAACCGGAACAGTCCGTCGTCCTCGCCGAGAAGGCCCTCGGCGTCGCCCGCAGCATCCGTTCCGAACGCGTCAACACCAGGCTCCGCAAGACCGTCGACCACGCCGCCCGCAACTACAGCGACATCGCCGAGGTCGTCCAGCTCACCGACCGGCTCACCCAGCTGCTCCCGGAGTCCGCCGAAGCCGTCTGAGCCCACCGGCCACCCCGCACCAGCCCCACCAGCCCCACTCGGGCCACCGGGCCGCCCCAGACCCCGGCCGCGCCGGACGTCCCGTACCGCCCGACCCGGCTCCCCCGCCGCGAGGTCACACGGACGCCGACGCGGCCGGTTCGCGTCCCCGCCCGAAGCCCCGACACTCCCGCCCCCGGCCCGCCCGCCCTCGGCGCCCCGCCCGCCCGCCGCCTCCCACCGCGCCCGGTCCGCCCGTCGTACCGGCCCCGCCCGCGCCCCGGGCGTTCACCGCCGCGTAACACTCCCCGCCCCTTCGTCACGGCTCCGAAACACCCTGCGGCATCGACGGAAACCGCGCTGCGCCAACCTCTGGCGCATAACCGGCCACTCCGCGCGGCCGGGCCGCCCCCCACCGGCCCGCGCCGCCCCGGCCGCACCGACGACGAGGAGACGCCGATGGCACCAGCCGTCACGACCCTGGCAGCAGAAGCCCCGGGGCTGTCCGCCGCCAACACCGGGTTCATGCTCATCTGCTCCGCCCTGGTCATGCTGATGACCCCGGCACTCGCCTTCTTCTACGGAGGCATGGTCCGCGTCAAATCCACCCTCAACATGCTGATGATGAGCTTCATCAGCCTGGGGATCGTCACGATCCTCTGGGTCCTCTTCGGCTTCAGCGTCGCCTTCGGCACCGACATCGGCTCCCTCGTCGGCTGGTCCTCCGACTACGTGGGACTCAGCGGCATCGGCATCACCGAACTCTGGGACGGCTACACCATCCCGGTGTACGTCTTCGCCGTCTTCCAGCTGATGTTCGCGGTCATCACCCCCGCCCTCATCAGCGGCGCCCTCGCCGACCGCGTCAAGTTCACCGCCTGGGCCCTCTTCGTCACCCTCTGGGCCACGATCGTGTACTTCCCCGTCGCCCACTGGGTCTGGGGCGCGGGCGGCTGGCTCTTCGAGATGGGCGTCATCGACTTCGCGGGCGGCACCGCCGTCCACATCAACGCGGGCGCCGCCGCCCTCGGCGTCATCCTCGTCATCGGCAAGCGCGTCGGCTTCAAGAAGGACCCGATGCGCCCCCACAGCCTCCCCCTCGTCATGCTCGGCGCGGGACTCCTCTGGTTCGGCTGGTTCGGCTTCAACGCGGGCTCCTGGCTCGGCAACGACGACGGCGTCGGCGCCGTCATGTTCGTCAACACCCAGGTCGCCACCGCCGCCGCCATGCTCGCCTGGCTCGCCTACGAGAAGATCCGCCACGGCGCCTTCACCACCCTCGGCGCCGCCTCAGGCGCCGTCGCGGGCCTCGTCGCCATCACCCCGGCCGGCGGCTCCGTCAGCCCCCTCGGCGCGATCGCCGTCGGCGCCGTCGCCGGACTCGCCTGCGCCCTGGCCGTCGGCCTCAAGTACCGGTTCGGCTACGACGACTCCCTCGACGTCGTCGGAGTCCACCTCGTCGGCGGTGTCCTCGGCTCCCTCCTCGTCGGCCTCTTCGCCACCGGCGGCGTCCAGTCCGACGCCAAGGGCCTCTTCTACGGCGGCGGCCTCGAACAACTCGGCAAGCAGGCCATCGGCGTCGTCGCCGTCCTCGCCTATTCTCTGGTCGCCTCCGCGCTCCTCGCCCTGGTCATCGACCGGACGATGGGGATGCGGGTCCCCGAGGACGACGAGGTCTCCGGCATCGACCAGGTCGAGCACGCCGAGACCGCGTACGACTTCAGCGGCGCGGGCGGCGGAGCCTCCTCCCGCTCCACCGCCCCCGCCGCCCCGGCCGTCACGCAGAACAAGAAGGTGGACGCATGAAGCTCATCACCGCGGTCGTGAAGCCGCACCGGCTCGACGAGATCAAGGAGGCCCTCCAGGCCTTCGGCGTCCACGGCCTTACCGTCACCGAAGCCAGCGGCTACGGCCGCCAGCGCGGCCACACCGAGGTCTACCGGGGCGCCGAGTACACCGTGGACCTCGTCCCCAAGATCCGCATCGAGGTCCTCGTCGAGGACGAGGACGCCGAACAGCTCATCGACGTCGTCGTCAAGGCCGCCAGGACCGGCAAGATCGGCGACGGCAAGGTGTGGAGCGTCCCCGTCGAGACCGCCGTACGGGTCCGCACCGGCGAACGCGGCCCCGACGCCCTGTAGGGCATCCCCGGAAAGAACCGCCCGGGGCACTACTTTCCGGGCAGGCACCCAACTGCACCCGAAGGAGCCGCCGGATGAGCACCCCCCACGCCAGCGACGACACCGAACCCACGGCACCCGACGGCTACGCGGCGGCCCGGCTGCTCCTCCTCCACGAGAAGGAGCGGTCCGGGCCGCCGCGCCGCGCCGCCCTCGCCCGCCTCACCGACGACTGGCTGGCCGGACTCCTCGCCGCCGCCGCACCACCCCGGGGAACCGCCCTCGTCGCCGTCGGCGGCTACGGCCGCGCCGAACTCTCCCCCCGCAGCGACCTCGACCTCCTCCTGCTCCACGACGGCAGCGCCGACCGGGCCGCGCTCGCCGCCCTCGCCGACCGCCTCTGGTACCCCGTCTGGGACCTCGGCATCGCCCTCGACCACTCCGTCCGCACCCCCGCCGAGGCCCGCGCCGCGGCCGCCGACGACCTCAAGGTCCACCTCGGCCTCCTCGACGCCCGGACCGTCGCCGGGGACCACGGGCTCGTCGCCGCCCTGCGCACCACCGTCCTCGCCGACTGGCGCAACCAGGCCCCCCGCCGCCTCCCCGAACTCGACGCCCTCTGCCGCGAGCGCGCCGAACGCGCCGGAGAGCTCCCGCACCTCCTCGAACCCGACCTCAAGGAGGCCCGCGGCGGCCTCCGCGACGCCCAGGCCCTCCGCGCCGTTGCCGCCTCCTGGCTCGCCGACGCCCCCCGCGAGGGCCTCGACACCGCCCGCCGCCGCCTCCTCGACGCCCGCGACGCCCTCCACCTCACCACCGGCCGCGCCACCGACCGGCTCGCCCTCCAGGAACAGGACGCCGTCGCCGGGGAACTCGGCCTCCTCGACGCCGACACCCTGCTCCGCGAGGTCTACGAGGCCGCCCGGACCATCTCGTACGCCTCCGACGTCACCTGGCGCGAGGTCCACCGCGTCCTCAAGGCCCGCTCCGCCCGGCCCCGCCTCCGGGCCCTCCTCGGCACCCGCGCCCCCGGCCGGGCCCCCGCCGCCCGCACCCCGCTCGCCGAAGGCGTCGTCGAGACGGACGGCGAGGCCGGTCTCGCCAGGACCGCCCGGCCCGAACGCGACCCCGTCCTCACCCTGCGCGCCGCCGCCGCGGCCGCCCAGTCCGCCCTGCCCCTCTCCCCGCACGCCGTCCGCCACCTCGCCGCCCACGCCGCACCCCTCCCGGTGCCCTGGCCCGCCGAGGCCCGCGAGGAACTCGTCACCCTCCTCGGCGCGGGCGAGGCCACCGTCCCCGTCTGGGAGGCCCTCGAAGCCGAAGGGCTCGTCACCCGCCTCCTGCCCGACTGGGAACGCGTCCGCTGCCGCCCCCAGCGCAACCCCGTCCACACCTGGACCGTCGACCGCCACCTCGTCGAGACCGCCGTCCGCGCCTCCTCCCTCACCCGCCGCGTCGGCCGCCCCGACCTCCTCCTCGTCGCCGCCCTCCTCCACGACATCGGCAAGGGCTGGCCCGGCGACCACTCCGTCGCGGGCGAGACCATCACCCGCGACCTCGCCGCCCGCATCGGCTTCGACCGCGCCGACACCGCCACCCTCGCCACCGTCGTCCGCCACCACCTCCTCCTGATCGAGACCGCCACCCGACGCGACCTCGACGACCCCGCCACCGTCCACGCCGTCGCCACCGCCGTCGGCACCCTCGGCACCCTGGAACTCCTGCACGCCCTCACCGAGGCCGACGCCCTCGCCACCGGCCCCGCCGCCTGGTCCGCCTGGCGCGCCCAGCTCGTCGACGACCTGGTCAAGAGGGTCACCGGAGTCCTCGCGGGCGAGCAGCCGCCCGACCCCGAGGCCGCCGCCCCCCGCGCCGACCAGGAACGCCTCGCCGTCGAGGCCCTGCGCACCGGCGAACCCGTCCTCACCCTGCGCACCCGCGCCGAGCAGCCCCTCGACCCCGACACCCCCGAACCCGTCGGCGTCGAACTCCTCATCGCCGTCCCCGACCGGCCCGGCGTCCTGCCCGCCGTCGCCGGGGTCCTCGCCCTCCACCGGCTCACCGTCCGCGCCGCCGACCTGCGGGCCGTCGCCCTCCCCGGGGTGCTCGGCACCGGCACCGGCACCGTCGTCGTCCTGGACTGGCGGGTCGCCGCCGAGTACGGCTCCCTGCCCGAGGCCGCCCGGCTCCGCGCCGACCTCGTCCGCGCCTTCGACGGCACCCTCGACATCGCCGCCCGCCTCGCCGAACGCGAGGCGGCCCACCCCCGCCGCCGGGGCCTCGCCGCCCCGCCGCCCCGGGTCACCGTGGCCGCCGAGGGCTCCCGCCTCGCCACCGTCATCGAGGTCCGCGCCCAGGACGCCCCCGGCCTCCTCCACCGCGTCGGCCGCGCCCTGGAGGGAGCGGCGGTACGGGTCCGCAGCGCCCATGTCTCGACCCTCGGCGCCAACGCCGTGGACACCCTGTACGTGACCCGCCCCGACGGCACCCCGCTCCCCGACGAGGAGGCGATCGACCTGGCCCGCGCCCTGGAGACGGCCCTGCGCTGAGGGTCCCGCGGGCCCGGTCCGACCGTAGCGGGCCGCCCCGCCCCCGGGCCGGATAGTCTGGGGGCGACCATCCGCCCCGACCCGAGGACCGCGACCACCGTGTTCGATACGCTTTCCGACCGCCTCAGCGCGACTTTCAAGTCCCTCCGGGGCAAGGGCCGCCTCACCGAGCAGGACATCGACAGCGCGGCCCGGGAAATCCGTATCGCCCTCCTCGAGGCCGATGTCGCCCTGCCGGTCGTCCGCGCGTTCATCTCCCGGGTCAAGGAGCGGGCCCTCGGCGCCGAGGTCTCCAAGGCGCTGAACCCCAGCCAGCAGGTCATCAAGATCGTCAACGAGGAGCTCGTCTCCATCCTCGGCGGCGAGACCCGGCGGCTGCGGTTCGCCAAGACCGCGCCCACGGTGATCATGCTCGCCGGTCTCCAGGGCGCCGGCAAGACCACCCTCGCCGGAAAGCTCGGCCTCTGGCTCAAGGGCCAGGGCCACTCCCCGCTGCTCGTCGCCTGCGACCTCCAGCGCCCCAACGCCGTCACCCAGCTCTCGGTCGTCGCCGACCGCGCGGGCGTGGCCTTCTACGGCCCCCAGCCGGGCAACGGCGTCGGCGACCCGGTCCAGGTCGCGAAGGACTCCATCGAGTACGCGCGGACCAAGATGTACGACGTCGTGGTCGTCGACACCGCCGGCCGCCTCGGCATCGACCAGGAGCTGATGCGGCAGGCCGCGGACATCCGCGACGCCGTCAGCCCCGACGAGGTGCTCTTCGTCGTCGACGCCATGATCGGCCAGGACGCGGTCAACACCGCCGAGGCCTTCCGCGACGGCGTCGGCTTCGACGGCGTGGTGCTCTCCAAGCTCGACGGCGACGCCCGCGGCGGTGCCGCGCTCTCCATCGCGCACGTCACCGGCAAGCAGATCATGTTCGCCTCCAACGGCGAGAAGCTGGACGAGTTCGACGCGTTCCACCCGGACCGCATGGCGTCCCGCATCCTCGGCATGGGCGACATGCTCTCCCTCATCGAGAAGGCGCAGCAGACCTTCGACGAGGAAGAGGCCGCCAAGATGGCCTCGAAGCTCGCCTCGAAGCAGGGCCAGGAGTTCACGCTCGACGACTTCCTGGCGCAGATGGAGCAGGTCCGCAAGATGGGCTCCATCTCGAAGCTCCTCGGGATGCTGCCCGGCATGGGCCAGATGAAGGAGCAGATCGCCAACATCGACGAGCGGGACGTCGACCGCACCGCCGCCGTCATCAAGTCGATGACCCCGGCCGAGCGCCAGGACCCGACGATCATCAACGGCTCCCGCCGCGCCCGTATCGCCAAGGGCTCCGGCGTCGAGGTCAGCGCGGTCAAGAGCCTGGTCGAGCGGTTCTTCGAGGCCCGCAAGATGATGTCCCGGATGGCGCAGGGCGGCGGTCTCCCCGGTATGCCGGGCATGCCCGGCATGGGCGGCGGGCCCGGTCGGCAGAAGAAGCAGATCAAGCAGGCCAAGGGCAAGCGCAAGAGCGGCAACCCGATGAAGCGCAAGGCGGAGGAGCAGGCGGCGGCCGACCGCCGCGAGCAGGCGCAGCAGGGCGGCGCGTTCGGCCTCCCGGCGGCCGGGCAGACCCCGCAGGACTTCGAGCTGCCGGACGAGTTCAAGAAGTTCATGCAGTGACCCGTGCGGCCCGTGGGACCGGGCCGCGAGGTCATGAGACGCGACGAGGCCGCGAGGCCCCGAGCGGGAGGGGCCCGGGACGGGGTACGCAGCCGTCGCGGGCCCCTCTTCTCTGCCCGGGCGGCCGGGTCCGCTCTCCGCCTCCTCCGGGACGGCCGGGTGTCCGCTCTCCGCCTTCTCCGGGGCGGCCGGGTGTCCGCTCTCCGCCTCCTCCGACGGTCCGGGCCGCCCTTCGCCTTCCGGGGCGGTGCCGACCGCCCTTCGCCCGTGCGCGACCGCCCCCGGCCCCCCGTCACCCCTCGGGACCGTCCGCCGTGCCGCCCACCGCCCGCTCTTCGATACTGGGGCCACTGCCGCCCCGAGGAGAGCCACGTGGCCAACCCCGTACCCCCGCGCGACCGGACCGACCAGCCCTGGCGCTCGGAAGGGGCACCGCCGCCCCCGCCGCCCAAGCGCCGGATGCCGGGCGGCTGGCGCAGCCTGGTACTCACCGCGCTCGTGGTCTATCTGCTCGCCAACATCGTCCTGTCGTTCTTCAACGAGGGCGGCGGCCCGACGATCTCGTACACCGAGTTCGACAAGCAGGTGGCCGCGGGGAACGTCTCCAAGATCTACTCCAAGGGCGACGCGATCCAGGGAGAGCTGAAGAACAAGCAGCCCGTCCCCGACGGCAAGGGCGACTACACCAGGTTCCAGACCCAGCGCCCGGCCTTCGCCGACGACAACCTCTGGGCCCAGCTGACCCAGCAGAAGGTCACCGTCACTGCCGAGCCCGTCGTCCAGGAGCGCAGCTTCCTCGCCAACCTCCTCATCTCCCTCGCCCCGATGCTGCTGCTCGTCGTGCTGTGGGTGTTCATCGCCCGCCGGATGAGCGCGGGCATGGGCGGCGCGGGCGGAATGCTCGGCCGCAAGACCCCGCCCAAACCGGTCGAGCTCGAAGGCGAGCAGCGCACCACCTTCGCCGACGTCGCGGGCATCGACGAGGTCGAGGGCGAACTCAACGACGTCGTCGACTTCCTCAAGAACCCGCAGGCGTACCGGGAGATGGGCGCCAAGATGCCCCGGGGCGTCCTCCTCGCGGGACCGCCCGGAACCGGCAAGACGCTGCTCGCCCGCGCGGTCGCGGGCGAGGCGGGGGTGCCGTTCTTCTCCGCCTCCGCGTCCGAGTTCATCGAGATGATCGTCGGCGTCGGAGCCTCCCGGGTGCGCGAACTGTTCGCCGAGGCCCGCAAGGTCGCCCCCGCGATCATCTTCATCGACGAGATCGACACCATCGGCCGGGCCCGGGGCGGCGGCTCCGGCATGGGCGGCCACGACGAGCGCGAGCAGACCCTCAACCAGATCCTCACCGAGATGGACGGCTTCACCGGCTCCGAGGGCGTCATCGTGCTCGCCGCCACCAACCGGGCCGACGTCCTCGACCCGGCCCTCACCCGGCCCGGCCGCTTCGACCGGGTCGTCCACGTCAACCCGCCCGACCGGGGCGGCCGCGAGGCCATCCTGAGGATCCACACCCGGGAGATCCCGCTCGCCGGGGACGTCGACCTGGAGCAGGTGGCCCGCACCACCCCCGGCATGACCGGCGCCGAACTCGCCAACCTCGCCAACGAGGCCGCGCTCCTCGCCGTGAAGCGGCAGCAGAAGGCCGTCACCCAGTCCGACCTGTCCGACGCCCTGGAGAAGGTCCAGCTCGGCGCGGAACGACCGCTGGTCATGCCCGACGAGGAGCGGCGCAGGACCGCCTACCACGAGAGCGGGCACGCCCTCCTCGGGATGCTCCAGCCCGGCGCCGACCCCGTCCGCAAGATCACCATCGTGCCGCGCGGCCGGGCCCTGGGCGTCACCCTCTCCACCCCCGACGCCGACAGGTACGCGTACACCGAGGAGTACCTGCGCGGCCGGATCATCGGCGCCCTCGGCGGCATGGCGGCCGAGCAGGTCGTCTACGGGGTCGTCACCACCGGCGCGGAGAGCGACCTGGAGCAGGTCACCAACATCGCCCGGGGCATGGTCGGCCGCTGGGGCATGAGCGAGACCGTCGGCCGGCTGACCGCGATCCCGGCCGACGCCCAGCAGGCGTACGGGCTCTCGGCCGCCCCGGCGACCCTCGACACCGTCGACGCGGAGATGCGCCGGATCGTCGACGAGTGCTACGAGAGCGCCCTGCGGCAGCTCGGCGAGAACCGGGGCCGCCTGGACGCGCTGGCCGCCGCGCTCCTGGAGAACGAGACCCTGGACGAGGCCGCCGCCTACCGCGCGGCGGGCATCCCCCGCCTGCGCAAGGAGGACGGCGGGAGCTGAACAGCCGAACAGGGGAGCGGCCACGACGGCAGGGGACAGCGGGCGGTACGGCGGACCCGTCGGGCAGACGGACCGCGCACGGGCCGACGGGTGCCGGGGGCGTACGGCCGCCGGAGACCCGGCGCGGACCGGAGGAGTACGGCCACGGGGAGGCGCGGCGCGCACGGCCGCAGGCAGGCCGCCGGGGCGCACGACCCACCGGGCACCTCTGCGGGCGGGGCGCACACCCGTGAGCGGGTGGAGCGCGTACGGCCGCCGGGGCGCGCACCGAGGGCGGTCGGGCTACGCCACGCGCGCCACCACGTACCGGAAGACGTTCGCCATCCACACCGTGCCGTCCGGGCGCACGTACGGGGCCAGCGCCTCCTCGATCTCCTTCTCCACCCGGGACGGGTCCGCCACCCGGACCGCCTCGTCGAACGCCCCCGTCGACAGCAGCCCCCGCACCGCGCTGGCCCCGCTCGCGTACCCGAACGGACAGGACACCCGCCCCGAACCCGCAGGCCGCAGCCCGGCCGCCGCCGCCAGCCGGTCGGGATCGGCCCCGGCCTCCGGCGCCCGGTCCGCGAGCCGCGCCGCGACCCGCAGCACCCGCTCCGCCGCACACCGCTCGGGCGGCCCCCAGCCCGCGAGGACGACGGTCGTCCCGGGCTGCGCCGTACGGGTGAGCGCCACCAGCTCGGGAAGGAGCCCGGCGGTCGCGTGGAAGGCCGTGACCACGTCGTGGGCACCGGCCTCCGGCGCCTCCGGGGTCACCCTGACGTCCTTCGGGAGCCGCGCCCTGGCCAGCTCCACGCGCGCGTGGTCCCGGTCGGCGCCGGTGACCCGGGCGCCCCTGGCCACCGCCATCAGGAGCGCCAGGCCGGAACCGCAGCCCAGCCCCAGGACCCGGGACCCCGCACCCACACCGAGGCGCTCGTACACCGCCTCGTAGAGCGGGACGAGCATCCGTTCCTGGATCTCGGCCCAGTCACGCGCGGGGTGGTGCGGGACGAGTGCGGATGTCGCGGGTGTCGCGGATGCCATGGAGAAGCGCTCCAATCCGTATGCGGACGACTGCCCCCCGTAGTCAGGGAACTGCGCTTCCGGGGCCGCGTCCAGTGCTCGCGCCGGACCGGTTCGCCCGGAGGGGCCGCCGGGACGGGGGCGGTGCGCGCCCGCGCTCGGGGACCCGGTAAGGTCCCTGCCACGCTCCCCGCCCGTCCGCCGGGCCCGGTGCGGGGAACCCGCCCCTCGGGGGCGCGCGAGCCTCCGCCGCACGCGGGGGCGTATGCGCCACTACGCACCGGCTTGACGTGCCCTGCGCGACTTCTCCATAGATCTGCGCACTGGCCCTCGTCCCGACGCATCAACGGCAACTGACGGGTACGTGCAAAATATTTGGGATGCCCCGGAATGGAACCCGAGGGCGCTTCGGCTCGTTGTAAGCGACGTGAGCACGACACCACCTGTTCTCGCCGCAGAGCTGGCACAGGCGTGGGCCGACATTCAGCGGCACCACCCCGAGCTGCCCGACCTTGCCGCGCCCGAGTCCCTGATCGGAGAGTCCTCGTCCGCCTGCGGCGCCGAGCTCTCCTTCGAACGACTGCTCCACGAGGCAGTCCACGGCATCGCCGCCGCCCGGGGGGTCCGCGACACCTCCCGCGCAGGCCGGTACCACAACCGCAGATTCCTCGCGATCGCCGAGGAGATGGGCCTCGACCACCCCGAGGAGCCGCACGCCAGCAGCGGTTTCTCCCTGGTCACGCTCAACCCCGAGGCCAGGCGCCGCTACCGGCCCACCATCGAGCGGCTCCAGCGCGCCCTCAAGGCGCACACGGTCGCCACGGCGGCTGACACCAAGCGCTCCTTCCGGGGCCCGGCGGCCCGGCACGGCTCCTCCGGCGGCGGCGTGCGCGTGAAGGCCGTCTGCGACTGCGGGCGGAACGTCCGGGTGGTGCCTTCGGTGCTGGCCCAGGCGCCGATCGTCTGCGGCGGCTGCGGCAAGCCCTTCCGCATCCCGGAGGCCGTGGGCGCCGCGAGCTGACCTCGCGGTGTGTGGCACAATGGCTAGCTGTACTCGACAGTCGCACAGGACCCCTCTCTCCTCCGGCTGACGCGTCCATCGGGCATCCGAGTACCGCAACCCCACGTGGCATCTCAAAGTGCCCAACCACGTCAAGACCAGGAGACACCACTCCAGTGGCAGTCAAGATCAAGCTCAAGCGCCTCGGCAAGATTCGCCAGCCGCACTACCGCATCGTCGTCGCCGACTCCCGCACCCGTCGGGACGGTCGCGCGATCGAGGAGATCGGCCTCTACCACCCGACGTACAACCCGTCGCGTATCGAGGTCGACTCCGAGCGTGCGCAGTACTGGCTGTCCGTCGGCGCGCAGCCGACCGAGCCGGTTCTCGCCATCCTCAAGCTCACGGGCGACTGGCAGAAGCACAAGGGCCTCCCGGCCCCGGAGAAGGCCCTGCTCGTCCCGGCGACCAAGGAGGCCAGGCGCGCGTCGTTCGACGAGTTCGCGAAGGCCCTCGAGGGCGGCGACGACAAGGGTGAGGCCATCACCCCGAAGGCCAAGAAGGCCGACAAGAAGGCGGACGAGGCCGAGGCCGCGTCCACCGAGTCGACCGAGGCCTGATCATGCTCGAGGAGGCTCTCGAGCACCTCGTGAAAGGCATCGTCGACAATCCCGACGATGTGCAGGTCGCCTCGCGCGACCTGCGTCGTGGTCGCGTGCTGGAGGTCCGGGTCCACCCCGACGACCTCGGCAAGGTGATCGGCCGCAACGGCCGCACCGCGCGTGCGCTGCGTACGGTCGTGGGCGCCATCGGCGGCCGCGGCATCCGGGTCGACCTCGTCGACGTGGACCAGGTCCGCTGAGCAGGTCGGCAGTTATTCCTTGAGTTGTGCCGGCACGGGCCGGGGAGGGCTGAAGAGCCCGCCCCGGCCCGTTGTCGTACGAGCAGGTCGTACGAGCTGTGTGACAGGAGAGTGTGGAGCAGTGCAGTTGGTAGTCGCGCGGATCGGCCGCGCCCACGGCATCAAGGGCGAGGTCACCGTCGAGGTGCGGACGGACGAGCCCGAGCTGAGGCTCGGCCCCGGTGCCGTACTGCTGACCGAACCGGCGGGCGTCGGGCCGCTGACCATCGAGACCGGCCGGGTGCACAGCGGCCGTCTGTTGCTGCGCTTCGAGGGCGTCCGCGACCGCACCGGCGCCGAGGCCCTGCGCAACACCCTCCTCATCGCCGAGGTCGACCCCACGGAGATGCCCGAGGAGGAGGACGAGTACTACGACCACCAGCTCATGGACCTGGACGTGGTCCTCGCCGACGGCACCGAGATCGGCCGCATCACCGAGATCTCCCACCTGCCCTCTCAGGACCTCTTCATCGTCGAGTGCCCCGACGGCACCGAGCTGATGATCCCCTTCGTCGGGGAGATCGTCACCGAGATCGACCTGGAGGCCCAGCGGGCCGTCATCGACCCCCCGCCCGGCCTCATCGACGACGCCGCCGAGATCGTCTCCTCCCGCGAGGAGTCCGATGAGCGGACGGGCGACGAGAGCGGCGACAGGACCGCGGCCGAGTCCCGTGACAAGACCCGTGACGATTCCGGTGAGGGCCAGGCATGAGGCTCGACGTCGTCACGATCTTCCCCGAGTACCTGGAACCGCTGAACGTCT
Source organism: Streptomyces sp. NPDC101490 (assembly GCF_044767145.1). Classification (NCBI taxonomy): domain Bacteria; kingdom Bacillati; phylum Actinomycetota; class Actinomycetes; order Kitasatosporales; family Streptomycetaceae; genus Streptomyces; species Streptomyces sp. NPDC101490. Next base: position 57,475 of record NZ_JBIWNI010000015.1, read on the forward strand.
CCCTCGTCGGCAAGGCCCGCGCGCGCGGACAGCTCGACGTGCACGTCCACGACCTGCGGAACTGGACGTACGACCGGCACAACACGGTCGACGACACCCCGTACGGCGGCGGACCCGGCATGGTCATGAAGACCGACCCGTGGGGCGACGCGCTCGACCAGACCCTCGCCGACGGCTACGAGGGCGGCGCCCACGGCCCCGTCCTCGTCGTCCCCACCCCCAGCGGCCGCCCCTTCACCCAGGAACTCGCCGTCGAGCTGTCCGAGCGCCCCTGGCTGATCTTCGCCCCGGCCCGCTACGAGGGCATCGACCGCCGGGTCATGGACGAGTACGCGACCCGGATGCCCGTCTACGAGGTCTCCATCGGCGACTACGTCCTCGCGGGCGGGGAGGCCGCCGTCCTCGTCGTCACCGAGGCCGTCGCCCGTCTCCTGCCCGGGGTCCTCGGCAACGCCGAGTCCCACCGGGACGACTCCTTCGCGCCCGGCGCCATGGCCGACCTCCTCGAAGGGCCCGTCTACACCAAGCCCCCCGAGTGGCGCGGCCGGGGCATCCCGGACGTCCTCGTCAGCGGCCACCACGGCAGGATCGCCCGCTGGCGGCGCGACGAGGCCTTCCGGCGCACCGCCGCGAACCGGCCCGATCTGATCGAGCGCTGCGACCCCTCGGCCTTCGACAAGAAGGACCGGGAGATCCTCTCGATCCTGGGCTGGGCCCCCGAGCCCGGTGGCCGATTTTGGCGCAGGCTCCACGACGTGGAAGAATAGGCCGCTGTCGTCCGTCCGGCGTGCGCCCCTGCCACAGGGGGAACGACGTCGCCCGAAACGGCCGACATCACATCATCATCTTCGAACGCACCGCTGATGGCCTGTGGCATCAGCGAGGAAAGAGACCTCCATGGCCTCCCTGCTCGACCAGGTCAACGCGGGTTCGCTCCGCTCCGACCTCCCCGCCTTCCGCCCCGGCGACACCGTGAACGTCCACGTGCGCGTCATCGAAGGCAGCCGCTCCCGCATCCAGCAGTTCAAGGGTGTCGTCATCCGCCGTCAGGGCTCGGGCGTCAGCGAGACCTTCACGGTCCGCAAGGTCTCGTTCTCCGTCGGTGTCGAGCGCACCTTCCCGGTCAACAGCCCGATCTTCGAGAAGATCGAGCTCGTGACCCGCGGTGACGTCCGTCGCGCCAAGCTCTACTACCTGCGCGAGCTGCGCGGCAAGGCTGCCAAGATCAAGGAGAAGCGCGACCGCTGAGCCCCGGCTCCCGGCACGCCCTGAGCTTCCGGGGCCCCGCACAGGCAGGCCGGATAGGCTCTGCCAGCGATGGACACCGAAGCACAGCCCACGGAGCGCGACCCTTCTTCCGAGACGGAGGACGGGTCGCGCTCCGCGCGCGTTTCCGGGGACCCCGAGCCCGGACCCCCGTCCTCCCGGCGGCGCACGGCCTTCGTGGGGGGCGCCTGCGTCGTCTTCCTGCTGCTCCTCAGCCACTTCGTGCTCCAGCCCTTCCTGATCCCGAGCGGCTCCATGGAGCCGACGCTCCAGGTCGGCGACCGCATCCTGGTCAACAAACTGGCGTACCGCTTCGGCGACGAGCCGCGCCGGGGGGACGTCGTCGTCTTCGACGGCACCGGCTCCTTCGTACGGGAACAGCCGCAGGGCGATCCGGTCACCGGCTTCCTGCGCGACGGCGCCGCCGCCCTGGGGCTCGCCGAGCCCGACGAGACCGACTTCGTGAAGCGGGTGATCGGCGTCGGCGGCGACCGGGTGGTCTGCTGCGACAAGGACGGCCGGCTGACCGTCAACGGCGTTCCCGTCCAGGAGCGGTACGTGATGCTCGGCGACCAGCCGTCCAGCGTGCCCTTCGACATCGTGGTCCCGCCCGACCGGCTCTGGATGATGGGCGACCACCGCGGCCAGTCCAGCGACTCCCGCGACCACCTCGGCAGCCCCGGCGGGGGCATGGTCCCCGTCGACCGGGTCATCGGCCGGGCCGACTGGATCGCCTGGCCCTTCGGCCGCTGGTCCGGCGTGGCGGGCAGCGGAGCCTTCGACGCCGTACCGGGTCCGCCCCCGGGCGGGCACGGAACGGGCGCCCATGGGTAGCCGGGGGCGGCCACCGGGCGGTCGCGCCGCCGAACCGGACGGCGGTCAGGTGCTGCCGGGCCGGGCCGACCGGCGCAGGCTCGCCCGCAAGGTCAAGCGACGGCGGCAGCGCTCCGCGCTCCGGGAGATCCCCGTCCTGGTCACGGTGGCGGTGCTGATCGCGCTGGTCCTCAAGACCTTCCTGGTCCAGGCGTTCGTCATCCCCTCCGGTTCGATGGAGCAGACGATCCGGATCTCCGACCGGGTCCTCGTCGACAAGCTCACCCCCTGGTTCGGCTCCCGCCCCCAGCGCGGCGACGTCGTCGTCTTCAAGGACCCCGGCGGCTGGCTCCCGCCGGACACCGTCCCGCCCGCCGACGACCCCGTCGGCGTCAAGCAGGCCAAGCAGGCCCTCACCTTCATCGGGCTGCTCCCCTCGGCCGACGACCGCGACCTCATCAAAAGAGTGATCGGCGTCGGTGGCGACCGGGTGGTCTGCTGCGACAAGGACGGCCGCCTCACCGTCAACGGCGTACCCCTGGACGAGCCGTACCTGCATCCGGGGAACCCGCCGTCCAGCATCCCGTTCGCGGTCGAGGTCCCCCGGGGCCGGATCTTCGTCCTCGGCGACCACCGCTCCGACTCGGCGGACTCCCGTTTCCACCTCGACGGGAAGGACCACGGAACCGTCGCCGAGGAGCAGGTCGTGGGGCGTGCCGTGGTGATCGCCTGGCCCTTCGGACACTGGCGGAGCCTGGAGGAACGGGACACCTTCGCCACCGTCCCGGACAACCGTACGAGTTCCGATTCCATGAACGATCTGTCGCATAGTGTGTCCCAGCGGAATCTGAACGGATTCCCCGGACTCCCGACCCCTGCGGAACTTCTGCTCGTTATGGGAGTGGTGGGCCTGTCCCTGTTCCGGGGCGGGCGTTCGCACGGACTGAGGAGTGGATGTGGGGGATTTGGCCGTCGGCGCACGATCCGGACACGATGGGCCCGACAAGGGGGCCGACGGGGCCTTCCGCGATGACACGACGGGTGACGACGTGACGGGTGACGAGCAGACGCAGCCGGACGGCGGCACACCGGGCGGCGGCGCCCCCGGGGACGACGACACGGCGGGCGGGGCCGGCAGGGGCCCCAAGAAGCAGCGTTCCTTCTGGAAGGAACTGCCGCTCCTCGTCGGCATCGCCCTCGTGCTCGCCCTGCTGATCAAGACCTTCCTGGTCCAGGCGTTCTCGATCCCCTCGGAATCGATGATGAACACCCTCCAGAAGGGCGACCGGGTCCTCGTCGACAAGCTCACCCCCTGGTTCGGCTCCGAGCCCGAACGCGGCGAGGTCGTCGTCTTCCACGACCCGGGCGGCTGGCTCGAAGGCCAGACGGCCCCCGAGCCCAACGTGGTCCAGAAGTTCCTCAGCTTCATCGGACTCATGCCGTCCGCCGAGGAGAAGGACCTCATCAAGCGCGTCATCGCCGTCGGCGGTGACACCGTCTCCTGCAAGGAGGGCGGCAAGGTCGTCCTCAACGGCGTCGCGCTCGACGAGACCTCGTACCTCTACCCCGGCTCGCTGCCCTGCCAGGACTCCTTCGGCCCGATCAAGGTCCCCGAGGGCCGCATCTGGGTCATGGGCGACAACCGGCAGAACTCCCTGGACTCCCGCTTCCACCAGCAGCTCCCCGGCGGCGGCACCGTCTCCAGCGACGAGGTCGTCGGCCGTGCCGTGGTCATCGCCTGGCCGGTGACCCGCTGGGCGACCCTGCCGGTACCGGGCATCTTCGACAACGCCGAGCTCAACAAGGCCATGGCCGTCGCCCCGCTCGGCGCGGTGAGCGTCGCCGGAGCCCTGCCGCTGCTCCTGTGGCGCAGGAAGAAGATCGCCGACCGGCATACCGCCGAGTAGCGCCCCGCGGGTAGGGTGCCGTCCCGGACCGTCGACGGACCGGCACCCGTCACCGAACCCCGGGATGCGCACATGAGCGGAAACATACGGACGAAGGGCGGCCACGGTCGTTCCGGCAGCGTGCTGTCGGGACTGGCCGTGGCCGTCGGCTGTGTGCTCTTCCTCGGCGGATTCGTCTGGGGGGCCCTGGCCTACCGGCCGTACACCGTCCCCACCGACTCCATGACCCCCACCCTCGACGTCGGCTCCCGCGTCCTCGCCGAACGCGTCGACGGCGCCGAGGTGCGCCGGGGGGACGTCGTCGTCTTCCACGACCCGCTCTGGGGCGACTCACCCATGGTCAAGCGGGTCGTCGCCGTCGGCGGGGACACCGTCGCCTGCTGCGACCGCGACGGCCGCCTCACCGTCGACGGCACACCCGTCCGGGAGCCCTATCTGAGCCCCGGCCCCGGCGGGCGGGTCGTCGCCTCCGCCACCCGCTTCTCCGCCACCGTCCCGGGGGACGCGCTCTTCCTGCTCGGCGACGACCGGTTCACCTCCCTGGACTCCCGGACCCACCTCCAGGACGCCGGGCAGGGCTCCGTGCCCCGTTCCGCCGTCGTCGCCCGTGTCGACGCGGTCGTCTGGCCCGCCGAGGGACTGCTGGACCGGCCCACGGGCTTCGCCGGACTGCCGGGCGGTGTCTCCGAACCGGGGCCCGTACGCCCCCTCCTCACCGCCGTCGTCGCCGGAGCCGTCCTGATCCTCCTCGGGGCCGCGTACGGACCGGTCGCCCGGCTCTTCACGAAGCGGCCCCCGACGGACCCCCGGACGGCCGGGCGGCGCGAGAGGGTGGGGACATGACGGAGACGGACGGCGGGACCGACGTGACCACGGGCCCGGTGGGGCCCGGAGGCGGGGAAGGGACGACGGAGTCCGGGGGCGGGGAAGGGACGACGGAGTCCGGGGGCGGGGACGTGGCCCGGCGCAGGGTCGCGCGGGTGATCCTCCTCGACCCCGACGACCGGGTCCTCCTCATGCACGGACGGGAGCCCGACGACCCCGGGGACACCTGGTGGTTCACCCCCGGCGGCGGTCTCGAAGGCACCGAGAGCCACGAGGAGGCCGCCCGGCGCGAACTCGCCGAGGAGACCGGCATCACCGAGGTGGACCTCGGCCCGGTGCTCTGGAAGCGGTACTGCGCCTTCCCCTTCGACGGGCGGCGCTGGGAGCAGGACGAGTGGTACTACCTGGCCCGCACCCGGGGACCCGAGGCCGAGCCCCGGCCCGAGGCGCTCACCGAGCTGGAGACGCGCAGCGTCACGGGCCTCAGATGGTGGACCTCCGCCGAACTGTCCGCGGCCCATGAGACGGTGTACCCGACCAGACTCGCCGAGCTGCTGCGCACGCTGCTCGACGAGGGACCTCCGAGTGCGCCGGTGGTCCTCGCCCCTGAAATCGTCTAGGGGCGCGGACGGTTGGCGCACAATGGGGGGACGCACGGCTGAAGGGGAACATGCCATGAGCGCCGAGGACCTCGAGAAGTACGAGACCGAGATGGAGCTGAAGCTCTACCGGGAGTACCGCGACGTCGTCGGGCTGTTCAAATACGTGATCGAGACCGAGCGGCGCTTCTATCTCACCAACGACTACGAGATGCAGGTCCACTCGGTCCAGGGCGAGGTCTTCTTCGAGGTGAGCATGGCCGACGCCTGGGTCTGGGACATGTACAGGCCGGCCAGGTTCGTCAAGCAGGTCCGTGTCCTCACCTTCAAGGACGTGAACATCGAGGAGCTCAACAAGAGCGACCTCGAACTGCCCGGCAGCTGACCCCGCCTCACCCGCCCGGGTGAGCGGGTTCTCCACAGGTCTCCGGCCGTCCACAGCGCCGCACACGATCCGCCTGCCTCCGTCACAGTCGGTGACGGAGGTGGTCACATGAACACGACCCACGAGACCAGCCGCACGGGCCCTGCGGATCGCACCGGACCCACCGGACCGACCGCTCGCACCGGACCCACCGATTTCCACGGATCCGCGGATCGCGCCGGACCCGCGGACCAGGAATCCGGCACGGACCCGGCGCCCCGCACGGGGCGGGTGCCCTCGGCGGACCGCACCTGCCCGGCGGACCGCACGTGCCCCGCGCACGGGACACGGGGTACGGCCCCGACGAGCGGCACGGTCCGGCCGCCGGGCGGGACGGGCAGGTCACACGCGACCCGGGCCCTCGGGCGGTACGGCGAGGAGCTGGCGGCCCGACGGCTCACCGCCACCGGACTGCGCATCCTCGCCCGCAACTGGCGGTGCGGTCGCACCGGCGAGATCGACATCGTCGCCCGGGATCACGACACCCTGGTGATCTGCGAGGTCAAGACCCGACGCCACGGCGCCTACGAGCACCCGATGGCCGCCGTCACACCGCGCAAGGCCGCGCGCCTGCGCCGCCTCGCCGACTGCTGGCTCGACCGCACGGACACCCCCGCGCCCGACGGCGGCATCCGGATCGACCTCGTCGGCATCGTCCTTCCCCGGCGGGGCGCCCCCGTCCTCACCCACGCCCGGGGGGTGGCCTGAGATGGGCTTCGCCCGCACCTGCTCCGTGGCCCTCGTCGGCGTCGAAGGCGTCGTCGTCGAGGTCCAGGCCGACCTCGAACCGGGCGTCGCCGCCTTCACCCTGGTCGGTCTCCCCGACAAGAGCCTCACCGAGAGCCGTGACCGTGTCCGCGCCGCCGTCGCCAACTCCGGCGCCGAGTGGCCCCAGAAGAAGCTGACCGTCGGCCTCAGCCCGGCGTCCGTCCCCAAGGGGGGTTCCGGATTCGATCTGGCCGTCGCCGCAGCGGTGCTCGCCGCGGCCGAACGGATCGACCCGCGCACCATCGCCGACCTGGTCCTCATCGGCGAGCTGGGACTCGACGGGCGCGTCCGGCCCGTCCGCGGCGTCCTCCCCGCCGTCCTCGCCGCGGCCGACGCCGGGTACCAGCAGGTCGTCGTCCCCGAACAGACCGCAGGCGAGGCGTCCCTCGTCCCCGGCGTCTCCGTCCTCGGCATCCGCAGCCTCCGCCAGCTCATCGCGGTCCTCACCGACGAACCCGTTCCCGAGGAGGAACCCACCGAGGAGGGCCGCCCGGACTCCATGCTCGCCGGGCTCCTCGTCCCCGGCGCGGGCCTCGGCACCGGACTCGACGCCGACCCGGCCGAAGGCCCCGACCTGGCCGACGTCGCCGGACAGCACCGGGCCCGCCGCGCCCTCGAAGTCGCCGCGGCGGGCAGCCACCACCTGCTCCTCTCCGGCCCGCCCGGCGCGGGGAAGACCATGCTGGCCGAGCGGCTCCCCGGCATCCTCCCGCCCCTCACCCGACAGGAAGCCCTCGAAGTCACCGCCGTCCACTCCGTCGCGGGCCTCCTCCCGCCGGGCCAGCCCCTCGTCCGCCGCGCCCCCTACTGCGCACCCCACCACTCCGCCACCATGCAGTCCCTCGTCGGCGGCGGGAACGGCCTCCCACGACCCGGCGCCGTCTCCCTCGCCCACCGGGGCATCCTCTTCTTGGACGAAGCTCCCGAATTCTCGGGAAAGGCACTCGACGCCCTCCGCCAGCCCCTGGAGTCCGGACACGTCGTCATCGCCCGCGCCGCCGGAGTCGTCCGGCTCCCCGCCCGCTTCCTCCTCGCCCTGGCGGCCAATCCCTGCCCCTGCGGGCGCCACACCCGGCACGGCTCCGGCTGCGAATGCACCGCCGCTGTCGTCCGCCGCTACCAGGCGCGTCTCTCCGGACCCCTCCTCGACCGCGTCGACCTCCGGATCGAAGCCGAACCCGTCACCCGCGCCGACCTCCTCGGCAGGGGCGGCCGGGGCGAGAGCACCACCGCCGTCGCCGAACGTGTCGGAGAGGCCCGCGCCCGCGCCGCCGCGCGCCTCTCCGACACCCCCTGGCGGGTCAACAGCGAGATCCCCGGCCACGAACTGCGCACCCGGTACCCGGCGGCTTCCGGGGCCCTCGTCGAGGCGGAGCGCGACATGGAGCGCGGGCTGCTCACCGCCCGGGGGATCGACCGGGTCCTCCGGGTCGCCTGGACCCTCGCGGACCTCGCGGGCCACGACCGGCCCGACCACCAGGACGTCGCCCTCGCCCTCGAACTGCGCACCGGCGTCCCCCGGGGCGTTCCCGTCACGACGGGGGAGCGCTCATGACCCTCCGGCCCTCCACCGACGAGCGGCTCGCCCGCGCCGCCCTCAGCCGGGCCGTCGAGCCCGGCGACGAACACGCGGGACGATGGCTCCGCCGGTACGGAGCCATCGGCTTCCTCGCCCACCTCCTCGGGACACCGGCCCGACCCGGCGCCGGGGAGGACCGGGAACCCCACACCGCTCGGTACCTCACGGGCGGCCCGGACGCCCTGGACGCCTCAGGCGCCGCAGATGTCTCGGGCATCCCGGGCCGCTTGGATGCCTCAGGCGGCTCAGGCGGCTCAGGCGGCTCAGGCAGCTCAGGTGCTCTGGGCAGCTCTGGCGCCCCGGACGTCTCGGATGCCTACGGCGCCCCGGACGTCTCGGGTGGCAGCAGGGCCCGGGAGGCCGCCGGGAGGCCGGGCGTCCCCGGTGCCACTGGCCTTTCGGCTATTCCGGCTGTCCCGGTATTCCCCGGTATCCCGGCTGTCCCGGTTCTCCCCGGTATCCCGGCTGTCCCGGATGCCGCAGGTTCCGCCGGTGCCACCAGGGCCCCATCCCTCACGCACACCTCTCTGGCATCGGCTCTGGCATCGGCCATGAGCGGTGCGTTCCCGGGGCCGGGCGACGACCCCTTCCCCGGGACCGGGGCGAAACGCGTCGCGTCTTGGCGTATCCGTGCCAATTCCGCCGACCCCGTCCGTGACCTCGACGCCGTGCACCGGCTCGGTGGCCGGTTCGTCGTCCCCGGGGACATCGAATGGCCGCGTCAACTCGACGACCTCGGAGACACCCGCCCCCTCGGCCTCTGGGTCAGGGGCCCCGCCGACCTGCGGACCTGGGCCCTCCGGTCGGTCGCCCTGGTCGGCGCGCGCGCCTGCACCCCGTACGGCGCCCACACCGCCACCGACCTCGCCACGGGCCTCGCCCGCCAGGGCTGGGTCGTCGTCTCCGGAGCTGCCTACGGCATCGACGGCGCCGCCCACCGGGGCGCGCTCGCCGCGGGCGGCGCCACCGTCGCCGTCCTCGCCTGCGGCGTCGACACCGCCTACCCCCGGGGCCATCAGCAGCTCATCGATCGTATCGCCGAACAGGGCCTGGTGGTGGGGGAGTTGCCGCCGGGGAGTCATCCCACGCCGAGCCGCTTCATCCTCCGCAACCGGCTCATCGCCGCCCTCACCCGGGGGACCGTCGTCATCGAGGCGCGGCACCGCAGCGGCTCCCTCGTCACCGCCCGCGTCGCCGCGCGTCTGGGCCGCCACACCATGGGTGTCCCCGGCCCCGTCACCAGCGGGCTCTCCGCCGGAGTCCACGAACTCCTGCGGGGCGAGGCCACCCTGGTCAGCGACGCCGACGAGGTCGTCGAACTCGTGGGAGCCATGGGGCAGCTCGCCCCGACACGCCGGGGGCCCGTCCTTCCCCGAGACCTCCTCGCCCCCGCCGCCCGGCAGGTCCTCGAAGCGGTGCCCGCCGGTGGACCCACTCCCGCGACCGTCATCGCCCGGCGGGCCGGGACCGCCCCCGACGACACCCTCGCCAGGCTCTACGAACTGCACTCCCTGGGCTTCGTGCAACGGCACGGGGAGGGCTGGCGGTTGACGAACACCGCCACCCTGACGTCGAACGCGCGGCGAGGCGGTACTTGACCCGGAGCATTCGGGTGAAAGGGTGATGGAGATGAACAAGCGAGTTCTCTCGGCGGCACCCGGAGGGCCGACGCGCGCCACGGCCCGGGTTCGAAGGCATGAACGACGGTGGTCCCCCGGCGCGGCGCGATCCACCGACGTTCGCTCACCGCTACGGCCCACTCACGCTACGCTCACCAGGATTCCCCCCAGGACACCCACATCTGCACATCCGACAGCAGAACGGCTCAAGGCAACACATGCCCCAGCACACCTCCGGGTCTGACCGCGCTGCGGTGCCCCCAGCAGCCCGGGGCACCGTGCGACCACCCGCACCGACCTCCCTCGACGAGCTCTGGCGGTCGTACAAGGACACGGGAGACGAGCGCCTGCGGGAGCAGCTGATCCTGCACTACTCGCCGCTCGTCAAATATGTCGCCGGACGCGTCAGTGTCGGCCTCCCGTCCAATGTGGAACAGGCCGACTTCGTCTCCTCCGGGGTCTTCGGCCTCATCGACGCCATCGAGAAGTTCGACGTCGAGCGTGCCATCAAGTTCGAGACCTACGCGATCACCCGGATCCGCGGCGCCATGATCGACGAACTGCGCGCTCTCGACTGGATCCCCCGCTCGGTGCGCCAGAAGGCGCGCAACGTCGAGCGCGCCTACGCCACCCTCGAAGCCCAGCTCAGGCGTACCCCCTCGGAGAGCGAGGTGGCCGCCGAGATGGACATCACGCTGGAGGAACTGCACGCGGTTTTCAGCCAGTTGTCCCTGGCGAACGTCGTGGCCCTGGAAGAGCTCCTGCACGTCGGCGGCGAGGGCGGCGACCGGCTCTCCCTGATGGACACCCTGGAGGACACGGCCGCCGACAACCCGGTCGAGGTCGCCGAGGGCCGCGAACTGCGCCGACTGCTCGCCCGCGCCATCAACACGCTCCCCGAGCGGGAGAAGACCGTCGTCACGCTCTACTACTACGAGGGCCTCACCCTGGCCGAGATCGGCCATGTCCTCGGCGTCACCGAGAGCCGTGTCAGCCAGATCCACACCAAGTCCGTCCTCCAGCTCCGGGCCAAGCTGGCCGACGTCGGACGCTGACCGCCGCCGGCCGGTCGTACAGTGGACCCGTGCCCAGGATTCGAGCGGCCTCGGTGGCCGAGCACCGGACGATGCAGCGCGGCGCCCTCCTGGACGCCGCGCGATCCCTGCTGTCCGAGGGTGGTACGGAGGCGTTGACCTTCCCCGCCCTCGCCGAGCGGACGGGCCTGGCCCGTTCCTCCGTGTACGAGTACTTCCGGTCGCGCGCGGCCGTGGTCGAGGAACTGTGCGCCGTCGACTTCCCCGTCTGGGCCGCCGAGGTCGAGCTGGCCATGGACGGTGCCGGGACCCCGCAGGGCAAGGTCGAGGCGTACGTCCGCACCCAGCTGGAACTGGTCGGCGACCGGCGTCACCGCGCGGTCGTCGCCATTTCGGCCAGCGAGCTGGACGACGGAGCCCGCGAGAAGATCCGGGCCGCCCACGGCGGTCTCGTCGCGATGATCGTCGAGGCCCTCGCGGAGCTGGGCCAGCGGCAGCCCCGCCTCGGTGCCATGCTCCTCCAGGGCGTCGTCGACGCGGCCGTCCGCCGTATCGAACTCGGCGTGGCCGAGGATCCGACGGAGATCGCCGAGGCGGCGGTCGCCATGGCCCTGCACGGAGTCAACGGGGTCGCCGACGGCGGCTCCGCGGCCTGAGCCGGTCGGCACCGGACGCTCCCTCCTCCGGGGAGAGAGCCCATCGACGGGCCGGGCCGTCCGGGGCAAGGGGGCATCACGGGGCATTACGGGGCTTCGTCCCGTTGCGAGCCTCCAGAGCCACAGGACCCCGGAGCTTTCACCGGGCACCACACCGTGAGCCCCCAGCCCCACGAGCCATCCCTCTCAGGAGCATCCCTGCCATCGGTCTCAGTCGGCGTACGGGGGCAGGGGCGGGAGCGGTAGCAGGCGGGACGGTTCGCGTTCCATGAGGACGAGCGGGTTCAGATACCGCTCGCCCCTCAGCAGGCCCCAGTGGAGACAGTCCCGCGCGCAGTGGGCGCCGGGGGCGACCCGGGCGACCGGAGTGCCGGGAGCGACCCGGTCACCCACCGCCACCAGGGGAACCACCGGCGAGAACGTGGTGCGCAGTGGGGGCACCCCTGGCCCCGTCCCCATCCCCGTCCCAGCCCCCGCCGGCAGCGTCAGGGTGAGGACGCCCCGGCCGCCCACGGGGCCCGCGAAGGAGACCGTGCCCGCGACCGGCGCCAGCACCGGGGTGCCCGCCACGGCGGCGAGATCCACCCCGCGGTGGCCGGGGGCGTAGGGACCGGGCGGCGGCTCCCAGCCCCGCAGGACCGGCGGAGGCGGAGGCCCCACCGGCCACACGGAGCCGGGCCCGGGGGAGCCGAACCCCGGAGAGCCGGAGCCGAACCCCGGAGTGCCGGAGCCGTATCCGGGAGCGCCGGAGCCGTGCCCCATCGGGCCGGGAAAGGGCCCCAGGAGCCCGGAGGGCAGGGGCAGGGTCAGGGCGAGGGTCAGGACCGCGGTGGTGAGAGACATGGAGCCAGGCTCCCGTCCCGTCCCGCCCTCCGCCGGGCCCCGGCGGTTCCTGTGGACCGCCCACCCGTTGTGGACAGCGCCGTCACCCGCTGCTCCACCGGTCCCGTACACTTCCTATGGCGACCCGGGTCACCGGGTCGACTTCGCACGCCCCGCCACTGCCCTCACCGGCCGTGGCAGCGCCTTTCGGTCCCTCGTGGGCATGGCGCGCCGGGGCGTCAGGACAAAACAACCGAGAAAACCAAGGAGATGGCCATGGCCGTCGTCACGATGCGGGAGCTGCTGGAGAGCGGCGTCCACTTCGGTCACCAGACCCGTCGCTGGAACCCGAAGATGAAGCGCTTCATCTTCACCGAGCGCAACGGCATCTACATCATCGACCTGCTCCAGTCGCTGTCGTACATCGACCGCGCCTTCGAGTTCGTCAAGCAGACCGTCGCGCACGGTGGCTCGATCATGTTCGTCGGTACGAAGAAGCAGGCGCAGGAGGCCATCGCCGAGCAGGCGTCGCGCGTCGGCATGCCCTACGTCAACCAGCGTTGGCTCGGTGGCATGCTCACCAACTTCTCGACCGTCTACAAGCGTCTGCAGCGCCTCAAGGAGCTCGAGCAGATCGACTTCGAGGACGTGGCCGCCTCCGGCCTCACCAAGAAGGAGCTCCTGGTCCTCTCCCGCGAGAAGACCAAGCTCGAGAAGACCCTCGGTGGCATCCGCGAGATGCAGAAGGTCCCGAGCGCCGTCTGGATCGTCGACACCAAGAAGGAGCACATCGCCGTCGGTGAGGCGCGCAAGCTCCGCATCCCGGTCGTCGCGATCCTCGACACCAACTGCGACCCCGACGAGGTCGACTACAAGATCCCGGGCAACGACGACGCCATCCGCTCCGTCACCCTGCTCACCCGCGTGATCGCCGACGCCGTCGCCGAGGGCCTCATCGCCCGCTCCGGTGCCGCGACCGGTGACTCGAAGCCGGGCGAGAAGGCCGCGGGCGAGCCGCTCGCCGAGTGGGAGCGCGACCTGCTCGAGGGCGACAAGAAGGCCGACGAGACCGTCGAGGCCGCTGAGGTCGCCGAGGTCCAGACCTCCGCCGAGACCGAGAAGGTCGCGGACGCCGAGGCCACCGAGGCCCCGGCCGCCGTCGAGGCCGTCGAGGCTCCGGCCGCCGACGCCGAGCAGGCCTGACCCTTCAGGACCTTCGGGTGGTGACGGCGGGGGCCCACGAAGCCCCCGCCGTCCACCCGTGGACCCGCCCGATCTTTCAGACTTCGAGAGAGAAACAGACTCATGGCGAACTACACCGCCGCTGACGTCAAGAAGCTCCGCGAGCTCACCGGCGCCGGCATGATGGACTGCAAGAAGGCCCTGGACGAGGCCGACGGCAGCGTCGACAAGGCCGTCGAGGCGCTGCGCATCAAGGGTCAGAAGGGCGTCGCCAAGCGCGAGGGCCGCTCTGCCGAGAACGGCGCCGTGGTCTCCCTCATCGCCGACGACAACACCTCCGGTGTCCTCGTCGAGCTGAAGTGCGAGACGGACTTCGTCGCCAAGGGTGACAAGTTCCAGGCCGTCGCCGCCGAGCTCGCCAAGCACGTCGCCGCCACCGCCCCGGCCGATCTGGCGGCGCTGCTCGCCTCCGAGATCGAGGCCGGCAAGACCGTGCAGGCGTACGTCGACGAGGCCAACGCCAACCTCGGCGAGAAGATCGTCCTCGACCGCTTCGCGCAGTACGCCGACGGCTTCGTCTACGCGTACATGCACCGCACGATGCCCGACCTGCCGCCGCAGATCGGTGTCCTCGTCGAGTTCGACAAGGCCGACGCCGACGTCGCCAAGGGTGTCGCCCAGCACATCGCCGCCTTCGCGCCGAAGTACCTCACCCGTGAGGACGTCCCGGCCGAGGTCGTCGAGACCGAGCGTCGCGTCGCCGAGGAGACCACCCGCGCCGAGGGCAAGCCCGAGGCCGCGCTCCCGAAGATCGTCGAGGGTCGCGTCAACGGCTTCTTCAAGGACGCCACGCTGCTCGGCCAGGCGTACGCCCTGGACAACAAGAAGTCGGTCCAGCAGATCCTGGACGAGGCCGGTGTCACCCTGAAGCGCTTCACCCGCATCAAGGTCGGCATCTGAGTCCGTCCGCGAACGCGACGGACACCGGACCCCGATAGGGTCTGAAGCAGTCGTCCGCGCCCGCGCAGGACGACCGCAGATCTGACGAGGAGGCCATTGCCGCACGGGATACCGCGAGGACCCAAGGCAATGGCCTCCTTCGTATGTGCACGAGGAGATCTCCATGAACCAGGGCGCCGTACAGGGCGACAACAGCGGCACCGGTAGCAGGACCGGCCGCTTCATGCTGAAGCTGTCAGGAGAGGCATTCTCCGGCGGTACCGGCCTCGGCGTCGACCCCGACGTCGTGCACGCGGTCGCGCGTGAGATCGCGGCCGTGGTCCGCGACGGCGCGGAGATCGCGGTGGTCATCGGCGGTGGCAACTTCTTCCGGGGCGCCGAGCTCCAGCAGCGCGGCATGGACCGGGCCCGCTCCGACTACATGGGAATGCTCGGCACCGTGATGAACTGCCTCGCCCTCCAGGACTTCCTGGAGAAGGAAGGCATCGACTCCCGCGTCCAGACCGCCATCACCATGGGGCAGGTCGCCGAGCCGTACATCCCGCTGCGCGCCGTGCGCCACCTGGAGAAGGGGCGCGTCGTGATCTTCGGCGCGGGCATGGGCATGCCGTACTTCTCCACCGACACGACCGCCGCCCAGCGTGCCCTGGAGATCGACGCCGAAGCCCTGCTGATGGGCAAGAACGGCGTGGACGGCGTCTACGACTCCGACCCCAGGGCCAACCCCGACGCGGTCAAGTTCGACGCGCTGGAGTACGGCGAGGTGATCTCCCGCGACCTCAAGATCGCGGACGCCACCGCCATCACGCTGTGCCGGGACAACAACCTCCCGATCCTCGTCTTCGAACTCCTCACCGCGGGCAATATCGCTCGCGCGGTGAAGGGTGAGAAGATCGGCACGCTCGTGAGCGACCAGGGCACCCGGGCCTGACCCGAACCGGGGAAACCCCCCGCAAGGGGATGGACAGAGCCCTGCCGGTCGTACACCGTGCAGGACCCAACGCGACGACACGCAGGAGCAAGTGGTGATCGAAGAGACCCTCCTCGAGGCCGAGGAGAAGATGGAGAAGGCCGTCGTGGTCGCCAAGGAGGACTTCGCCGCGATCCGCACCGGCCGTGCGCACCCGGCGATGTTCAACAAGATCGTGGCGGACTACTACGGCGCCATCACCCCCATCAACCAGCTGGCTTCCTTCTCCGTCCCGGAGCCCCGGATGGCCGTGGTGACCCCGTTCGACAAGAGCGCGCTGCGCAACATCGAGCAGGCCATCCGCGACTCGGACCTCGGGGTCAACCCGAGCAACGACGGCAACATCATCCGGGTGGTGTTCCCCGAGCTGACGGAGGAGCGCCGCCGGGAGTACATCAAGGTCGCCAAGGGCAAGGCCGAGGACTCGAAGATCTCGATCCGCGCGGTCCGCCGCAAGGCCAAGGAGACCATCGACAAGCTCGTCAAGGACGGCGAGGTCGGCGAGGACGAGGGCCGCCGCGGCGAGAAGGAGCTCGACGACACCACCGCGAAGTACGGCGCGCAGGTGGACGAGCTGCTCAAGCACAAGGAAGCCGAGCTGCTCGAGGTCTGATGAACGACTCATCCTGGGGGGCCCCGGCCGGTTCCGGCCGTGGGGGACCCGACCAGGGGCCCGTCCCGGCGGGTCCCGCACACGATCGGCACGGGGCACCGCAGACTCGCCCCATGCCCATCGTGCCCGACGTTCCCGCCGGCGGATTCCAGGACGATCACGGCCGGGGGGCCGCTCACCCGAGCGGTCCCCTGTTCCGTGACGAGACGCCGCACGAGCACCCGCAGGAGCCCATGCCCAGCCCCACCCCGCCTCCGCCGTCCGGGCCGCCGTCGGAGCCCCGGCAGAAGAAGAGCGCGGGGCGCGATCTGGGCGCTGCCATAGGGGTCGGGGTCGGACTCGGCGTCGTCATCATCGCGTCGCTGTTCTGGAAGCCGGCGTTCGTCGGCGTGCTCGTGGTCGCCGTGGTCGTGGGCCTGTGGGAGCTGACCTCCCGTCTCCAGGAGCGCAAGGCCATCAAGGCGCCGCTGGTTCCGCTCGCGGTCGGTGGCGCGGCGATGGTCGTCGCCGGTTACCTCCGGGGTGCCGAGGGCGCCTGGGTGGCGATGGCCCTGACGGCGCTCGCGGTGCTCGTGTGGCGGATGACGGAGCCCCCCGAGGGGTATCTGAGGGACGTCACGGCGGGGGTGTTCGCCGCGTTCTACGTGCCGTTCCTGGCGACCTTCGTGGCGCTGCTGCTCGCCGCCGACGACGGTCCGCAGCGGGTCCTCACGTTCCTGCTCCTGACCGTGGTCAGCGACACCGGGGCGTACGCGATCGGCTGGCGGTTCGGCAAGCACAAGCTGGCCCCGAGGATCAGCCCCGGAAAGACCCGTGAGGGGCTCGTCGGCGCGGTGACGTTCGCGATGGCGGCGGGCGCGCTGTGCATGCAGTTCCTGATCGACGACGGCGTCTGGTGGCAGGGTCTGGTCCTCGGCCTCGCGGTGGCGGCGAGCGCGACGCTCGGCGACCTCGGCGAGTCGATGATCAAGCGTGACCTGGGCATCAAGGACATGGGCACGCTGCTGCCCGGTCACGGCGGCATCATGGACCGGCTGGACTCGCTGCTGCCGACGGCGCCGGTGGTCTGGCTGCTGCTCGCGCTCTTCGTCGGAACGGGTTGACGGACAGCGGGTACTCTGGAAGGGCTCGTGGCGCACCGCGTCGCGAGCCCTTCGTACGCCCCGCTGCCGCGGGGGTGATCCTGAGGTCCCGGCTCCGGCAGTGTGCCGCCGTGGTTCCCCGCCCGTCGGGTGGTGCCAGACCTCGTCGTCCTGAGGAGACGCCCGTCGTGGCCCGTCCGACCCCCGGAGAACTCACTTTCGTCGCCCCGCGCGGTGCCAAGCAGCCGCCGCGGCACCTCGCGGACCTGTCGCCCGCCGAGCGGAAGGAAGCCGTCGCCGCCATCGGTGAGAAGCCCTTCCGCGCCAAGCAGCTGTCGGCGCACTACTTCGCGCGGTACGCGCACGATCCCGCCGAGTGGACCGACATCCCCGCCGCCTCGCGGGAGAAGCTGGCCGGCGAGCTGCTGCCCGACCTGATGTCGGTGGTGCGGCACCTGTCCTGCGACGACGACACCACCCGTAAGACGCTCTGGCGGCTGCACGACGGCACGCTGGTCGAGTCGGTGCTCATGCGCTACCCGGACCGGGTGACGATGTGCATCTCCTCGCAGGCCGGATGCGGGATGAACTGCCCGTTCTGCGCGACCGGACAGGCGGGCCTCGACCGGAACCTGTCGACCGCCGAGATCGTGCACCAGATCGTCGACGGGATGCGCGCGCTGCGCGACGGCGAGGTCCCCGGCGGGCCCGCCCGCCTCTCGAACATCGTGTTCATGGGAATGGGCGAGCCGCTCGCCAACTACAAGCGGGTCGTCGGCGCCATCCGGCGGCTGACCGACCCCGAGCCGGACGGGCTCGGCCTCTCCCAGCGCGGGATCACCGTCTCCACCGTCGGGCTCGTCCCCGCGATGCTGCGCTTCGCCGACGAGGGCTTCAAGTGCCGTCTCGCGGTCTCCCTGCACGCGCCCGACGACGAGCTGCGCGACACCCTGGTGCCGGTGAACACCCGCTGGAACGTGCGGGAGGTCCTGGACGCCGCCTGGGAGTACGCGGAGAAGTCCGGTCGCCGGATCTCGATCGAGTACGCCCTCATCCGGGACATCAACGACCAGGCCTGGCGCGGTGACCTCCTCGGACGGCTGCTCAAGGGCAAGCGGGTGCACGTCAACCTCATCCCGCTGAACCCGACGCCCGGCTCGAAGTGGACCGCGTCCCGTCCCGAGGACGAGAAGGCGTTCGTCGAGGCCATCGCCCGGCACGGGGTGCCCGTGACCGTGCGGGACACCCGGGGCCAGGAGATCGAGGGCGCCTGTGGACAGCTGGCGGCCGCCGAGCGCTGACCTTGTACTCTGAGGTCGAACACATCTTCATATTCCGACAGGGGAGCGCCACAGCGCTGAGAGTGCGGTGACCGTCAGGCCGCAGACCCTCTGAACCTCGCCCAGGTCATTCTGGGTAGGAAGTTCGGTCGTAACTCGAGCTGTTGCGCCCTGCCCACCTCCGGGTGGGCGGGGCCGCGTCTCTTCCTGGTCACACCCAGGAGGAATGTCAGTGAGCACCAAGAAGGCGGCCGCCGTCGCGCTCGTCGCGGCGCTGGGCGTCACCACGCTGGCCGCGTGCGGGGCGGACGACGCCCGCGAGGCGGCGGGGAAGTCCGGCGCGCCCGCGCCGAAGACCGTGACCCTCGTGAGCCACGACTCCTTCAACGCCTCCAAGGAGGTGCTGGCGGAGTTCACGAAGCGGACCGGATTCACCGTGAAGGTCCTCAAGAGCGGGGACGCGGGCGAGGCGGTGAACAAGGAGATCCTGACCAAGGGCTCTCCGCAGGGTGACGTCTTCTTCGGCGTCGACAACACGCTGCTGTCCCGCGCCCTCGACAACGGGATCTTCGTCCCGTACGAGGCGAAGGGACTGGACCGGGTCCCGGCCGCGTACCGGCTGGACAAGGAGCACCGGGTGACCCCGGTCGACTCCGGGGACATCTGCGTCAACTACGACAAGAAGTACTTCGCGGACAGGAAGCTGGCGCCGCCGGTCACCTTCGACGACCTGGTGAAGCCCGCCTACAAGGACCTCCTCGTGGTGGAGAACCCCGAGCGGTCGTCCCCGGGGCTCGGTTTCCTGCTCGGCACCGCCGCCAAGTACGGCGACGACGGCTGGCCGGGCTACTGGTCGAAGCTCAGGGCCAACGGCGTGAAGACCGTCGACAGCTGGGAGCTGGCCTACAACCAGGAGTTCTCCGGTTCGGCCGGGGGCAAGCAGGCCAAGGGCGACCGGCCGCTCGTCGTGTCGTACGCCTCCAGCCCCCCGGTCGAGGTGCTCTACGGGGAGCCGCAGCCGAAGGTGGCGCCGACTGGGGTGTCCACCGGCACCTGCTTCCGGCAGACCGAGTTCGCGGGGCTGCTGACCGGGGCGAAGAACCCCGAGGGCGGCAAGGCGCTGATCGACTTCCTGATCTCGAAGACGTTCCAGGAGGACATGCCGCTCCAGATGTTCGTCAACCCGGTGGTGACGGACGCGGTGCTGCCCGAGCTGTTCACGAAGCACGGCGTGGTCGTGGACAAGCCGGAGACGATGGCGCCGGAGAAGATCGCCGCGAAGCGTGACGGGTGGATCCAGCAGTGGTCGTCGCTGGCCGTGAAGTAGGGCGCGACGTCCGAGGGAACGTGACGCGGCTGGGCCTGATGGCCCTGCCCGTCGCGTTCTTCGCGGTCTTCTTCGCCTGGCCCGTCGTGTCGATCGTGGACCGGGGACTGCGGCCCGACGGCAGCTGGCGGCTCGGCCGGATCGGGGACACCCTGGCCCGCCCGGAGATCCTCGACGTCCTCGGCTTCACGCTCTGGCAGGCGCTGGCGTCGACGGCGCTGACCCTGCTCGTCGCGCTGCCGGGGGCGTACGTCTTCGCCCGCTTCGACTTCCCGGGCAAGGGCGTCCTGCGGGCCGTGGTCACGGTCCCGTTCGTGCTGCCCACGGTCCTCGTCGGCACCGCGTTCCTCGCGCTCGTCGGCCGGAACGGGCTGACGGACGAGCTGTGGGGGCTGCGGCTCGACACCAGCGTCTGGGCGATCCTCCTCGCCCATGTGTTCTTCAACTACGCCGTGGTCGTACGGACCGTGGGCGGGCTCTGGTCGCAGCTGGACCCGCGCCAGGAGGAGGCGGCCCGGGTCCTCGGCGCCTCGCGGTGGACGGCGTGGCGGACGGTGACGCTGCCCGCCCTCGTGCCCTCGGTGGCCGCCGCCGCGCTGATGGTCTTCCTGTTCACGTTCACCTCCTTCGGCATCGTGCAGATCCTCGGCGGGGGCGCGTACTCCACCCTGGAGGCGGAGATCTACCGGCAGACCGCGCGGCTGCTCGACCTGCCGACGGCCGCCGTCCTGACGCTCACGCAGTTCGTGGCGGTGGGCCTGATCCTGGCCGTGCACGCCCGGACGGTACGGCGCCGGGAGACGGCGCTGCGGCTCGTACCGCCGGAGCGGACCGCGCGCCGGCCGCGCGGCGCCGGACAGTGGACGCTGCTCGGCGGGGTGCTGCTCTCGGTCGCGCTGCTGATCCTGCTGCCGCTGGGGGTGCTGGTGGAGCGGTCCTTCGCCGGACCCCACGGGTACGGCCTCGGCTACTACCGGGCCCTCGGCACGCTGGACGAGTCCGGCACCTTCCTCGTCCCGCCGCTGGAGGCGATCGGGAACTCGCTGCGGTACGCGGCGGCGGCGACCGGCATCGCGGTTCTCGTCGGCGGGCTCGCGGCGGCGGCGCTGACCTGGCGGAGCGGGCGGGCCGGGCGGGCCGCGCGGCTCGTCCGGGGCTTCGACGCCCTGCTGATGCTGCCGCTCGGGGTGTCCGCGGTGACCGTCGGCTTCGGTTTCCTGATCACGCTCGACGAGCCGCCGTTCGATCTGCGGTCCAGCTGGATCCTCGTACCGCTCGCACAGGCCCTGGTCGGTGTCCCCTTCGTGGTACGGACGATGCTGCCGGTGCTGCGGGCGGTGGACGAGCGGCTGCGGGAGGCGGCGGCGGTGCTCGGCGCGTCGCCGTGGCGGGCCTGGCGCGAGGTGGACCTGCCGCTGGTGTGGCGGGCGCTGCTGGTCGCCGCCGGGTTCGCGTTCGCCGTCTCGCTGGGCGAGTTCGGCGCGACCGTGTTCATCGCCCGCGCCGACGCCCCGACGCTGCCGGTGGCGGTGGCGCGGCTGCTCGGACGTCCGGGCGAACTCAACTACGGCCAGGCCATGGCCCTCTCGACGATCCTCATGGTGGTGTGCGCGGTGTCCCTGTTGGTGCTCGAACGGCTCCGGAACGACCGGACCTCCGGGGAGTTCTGATGCTGAGACTGGAAGGGGCGACCGTACGGTTCGGGGAGCGGGCCGTGCTCGACGCGGTGGACCTGGCGGTCGCCGAACACGAGACGGTCTGTGTGCTCGGGCCCAGCGGCAGCGGCAAGTCGACACTGCTGCGGGCGGTGGCCGGACTCCAGCCGCTGGACGGCGGCCGGGTGCTGCTTGCCGGGGCCGACCAGGACGGGGTGCCGGTGCACCGGCGGGGCGTGGGCCTGATGTTCCAGGACCACCAGCTGTTCCCGCAGCGGGACGTCGCCGGGAACGTCGGCTTCGGCCTGCGGATGCACGGCGTCCCCCGGACCGAGCGGGCGGAACGGGTCGCGGAACTGCTCGACCTCGTCGGGCTGCCGGGCGCCGGGCGGCGCTCCGTGGCCGCGCTCTCCGGCGGCGAGCAGCAGCGGGTGGCGCTCGCGCGGGCCCTGGCGCCGCGCCCCCGGCTGCTGATGCTGGACGAACCACTGGGGCAGCTGGACCGGGGGCTGCGGGAGCGGCTCGTGGTGGAGCTGCGGGAGTTGTTCGGGCGGCTGGGCACGACGGTCCTGGCGGTGACCCACGACCAGGGCGAGGCGTTCGCGCTGGCCGACCGGGTGGTGGTGATGCGGGACGGGCGGATCGCCCAGACGGGTGCGCCCGTGGAGGTGTGGGCGCGTCCGGCGTCGGAGTTCGTGGCCCGGTTCCTCGGTTTCGACAACGTGGTGGCGGCGCGGGTGAGCGGGCGGGCCGCGGACACCGTGTGGGGGAGGATGCCGGTGCCCGAGGGCTCGCCGCAGGGGGAGCGGCGGCTCCTCGTCAGGCCGGGCGGGGTGCGGATCGTGGCCGCGCCGGAGGGCGTGGGCTGGCGGGTGGCTTCGCGGACGTTCCGGGGCAGCCGGGTGGCCGTACGGCTGTGTCCGGGGGACGGGCCCTCGCTGGAGGCGGAGCTGCCGCTGCGGGAGGCGCCGGAGGAGGGCGCCGAGGTCGGGGTGGAGTTCCGGGTGGAGGACGTGGTGGTGCTGGGCCCGGACGGGTGAGCCGGGCGCGATGAGTTCCGGGCGGCGGGGCAGTCTGTCTCCTGACCGTCGGCGTCGTGCCGACCGCGCGGGAGGAAGAACCGTGGCGCAGTTGCTCAGAGTGCAGAACTTCAACGTCTCGTCGGACGGGTTCGGGGCGGGGGAGGGGCAGAGCCTGGAGCGGCCCTTCGGGCACGCGGACCCGGGGACGATGTTCCGTTGGGCGGGGGCCACGGCGAGCTGGCCGATGCGGACCGACCCGGGCGGCAGCCGGGGCCTCGACGACTATCTGACCAGGGACTACTCCCGGAACATCGGCGCCGAGATCATGGGCCGGAACAAGTTCGGGCCGCAGCGCGGGCCGTGGCCGGACGAGCGGTGGCGCGGCTGGTGGGGCGACGAGCCGCCGTTCCGTACCCCGGTGTTCGTCCTGACCCATCATCCGCGTCCGTCGTTCACGCTCTCCGACACCACGTTCCACTTCGTGGACGTCGACCCGGAGACGGCGCTCGGGATGGCGCGGGAGGCGGCCGGCGGGAAGGACGTCCGGCTCGGGGGCGGGGCGGCGACGGTCCGGGAGTTCCTGGACGCGGGCCTGGTGGACACCCTGCACGTGGCGGTGTCGCCGGTGGTCCTGGGGTCGGGGTCGCGGCTGTGGGAGTCGCCGGAGGAGCTGTACGACCGGTACCACTGCGATGTGGTGCCGAGCCCGGGGGGTGAGGTGACCCACCACCTGTTCTGGCGGAAGTAGGGGAAGCAGCGGAAGTAGCTGGAGCGGGGAGGCCACGGGCGGGAGCGGGACGGCTGCCGGGAGCCCCGTCGGGGGCGGCGCGGTCGGCGCCGTCCCCGACGGGGCTCCTTCTCGGCGAGGCGAGGCGAGGCGAGGCAAGGGGAGGTAAGACAAGGCGCGGCCAGGCACGGCGCGGCCCGGTGGGGTCAGCCCTTCAGCGGCAGCGCCGCCAGTTCGGCGACCGCCCAGGTGAGGGGGGCGAAGACGGCGACGAGGGCGGCGGCCCTCAGCAGGGCCGCCTTGCGCAGGGCGTTCGGCGGGGCGCCGGTGCGGAGCAGGGCCCCGGTGGTCTCCGCCCGGCTCTGCCGGGTCTCCAGGGCCGCGGTCAGGAGGGTGGCCGTGGTGCAGGCGAGGACGAGGGCCGCGCCGAGACCGGTGAGCGGTCCGACGGCGCCGGAGGCCGGGCCCGAGGCGTACAGGGCGGCGCCCGCGTAGGTGCCGGAGAGGACCGCGGCGACCACGCCGAGGGGGCGGCCGAGGCGGTGGGACTCGGTGGTGAGGACCCGGCCCGCGAGGAGCCGGACGGCGCCGGGCCGGACGGCCTGGAGGAGCCGCCCGCAGCCGTGAACGAGGCCGGGTCCCGCGAGGGCGAGGCCGACGGCGGTGAGGACCCAGCCGGCCAGGACGCCCGCCGGGTTGCCGTCGAAGCGGCCGGGCAGCGGGAGCCCCGTGCCGCCGCCGCGTCCCGCGTACGTCTCGGCGGCGAGGCCGACGGCGACCAGGGCGATGCCCCAGGGCAGTCCTGTGGGCAGCGGCCGTTCGGCGCCCTCCGGCGGGACGGGCGCGGTGCGGGGCCGCAGGGCGAGCCCGGCGGCGGTGGCGGCGGCGACCGGGAGGACGGCCAGCAGGGTGAGGGCGGCGGCGAGCGGCAGCGGCCGGTCGGCGGCGAGGAGCTCCGCGGCGGCGCCGTCGAAGGGCAGCCCCGTGAGGTCGCCGCGCAGGTGCAGGTAGCACAGCAGGGCGACGGCGGAGCCGAGGGCGCAGGCGACGGCGGTCGAGGCGGCGGCGATGGCGGTGAGCCGGGCGGGGCCGAGGCCGACGGCCGACAGCCCGGTCCTGGGGCGGGTGCTGGGGTCGGTACGGGCCACCGCGACGGCGAACTGCACGGTGGCGGCGAGGGGCAGGGCGCACCACAGCAGACGCAGGGCGGCGGCGCCCGAGCGGTCGGGGTGCCCGACGGCGTGTCCGAGGGTGCAGAGCAGCAGGAAGCCCACCCCGGCGGCGGCGGTGGCGACGAGGAGCCGCCGGGTCTGGACGAGGGGGTGGGACCCGCGGGCTAGACGGAGAGCGAGCACGCGGCGACGCCCTCCGCCCCGGAGGCCGGGGGCGGGCCGTCGGTGCGGCGCCCGTCCAGGAGGCCGACCGTGCGGTCGGCGAGGGCGGCGACCTCGGTGTCGTGGGTGGCGAGGAGCACGGTGATGCCGTGCGAGCGGGCGGCGGCCGTCAGGGTGCGCAGGAGCTGGGCGCCGTCGGCGCGGTGCAGGGCGGCGGTGGGTTCGTCGGCGAAGACCACCGAGGGGGTGGTGATCAGGGCGCGGGCGACGGCGATCCGCTGGCACTCGGCGTGGCTGAGGGCGTGTGGGCGCCTGCGGGCGCAGTCGCCGATGTCGAGGCGTTCCAGCCATTCCACGGCGGCGCTCCTCGCGGCCCGGTGGGAGGCGCCGCGGAGCAGCAGCGGCAGGGCGGCGTTCTCCCAGCCGGTCAGTTCGGGGACGAGGCCGGGGGAGGGGTCGATCCAGCCGAAGCGGTCGCGGCGGAGCCGTTCGCGGTCGGCGGTGCCCAGGGCGTGGACGGGGAAGGTCTCGAACCAGACCTCGCCCCGCTGGGCGACGAGCTGCCCGGACAGGCAGCGCAGGAGGGTGGTCTTGCCGCTGCCGCGCGGTCCGGCGAGGGCGAGGATCTCGCCCTCGCGGACGCCGAGGGAGATGTCGCCGAGGGCGTCGGTGCCGCCCAGGGCGCAGTGCAGGGAGCGCGCCCAGAGCACGTCGTTGTCCGGTGGGGCCATCGCGTACACCTCGATGTCGATCCGATCTGTGCCCCCCGTCCGGGGGAACGAAGGACGGGCCTGTCGGTCACTGGGCACCGTAAGGATTCGGATCGGTTCGTACGGACGGCACGCGGCCCGGGAGGCGTCCATCCACTCGGATGGACGCCTCCCGGGCCGGGGTGTCACGCCGTGAGGGCGGCGTGCCGCCCGCTGGTGGGGACCTCTACAGCTTGGTCCACGCCTCGGTGAGGACCGACCGCAGGATGCCCTCGATCTCGTCGAAGGTGCCCTGGTCGGCGATCAGCGGCGGGGCCAGCTGGATGACCGGGTCGCCACGGTCGTCGGCACGGCAGTACAGGCCGTTCTCGAAGAGCGCCTTGGAGAGGAAGCCGTAGAGCACGCGCTCGGTCTCCTCGTCCGTGAAGGACTCCTTGGTGACCTTGTCCTTGACGAGCTCGATGCCGTAGAAGAAGCCGTTGCCGCGGACGTCGCCGACGATCGGCAGGTCGTGCAGCTTCTTCAGGGTGGAGAAGAAGGCGTCCTCGTTGTCCAGCACGTGCTGGTTGAGGCCTTCCTTGTCGAAGATGTCGAGGTTGGCGATGGCGACCGCCGACGACACCGGGTGGCCACCGAAGGTGTAGCCGTGCAGGAAGGTGTTGTCGCCCTTGTAGAACGGCTCCGCGATGCGGTCGGAGACGATGCAGGCACCGATCGGGGAGTAGCCCGAGGTCATGCCCTTGGCGCAGGTGATCATGTCCGGCACGTAGCCGAACTTGTCACAGGCGAACATCGTGCCGAGGCGGCCGAAGGCGCAGATCGTCTCGTCGGAGACGAGGAGCACGTCGTACTGGTCGCAGATCTCGCGGACCCGCTGGAAGTACCCGGGCGGCGGCGGGAAGCAGCCGCCGGCGTTCTGCACCGGCTCCAGGAAGACGGCGGCGACGGTCTCGGCGCCCTCGAAGAGGATCTCCTGCTCGATCTGGTCGGCGGCCCAGCGGCCGAAGGCCTCGGGGTCGTCGCCGTGGATCGGGGCGCGGTAGATGTTGGTGTTCGGCACCTTGTGCGCGCCGGGGACCAGCGGCTCGAAGGGGGCCTTGAGGGCCGGGAGACCGGTGATGGACAGGGCGCCCTGCGGGGTGCCGTGGTAGGCGACCGCGCGCGAGATGACCTTGTACTTGGTGTGCTTGCCCTGGAGCTTGAAGTACTGCTTGGCGAGCTTCCAGGCGGTCTCGACGGCCTCGCCGCCACCGGTGGTGAAGAAGACCTTGTTGAGGTCGCCGGGAGCGTAGTCCGCGAGGCGCTCGGCGAGCTCGACGGCCTTGGGGTGCGCGTACGACCACACGGGGAAGAACGCGAGTTCCTTGGCCTGCTTGTACGCGACCTCGGCCAGTTCCTCACGGCCGTGTCCGGCGTTGACCACGAAGAGACCCGCGAGACCGTCGAGGTAGCGCTTGCCCTTGTCGTCGAAGATGTAGGTGCCCTCACCACGCACGATGGTGGGAACGGGCGAGTTCTCGTACGACGACATGCGGGTGAAGTGCATCCACAGGTGGTCGTAGGCAGTCTTGGAGAGGTCCTGGGTCATCGAGTTCCCCACATATAGGTCTGCTTCTTGAGCTTGAGGTAGACGAAGCTCTCGGTGGAGCGCACGCCCGGGAGGGTGCGGATGCGCTTGTTGATCACATCCAGCAGGTGGTCGTCGTCCTCACAGACGACCTCCACCATCAGGTCGAAGGAGCCCGCGGTCATCACCACGTACTCGCACTCGGCCATCGCGGTCAGTGCTTCCGCGACCGGATCCAGATCGCCCTCGACGTTGATGCCGACCATCGCCTGCCGTCGGAAACCCACGGTGAGCGGGTCGGTGACGGCGACGATCTGCATGACGCCCTGGTCGAGCAGCTTCTGGACGCGCTGCCGCACGGCGGCCTCGGAGAGGCCCACGGCCTTGCCTATCGCCGCGTAGGGACGGCGTCCGTCCTCCTGGAGCTGTTCGATGATCGCCAGGGAGACGGCGTCGATCGTCGGGGACGAACCGGTTCCGGTTCTGGAGTCTGTGCTTCGACTGGCCACACCTCACTGTGCACCGAGACTCGTCGGTCTCGCAACCCCAGATCGATGTAATTCGTTGCGCAAGGGCCTCTGAGCTACTGAATCCGAAGTAGCGGGGGGTTGGGCCTGTTGAAAGCGTCAGCCGAACCACTAGGCTGAGGTGTCTCGCCCATCGGGACACCGCACAGGGACGTGCGACGACAGAACGTGACAGGAGGGGTGGCAAGTGACCACCGAGCTGCGCCGGCTGCGTAACTACATCAACGGGGAGTTCCGCGACGCGGCCGACGGCCGCACCATCGACGTGGTCGACCCGACCACCGGCGAGGTCTACGCGACCTCCCCGCTCTCCGGGCAGGCCGACGTCGACGCCGCCATGGAGGCCGCCTCGGCCGCCTTCCCCGCCTGGCGCGACAGCACCCCCGCCGAGCGCCAGAAGGTACTTCTCAAGATCGCCGACGCCTTCGAGGAGCGCGCCGAGGAACTGATCGCCGCGGAGGTGCAGAACACCGGCAAGCCGATCGCCCTCACCGCGAGCGAGGAGATCCCGCCGATGGTGGACCAGATCCGCTTCTTCGCGGGTGCCGCCCGGCTCCTCGAAGGCCGCTCCGCCGGCGAGTACATGGAGGGCATGACCTCCATCATCCGCCGCGAGCCCGTCGGCGTCTGCGCCCAGGTCGCGCCCTGGAACTACCCGATGATGATGGCCGTGTGGAAGTTCGCCCCGGCCCTCGCCGCGGGCAACACCGTCGTCCTCAAGCCCTCCGACACGACCCCCGCGTCGACCGTCCTGATGGCGGAGATCATCGGGCAGATCGTCCCCAAGGGCGTCTTCAACGTCGTCTGCGGCGACCGCGAGACCGGCAAGGCCATGGTCGAGCACCCGACCCCGGCGATGGCCTCCATCACCGGCTCCGTCCGCGCGGGCATGCAGGTCGCCGAGTCGGCCGCCAAGGACGTCAAGCGCGTCCACCTGGAGCTGGGCGGCAAGGCCCCCGTCGTCGTCTTCGAGGACACCGACATCGAGAAGGCCGTCGAGGACATCTCCGTCGCCGGGTTCTTCAACGCCGGGCAGGACTGCACCGCCGCCACCCGCGTCCTCGTCCACGAGTCGATCCACGACGAGTTCGTCGCGGCCCTCGCCAAGGCGGCGTCCGAGACCAAGACCGGTCAGCCGGACGACGAGGACGTGCTCTACGGCCCCCTCAACAACGCCAACCAGCTCAAGCAGGTCAGCGGCTTCATCGACCGTCTCCCGGCCCACGCCAAGGTCGAGGCCGGCGGCCGGCGCGTCGGGGACAAGGGCTACTTCTACGCCCCCACCGTCGTCTCCGGCCTCCGGCAGGACGACGAGATCGTCCAGAACGAGGTCTTCGGCCCCGTCATCACCGTCCAGTCCTTCACGGACGAGGCCCAGGCCCTGGAGTACGCCAACGGCGTCGAGTACGCCCTGGCCTCCTCCGTCTGGACCAAGGACCACGCGCGCGCCATGCGCATGTCCAAGGCCCTCGACTTCGGCTGCGTGTGGATCAACACCCACATCCCGCTGGTCGCCGAGATGCCCCACGGCGGCTTCAAGAAGTCCGGCTACGGCAAGGACCTCTCCGCCTACGGCTTCGAGGACTACACCCGCATCAAGCACGTCATGACGTCCCTGGGCTGATCCCCGCCCCGGCCCGTCACCGCGGCCCCGACCCCCTTGATCGACAGGGTGTCGGGGCCGCGCTCCGTCGCTCGACGGACCGTCCATTGCCCCCGGCCACGGACCACCGCGATGCTGCACGGGTGAGAGCGACCAGGAAGTACATGTCCCGCCGGTCCCTGCTGCGCGGCAGCGTCGCCGCCGGGGCCACCCTGCTCGCGGCCGGGTGCGGAGTCCCCGCCGCCTACGTCGAGGAGGGCGCCCGCGCCGGACGCGACCTCTCCGCCCGGGACCGCACCCTCGACTTCGCCAACTGGCCGCTCTACATCGACACCGACGACGAGGACCCCAGGAAGCGCCCCACCCTCGACGCCTTCCGCGAGGAGACCGGGATCGCCGTCCGGTACACCGAGGAGATCAACGACAACGACGAGTTCTTCGGGAAGATCAGCCCCTCCCTGATGAACCACCAGGAGACCGGCCGCGACCTGATCGTCATCAGCGACTGGATGGCCGCCCGCTTCGTCCGCCTCGGCTGGGTCCAGGAGATGGACCGCGCCGCCCAGCCGAACGTCGCGAAGAACCTCGCCGCCCAGCTGCGCACCCCCGCCTTCGACCCCGGACGGCTGCACAGCGTGCCCTGGCAGTCCGGGATCACCGGCATCGCGTACAACCGCCGCAGGCTCGGCCGGGAACTGCGCTCCACCGAAGAACTCTGGGCCGACGACCTGCGCGGCAAGGTCACCCTGCTGTCCGGGCTCGACGAGTCCCTGTCCCTGCTCCTGCAGGGCGACGGCGTCGACGTCACCCGCTGGACCGCCGACGACTTCCACGCCGTGTGCGAGCGGATCGAGGGCCTCGTCCGCCGCAAGCACATCCGCCGCTTCACCGGCAACGACTACATCAAGGACCTCTCCACCGGCGACGTCCTGGCCTGCCAGGCGTACTCCGGAGACGTCATCCAGCTCCAGGCCGACAACCCGGACATCGAGTTCGTCGTCCCCGAGGAGGGCGCCGAACTCTGGGCCGAGTCCCTGATGATCCCCAACCTCGCCCAGCACAAGAGCAACGCCGAGAAGCTCGTCGACCACTACTACCGGCCCGAGGTCGCCGCCGAACTCGCCGCCTGGGTCAACTACGTCTGCCCGGTCCCCGCCGCGCAGAACGTCCTCGCCGACTCCGGCGACGAGGAACTCGTCGCCCTCGCCGAGGACCCGCTGATCTTCCCCGACGCCGACATGCGCTCCCGGCTCACCATCATGCGGGACATCCGCTCCGACGAACGCCAGGAGTTCGCCAAGAAGTGGAACGCGATCGTCGGCCTCTGACGGTCCCGGCCTCGGTACGGCCCGGCGCCCCTCACGGACCCCGTACCGGCCGGCCCCGGCCCCCGGCGGCCCGCGACCGGCCGGGACCCGCCACCGGGTCCGCCGGTGATCAGTCCGGCAGGCCGTACGCCGCCACCATCAGGCCCAGCGCGGTCCGGTTCATGTCCTGGCCCTTCGCGTCCGTGGAGTTGACGCTGTAGACCAGGGTGCGCGCGCCGTCACGGGTCGAGGCGACGGCCGTGTTGTAGCCCCAGCGGCCACCCGTCTTCCCCCACACCTCGCGCCCGCCCAGCCGCTTCATCGACAGCCCGGCGGAGTACGCGGCGGGGGCGCCGGTCGTCAGGTCCGTGACCCCCGGCAGGGTGAACATCTCCGCCAGGAGCGGCCCGCGCACCACCCGGCCCGCGAACAGCTCCCGGACGAAACGCTCCAGGTCGGCGGTGGTCGAGACCAGATCGCCCGCCGCCCACGCCTCCGAGGTCCCCCAGACGGACACGTCACGGAGCCCGGTCGTCCCGTCGTCGAGCCGCATCGTCTGATAGCCGTGGTTGTACGGGCCCACCAGCTCGGCCGCGCCGCGCGGGAGGTAGGTGTCCCGCAGCCCCAGCGGGCGCAGGATCCGCCGCTCCACCTGGTCCTCGAAGTCGTCGCCGGTCACCCGCTCCACGATCAGACCCGCGACCGTGTAGCCGATGTTCAGATAGTGCTGACGGGTGCCCGGCCGGAACTCGCGCGGCTTCGCCACCGCCGAACGCACCAGCTCCCGGGGCGTGTACGTGTCGAAGCGGTGGGCGTACCACTCCTCCACCGTCGTGCCCGGCAGCCCGGCGGCCGGGATGCCGTGCGTGTGGTTCAGCAACTGGCGGACCGTCACCCGGGCGTACCGGCCGGGGATCAGCTCCGGCAGATACGAACGGGCCGTGCGGTCCAGGCCGATCCGCCCCTCGGCGGCCAGCTGGAGCACGGTCGCCGCCGTGAACACCTTCGTCACCGAACCCGCCCGGAACCGGGCCCCCTGATCGGCGGGGGCCCCCGACTCCAGGTCGTGGACGCCCGCCCCGCCCCGCCAGACCCCCTCCGCGCCGCCGACCCGGACGAGCGCGGCCGTGGCGTCGGCGCGGGGGAGCCCCGCGACGACCGCCGACATCGCCTCTGCCAGACCCGGCGCCGGCATCGCCTCGGACAGACCCGGCGCCGGGACCGACCCGGCGGGACCGGGGCCGGACACCGCCCCGGCCGGACCGGCCCCCGGGGGCGCCGCCGCGACGGCCGGGACGACCGCCGGACCGGCCGCCACCCCCAGTACCAGGGCGGCGGCGAGCAGCGTGCGGACGGACTTCCTCATGGTCAACTCCGTGGGTGTGGGCCGTCGTTCTCGATGGCTCCATCCTCCGGACCGGGGGCCCCGCGCGGATCGCCCGCACCGGCGGTCCTCCGGGGTCAGTTCCTCCCCCGCCCGGGGGAGGACCCCGGGGACCGGTCTCCCCCGGGCGGGGGAGAGCCCGCCGCGACGAGCCCCGTCTCGTACGCGCAGATCACCGCCTGGACGCGGTCCCGCAGTCCCAGCTTGGCCAGGACGTTGCCCACGTGCGTCTTCACCGTGTGGTCGCTGACCACCAGCTCCGCCGCGATCTCCGCGTTCGACAGACCGCGTGCGAGCAGCAGCAGCGTCTCCCGCTCCCGGCCCGTGAGCACATCGAGCCGGGGGTCCGGGCCCGTCCCGCGCGGCCCGGCGCCCGCCCCCCGGGTGTACTGCTCCACCAGCCGCCGGGCCACCGACGGCGCGAGCAGCGACTCGCCCGCCGCCACCACCCGGACCGCGTGCACCAGATCGTCCCGCCGCACGTCCTTCAGGAGGAAGCCGGACGCGCCCGCGTGCAGCGCCTCGTACACGTACGCGTCGGTGTCGAAGGTCGTCAGGATCACCGTCCGGCAGCGGGACCCGGCCGCGATCGTCCGGCACGCCTCGATCCCGTCGGTCCCCGGCATCCGGATGTCCAGGAGGGCCACGTCGGGCGCGTGCCGCCGCACCGCCTCGACCGCCGCCGCCCCGTCGCCCGCCTCCGCGACCACCTCGATGTCCGGCTGCGCGTCCAGGATCATCGCGAAACCGCTGCGGACCAGCTCCTGGTCGTCCGCCACCACCACCCGGACCGTCCTCACGCCCCCGCCTCCACCGTGGACGGCACGGGCAGCACCACCCGCACCTCGAACCCCCGGCCGTCCGGCCCGGGGCCGGTCTCCGCCGTCCCGCCCTGCGCGGCGGCCCGCTCCCCGATCCCGGTGAGACCGTGCCCGGGACCGCCCCGGCGGGGCCGTGCCCGGCCCGTCCCCGGGCCCCGCCCGTCGTCGGTGACCGTGACCCGCAGGACGCCGTCCGCGTGGACCAGCCGCACCTCGGCCCGGCGCGCCCCGGAGTGCCGGACCACATTGGTCAGCGCCTCCTGCACGATCCGGTACACCTGGGCGCCGGTGGACGCGGGCAGCGCCCGTACCCCGCCCGCCGTCTCGTACGCCACGGCGAGCCCGCCCGCCCTGACCCGGTCCAGCAGCTCGGGGACGCCGTCCAGGCCGGGCTGCGGAGCGCGCGGGGCCGCGCCGCCACCGGCCTCCCCGTTGCCGTCCCGCAGCAGCCCCAGCATCTGCCGCAGCTGGACCATCGCCTCGCGGCCCGTCTCCGAGATCGCGTCGAAGGCCGCCTCCGCGCGCTCCGGCGCCGTCCGCACCGCCACCGGACCGGCCTCCGCCTGGACCACCATCAGGCTCACCGCGTGCGACAGGATGTCGTGCATCTCCCGCGCGATCCTGGCCCGTTCGCGCGCGGCGGCCCGCTCGGCCTCGACCCGGTGGGCGCGCTGCCGGGCGTCCTGGAGCCGCCCGAAGACATAGGCGGCGCCGAACACGAAGAGGGAGAAGGTCAGTTCACGGGCCGACCGGGTGTTGAGCCACACCGACACCGGCACCGCGGCGAGCAGCAGGACCGTGGTCAGGAGCCGCTGCCACGGCGGCGCGAGCAGCGCGACCGTGTAGACCGCGACGAGCCCGGTGTACGGCAGCGGCTGCCCCGGCCCGTCGAGCGCCAGCTCGTACGAGGCGCTCGCCGCGAGCACCGCGAGGAGCACCGGGAGCGGTGCGCGGCGCCGCAGCACCAACGGCAGCGCGGTGAGCGTCGTCAGCCCGTACGCGCCCCAGGTCGCCGGTGGGAGGTCGGGAGCGCGCGGCACCACGAAAGGCATGGTCAGGGCCGCCTGGACCAGCAGCGCGATCCCCAGGTCCACCGCCCAGGGGTTCGCCGCGCCCCAGGCGCGCAGCCGCTCCCGGCGGACCCGCGCCTCCCCCCGTACGTCCATTAGGGCTTGCGGCCCACCGCGCCGAACTGGGCCACCACGGGCGCCCCCGCGGAATCGTTCCGCCACCGTGAGCAGGAGACGATGCCCGGCTCCAGGAGGTCGAGGCCCTCGAAGAAGGAGGTGAACTCGGCGCGGCTGCGGGCGGTGATCGGCGGGGTCGCGTTCTCGTTCCAGAAGGCCATCGCGGCCTTGTTGCCCTCGCCGCCGAGCTCCGGCTCCAGGGTGGGGTGGGTCAGGACGAGGTGGCTGCCGGAGGGGACGGCGTCCATCACGGTCCGGACGATCGACCGTGCCTCGTCGGTGTCCAGCACGAAGTTGAGGATGCCGAGCATCATCACCGCGACCGGCCGGGAGA
The DNA here is from genome assembly GCF_044767145.1 of Streptomyces sp. NPDC101490. NCBI lineage: Bacteria > Bacillati > Actinomycetota > Actinomycetes > Kitasatosporales > Streptomycetaceae > Streptomyces > Streptomyces sp. NPDC101490. Next base: position 91,379 of record NZ_JBIWNI010000015.1, read on the forward strand.
AGTCGAGGGTCTTCCCCGCCGCCGCGACGATCTCGCGGGGGTCGTGGGCGTCGGCGTCCACGTACTCGGTGACGCCCTCCGGCGCGCTGGTCAGGAGCGCGCGGGCGTGGGTGAGGACGATCGGGTCGTTGTCGACGTAGACGATCCGGGCGTCCGGCGCCGAACGCTGGGCGACCTCATGGGTGTTGTCGACGGTCGGCAGACCCGTACCGATGTCGAGGAACTGGCGGGCGCCCTCCTCGGCGGCCAGGAACGTCACCACCCGGCCGAGGAACGCCCGGTCCGCGCGGGCCACTTCGCCGATGCTGGGGTAGAAACCGGTGACCTGCTCGCCGACCGCGCGGTCCACCGGGTAGTTGTCCTTGCCCCCCAGCCAGTAGTTCCACACCCGGGCGTTGTGGGCGATGTCGGTCCTGATGCGGTCTTTCATGCGCGAGCCTTTCGCAGGACGTCGGTCAGCGCGTCGACGCGGTTCGTGGTGACCGAGTCGACCCCCTTCATGATCAGCTTACGCATGGTGCGCCGGGTGTCGGCGGTCCAGACCGAGACCAGCAGGCCGTCCCGGTGCAGCCGCTCCGTCAGCTCCCCGCTCACCAGGCCGAAGCGGTAGTTGAGCCAGCGCGGCCGGACCGCGTCCAGCAGCGCAGGCCGGGGCGGGACGAGCGAGTTCCAGGTCAGGGCGATCTCGGCGGCCGGGTCGGCGGCCCGCACCTGGAGCATGGCGACGGCCCCGGCGCAGTAGTAGACGCGCTCCCCGGCGCCGCACTCGCGGACCGTTCCGACGATCGTCCGCACCGACTTCTCGTCGCCGCCCGGCAGGTCCACCATCAGCCGCCTGTCCCCGGCGGTGAGCAGGGCCTCGCGCAGGGTCGGGACGCCGCCCCGGGTCACCTCGGCGACCTGGGCGCGGGTGAGGTCGGCGAGCCGCCGGTCGTGGCCCCAGAGCCGTTTCAGGGTGTCGTCGTGGAGGAGGACGGGCACCCCGTCCTTCGTCAGGCGGACGTCGATCTCGACGGCGTCCGCCCCCCGCTCGATCGCCGAGGAGATCGAGCGGAGGGTGTTCTCACGGACGCGGTACGGGTCGCCGCGATGGCCTACGGCAGTGACAGGGCGCATGACCCCATTCTCACCGCCGTCAGCGCGCCAGCCACCCGTCGGTGTAGGCGTCGATCTCGGCGGCGATCACGGCCTTGCCCGAGGCGTCGAGGAAGGAGGCCTCGACCGCGTTCTTGGCGAGGGCGGCGACACCGCGCTCGTCGAGGCCGAGGAGCCGGGCGGCGACCGCGTACTCGTTGTTGAGGTCGGTGCCGAACATCGGCGGGTCGTCGCTGTTGACCGTGACGAGGACGCCCGCCTCGACCATCCGCCGGATCGGGTGCTCGTCCAGGGTGGCGACCGCCCGGGTGGCGATGTTGGAGGTCGGGCAGACCTCCAGGGCGATCCGGTGCTCGGCCAGGTGGGCGAGGAGCGCCGGGTCCTGGACGGAGGTGGTGCCGTGCCCGATGCGCTCCGCGCCCAGGTCGTGGATCGCGTCCCAGACCGTCTGCGGTCCGGTGGTCTCGCCCGCGTGCGGGACGGAGCGCAGTCCGGCGGCCCGCGCACGGTCGAAGTACGGCTTGAACTGCGGGCGCGGCACCCCGATCTCCGGGCCGCCAAGACCGAAGGAGACCAGGCCCTCCGGGCGCAGCGCGTCGGTGGTGGCGAGCCGCGCGGTCTCCTCGGCGGAGACGAGCCCGGCCTCGCCGGGGATGTCGAAGCACCAGCGCAGGATCGTGCCGAACTCGGCCTCGGCGGCCTTGCGGGCGTCCTCGATGGCCGCCATGAAGGCGCGCTCGTCGATGCCCCGGCTGGTCGAGGAGTAGGGGGTGACGGTCAGCTCGGCGTACCGGATGTTCTGCCGGGCCATGTCCCGGGCGACCTCGAAGGTCAGCAGCCGGACGTCCTCGGGGGTGCGGACCAGGTCGACGACGGACAGGTAGACGTCGATGAAGTGGGCGAAGTCGGTGAAGGTGAAGTAGTCGGCCAGCGCCTCCGGGTCCGTGGGGACCTTCGAGTCGGGGTGCCGGGCGGCGAGCTCGGCGACGATCCGGGGCGAGGCGGAGCCGACGTGGTGCACGTGCAGCTCGGCCTTGGGGAGGCCCGCGATGAACGGACGGAGATCGGTCATCCGATCATCGTAGGCCGGTCGGGTCCCGCACAGGGGGGAGGCCTTAGCATGGCGGGACCATGATGGGGGAGGCCCATGTCTGACAACCAAGACCAGTCGCGGGGCGGATTCGACCCGGCGGACCCGTGGGCTCCGCCGAACCGTGACGGGGTGGAACTGAGCAAGGCGGCGACGCCCCCGCCGGTCCACGACCAGCAGACCGTCACGTCCGTGCCGGTCACGCCGGAGCCCGGGGCGGCCGTGCCGCCGCCACCGGTGGCGCCCGGCGGCCCGGCGGCCGCGCCCGGCACGTACGGCTATCCGGCGGCGGAGCCCGCCGCCGGCGGATACGGCTACCCGACGGCCGCGAGCCCGGCGGCCCCCGCCGCCTCCGGATACGGCTACCCCGGCTACCCGGACACCTCGTCGCCGTACGGCGGCGGCTACCCCGGCCAGCCCGGCTGGCCGCAGCAGCCGTCCAACGGCATGGGCACGGCCTCGATGGTGCTCGGCATCATCGCCGTGGCCGGTTTCTGTCTGTACGGCCTGGGCATGGTCCTCGGCATCCTGGCGCTGATCTTCGGCGTCATCGGGCTGAAGAAGGCCGGCCGGGGCGAGGCGACCAACCGGGGCATGGCCATCGCGGGCATCGTGCTCGGCTCCATCGGCACCCTGGTCAGCGCGGTCTTCGTGGCGTTCATCGTCTGGGCGGTCGTCCAGGACCCGGGCACTTTCGAGGAGTCCGGCAGCGGCGACCCCTACGCCTCGGTCCTGGAGATCGAGCGGGGCGACTGACCGACGGCCGCGCCCGAAGGCCGGGGCCCCGCACCTGCTCAGGTGCGGGGCCCCGGCCCGTACCGGCGGGAATCACTCCGTCCGCAGCCGCTCCCGTGCCTCCATCAGGGCGAAGCCCAGCAGGTTGAGGCCCCGCCAGCGGGCCGGGTCGGTGGCACGGGGGTCGTCGGCCGTCAGCCCGATGCCCCAGACGCGGTCCATCGGGCTGGCCTCCACCAGGACCCGGGTGCCGGTCCCCAGGAGATAGGCGCGCAGCCCCTCGTCCGAGGAGAACTTGTGGACGCTGCCCTCGACGACGATCCCGAGGCGCTCCCGCTCCCACACGGCCTCGTCGAAGCCCCGGACCAGCCGCCCCGCGACCTTGGCCTCGGCGGGCGTACGGGCGGCCAGGGCGGCCCGCTCGGCGTCGGCGTCCCCGAAGAGACGGGCCTTGGCCGCCATCATCCAGTGCTCGGCGGTCGCGTACGCCACACCGTCGGTCACGAAGGGCGCGGGCCACCACTGGCTCAGACAGCTCGCGGAAAGGCGACCGTCCGGATGCGGACGGTGACCCCAGAAGTGCAGCCACTTCACCCGCTCACCCCTGCTGACCTGCTGTGTCAGTGTCTCGATACCGCTCATGCACGGCAGTGTGGCATTCACCACGGACAATACGTACGGAGATTTTCCGGCCGCCTCGACACATGGTCGACCGATTCCGTCGCGTAACCAAAAGGCAACAACGGAATCACTTGTTGACCCCCTTTCGCCATGTCAGGATCGGCACTCAATTCGAGCTGGGACAACGGAGAGCGTCATGGGCAACCGCTTCCAGGTGACGGACCGCTTCGCGGACGGCGCACAGTACATCGGCGGACGGCTCCGTGCCGGAACCTCCGGTCAGCGGCACAGCGTGGTCGACCCCGCGACGGGGGAGAGCGTCCACACGTACGAGCTGGCCTCCACCGCCGACGTCGACGCCGCCGTCGCCGCCGCCAAGGCGGCCTTCCCCGGCTGGTCGGGCGCCACCCCCGGAGAGCGTTCCGACGCCCTCCACCGCTTCGCCGCCGTCCTCGCCGAACGGGCCGACGACTTCGCCCGCGTCGAGTCCCTCCAGTGCGGCAAGCCCCTCAAGCTGACCACCGAGTTCGACGTACCGGGCACCGTCGACAACACCGCCTTCTTCGCGGGGGCCGCCCGCCACCTCCAGGGCCAGTCGGCCGCCGAGTACAGCGGCGACCACACCTCGTACGTCCGGCGCGAGGCGATCGGCGTCATCGGCTCCATCGCCCCCTGGAACTACCCGCTCCAGATGGCGGCCTGGAAGATCCTCCCGGCCATCGCCGCGGGCAACACGATCGTCCTGAAGCCCGCCGAGCTGACCCCGCTGACCTCCCTGATGTTCGCGCGGGCGGCCACCGACGCGGGCATCCCCGACGGAGTGATCAACGTCGTCAGCGGCGCCGGACGGACCGTCGGCGAACACCTCGTCGGCCACCCCGACGTCGTCATGACCTCCTTCACCGGCTCCACCCCCGTCGGCAAGCGCGTCGCCGAGATCGCCACCGCCACCGTCAAGCGCCTCCACCTCGAACTCGGCGGCAAGGCACCCTTCGTCGTCTTCGACGACGCCGACCTGGAGGCCGCCGCGCACGGCGCCGTCGCCGCCTCCCTCATCAACAGCGGCCAGGACTGCACCGCCGCCACCCGCGCCTACGTCCAGCGCCCGCTCTTCGACGCCTTCGTCGCCCGGGTCGCCGAACTGATGGAGACCGTCCGCCTCGGCGACCCCTTCGACCCGGCCACCGACCTCGGGCCGCTCGTCAGCCACCGGCACCGCGACGCCGTCGCGGGCTTCGTGGAGCGCGCCCGCGCCTACGCCACCGTCGTCACCGGCGGCGAGATCCCGGGCGGCGACCTGAAGGACGGCGCGTACTACCGGCCGACCCTGATCACCGGAGCCCCGCAGGACAGCGAGGTCGTGCAGTCGGAGATCTTCGGGCCGGTCCTGGTGGCCCTGCCCTTCGACAGCGACGACGAGGGCATCCGGCTCGCCAACGACACCCCCTACGGCCTGGCCGCCTCCGCCTGGAGCCGGGACGTCTACCGGGCCCACCGCGCCACCCGGGAGATCAAGGCCGGCTGCGTCTGGGTCAACGACCACATCCCGATCATCAGCGAGATGCCGCACGGCGGCAGCAAGGCATCGGGCTACGGCAAGGACATGTCGGTGTACTCCTTCGAGGAGTACACCCAGGTCAAGCACGTGATGTTCGACAACACCGCGGTGGCGGCCAAGGACTGGCACCGCACGATCTTCGGGGACCGATAGCAGCTCGTCGCTGACCGGCGACGCACCAACCTCCCGAAAGGGCACAGCGCATGGAGCAGTACGAGCCCGACGGCCTGTCGGCCGCGCAGACGGCCGCGATACGCCGCAGCCTGACGAGCGGCCGGAGTGCCCTCAGCCGCCGTTCGGTGCTGCGCGCCGGAGGTGTCGGGGCGCTCACCCTCGGCGGTCTCGCCGGGCTGAGCGCCTGCGGCATCCCGCCGGCCAAGCGGGAGGGCCAGGGGCCCGCGTCCACCGACGTGTCGGCCAAGGAGAGGACCGTCGCCTTCTCCAACTGGACCGAGTACATGGACATCGGCGAGGACGGCAAGTCCCGCCCCACCCTGGCGGCGTTCCGCGAACGCACCGGGATCGCGGTCAAGTACACCGAGGACATCAACGACAACGTCGAGTTCTTCGGCAAGATCAAGCCGCAGCTCGCCGCTGGACAGGAGACCGGCCGCGACCTGATCTGCGTCACCGACTGGCTCGCCGCCCGCATGATCCGGCTCGGCTGGGTCCAGAAGCTCGACCCGGCGAACCTCCCCAACGCCTACGCCAACCTCTCCGCCCAGTTCCGCCGCCCCGACTGGGACCCGGGCCGCTCCTACTCGTACCCCTGGACCGGCATCTCCACCGTCATCGCCTACAACGTGAAGGCGACCGGCGGCAGGAAGGTCGACTCGGTCAGCCAGCTCCTGGACGACCCCGCCCTCAAGGGCCGCGTCGGCTTCCTCACCGAGATGCGCGACACCGTCGGCATGGCCCTGCTCGACCTCGGCAAGGATCCCGGGAAGTTCACCGACGCCGACTTCGACGCGGCCGTCGGACGCCTCCAGAAGGGCGTCGACACCCAGCAGATCCGCCGCTTCCACGGCAACGACTACACCTCGGACCTCAGCAAGGGCGACCTCGCCGCCTGTCTCGCCTGGGCCGGTGACGTCATCCAGCTCCAGGCCGACAACCCGGACATCCGGTACGCCATCCCGTCCGCCGGATACATCACCTCCACGGACAACCTGCTCGTCCCCGCGCAGTCCCGGCACAAGACGAACGCCGAGAAGCTCATTGACTACTACTACGAGCTTCCCGTCGCCGCCCAGCTCGCCGCGTACATCAACTACGTGTGCCCCGTCGACGGGGTGAAGGACGAGCTGGCCAGGATCGACCCCGAGCTCGCGGACAACACGCTGATCCTCCCGGACAAGGCCATGGCCAAGAAGTCGCGCTCCTTCCGCTCGCTCAGCAGCGCGGAGGAGACGGCGTACGAGGAGAAGTTCGCCAAGCTCATCGGCGCCTGAGGCCACGCCGTCCACCTCTCTCACTCCCCTGGGACCGCAACCCATGACTGACAAGAACACCGGCGGCGACGTCCGTCTCACCGGGATCAGCAAGTCCTACGGCTCCTTCACCGCCGTCCACCCGCTGGACCTGACCGTCCCGCAGGGCTCCTTCTTCGCCCTCCTCGGCGCCTCCGGCTGCGGCAAGACCACCACGCTCCGCATGATCGCCGGGCTGGAGGACCCCAGCACCGGCACCGTCTTCCTCGGCGACCGGGACGTCACCGACCTCCCCCCGTACAAGCGGCCGGTCAACACCGTCTTCCAGTCCTACGCGCTCTTCCCGCACATGGACATCACCGAGAACATCGCCTTCGGGCTGCGCCGGCGCGGCGTCAAGTCCGTGCAGAAGCAGGTCGACGACATGCTGGAACTCGTCCAGCTCGGCGACAAGGCCCGCCACAAGCCGCACCAGCTCTCCGGCGGCCAGCAGCAGCGCGTCGCGGTGGCCCGCGCCCTCATCAACCACCCCCAGGTCCTCCTCCTCGACGAGCCGCTCGGCGCCCTCGACCTCAAGCTGCGCCGTCAGATGCAGCTGGAGCTCAAGCGCATCCAGACCGAGGTCGGCATCACCTTCGTGCACGTCACCCACGACCAGGAGGAGGCCATGACCATGGCCGACCAGGTCGCGGTGATGAACGGCGGCCGGGTCGAGCAGCTCGGCGCCCCCGCCGACCTCTACGAGAACCCGCGGACCACCTTCGTCGCCAACTTCCTCGGCACCTCCAACCTCATCGAGGCCGAGGTCCTGGAGACCGGCGGCGACCTCCTCGTCACGGCGGGCGGCAGCAGGCTCCGGGTCCCCGGTGACCGCTGTACGACCGCCGTCCGCCAGGGCGGCAAGGTGCTCGTGGGCGTCCGCCCCGAGAAGATCTCGCTGACCCACGCCGACGACGCGGCCACCGTCGCCGACGGCCGCAACCGGGTCACCGGCCGGATCGCCGACTCCTCCTTCATCGGCGTCTCCACCCAGTACGTGGTGGACGGCCCCGCGGGCAGCGGCCTCCAGGTCTACGAGCAGAACATCGAGCGCGACACCCGGCTGCGCCCCGGCGCCGAGGTCGTCCTGCACTGGAACCCGGCGCACACCTTCGGGCTCGACGCGGCCCAGGCCATCGACGCGGGCGTGGAGACGGTGGAGGACGCCGGATGAGCGCGACCACCCTCGCCGAGGAGACGGCGGACCCGGCGGCGGAACCCGTGCCGCGCAAGCCCTCCACCCGCAAGCGGCTCGTCCCCTACTGGCTGCTGGTGCCCGGCATCCTCTGGCTGCTCGTCTTCTTCGCGCTGCCGCTGGTCTACCAGGCCTCGACCTCGGTCCAGACCGGCTCCCTGGAGCAGGGCTTCCAGGTCACCTGGCACTTCCCGACCTACTGGGACGCCTTCCGGGAGTACTGGCCGCAGTTCGTCCGCTCCCTGCTGTACGCGGGCACCGCGACCCTGCTCTGTCTGCTGCTGGGCTACCCGCTCGCGTATCTGATCGCCTTCAAGGCCGGACGCTGGCGCAATCTGCTGCTGGTCCTCGTCATCGCGCCCTTCTTCACCAGCTTCCTCATCCGGACGCTGGCCTGGAAGACGATCCTGGCCGACGACAGCCTCGTGGTCGACGTCCTGAACGCGCTGCACGTCCTCGACGTGACCAGCTGGCTCGGCTGGACCGAGGGCAGCCGGGTGCTCGCCACCCCGATGGCCGTCGTCTGCGGCCTCACGTACAACTTCCTGCCCTTCATGATCCTGCCCCTCTACACCTCCCTGGAGCGGATCGACGGCCGGCTGCACGAGGCCGCGCGGGACCTGTACGCCTCCCCGGCGACCACCTTCCGCAAGGTGACCTTCCCGCTGTCGATGCCCGGCGTCGTCTCCGGCACCCTGCTCACCTTCATCCCGGCGGCCGGTGACTACGTCAACGCGGAACTGCTCGGCTCCACCGACACCAAGATGATCGGAAACGTCATCCAGTCGCAGTTCCTGCGGGTCCTCGACTACCCGACGGCCGCCGCGCTCTCCTTCATCCTCATGGCGATCGTGCTGGTCATGGTCACCGTCTACATCCGCCGTGCGGGAACGGAGGACCTGGTCTGATGCGCTGGATACGACGCAACCTCGTCGTCATCGCGGGCCTGCTCACGCTCGCGTACATGATCCTGCCGAACCTCGTGGTGATGGCGTTCTCCTTCAACAGGCCGAAGGGCCGCTTCAACTACGCCTGGCAGGAGTTCTCGCTCGACGCCTGGAAGGACCCCTGCGGCGTCGCCGACATGTGCGAGTCGCTCTCCCTGTCGCTCCAGATCGCCGCCTGGGCCACCCTCGGCGCGGTCGTCCTCGGCACGATGATCGCCTTCGCCCTGGTCCGCTACCGCTTCCGGGCGCGCGGCGCGATCAGCTCGCTGATCTTCCTGCCGATGGCGATGCCCGAGGTCGTGATGGCCGCCTCGATGCTCACGCTCTTCCTCAACATGGGCATCCAGCTGGGCTTCTGGACGATCCTCATCGCCCACATCACGTTCTGTCTGTCGTTCGTCGTGACGGCGGTCAAGGCCCGGGTCATGTCCATGGACCCGCGCCTCGAAGAAGCCGCGGGCGACCTCTACGCGAGCCCCGCGCAGACCTTCCTCCGGGTGACCCTGCCGATCGCGGCCCCCGGCATCGCCGCCGGTGGCCTGCTGGCCTTCGCCCTCTCGTTCGACGACTTCATCATCACCAACTTCAACGCGGGCTCCACCGTGACCTTCCCCATGTTCGTCTGGGGCTCGGCGCAGCGAGGAACCCCCGTTCAGATCAACGTCATCGGCACCGGGATGTTCGTCCTCGCGGTACTGATGGTGGTGGCCGGGCAAATCATTACGAACCGGCGCAAGAAAACAGCAACGGCCTGAGCGATGAAGCAGCTCAGCCACTGAAGGAGTTGGAAACCATGGCCCCAGTCGCCATGCGTCTCGCCGCCCAATCTCTCTCCGACGCCCAGCCCGTCCCCTTCTGGCTGGAAGACCCGGGCAAGCCCGCCGCCCTGCCCGCCCTCACGGGCACCGAGAAGTGCGACCTCCTCGTGGTCGGCGGCGGTTACAGCGGCCTGTGGACCGCGCTCCTCGCCAAGGAGCGCGAGCCCTCCCGTGACGTGGTGCTGATCGAGGGGCGCGAGGTGGGCTGGGCCGCCTCGGGCCGCAACGGAGGCTTCTGCGCGGCCTCCCTCACCCACGGCTTCGGCAACGGACTCGCCCGCTGGCCGGGCGAGCTGCCCCAGCTGGAGCGGCTCGGCGAGCGCAACCTCGACGGCATCGAGGAGGCGGTCGCCCGCTACTCCCTGGACTGCGACTTCGAGCGCACCGGCGAGATCGACGTCGCCACCGAGCCGTACCAGGTCGACGAGCTGCACGAGATGTACGAGGAGATCGAGCGGCTCGGTCTCGCCGACGGTCTGGAGCTCCTCGACCGGGACGCGGTGCGCGCCGAGGTCGACTCGCCGACCTTCCTGGGCGGTCTCTGGGACCGGCGGGGCGTCGCCATGCTGAACCCGGCCAAGCTGGCCTGGGGCCTCAAGCGGGCCTGTCTCGACCTCGGCGTGCGGATCTTCGAGAACACCCCGGGCCTCGATCTGCTCTCCGTCGGCGCGGGCATGGGCGTGCGCACCCCGTACGGCCGGGTCGTCGCCCGGAAGGTCGCCCTCGGCACCAACGTCTTCCCGTCGCTGGTCAAGCGCGTCCGCCCGTACACCGTCCCGGTCTACGACTACGCGCTGATGACCGAGCCGCTCAGCCCCGAGCAGCTCGCCTCGATCGGCTGGAAGAACCGGCAGGGACTCGGCGACTCCGCCAACCAGTTCCACTACTTCCGGATCACCGCCGACCACCGCATCCTGTGGGGCGGCTACGACGCGATCTACCCGTTCGGCGGGAAGCTCAGCGCCGAGATGGACCACCGCCCCGAGACGTACCTCAAGCTCGCCGAGCACTTCTTCCGCTGCTTCCCGCAGCTGGAGGGTCTGCGTTTCAGCCATGCCTGGGGCGGCGCGATCGACACCTGCTCCCGCTTCTCCGCCTTCTTCGGTACGGCGTACAAGGGCAGGGTGGCGTACGCGGCGGGCTTCACCGGTCTCGGGGTCGGCGCGACCCGCTTCGGCGGGGACGTGATGCTGGACCTGCTCGCGGGGGAGCGGACCGAGCGCACGGAGCTGGAGATGGTCCGCTCCAAGCCGCTGCCGTTCCCGCCCGAGCCGATCGCCTGGGCGGGCATCGGGATCACCAAGTGGTCCCTGGCGCGCGCCGACGAGCACGGCGGGAAGCGCAATCTGTGGTTGAAGGCCATGGACCGGGTGGGCCTCGGCTTCGACAGCTGAGCACCCCTGTGATCCACATCACAACTGATGAGTAGCTGAAGTCGCGTAAGAGAAGCCCCCGCGCCCGCTCTCTCCGTACGGACACCGTGTCCACACGGAAGGAGATCGTTGCGATGACTGGTACGGGGGCCTCGGGCACCAAGAGCGCGGTGGAATGGCTGGCATCGGTCGCACCCGACCCCGACGCCTGCCGGTGGGAGTGGGAGCGCAACCCGCACGGGGTCGCGCTGCTGCCCGCCGGCAGGCGCTGGGACGTCCTGATCCTGCCGGGGGAGCTCGGCCGCCCCACGCTCGATGTGCTGACGCGTCTGGTGAGCAGGCCGGGGCCGGTCCTCGCGGACTTCGGCGACGCCCGGACGGGCTTCTTCGTGCCGCCCGGCACCGCCGCCCGCTGGCTCGGCACCGGGGTGCGCGGCGCGGGCACCGGCACCTGGATCGTGGTGCCGTACCCCGGTCGCGCGACCGGCGGGGTCCACTGGCTGGTGCCGCCGGACGGCACCGGCACCCTCACCGACGCCACCCTCCTGGAGATGGCGATGCACGAGGCCGCGGGGCGGCTCGGGCGGCCGGGGCGTGACGCCTGAAGGGTGTCGCGGAAGGGGGGCCGTCCGCCCGGAGGGCAGGTGTGGACGGGGCTTCGGAACACGCCCCGGACCGCCCCTTCCGGGCCCGGCCGGGCGCGTGGTCCGTACGGTGTGCGGACCGCTCCGTCCGCCGTGCGGACGCCGGGGACAGAGGTCTTGACCACTCGATTGGTCTGGACCATGCTGTGGCGGGCTCGCACCTCGATTCCCCCCACCCGGAGGCAGTTGTGGACCGCGCCAGACCCCTGACCCTGCTCCTCGCGGGCGTCCTCGCCGCCGGCGGACTCGCCGCGCTCACCCCCACCGCCCAGGCCGCCGACTCCGAACTCGCCCGCAACGGCGGCTTCGAGGCCGGACTCGACGGCTGGAACTGCTCGGCGGGCAGCGGCGCCGTCGTCGCCACCCCCACCCACAGCGGTACGAAGGCGCTCCAGGCCACCCCCGCGGGCAGCGACAACGCCCGCTGCTCACAGACCGTCACCGTCAAGCCCGGCTCGACGTACACGCTCAGCGGCTGGGTCCGCGGCAGCTACGTCTACCTCGGCGCCACCGGCACCGGCACCACCGACGTCTCCACCTGGACGAACTCCGCCCCCGACTGGCAGAAGCTCAGCACCACCTTCACCACGGGCGCCGCCACCACCTCGGTCACCATCTACACCCACGGCTGGTACGGCACCCCCGCCTACCAGGCCGACGACCTCTCCCTGTACGGCCCCGGGGGTGACCCGGCCACGATCCCCACCGCCCCCACCGGCCTCGCGGCGGGCAGCCCGACCTCCACCACGGTCCCGCTCACCTGGGCCGCCGTCTCCGGTGCCACCTCGTACCACGTCTACCAGGGCGCCACCAAGGTCCAGACGGTCACCGGCACCTCCACCACCGTCACCGGACTCACCGCCTCCACCCCGTACACCTTCCAGGTCACCGCCGCGAACAGCGCGGGCGAGTCCCCGAAGTCCGCCCTCGTGAACGCCACCACGACGAGCGGCGGCGGAGGCGGTACCGAACTGCCCGCGCACGCCCTCGTCGGCTACCTCCACGCCAGCTTCGCCAACGGCTCCGGCTACACCCGGATGGCCGACGTCCCCGCCTCCTGGGACGTCATCAACCTGGCCTTCGGCGAACCGACCTCGGTGACCTCGGGCGACATCCGCTTCAAGCTCTGCCCGGTCGCGGAGTGCCCCACCGTCGAGTCCGAGGCCGACTTCAAGGCCGCCATCAAGGCCAAGCAGCTCGCGGGCAAGAAGGTGCTCATCTCCATCGGCGGCCAGAACGGACAGGTCCAGCTCTCCACCGCCGCCGCCCGCGACACCTTCGTCAGCTCCGTCTCGAAGATCATCGACGACTACGGCCTCAACGGCCTCGACATCGACTTCGAGGGCCACTCCCTGTCGCTCCAGACCGGTGACACCGACTTCCGCAACCCGACCAGCCCGGTCGTCGTCAACCTGATCCAGGCCGTCAAGACCCTCAAGGCCAAGTACGGCCCGAAGTTCATCCTCACCATGGCCCCGGAGACCTTCTTCGTCCAGCTCGGCTACCAGTTCTACGGCTCCGGCCCCTGGGGCGGCCAGGACCCGCGCGCCGGCGCCTACCTGCCGGTCATCCACGCCCTGCGCGACGACCTGACCCTGCTCCACGTCCAGGACTACAACTCGGGCCCGATCATGGGCCTGGACAACCAGTACCACTCCATGGGCGGCGCGGACTTCCACATCGCGATGACCGACATGCTCCTCACCGGCTTCCCCGTCGCGGGCAACGCCGACCGCTTCTTCCCCGCCCTCCGCGCCGACCAGGTCGCCATCGGCCTCCCCGCCTCCACCCAGGCGGGCAACGGCCACACCACCCCCGCCGAGGTCAACAAGGCCCTCGACTGCCTCACCAAGAAGACCAACTGCGGCACCTACCAGACCCACGGCACCTGGCCCGCCCTGCGCGGCCTGATGACCTGGTCGATCAACTGGGACCGCTTCAACCAGTGGCAGTTCTCGAACAACTTCGACGCGTACAACTGGAGCTGACCCCCAGCACCAGCAGGCTCAGACAGAGACTGGCCAGCACGTCCAGGGGCCAGTGGTAGCCGCGCAGCACCAGACCGGTCCCCGTCACCGCCGTCAGCACGGCGGCGACGGGGACCAGCCGGTTCGAGACCAGGAAGGCCGCGCCGAAATAGGCCACCGCGGCCGTCGCCGTATGACCCGAGGGGTAGTAGCCCTGCGCCCACGGCTCCAGCGGCCCCGGCCGGGCCGTCCACTCCTTCAGCGGAATCACCAGGAGCGGCACCGCCGCCATCGCGAGCCCCGCGTACAGGGCGGCGGCCCGACGGCCGCGCCACACCGCGTACGCCATCGCGCAGCCGAGGACGGGCAGGGCCACCGTCATGTTCCCGAGGTCGGAGGCCAGCTCCGAGAGGGGCCGGGGGACCGTGTCCACCAGGGCCCGGGAGACCCGCTCGTCCAGCCCGGTCAGCGGGCCGTGGACCAGCACCTGCCAGGTCATGAGGGCGAGGGCGACGAGCGCCGAGAAGAGAGCCGGCCGCCCTGGAACAGGGGGGGTGGTTCCAGGACGGCCGTGAGGATCGGGCCGCCGCACGCCCCGGGGGGTGTGGGGCGGGCGGCCATCCGATCGGTGAGGAGTTCCGGGACCCGAAGTCCCGGTGGTGTGCGTGACCGCACGGTGCGGGCGGGGCTGGGGAGGCTCCGCCCGGGGTGTTTCTCTCATCTGCGGAAACCGTACGGCAGAGAAGAGGGGACCGACAGCGGGAAACGCATCCCGCCATCGGCCCCCCACAGAGTCTTCACACGGACCGACGGTACGCGATCAGATCCCGGCGAACGCGTTCTCGATGATGTCGAGACCCTCGTTCAGCAGGTCCTCGCCGATCACCAGCGGCGGCAGGAAACGCAGCACGTTGCCGTAGGTGCCGCAGGTCAGGACCAGGAGACCCTCCGCGTGGCAGGCCTTCGCCAGCGCACCGGCGGCCTCCGCGTACGGCTCCTTGGTCGCCGGGTCCTTCACCAGCTCGATGGCGACCATCGCGCCACGGCCACGGATGTCACCGATGACCGGGAACTTCTCCTGCATCGCCGTGAGACGGGCCTTCATGACCTCCTCGATGCGCCGGGCCCGCGCGTTGAGGTCCAGCTCCCGCATCGTCTCGATGGAGCCGAGCGCGGCGGCGCAGGCCACCGGGTTGCCGCCGTAGGTGCCGCCCAGACCGCCGCCGTGGACGGAGTCCATGATCTCGGCGCGGCCCGTCACGGCGGCCAGCGGCAGACCGCCCGCGATGCCCTTGGCGGTGGTGATCAGGTCCGGGACGATGCCCTCGTCCTCACACGCGAACCACTGGCCGGTGCGGCAGAAGCCCGACTGGATCTCGTCGGCGACGAAGACGATCCCGTTGTCGTTGGCGAACTTCACGATCGCCGGCAGGAAGCCCTTGGCCGGCTCGATGAAACCGCCCTCGCCGAGCAGCGGCTCGATGATGATCGCGGCGACGTTGTCCGCGCCGATCTGCTTGCTGATCTGGTCGATCGCCTGGGCGGCGGCCTCGGGGCCGCAGTTCTCGGCACCCGTCGGCCAGCGGTAGCCGTACGCCACCGGCACCCGGTAGACCTCGGGCGCGAACGGACCGAAGCCCTGCTTGTACGGCATGTTCTTCGACGTCAGCGCCATCGTCAGGTTCGTCCGGCCGTGGTAGCCGTGGTCGAAGACGACGACGGCCTGGCGCTTGGTGTACGACCGGGCGATCTTGACCGCGTTCTCGACCGCCTCGGCGCCCGAGTTGAACAGCGCGGACTTCTTCGCGTGGTCGCCCGGGGTCAGCTCGGCCAGCGCCTCGCAGACCTCCACGTAACCCTCGTACGGCGTCACCATGAAGCAGGTGTGCGTGAAGTCCTGGAGCTGCGCGGCGGCACGGCGCACCACGGCCTCGGCGGAGGCGCCGACCGAGGTCACCGCGATGCCCGAGCCGAAGTCGATCAGACGGTTGCCGTCGACGTCCTCGATGATGCCCCCGCCGGCCCGCTTCGTGAACACGGGGAGCGTGGAGCCGACGCCACCGGCGACCGTGTCGAGACGGCGGGCCTGAAGCTCCTGCGACTTCGGACCGGGGATGGCGGTGACGACGCGCCGCTCCTGCGGGACAGCGTTCATGCGGGGCTCCTGGGATGTTCTGGACGCACGGGCGGGTTCCTCCGCAGGCTAGGCGCGGGAGACGGCCCGGGGCATGCACCGATCGGGAGTGGTGGCGGGTGTGTCGTTGTCCGGGATGGACATGAAGGTTCCGCTTCCGCCCCCGCCGCACGGGCCCCCGAAACCCCTCCGGGAAGCCCCGCGCCCACTAGATTGACGAAGGCACAGACGCGGCGACCTGGCTGGTCAGGGGGCAGGGGTAGATGGAGACCGACGGCACGTACGAGTCACGCGACACGAAGGGGGGCGGGGTGCCGCGACCCGGAGGGCCGCCCGGGGGCCCGTCGCGGGACGGACGGACACCGGCCCGCCCCGCGCCCCCCGCCCTCCCGACGACCGGTGTGGTGCCCGCCCCCGCACCCCCTGTCACCCCGCCCCTCCCCGTCGGCGCCCCGGCCGCGCCGCCGAGGCCCCCCCGGGCACCCGGCGCCCGCCCGCCCGCCGCCGACTGGCTGGACGCCCCGCGCCCCCGGGCAGGCCTCGGGATCTGGCGGTTCCGGCACGTCCCGCCGCCGCCCGCCGCCGACCGGCGGCTCTCCCCCGTCACCGTCGTCGGGATGCTCGTCCCGGTCGCCGTCGGACTGCTCATCTGGTCGGCCTTCCGCCGCGGCACCCTTCCCTACATGTGGGCCGTGCTCAAGACCCTCACGCCCGGAGACTGGTGGTACTCCCTCGGCACCACCCCGCGCGACTGGCACGGACAGGCGGCCCACGAGGTCTTCGGCGGCGCCGTCTTCGTCGGGCTCGTCTGCGCCGTCGCCGCCGTCGGCTCCTGGGGCAGGATCGTCCGCTTCTACCTCGACCGGTTCAGCCCGCCCGTCCGCGCGGCCGTCGCCGCCGCCGGGGCCCTGATCACCCTGACGTTCGTCTGGCCCGAGTTCTTCGGCCTCGGCTGGGACCCGCTGCCCGTCGTCACCCCCGTCCTCTCCCTCGCCGCCCTCGTCGCGGGCGGCTACGACGCCCTCAGCTCCCCCTTCCTCGTCTATCCGCTCTACGCCGCCGTCACCGCGCTCGTCGTCCGCCCCTTCGCCCGCGTCGGCGGCTGGCTCCCCCTCCTGCGCGCCCGCCGCGCCACCGCCCCGCCCACGGCCCCCGCCCCCGCGCCGGACACGGCCCGCTCCCGATGGCCGGAACTGCGCGAGGCGGGCGCCCACCGCGCCGCCGACCTGCTCGCCGGAGAACTCCTCACCGGACGCATGAACGACGTCGACTGCGCCCGCGTCCAGCGCCTCTGGCGCGAAGCGGGCCGCGACCCCGCCCGCCGCGCCGCCGTCACCGACACCCTCCTCAAGGAGGGCGCGGGAGCCGCCGCGCACCCCTCCGGCGCCCGCGACCTGCCCGGCCGCCGCGCCACCCACGACCTGCTCCTCGGCCAGGTCCGCGTCGGCCGGTACGCACCCGCCGAGCGGACCCCGGACGCCTACCACGGCGCCGGGCTCGCCCTCGACCCCGGCCTCCTCGGCACCTCCCTCCTCGCCGTCGGCCCCTCCGGCGCGGGCAAGACCCGGCACCTCGTCGCACCCGTCGTCGAGACGCTGGTCCTCCAGGCCCTCACCGGCGCCTGCTCCGTCGTCGCCGTAGGCCCGGCCGCCGCCCCGCTCGGCCCCGACGAGGCGTACGACGTCGTCGTCCGCCTCGGCGACCCCGCCTCCCGCTACGACCTGGACCTCTACGCCGGGGCCACCGACCCGGACGAGGCCGCCGCCTTCCTCGCCGAGGGGCTCGTCGGAGACATGGAGGGCGTCGAGACCCGGCGCGCCGCCACCGTCCTCGCCCAGCTCATCGGCCCCTACCGGGCCGCGTACGGCGGCTTCCCGACCGTCCCGGTCCTGCGCGAACTGCTCGAAGCCCGCCCCGAGACCCTCCGGGCCCTGCTCGACCTGCTCCCGGAGGACGGGCACCCGGCCATGCGCCGCGAACTGGACTCCCGCATCCGCCAGGTCGGCACCGCCACCGACGTCGGCCCCCTGCTCGCCGACCGGCTCGCCGCCCTCGACCGGCCGGTCTTCGCCGCCTTCTTCGGCGGCGGACGCGAGACCCGGCCCTTCTCGCTGCGGGCCGTCGCCCAGCACCCCATGCGGGTCAGGATCGCCCTCCCCGAGGGCGGCCACGAGGAGGCCGCACGGCTGCTCAACCGGCTGCTGCTCGCCCAGTTCCAGTCCGTCACCCGCGACCGGCCGGGCCGGGGCCACTTCGCCTGCCTGGTCCTCGACGACGCCGCCGGGGCCCTGACCGCCGGGACCGTCCGGGGCCTCCAGCGGCTCCGCCCGCAGAACGCGGGCGTCCTGCTGGCCCTCCGCACCCTCGCGGAGGTCCCCGAGCCGCTGCACGGCCCGCTGCTCGCGGGCGTCGGCTGCCGGATGGCCTTCGCCGGGCTGCCCACCTGGGACGGCCGGGCCTTCGCCGAGGCCTGGGGCACCGAACGGGTGGAGACCACCGAGACCGCCCACCACACCGTCTTCGCCGACCAGCCGATGACCCGCGCCTTCCACGCCCTGCGCAAACTCGTCACCGGCAAGGCCGTCACCACCGAGGCCGTCACCGTCCGGGAGGTGGAGCGGCAGCGGTGGTCGGCGTCCGACCTCGCGCACGCCGTGCCGCCCGGCCACGCCGTCCTGTCGCTCACCCACGTACGCGGGGAGCACACCCCGCCGCTGCTCGTGGAGCTGACGGACTGAACCGACGGGCCGCACCCCCGGCCGGACCCGCGCCCGCCCGCTCGGCTGAGCGGGTGGACGTCGGCCCTGGCACAATCGGGGGCGCCGCTCGGTTGAGCGGCGCCCCCCTCCCAAAGGTCCGACGGTCCCCAATGCCGCCCACCCTCGCCTCGCTGGTCCAGCACTCCTCGCTCAAGCTCGTCGTCCGGGCCGGCGCGGACCGTCTCGACACCCCCGTCCGCTGGGCGCACGTCAGCGAGCTCGCCGACCCCGTCCCGTACATGGAGGGGGGCGAACTCCTCCTCACCACCGCGCTCACCCTCGACGCGGAGGACCTGGAGGCGATGCGCCGCTATGTGCGCAGGCTGGTCGGCGCGGGCGTCGTCGGACTCGGCTTCGCCGTGGGCGTCAATTACGAGGAGATCCCGCCCGCCCTCCTCGACGCGGCCCGCGAGGAGCACCTGCCGCTCCTCGAAGTGCCCCGCAGGACCCCGTTCCTCGCCATCAGCAAGGCCGTCTCAGCGGCGATCTCCGCCGACCAGTACCGGGACGTCACGGCCGGTTTCGAGGTACAGCGCGAACTGACCAGGGCCGCCCTCGCCGAGGGGCCCGAAGCCGTCGTCGCCCGGCTCGCCGCACACCTCGACGGCTGGGCCGCGCTCTACGACACCTCCGGCACCGTCGTCGCCGTCTCACCCGACTGGGCCGCCCGCAGGGCCGCCCGGCTCACCTCCGACGTGGAACGGCTCCGGGACCGCCCAGCGCCCGCCAGCGCCGTCGTCGGAGGTACGGAGGACCGCGTCGAACTCCAGTCGCTCGGCACCGGCCGCCGCGTCCGGGGCGCCCTCGCCGTCGGCACCGGCGCCCCCCTCGGCACCGGCGAGCGGTACGCCGTGCACTCGGCCATCGCCCTGCTCACCCTCACGACGGAACGTTCCCGTTCCCTCCAGGCGGCCGAGCAGCGCCTCGGCGCGGCGATCCTCCGGATGCTGCTCGCGGGCCAGCCGGACCACGCCCGCGCGGTCGCGGGCGATGTCTACGGCGGACTCCTCGACGCCCCCTTCCGGCTGCTCGTCGCCGAGTCCGCCGGGCCCGAACCCGCCGGGGAACCCCCGCTCCCGCTGCTCGCCGAGAACCTGGAGGCCGCCGCCGCCCGCGCCGGGGAGGCCGTCCTCACCGTGCCCGAGAGCGCCCAGCGGCTCGTCGTCCTCGCCGGGGACGGGGGAGCGGTCGTCACCGCCTGCCAGGGGTACGCGGACCGGGAGGCGGAGGACGCCGGTGTGATCGTCGGACTGTCGGCGCCCGCCGGGCCCGCCCTGGCGGCAGCCGCGTACAAGCAGGCCGAGCAGGCGCTGTCGGTGGCCCGGCGGCGGGGCCGCGCGCTCGTCGAGCACGAGGACCTGGCGGCCGGTTCGGTGCTCCCGCTGCTCGCCGACGACGCCGTGCGCGCCTTCGCCGACGGGATGCTCCGCGCACTCCGCGACCATGACGCGACGGGCCGGGGCGACCTGGTCGCCTCACTGCGGGCGTGGCTCTCCCGGCACGGCCAGTGGGACGCGGCGGCGGCCGATCTCGGCGTCCACCGGCACACCCTCCGCTACCGGATGCGGCGGGTCGAGGAGATCCTCGGCCGCTCGCTGGACGACCCGGACGTACGGATGGAGCTCTGGCTGGCCCTGAAGGCGACGGGCGGCGGCACGGACTGACCGGGGCCCGTCGGCTTGGTCGTACGCATACGGGCCAGGGTCCGTCCGTACGCATACGGGTCGGGGTCCGACCTGAATCGGGGGCGTCCCTGGAGTGGAGCCCCTGTGCGGTCCCCGCCCCCGCCCGCTCCCTCAGTTCGAGTCGCCCCCGCCACCGCTGCCGCCGTCGCCGAAGACCGTGATGTCGTTGCCGCTGCTGCGGTTCGGGCCGCGGAGCGGGCGGGAGCGGACCAGCCGTCCGGCGCCCAGGGTCACGGCGGACACCGCCTGGACCCAGCGGGGGCCGCCCTGCGCGGCCCACACCACGCAGACGCAGCCCGCGACGGCGAGCAGCAGGACACCGGTCAGTGCCAGCAGGATCATGAGGTTCCCCCTAGGTGTGTCGGTCGTTCTCCCTCACGGGTCCGGCCATCCTGTCATCGCCGTGCGGCGACCGATGAGCCGCCGTGCCCCCGTGCTCTCCGTAGGACGTCAGCGGGGCGGGGTGGCGGTTCCCTCGACGCGGACGGACTGGAAGGCGGTGTTCGCGACGCGCTCGCGGTCCTTGACCCTGCGGGCGGGGAACTGCTCCGACACCTGACAGCCGGCCATGGCGTGGAGGTAGACCGCGCGGCCGGTGTAGTTGGCGAAGTCGCCGGTCCCGTGGACGTTCTTGCAGGTGCCGATCAGCTGGTCCGGCGGGTCGGGGTACTCCCTCACGACGTTCACCACCTGGGCCTTGTCGGGGTGGCTGGAGTCGGAGGCCTGGTAGACGTAGAAGTGGATGTTGTTCGCCGCTGTCGGAGCGGCGGCGGCGAGGACGAGCGCCAAGGCGGCGAGGCCGGTCAGCGGGCGGTGCACAGCGGATGCTCTCCTGGAGGTGGTGGCGGGAGGGGAGTGGGCCGGACCGGGGCCGGGAGCCGGGCGGGACGGTCCGGCTTCCGGCCGTCGCCCGCCCCGGGCGACGGCCGGGGTTCAGGGAGCGGCGTCCGGCGGCCACCGGTGCCGCTGCCCCGATGTCACTCGCGGACGATCTTCACGGATCTGATCGACTTGGTGGGCATGTTGATGGCCTCTTCGGTGTCGGCGAGCTTGTGCTTGTACGAGCCGGTGCAGTCCTCATGCTCGTACAGGAACGCGGTACCGCCTGTGTCGTTGATGAGATCCCGGCCGACGAGGACGTTCTTGCAGAGGTCCCACTTGATGTCGTTCGCCTGGGGGTTGACGGTGACCGCGTTCAGCACCTTCGCCTTCCCGGGATGAGCGGGGTCCTCGTAGGCCAGGAACTCGATGTTGTTGGCAGCCGCCGGGATGATGGCGGCCAGGGACAGGGCCGCGCTCGCCAGCACGGTGATCACGGTGCGTTTCATCGAAGCCTCCACAGAGTTCGGTGCCGGGGTGCTGAATATGCCCCTGGCTAGGGCGGATCTGCCCTGGAGTTGCACTCCGGAACCCGGCGGGGAAGCCCGGCCACCACAATGAGTGACGGCCGCACCCCCGAGCGGTCCCTGCTCCGGGGTGCATCAGGGCCCCTTCGCAGGGCCGTATCGCCGAGAGGGGAGAAGGGTGGGGCGCCGCAGAGCCCTGCATCTGCCGAAGGGAGTCCCGGGGCCTCTCCGCGAGGGCCAGGAGTCAGGGGCCGAGCAGCTGAGGGTAGTTCTTGGCTGTCTCGTACTTGTCCACGCCCGCCTGGTATTCGGCGAACGTGGGGAGCTGTGGCTTGATGGGCGGCACTTCCACCTCGCCGAGCTGCGGCCAGTCACTGGGTTCGAACTGGTAGCCGAAGGTCTTGAGTCCCGCCAGTTCCCGCCCGAAGACCCGGAAGCGGTTCCGGTCGGTGTCGTACACGTTCACCTGCCTCCTGGGTGAGGCGAGGAAGAACTTCAGTTCGGCGTGGATACCGGCGAGCAGCCAGGCGTCATTGACGAGGACCGACCAGTTCGCCGTCTTCAGGACTCCGGCGGGGCCGTATTTCTTCGTGGCCTCGTTCATGGTCCAGAAATTTTCCTTCACCTCCGGATCGATTCCGCTTCCCTGCTCGGCAGGGGGCTGGGTGTCGTCCCGCAGTCCACCGATGATCATCCCGATGAAATCGCGGTTCGCGGTTGCCTTCTCCACGGAGTAGTAGACGTCCCAGGCCACCTTGATCCCTGCGTCGCTGAAGGCGTCCTTGTTGTCCCAGGTCCGCTCAAGGCCTCTTTTCTTGTAGAGGTCCTTGACGTTGTTCGCTGCGGTGGTGAACTGCTGTTTCGTGAACACTTTCCCGATTCCTTCGCTGCGGTCGATCCGCTCTGACCGTGAATGGTGAGGAGGGTTCCGGGAGATGGCATCCGTGGGTGGCCAGGTCCATGGGCGACCTGGTACTTGCCCTCCTGCTTCCCGGGACTCTCCCCGGACTTCTTTCCGGCGCCCTCTACTTCCCGTTCGCCTCCGTCATCTCCCTTCCCTCGAAGTGGTAGATCTCCAGGATCAGGCTCTCGCCCTTGGCGAACTGGAGGAACAGTGCCTGCTGGAGGTTCCCCTTGTTCCAGGCGTCCTTCGCGTCCCGGCACATCTCCGTGCCCGCGCCCTTGCGGGGAATCACCAGCTTCTGCTTGTCCATCCACGCGGGAATCTTCTTCGGCTTGAGGAAGAAGTCCTCGATCGGACCGGTGGGGATGCCCGAACCCTTCGCGAAGGAGAGGTAGCGGTGGGGCGGCAGCGATTCACGGCCCGCGCTGCCGAGCTGCTGGCCCTTCAGCAGCTTCGCCAGTTCGGCACGGGAAGCGGTGTCCCAGTCCACGTAGGTGCCGGAGCCGGTCTTGTGCCGGGAGAGCTTGCTCCAGGAGACGCCCGCACCCACCCCGAGTGCCGCGTCGCGGTCGGACTTGGACATGTTGTCGAGAATCAGATGACCGGACATTCGGATCCGCCTTCCTGGTGGTCCGGTACGGCTTGCTCCTCTTCCACCCGGGCTGGTCCTCCCGTACGCCGTCAGCGCCGGAAGGGGAATCCGATCCTTCGCCCATCGTGTGGTGCGGAGCTTTCGCGGCCCATGACAGCAGAAGCCGCTGGCATATTCCGTCCGCTGGCCTCTCCGCCGGAATCGGACCACCCGAAATGGTGCGCGGCAGTGGCGTCTGGCCGCATCCGATGCGACGGTCCGCTTCCGAGGAGTGGACGGCGTCTCCCGGGCGTCCGGTCTGCCCGGACGCGGGCAGATTCCTTGGCCGTCGGACCTGCGTTCTTTACTCTCTGTCCATGACAAGCCCCGCCGTCGATCCGGCCCCCGAGACGCCCCGGACCGCGCCCGCACCCCGCACCCCCGCCACCTCCTCGGTGCCCGTCCGCCGGATCACCGGCGCCGTGTGGGCTGCCCTCGGCATCGTCTACGTCGTCTGGGGCTCGACCTACCTCGGCATCCGGATCGTCGTCGAGACGATGCCGCCCTTCCTCTCCGCGGGCACCCGCTTCGTCACCGCGGGACTGCTGCTCGCCGGGATCATCGCCTGGCGCCGGGGCCCGGCGGCCCTCAAGGTCACCCGCCGGGAACTGGGCTCCGCCGTCCTCGTCGGCCTGCTCCTGATCCTGGGCGGCAACGGTCTCGTCGTCCTGGCCGAGACCTCGATCTCGTCCGGTCTCGCCGCCCTGCTGATCTCCGTCGTCCCCGCGTGGGTCGTCCTTCTGAAAGCGACTTCCGGCCAACGGCCGACCGTGGGCGGCCTCGCGGGCGTGCTCCTGGGGCTCGCCGGACTCGCCGTGCTGACCCTGCCGGGACTCAGCGGCGAGGTGAAGGCGAGCGGCGTCCTCCTCGTCGTCATAGCCACCCTGCTGTGGTCCGTCGGCTCCTTCTCCTCCGCGCGCCTGCCGATGCCCAAGAACCCGTTCACCGCCAGCGCGTACGAGATGATCGCGGGCGGCCTGGGCGGTCTGCTCGTCGGACTGGTCAGGGGCGAGCAGCAGGGGCTCGACCCGGCGGCGATATCGGGGCGCTCCTGGGTGGCCCTCGCCGGTCTGGTGGTCTTCGGCTCGCTGATCGCGTTCACCGCGTACGCCTGGCTGCTCCAGGCCGCCCCGCTCTCGCTGGTCGCCACCTACGCGTACGTGAACCCCGTCGTCGCCGTCGCCCTCGGCGCCCTCGTCCTGAACGAGGCCCTGACCTGGTCCATCGTCCTCGGCGGCGCGATCGTCGTCGCAGGGGTCTGGCTGATCGTCTCCACGGAGCGGCGCGGCTGACGGACGGGCCCGGGAGACCGGTGCGCCCGGCGCGGCGGCCGTGCGGGGCGCGGGACGACGGCCCCTCGACACATGGCCGGAACCCGTTGGGCCAATTCGGACAGAGGTGTGGTCCCATCACTCCACAGCGGACAAGCCCATGCCCGCCGCCCCGGCCCTAACGTGTCACGAGAGCAATCGCTCGCTCCACGAAACGGAAAGGGCCGGGACGCCATGACGACCACCCACGCCTTCTGGCTCGCCGGCCGCGAGGCCACCGGCGAGGCCACCTTCGACGTCACGAACTCGTACGACGGACGTCTGGTCGGCAAGGTCAGCGTGCCCACCGAGGCCCAGGTCGAGGAGGCCGTCGCCGCCGCGCACGCCGTCGTCGACGAGTTCGCCGCCACCCCGGCGCACGTCCGCGCCGCCGCCCTCGACCACGTGTCGAAGCGGCTCGCCGAGCGCACCGAGGAGATCGCCCAGGTCATCTCCGCCGAGAACGGCAAGCCCATCAAGTGGGCCCGCGGCGAGGTCGGCCGTGCCGTCTCCGTCTTCCGTTTCGCCGCCGAGGAGGCCCGCCGCTGGAACGCGGGCGAGGCCCAGCGCCTGGACACCGAGGCGGGCGGCGCGGGCCGCCTCGCCCTCACCCGCCGGATGCCCAAGGGCGTCGTCCTCGGCATCGCGCCGTTCAACTTCCCGCTGAACCTCAGCGCCCACAAGGTCGCCCCGGCCATCGCCGTCGGCGCCCCGATCATCCTCAAGCCGGCCCCGTCGACCCCGATCTCCTCCCTGATCCTGGGCGAGATCCTGGCCGAGACCGACCTCCCGGCCGGCTCCTGGTCGATCCTGACCGTGCCGAACGACCGGATGCCCGCCCTGGTCCAGGACGAGCGCCTCCCCGTCATCTCCTTCACCGGCTCCGACAAGGTCGGCTACGCCATCCAGCAGGCGGTGCCGCACAAGCACTGCACCCTGGAGCTGGGCGGCAACGCCGCCGCCGTCGTCCTCCCCGACTGGTCCTCCGAGGAGGACCTCGACTGGGCGGCGAGCCGGATCGCGACCTTCTCCAACTACCAGGGCGGCCAGTCCTGCATCTCCGTCCAGCGCGTGATCGTCGACTCCTCCGTCCACGACCGCCTGCTGCCGAAGATCGTCGCCGCCGTCGAGGCCCAGGTCACCGGTGACCCGTCCGACGCCGCCACCGACGTCGGCCCGCTGGTCGACGAGGCCGCCGCCGTGCGCGTCGAGTCCTGGGTGGACGAGGCCGTCGCGGCCGGTGCCAAGCTCCTCACCGGAGGCAAGCGCGAGGGCGCGACCTACGCGCCGACCGTCCTCACCGACCTCCCGGCGGGCGTCACCCTGGCCCGCTCCGAGGTCTTCGGGCCGGTCCTGACCATCGCGAAGGCGGACGGCGAGGCCGATGCCTTCGCCGCGGTCAACGACTCCGACTTCGGCCTCCAGGCCGGTGTCTTCACCCGGGACCTCCAGGCCGCCTTCCGCGCCCACCGCGCCCTGGAGGTCGGCGGCGTGATCATCGGTGACGTGCCCTCGTACCGCGCCGACCAGATGCCGTACGGCGGTGCCAAGCGGTCCGGCGTGGGGCGTGAGGGCGTCAGGTTCGCGATGGACGACTACACCTACGAGCGCGTCCTCGTCCTGACGGGCCTCGCCCTCTAGGGCGTGGGGTGCTCCCGGGAGCACCCCACCGGGGCACACGCCCCACCAGACCAGGCGGTCCGGACCCACTGTGCGGGGGCCCGGACCGCCTCTCTTCGCACCGGGACCCCACGAGCCCAGAGGCCGGGGACCCCACGGCCCCGAGGTCGTACCCCGTAGCGGCCCGGCGCCCCCCCGTACGGCAACCCCTTCCGTTCCGTCATGCGGAACAGCCCACCTTCCGGCGGGTCCACCCGGCAGGATGAGGGGCGTGACCGTCATAGACATCCCCGGCTCCAAGTCCGTCACCGCCCGCGCGCTGTTCCTCGCCGCGGCGGCCGAGGGCACCACCACCCTCCTGCGGCCCCTCGTCTCCGACGACACCGAAGGCTTCGCCGAAGGGCTCACCGCCCTCGGCTACGCCGTCCGTCGCGAGCCCGGCGCCTGGCACATCGAGGGCCGCCCCGCGGGCCCCGGCGCCGACAGCGCCGACGTCTACTGCCGCGACGGCGCCACCACCGCCCGCTTCCTGCCCACCCTCGCCGCCGCGGGCCACGGCACCTACCGCTTCGACGCCTCCGCCCAGATGCGCCGCCGCCCCCTCGGCCCGCTCACCGAGGCCCTGCGCACCCTCGGCGTCGACCTGCGGCACGGCGAGAAGGAGGGCCACCACCCCCTCGCCGTCCACGCCCACGGAGTGAAGGGCGGCGCGCTCACCCTCGACGCCGGACAGTCCTCCCAGTACCTGACGGCCCTCCTCATGCTGGGCCCGCTCACCACCGAGGGCCTCGACATCACCGTCACCGACCTGGTCTCGGAGCCGTACGTCGAGATCACCCTCGCCATGATGCGGAGCTTCGGCGCCGACGTCCGCCAGGAGGGACGCACCTACCGGGTCGCCCCGACCGGCTACCGCGCCCGGACCTACGGCATCGAGCCCGACGCCTCCACGGCCAGCTACTTCTTCGCCGCCGCCGCGCTCCTGCCCGACCGCTCCGTCACCGTCCCCGGGCTCGGCACCGGCGCCCTCCAGGGCGACCTCGCCTTCGTCGACGTCCTGCGCCGGATGGGCGCCGACGTCGAGACCACCGACGCGGGCACCACCGTCCGCTCCACCGGCACCCTGCGCGGACTCACCGTCAACATGCGGGACATCTCCGACACCATGCCCACCCTGGCCGCCCTCGCGCCCTTCGCCGACGGACCGGTCCGCATCGAGGACGTCGCCAACACCCGGGTCAAGGAGTGCGACCGCCTCGACGCCTGCGCCGAGAACCTGCGCCGCCTCGGCATCACCGTGCGCACCGGCCCCGACTGGATCGAGATCCACCCCGGCACGCCCGCCGGACCGGCCGTGATCTCCACCCACGGCGACCACCGGATCGTCATGTCCTTCGCGGTCACCGCCCTGCGCACCCCCGGCATCGGCTACGACGACCCCGGCTGTGTGAAGAAGACGTTCCCCGACTTCCACCGGGCGTTCGACGCGTTCGTCCGCACCCCGTGAAGAGCGCGCGGGCTTTGGGGCAAGAATGGGGGGCATGAGCGACCGCCCCTCTCCTCTCGCCGACCCCCATATCGCCTTCGACGTGTCCGAAGGACGCCGGGACATCGTCGTCCTCGGTTCCACGGGGTCCATCGGCACCCAGGCCATCGACCTGGTCCTGCGCAACCCCGACCGCTTCCGGGTCACCGCCCTGGCCGCGTCCGGCGGCCGGGTCGGCCTCCTCGCCGAGCAGGCGCACCGGCTGAAGGTCGCCGCGGTCGCCGTGGCCCGCGAGGACGCGCTGCCCGAACTGCGCGAGGCGCTGAAGGACCGGTACGGCTCCGAGCCGCTGCCCGAACTGCTCGCGGGCCCCGACGCGGCCACACGGCTGGCCGCCTCCCCGTGCCACACCGTCCTCAACGGCATCACCGGCTCCATCGGTCTCGCGCCGACCCTCGCCGCCCTCGAAGCCGGCCGCACCCTCGCCCTCGCCAACAAGGAATCGCTGATCGTCGGCGGCCCCCTGGTGAAGGCGCTCGCGAAGCCCGGCCAGATCATCCCGGTCGACTCCGAGCACGCGGCCCTCTTCCAGGCGCTGGCGGCGGGCACCCGCGCCGACGTCCGCAAGCTGGTCGTCACCGCCTCCGGCGGCCCCTTCCGGGGACGTACGCGCGCCCAGCTCGCCGACGTCACCCGCGAGGACGCGCTCGCGCACCCGACCTGGGCGATGGGTCCGGTGATCACGGTGAACAGCGCGACCCTGGTCAACAAGGGCCTGGAGGTCATCGAGGCCCATCTGCTCTACGACATCCCGTTCGACCGCATCGAGGTCGTCGTCCACCCCCAGTCGTACGTCCACTCGATGGTCGAGTTCACCGACGGCTCGACCCTCGCCCAGGCCACCCCGCCGGACATGCGCGGCCCGATCGCCATCGGCATCGGCTGGCCCGAGCGGGTCCCGGACGCGGCCCCCGCCTTCGACTGGACCAAGGCCTCCACCTGGGAGTTCTTCCCCCTGGACACCGAGGCCTTCCCGTCGGTGGGCCTCGCCCGGCACGTCGGCACGCTGGGCGGCACCGCCCCCGCCGTCTTCAACGCGGCCAACGAGGAGTGCGTGGCGGCCTTCCTGGCCGGACGGCTGCCGTTCAACGGCATCATGGACACGGTCACGGCGGTCGTGACGGAACACGGAACCCCCCGTACGGGAACCTCCCTCACCGTCCCGGACGTCCTCGAAGCGGAGACCTGGGCCCGTGCTCGGGCCCGAGAGCTCGCAGCGAAGGCAACAGCGGAGGCCCGCGCATGAACGAAACGCTCCTGTACGTCCTGGGCATCGTCCTGTTCGCCTTCGGGCTGCTCGTCTCCATCGCCTGGCACGAACTGGGACACCTCTCCACCGCCAAGCTCTTCGGCATCCGCGTCCCGCAGTACATGGTCGGCTTCGGCCCCACCATCTGGTCCCGGAAGCGCGGCGAGACCGAGTACGGACTCAAGGCCATCCCCGCCGGCGGCTACATCCGCATGATCGGCATGTTCCCGCCGGGCGACGACGGACGGATCGAGGCCCGCTCCACCTCCCCCTGGCGCTCCATGATCGAGGACGCCCGCGAAGCCTCGTACGAGGAACTCCAGCCCGGCGACGAGACCCGCCTCTTCTACACGCGCAAGCCGTGGAAGCGCGTCATCGTCATGTTCGCCGGACCCTTCATGAACCTGGTCCTGGCCGCCGCGCTGTTCTTCGGCTCGATGATGACGCTCGGCACGGAAGGCCAGACCACCAAGGTCGCGGGCGTCCAGAAGTGCGTCATCAAGCAGAGCGAGAAGCGCGAGAAGTGCGCGGCGGGCGACCCCGTCTCCCCCGCGTACCGGGCGGGCCTGAAGGACGGCGACAAGATCGTCGCCTTCAACGGCACCCCGGTCAACGACTGGGACGCCCTCTCCGACCGCATCCGCGACACCATGGGCCCCGCGACGGTCACCGTCGAACGGGCCGGACAGCGGATCGACCTGCACCCCACCCTGGTCTCCAACAAGGTGCCGAAGAAGGACGCCGACGGCAGGATCGTCCAGCCGCTGACCTACATCGACGCCGGATACCTCGGCTTCGCCTCCAAGACCGAGGTCGCCCCCCTCAGCTTCGGCGAGACCAGCGACCGCATGGTCGACCTCATGCAGAACGGCGTCCACTCGGTCATCGCCCTCCCCGGCAAGATCCCCGGCCTGTGGGACGCCACCTTCGGGGGCGGCGAACGCGCCGACGACTCCCCGGTCGGCGTCGTCGGCGCCGCCCGGCTCACCGGCGAACTCATGACCGTCGAAGCCCCGCCCGAGCGGATCCTCGTCTGGTTCATGAACATCCTGGTGATGTTCAACGTCTCGCTGTTCCTGTTCAACATGCTCCCGCTGCTCCCGCTCGACGGCGGCCACATCGCGGGCGCCCTCTGGGAGTCCCTGCGCCGCCGGACGGCCAGGATCTTCAAGCGCCCCGACCCCGGCCCCTTCGACGTGGCGAAGCTGATGCCCGCCGCGTACGTGGTGGCGGGAGTCTTCGTCTGCTTCACCCTGCTCGTGCTCGCCGCCGACCTCGTCAACCCGGTGAAGATCACGTAACCCCCAGGGGGGTCGAACCCGTACGTGTCCGGCCCCCCACGCCCGGGGCGGTAACCTCGAATACCTGAGCCCGCCGACGCACAACCCTGAGGTTGCACAGAAGATGACCGCGATTTCTCTCGGTATCCCGACCGTCCCGACCCGGCTCGCCGAGCGGCGCAAGAGCCGCCAGATCCAGGTCGGCACCGTGGCCGTCGGCGGTGACGCACCCGTCTCGGTGCAGTCGATGACGACCACCCGCACGTCCGACATCGGCGCCACCCTCCAGCAGATCGCCGAGCTGACCGCCTCCGGCTGCCAGATCGTGCGCGTGGCCTGCCCGACCCAGGACGACGCCGACGCCCTCGCGGTCATCGCGCGGAAGTCGCAGATCCCCGTGATCGCCGACATCCACTTCCAGCCCAAGTACGTCTTCGCCGCGATCGACGCGGGCTGCGCCGCCGTCCGCGTCAACCCGGGCAACATCAAGCAGTTCGACGACAAGGTCAAGGAGATCGCCAAGGCGGCCTCCGACGCCCGCACCCCCATCCGCATCGGCGTCAACGCGGGCTCGCTCGACGCCAGGCTGCTGAAGAAGTACGGCAAGGCCACCCCCGAGGCGCTCGTCGAGTCCGCCCTCTGGGAAGCCTCCCTCTTCGAGGAACACGGCTTCCGCGACATCAAGATCTCGGTCAAGCACAACGACCCGGTCATCATGGTCGAGGCCTACCGCCAGCTCGCCGCCCAGTGCGACTACCCGCTGCACCTCGGCGTCACCGAGGCGGGCCCCGCCTTCCAGGGCACCATCAAGTCGGCCGTCGCCTTCGGCGCCCTGCTCTCCCAGGGCATCGGCGACACCATCCGGGTCTCCCTCTCCGCCCCGCCGGCCGAGGAGATCAAGGTCGGCATGCAGATCCTGGAGTCGCTGAACCTGCGCCAGCGCCGTCTGGAGATCGTCTCCTGCCCGTCCTGCGGCCGCGCCCAGGTCGACGTCTACAAGCTCGCCGAGGAGGTCACCGCCGGGCTCGACGGAATGACCGTCCCGCTGCGCGTCGCCGTCATGGGCTGTGTCGTCAACGGCCCCGGCGAAGCCCGCGAGGCCGACCTCGGCGTCGCCTCCGGCAACGGCAAGGGCCAGATCTTCGTCAAGGGCGAGGTCATCAAGACCGTCCCCGAGTCGAAGATCGTCGAGACCCTCATTGAGGAGGCGCTGAAGATCGCCGAGCAGATGGAGAAGGACGGCGTCGCCAGCGGCGAACCCACCATCGCCGTCGCGGGCTGACAGCCCCTTTTTCACGGCTTGCTTCGCCTCAGGGGCGCTTCAGCCGGTGGATCCACCCCGACCGTGCTCACCTCCCTCGTTCCTCGGGAGGCTCCGCGCGCTCGGGGTCGATCCACCGGCGCGCCCCTTCGGCTCAGCCGCCGGTAGGGATCGGTGAGGTCCCGACCTGCGGACGGCCACCGGGCGGGTCGGTGAAGCTCGCCCCCGGCCAGCCATCGCCATCGGGCGGGTCGGTGAGACCCGCCCCGGACGGCCACCGGGCGGTTCCGTGAGGTCCCCGCCCTCGGATCGCCCCGGCCGGTCCGGTGAGGCCCGCTCCCGGTATCGGCCCTCGCACGACCGGTCGAGCCCGGTCACCGGACACGCCCCGCGTGACCCGGCCGAGCCCCGTCCTGCGGATCGCCCGGCGGTCACGCCGTCACCGCCCCGTCGCCCCTCCCGGCGGCGGGGCTCCGTACTGCCACCGGCGGGCCCGGAGCCCGCCGGGTAGAGTGCGCAGACCAGCAGAACCGTACGGTGAGGGCCCCTCGTGTTGACACAACCCGCCACCCGGGTCCTCGAACCCGCCGATCTCGGCGCCGCACTCGCCGTCCTGGAGAGCGCCCCCGTCGAGAACGCCTTCGTGACCGCCCGTGTCCAGATCGCCGGGCTCGACCCCTGGCGTCTCGGCGGCGAGATGTGGGGCTGGTACCAGGAGGGCAGGCTCCGCTCGCTCTGCTACTCGGGCGCCAACCTGGTGCCCCTCTGCGCCACCCCCGAGGCCGTCCGCGCCTTCGCCGACCGGGCCCGCAGGACCGGCCGCCGCTGCTCCTCCATCGTCGGCCCCGCCGAGCCGACCGCCGAACTCTGGCGGCTCCTGGAACCCAGCTGGGGACCCGCCAGGGACGTCCGCGCCCGCCAGCCGCTGATGGTCGCCGAGGAACCCTCCACCACCGTCGCCGCCGACCCGCTGGTCCGCCGCGTCCGCAAGGACGAGATGGACGTGATCATGCCCGCCTGCGTGGCCATGTTCACCGAGGAGGTCGGCGTCTCCCCGCTCGCCAACGACGGCGGACTGCTCTACCAGGCCAGGGTCGCCGAACTCGTCGGCTCCGGCCGGTCGTTCGCCCGCGTCGAGAACGGCAAGGTCGTCTTCAAGGCCGAGATCGGCGCCGCGACGGACCGCGCCTGCCAGATCCAGGGCGTCTGGGTCGCCCCCGAACACCGGGGCAAGGGCCTGTCCGAGACCGGCATGGCCGCCGTCCTCCAGTACGCCCTGGCCGACATCGCCCCCGTCGTCAGCCTCTACGTCAACGACTACAACACCCCCGCGCGGGCCGCGTACCGCAGGGTCGGCTTCCGCGAGACCGGCGCCTTCATGAGCGTGCTGTTCTGAGACCCGGCCCGCTTGTAGGGTGCGCCGCATGGATGACGCAGACGCCGTGGTCGGACCGGTCAATCTCGCCGCCCGGGTGGACGAGGCCCTCGCCGTGCAGGCGCTCGCCTTCGGCCTGGGCCGCGACGAGGTCGCCGTCCGCCGCCACATCGTCCTGCGCCACCTGCTGTGCGCGGGCGCCCGCGCCTACGGCGCCACCACGCCCGACGGGACGCTCGTCGGCTTCGTCTACGGAATGCCCAACGACCGCTCCCACTGGTGGTCCACCGTCGTCGAGTCGTACCTGCGGATCACCGGAGCCAACGACTGGCTCGACGACTCCTTCGTCATCACCGAGCTGCACGTCCACCCCGCCCACCAGGGGAAGGGCCTCGGCCGGAAACTGATCACCACCATCACCGACGGAGTCGCCGAGCCCCGCTCGATCCTCTCCGCGATCGACACCGAGAGCCCCGCCCGGGGCCTCTACCGCTCCCTCGGCTACCAGGACCTCGCCCGCCAGGTGCACTTCCCGAGCGCCGCCCGCCCCTACGCCGTGATGGGCGCGCCGCTGCCGCTGCCGCGCCGGAACTGATTTCTCCGAGCAGGGGCGGCCCGGCTAACCTCCTAGCCATCACCTCCCCCCTTCCCGGCCCCGTCCGGACAGGGGGACCATCCGCCCGGCAGGAGTACGAGAACCATGGCCAACGCACCGGTCCAGCGCATGTCCCAGTTGATGGCGAAGACGCTGCGCGACGACCCGGCCGACGCCGAGGTCCTCAGCCACAAGCTCCTCGTGCGCGCCGGATACGTGCGCCGCACCGCCGCCGGCATCTGGAGCTGGCTGCCCCTCGGCAAGAAGGTCCTCTCCAACGTCGAGCGGATCGTCCGCGAGGAGATGGACGCCATCGGCGCGCAGGAGGTCTCCCTGCCCGCGCTGCTGCCCCGCGAGCCCTACGAGGCCACCGGCCGCTGGGAGGAGTACGGCGCCGAGCTGTTCCGCCTCCAGGACCGCAAGGGCGGCGACTACCTCCTCGGCCCGACCCACGAGGAGATCTTCACCCTCCTGGTCAAGGACCAGTGCTCGTCCTACAAGGACCTGCCCGTGATCCTCTACCAGATCCAGACCAAGTTCCGCGACGAGGCCCGGCCGCGCGCGGGCATCCTGCGCGGCCGCGAGTTCCTGATGAAGGACTCGTACTCCTTCGACACCGAGGACGAGGGCCTGGCCCACTCCTACGGGCTGCACCGCCAGGCCTACCAGCGGGTCTTCGAGCGCCTCGGCCTCGACTACCGCATCGTCGCCGCCACCGCTGGTGCCATGGGCGGCTCCAAGTCCGAGGAGTTCCTCGCCCCGGCCGAGGCGGGCGAGGACACCTTCGCCGACTGCCCGAACTGCGACTTCGCCGCCAACACCGAGGCGATCTCCTACGAGCTCGTGCCCGTCGACGGCTCCGCGGTCCCGGCCGCCGAGGAGATCCCCACCCCCGACACCCCGACCATCGAGACCCTCGCGGCCTCGCTCGGCGTGCCCGCCTCCGCGACCCTGAAGAACCTCCTGGTCAAGGTCGACGGCGAGATCGTCGCCGTGGGCGTCCCCGGCGACCGCGAGGTGGACCTGGGCAAGGTCGAGGAGCACTTCGCCCCGGCGACCGTCGAGATGGTCACCGAGACCGACTTCGCGGACCGCGCGGACCTCGTCCGCGGCTACGTCGGCCCGCAGGGCCTGGAGAAGGTCCGGTACGTCGCCGACCCGCGCGTCGCGCCCGGTACGGCGTGGATCACCGGCGCCAACAAGGAGCACACCCACGCGAAGAACGTCGTCGCGGGCCGTGACTTCGAGGTCGACGCGTACGTGGACGTCGTCGTCGTACGGGACGGCGACCCGTGCCCCCAGTGCGGAACCGGCCTCACGCTGGACCGCGCCATCGAGATCGGCCACATCTTCCAGCTCGGCCGCAAGTACGCCGACGCCCTCAAGCTCGACGTCCTCGGCCAGCAGGGCAAGCCGGTCCGCGTGACCATGGGCTCGTACGGCATCGGGGTCTCGCGCGCGGTCGCCGCCCTCGCCGAGCAGACCGCCGACGACAAGGGCCTGTGCTGGCCCGCCGAGGTCGCCCCGGCCGATGTGCACGTCGTCGCCGCGGGCAAGGCCCTCCAGACCGAGCTGGCCCTGGAGGTCTCCGAGAAGCTGTCCGCCGCCGGGCTGCGCGTCCTGGTCGACGACCGCGCGGGCGTCTCCCCGGGCGTCAAGTTCACCGACGCGGAGCTGATGGGCGTCCCGAAGATCCTGGTGGCCGGACGCCGCTCGGGCGAGGGCGTCGTGGAGCTGAAGGACCGCCGCACGGGCGAGCGCGAGGAGCTGACCGTCGACGAGGCGCTCGCCCGCCTCACCGCCTGAGCCGTCTCCCGGCCCCGACGGGCCGGGGAGACGGCGTGGCCCGACCGGGGGCCCGAGGCATCTCCTCGTCCGCCCGTCGGTCCGGCGGATCCTTTCCCCGACCGGCGGCGGCCCCGGGTACGGCCCCGCCCCCTCGGCCCGGAAACGCGAGGCACCGCCCCGCCCGGGGCGGTGCCTCCGCCGTGTCCGCCGTGCCCGCCCGCTCCACCGGACGGGCACGGCGGACGTCGTCGCCCGTCCGGGCCGTACGCCGTCAGGCCGTGTCCTCCCGGGGCGCCGGTTCCACCGGGGGACCGGTCAGGTCCTCCACCGCCTCCCGCGCGTCCACCGGACCCGTCGACGCGGGGGCGCCCGGCGGCACGGGAGGAATCGGGGGCACGGGCGCGGGCCGGGACACGGGCGCGGGTGCCGGCCCGGCCGGATCGGTCCCGCCGCCCGGGGTCGCCCGCTCCAGGAAGCGGAGCAGTTCCACCGGGATCGGCAGGACCAGCGTCGAGTTCTTCTCCGCCGACACCGCCATCACCGTCTGCAGCAGCCGCAGCTGGAGCGCCGCGGGCTGCTCGGACATCACCCCCGCCGCCTCCGCCAGCTTCCTCGACGCCTGGAGCTCCGCGTCCGCGTTGATCACCCGCGCGCGCCGCTCCCGGTCCGCCTCCGCCTGGCGGGCCATCGACCGCTTCATCGTCTCCGGCAGGGACACGTCCTTGATCTCGACCCGGTCGATCTGCACGCCCCAGCCGATCGCGGGGGAGTCCAGCATCAGTTCGAGGCCCTGGTTGAGCTTCTCGCGGTTCGACAGCAGGTCGTCGAGGTCGCTCTTGCCGATGATCGACCGCAGGGACGTCTGGGCCATCTGGGAGACCGCGAACCGGTAGTCCTCGACCCGGACGATCGCCTCCGCCGGGTCGACGACCCGGAAGTAGACCACCGCGTCGACCCGGACCGTGACGTTGTCCCGGGTGATGCCCTCCTGCGCGGGCACCGGCATCGTGACGATCTGCATGTTGACCTTGCGCAGCCGGTCCACGGCCGGGACGACCATGGTGAAGCCCGGCCCCCTGATGCCCTCGCGCAGCCGCCCGAAGCGGAAGACGACCCCGCGCTCGTACTGCTTCACGACCCGCGCGGCGGCGCCCGCGTACACGGCGACCACGGCTCCCGCGCCCGCCACGGCGAACAGCAGTTCTTCGATCATCACGGCTCCTCGGATCGAGCCGAACCGTTCACATCCAAACCGTACAAAAAGGGTATTCCCCTAAAGCCAGCCCGCGAACTCCAGGAGCAGCTCGGCATCCTGCCGACGGCCCGCCGTCAGCGCCCGTGTCCCCGACTCGACCGCGCGGAACAGGGTCCAGCCGCGCAGCCGCTCCCGGTCCACGTCCAGGGAGTCCGCCAGCCTGTTGACCCGCCGCCGGGCCGCCGAGGCACCGGAGGAGGCGGCCACCAGGTCCTCCACCCGGTCCCTGACCAGCCGGGCCAGGTCGTAGGCGCGCTCGCCGACCAGCGGCTCGGGCCCGACCACCAGCCAGGGCGCCCGGTCCCCGCCGAGCACCTTGCCCTGCCGGAAGTTCCCGTGCAGCAGCATCGTCTCGGCCGCGCCCGCGAGCAGCTCCTCGCGCGCGTCGAGCGCCGCCGAGGCCAGCCCGCCCGCCGTCGCGTCGGCACGGTGGTGCTCCATCGCCGAGGACTGCCGGGCGGTCCGCTCGGCCACCGACTCGAAGCCGTGCCCCGCCGGGGGCTCGACCCACAGCTTCCGTACGGTCCCGGCCGCCTCCAGGAGCGCCTTCGCCTCCGGGAGGGACCGCAGGGACACCTCGGGGTGCAGCCGTTCGAGGAGGAGCGCGTCCTGCGGGGCGCCGTCGAGCAGCCGGACCGCGCCCCAGCCGTTCCAGTGCGCCAGCGCGTCCCGCTCCCGGTCCGG
This sequence comes from Streptomyces sp. NPDC101490, assembly GCF_044767145.1. Taxonomy (NCBI): domain Bacteria; kingdom Bacillati; phylum Actinomycetota; class Actinomycetes; order Kitasatosporales; family Streptomycetaceae; genus Streptomyces; species Streptomyces sp. NPDC101490. The sequence goes on from NZ_JBIWNI010000015.1 coordinate 128,313, forward strand.
CCGGGCGAACGGCGGCGCGACCTTCAGTGCGGCGGGCGAGCCGTCGGGCCGCCGGACGAGCACGACCAGGCTGCTCCGGCCCCCGGGCGCCACCACCCGCTCGGCGGCCAGGGAGGCGCGGCCGACCAGGTGACCGGTGAGCTCGGGCAGCTTCCCCAGCCACTCGGCCGCGAGGGTGTCCCCGTACGTCTCACCGAGCGTCCTGGCCAGGCGCTGCGGCGGTTCGAAAGCCATGCGTACGTCGATCCTTCGGTCGGGGAGCAGACTCACACCCGCTCGGCGAGCCCAGGAAAGGTTACGTCCCCGCCGCGCCAGCGCACGGCCCGTACCGCCGCCTCGGCGAGTGCCGCGGCGGCCTCCCGCCGGTCCGCGCCCGTGGTGGCCCTGACCAGGTCGGAGTACACCCCGGCCACCCGGTCCTCCAGGACGGCGGCGAGCCGGACGGCCCCGGCCGGGCCGGTCACCGGGAACGGCAGCGCGTACGCGGCCTCCGCCGCGACCGGGGCGCCGCCGAGGTCGCGCACGGCCCGGCGCAGCGCGTCCCGGCGCGCCCGGTGGGCCTCGTGGGCGGCGGTGGCCTCGGCGCGGCGGTCCGGGGCGACCCGGGCGCCGACCACTCCGTACCCGTACACGGCCGCGTGCTCGGCGGCCAGCGCCGCCCGGGTGGCGTCGAGGGCGCTCACGCGCGGGCTCCTTCGGTCAGCAGGAAGGCGTGGGCGGCTCCCGCGGCGGCCACGGAGGCCAGCAGCCGGGCGTACTCGGGCGGCGCGGCGAGCAGGGCGGCGGTGTGCGCGGCGGCGGCGGTGCGGGCGGCCCGCGCGAGATCGGTGAGCGCGGTCCCGGGGTCGGCGGCCACGGGCACGGCGGGGGGCCGGGGGCGCTCGGACGGCCCCCGGGTCCCGGTGGCGGTGGGGGAGGGGCCGGTCGTCGTGCCGCCGTCGGCGGGGGCCGTCACCGGGGCGGTCGTCGTACCGCCCTCGGCGAGGGCCGCGGTGTGCGCCGCCGCCGAGCGGCGCAGCGGGGTCAGCCGGGCGGCGAGCGCCGGATGGGCGGCGAGGGTCGTGTCGTAACGTTCCAGCAGGGTCCGGGAGACGGCCACGGAGCGCTCCCGGAGGGCGGTCTCGGCGCGGGCCGCCCGCGCCGCCTCCGCCTCTGCGGCACTCGGCGCCCGGTCCGCCGTATTCCCGGAGACGCAGCCCGTCAGGGCCGTCGCGGCGGCGGAGAGCCCCGCCACCAGGAGTGCGCGCCTGTCCGTCGTCGTCACGCTCTCTCCCTCGGCCGTGGCGGGTCGTCGAAGATCTTCGGGATCACCGCAGGCGAGCGTACCCGTGGCCCCGGGGCGGGTGGACGGCAACACCCTCCGGGACCGGATACCCTTTGGTCAGACACGCGACGAACCCCACAACAGCACACGCGGCCGAGGAGTCACCCGGATGAGCACCACCCAGAGCGACAGGCTGCGCGGACTCGTGGAGCCGCTCGTCCACGCGAAGGACCTGGATCTGGAAGAGATCGAGGTGTCCCGGGCGGGTCGGCGCGGACTGGTGAGGATCGTCGTCGACTCGGAAGAGGGCGTGGAGCTGGACGCCTGTGCCGAGCTGAGCCGCGCGATCTCCGAGAAGCTCGACGAGACCGACGTGATGGGCGAGGGCGAGTACGTCCTCGAAGTCAGCTCCCCCGGCGCCGACCGCCCCCTGACCGAGCACCGCCACTACGTGCGGGCCACCGGCAGGCTGGTGAAGCTCCAGCTCGCCGAGGACGGCGAACTGGTCGCGCGGATCCTCGCGGTGGACGAGGACGGTCTCGACCTCGAGGTGCCGGGCGTGAAGGGGCGCAAGCCCACCGCCCGCCGGGTCGGGTTCGCCGAGGTCGCCAGGGCGCGTGTCGAGATCGAGTTCAACCGCAAGGACAAGAAGGAAGAGGAGGCGTAGCCGTGGACATCGACGTGAAGCTGCTCAAGGGCTTGGCGCAGGAGAAGGAGATCTCCTTCGAACTGCTGGTCGAGGCGATCGAGTCGGCCCTCCTCATCGCCTATCACCGCACCCCCGACGCCCGCCGCCACGCGCGCGCGGAGCTGGACCGGGTGACCGGTCACGTGACGGTGTGGGCGAAGGAAGACCCCTCCGAGCTGGAGGAGGGCCAGGAGCCCAAGGACTTCGACGACACCCCGTCCGACTTCGGACGCATCGCCGCGAGCACCGCCCGCCAGGTGATCCAGCAGCGGCTGCGGGACGCCGAGAACGACGTGACGTTCGGCGAGTACGCGCGCCGCGAGGGCGATGTCGTCGCCGGTGTGGTGCAGCAGGGCAAGGACCCGAAGAACGTCCTCGTCCGGCTGGACGACAAGCTGGAGGCCATCCTCCCGGTGCAGGAGCAGGTGCCGGGCGAGGAGTACACCCACGGTCTGCGGCTGCGCACCTACGTCGTCCGGGTGGCGAAGGGCGTGCGCGGCCCGTCCGTGACGCTCTCGCGGACGCACCCCAACCTGGTGAAGAAGCTGTTCGCCCTGGAGGTGCCGGAGATCGCGGACGGTTCGGTCGAGATCTCGGCCATCGCCCGTGAGGCCGGTCACCGCACCAAGATGGCGGTCCGTTCCACCCGTTCGGGTCTGAACCCCAAGGGCGCCTGCATCGGCCCGATGGGCAGCCGGGTCCGCAACGTGATGGCGGAGCTGCTCGGCGAGAAGATCGACATCGTCGACTGGTCGGACGACCCGGCCGAGATGGTGGCGAACGCGCTCTCCCCGGCGCGGGTCTCCAAGGTCGAGATCGTCGACATGGCGGCCCGTTCCGCCCGGGTCACCGTGCCGGACTACCAGCTGTCGCTGGCCATCGGCAAGGAGGGGCAGAACGCCCGCCTGGCCGCGCGCCTGACCGGCTGGCGGATCGACATCCGACCGGACACGGAACCGAACGGTCCGCAGGACTGAGACCGTTTTCAGGCCAACAAGTGTTCGAATCTTGCCCCAAACAGGTGAGGTCGGTACGGGGAGGTAGACTTAATCGTGTCTGGCCGGACGCAGACCCGCGCGTGCCCTGAGCGAACCTGCGTGGGATGCCGGGAGCGAGCGGCCAAGAGCGAGCTGCTGCGCATCGTGATGGCAAAGGACGAGTGCGTTCCCGATCATCGCGGTACGCTGCCCGGCCGGGGTGCGTATCTGCACCCCGCCGTGGCCTGTCTCGATCTGGCGGTTCGCCGCCGAGCGTTCCCCAGAGCCTTCAGGTTCCAGGGCCCGCTCGACACCGCGGCACTCCGCCACCACGTCGAGCGGTCGGCACAGCAGTGAAGAAGTACGGCACTGGGGACACCCCGTGCGTTCAGGTACCTCGCGAGTTGGAAGTAGGTCGAGATTGCGATGAGCACCACTCGATGAGTACGCGATGAGTACGCCCATGAAGTAGCGACGGTCCGGCGTTCAACCCGGACCTCAAAGGAGCGAAGTGGCTAAGGTCCGGGTATACGAACTCGCCAAGGAGTTCGGTGTGGAGAGCAAGGTCGTCATGGCCAAGCTCCAGGAACTCGGTGAGTTCGTCCGTTCGGCGTCCTCGACGATCGAGGCGCCGGTCGTGCGCAAGTTGACTGACGCTTTGCAGGGTCCCGGCGGCAACGCCGGCAAGACCGCTGCCAAGCCCGGCGCGCCCCGCAAGGCGACGCCCACCCCCGCCGCGCCGAAGCCGGCGTCGGCCACCCCCGCGCCGTCCCCGGCGCAGGCGGCACGCCCCGCGGCCCCGAAGCCTGGCGCGCCCACCCCGGCGCCCAAGCCCGCGGCGGCGGAGAAGCCCGCGGCGCAGGCTCCGGCCTCGCGTCCGACCCCGGGTCCGAAGCCCCCGGCCGCGCCGAAGCCGGCGCCCGCCTCCCCGGCTCCGACGACTCCGGAGTTCACCGCGCCTCCGGCGGCCCCGGCCGCCCAGCGCCCCGCCGGTGCGACCCCGGGCCCCCGCCCGGCCGCCGCCCGTCCGGGCCAGGCGTCCCGCCCGCAGGGCGGCCAGGGCGCGCCGCGTCCCGGCGGCCAGCAGGCCCCCCGTCCGGGCGGCAACCGTCCGGCCGGTCCCCGTCCGGGCAACAACCCGTTCACCTCGGGCGGCTCCACCGGCATGGCGCGTCCGCAGACGCCCCGTCCCGGTGGCGGCGCCCCGCGTCCCGGCGGCCCCGGTGCCGCGCCGGGCGCCCCGCGCCCGCAGGGCGGCCCCGGCGGCGCCCCGCGTCCGCAGGGTCAGGGCGGTCAGCGTCCCACCCCCGGTGGGATGCCCCGTCCGCAGGCTCCCCGTCCGGGCGGCGCGCCCGGCGGTAACCGTCCGAACCCGGGCATGATGCCGCAGCGTCCCGCTGCCGGCCCGCGTCCCGGTCCCGGCGGTCGCGGTCCCGGTGGTCCCGGCGGTCGTCCGGCCGGTGCCGGCGGCGGTGCCGGTGGCGGTCGTCCCGGCTTCGCCGGTCGTCCGGCCGGTCCCGGCGGTGGCGGCGGCGGCTTCGCCGGTCGTCCCGGTGGTCCCGGTGGTGGCGGCGGCGGTCGTCCGGGTGGTCCCGGCGGCGGTGGCGGCGGCTTCGGCGGTCGTCCCGGCGGCTTCGGCGGTCGTCCCGGTGGCCCGGGTGCCCGTGGTGGCACGCAGGGTGCCTTCGGCCGCCCCGGCGGTCCCGCGCGTCGCGGTCGCAAGTCGAAGCGTCAGAGGCGCCAGGAGTACGAGGCCATGCAGGCCCCGTCCGTGGGCGGCGTGATGCTTCCCCGCGGTGGCGGCGAGGTCATCCGCCTGTCGCGCGGTGCTTCCCTCACCGACTTCGCCGAGAAGATCGGCGCCAACCCGGCGTCGCTCGTCGCGGTGATGATGAACCTCGGCGAGATGGTCACGGCGACGCAGTCGGTCTCCGACGACACGCTGCAGATGCTCGGCGACGAGATGAACTACACCGTTCAGATCGTCAGCCCCGAGGAGGAGGACCGCGAGCTGCTCGAGTCCTTCGACATCGAGTTCGGCGAGGACGAGGGCGGCGAAGAGGCGCTGGTCTCCCGTCCGCCGGTCGTCACCGTCATGGGTCACGTCGACCACGGAAAGACCCGACTGCTCGACGCGATCCGCAAGACGAACGTCGTCGCGGGCGAGGCCGGTGGCATCACCCAGCACATCGGTGCCTACCAGGTGGGTACCGAGGTCAACGGCGAAGAGCGTCGCATCACCTTCATCGACACCCCGGGTCACGAGGCGTTCACCGCCATGCGTGCCCGTGGTGCGAAGTCGACCGACATCGCGATCCTCGTGGTCGCGGCCAACGACGGCGTCATGCCGCAGACGATCGAGGCGCTCAACCACGCCAAGGCCGCCGGCGTCCCGATCGTCGTCGCGGTCAACAAGATCGACGTCGAGGGCGCGGACCCGACCAAGGTCCGCGGTCAGCTGACCGAGTTCGGTCTGGTGGCCGAGGAGTACGGCGGCGACACCATGTTCGTCGACATCTCCGCCAAGCAGGGTCTGCACATCGACTCCCTGCTGGAGGCCGTCGTCCTCACCGCCGACGCCTCGCTCGACCTGCGGGCCAACCCGAACCAGGACGCGCAGGGCATCGCGATCGAGTCCCACCTCGACCGTGGTCGTGGTGCGGTCTCGACCGTCCTGGTCCAGCGCGGAACGCTGCGCATCGGCGACACCGTGGTGGTCGGCGACGCGTACGGCCGTGTCCGGGCGATGCTCGACGACAAGGGCAACAACGTCGAGGAGGCGACCCCGTCGACTCCCGTCCTGGTGCTCGGTCTCACCAACGTGCCGGGTGCCGGCGACAACCTCCTGGTCGTCGACGAGGACCGTACGGCGCGTCAGATCGCCGAGAAGCGCGCGGCGCGTGAGCGCAACGCGGCCTTCGCCAAGCGCGTCCGCCGGGTGTCCCTCGAGGACCTCGACAAGGTGCTCAAGGCCGGTCTCGTCCAGGAACTCAACCTCATCATCAAGGGCGACGCGTCCGGTGCGGTCGAGGCCCTGGAAGCCTCGCTGCTCCAGCTCGACGTCGGCGAAGAGGTCGACATCCGTGTCCTGCACCGCGGTGTGGGTGCGGTCACCGAGTCGGACATCGACCTGGCCATGGGCTCCGACGCCATCGTCATCGGCTACAACGTCCGTGCGGCCGGCCGTGCCGCGCAGATGGCGGAGCGCGAGGGCGTCGACGTCCGGTACTACTCGGTCATCTACCAGGCGATCGAGGAGATCGAGGCGGCCCTGAAGGGTCTCCTCAAGCCCGAGTACGAAGAGGTCGAGCTCGGTACGGCGGAGATCCGCGAGGTCTTCCGCTCGTCCAAGCTGGGCAACATCGCCGGTGTCCTCATCCGCTCCGGCGAGGTCAAGCGCAACACCAAGGCGCGCCTCGTCCGCGACGGCAAGGTCATCGCCGAGGACCTCACGATCCACGGTCTGCGCCGCTTCAAGGACGACGTCACCGAGATCCGCGAAGGCTTCGAGGGCGGTATCAACCTCGGAAACTTCAACGACATCAAGATCGACGACGTCATCGCGACGTACGAGATGCGCGAGAAGCCGCGCGCCTGACGCGTCCGCTCGCAGCACTGAGCCGGGGCCGGTCGGCGGAAAGTATTCCGTCGATCGGCCCCGGCCGTTGCGTGTACGGTTTCGGATGTCCCCGCCGGTTCGTCGGCGGGGCACCGAACCCGAACCGGCGGGACATCCGGACACACATGTACGTGGGGACCCTGTCCTTCGATCTGCTCCTCGGCGACATACGTTCGTTGAAGGAGAAACGCTCCGTCGTCCGGCCGATCGTCGCCGAGCTGCACCGGAAGTTCGCGGTGAGCGTGGCGGAGACCGGCGACCAGGACCTCCACCGGCGGGCCGAGATCGGCGTCGCGATGGTGTCCGGGGACCCGGGACACCTCAGCGATGTGCTGGACCGGTGCGAGCGGCTCGTCGCCGCCCGCCCCGAGGTGGAGCTGCTGTCGGTGCGCCGCAGGCTCCACACTGATGAAGACTGATCTGAGCAAGGCGAAGAAGGAGAAGGACCAGTGGCCGACAACGCGCGGGCGAAGAAGCTGGCGGACCTCATCCGGGAGGTGGTCGCCGAGAAGCTGCAGCGCGGCGTCAAGGACCCCCGACTGGGTACGCACGTGACCATCACGGACACCCGGGTCACCGGTGATCTGCGGGAGGCCACGGTCTTCTACACGGTCTACGGCGACGACGAGGAGCGGGCGAGCGCCGCCGCCGGACTGGAGAGCGCCAAGGGCGTCCTCCGTTCGGCCGTGGGCCGCGCCGCGGGGACCAAGTTCACCCCGACGCTGACCTTCGTGGCGGACGCCCTTCCGGAGAACGCCAAGACGATCGAGAACCTCCTCGACAGGGCGCGGGCCTCGGACGCCCAGGTGCGGGAGGCGTCCTCGGGCGCCGCCTTCGCGGGCGAGGCCGACCCCTACAAGAAGCCGGGCGAGGACGAAGCCGCCGAATGAGCAACGCAGCAGCCACGCCCGACGGCCTCGTCATCGTCGACAAGCCGTCGGGCTTCACCTCGCACGACGTCGTGGCCAAGATGCGGGGGATCGCGAAGACCCGCCGCGTCGGCCACGCGGGCACGCTCGACCCGATGGCGACCGGAGTCCTCGTCCTCGGCGTGGAGCGGGCCACCAAGCTGCTCGGTCACCTCGCGCTGACCGAGAAGGAGTACCTGGGCACCGTCCGGCTGGGCCAGAGCACGGTCACCGACGACGCCGAGGGCGAGATCACCGCCTCCGTGGACGCCTCCGGGGTGACCCGCGAGGGCATCGACGCGGGTGTTGCCGAGCTGACCGGCGCCATCATGCAGGTCCCGTCGAAGGTCTCCGCGATCAAGATCGACGGCAAGCGCTCGTACGCGCGGGTGCGCGGCGGCGAGGAGTTCGAGATCCCGGCCCGCCCGGTCACCGTCTCGTCCTTCCAGGTGTACGACGTGCGCGAGGCGACCGCGGAGGACGGCACCCCCGTCCTCGACCTGGTCGTCTCCGTCGTCTGCTCCTCCGGTACGTACATCCGGGCGCTCGCCCGGGACCTCGGCGCGGGCCTCGGCGTGGGCGGTCATCTGACCGCGCTGCGGCGCACCCGGGTCGGCCCGTACAAGCTGGACTCCGCCAGGACGCTGGATCAGCTCCAGGAGGAGCTGACGGTCATGCCGGTCGCCGACGCCGCCTCGGCGGCGTTCCCCCGGTGGGACGTCGACGAGAAGCGGGCCGGACTGCTGCTCAACGGGGTCCGGCTCGACATGCCGGAGTACCCGGCGGGTCCCGTCGCGGTCTACGGGCCGGCGGGAAACCTGCTGGCGCTCGTCGAGGCCCAGCGGGGCAAGGCCAAGAGCCTCGCCGTCTTCGGCTGAGACCGGGCCCGGTCCGGCCGGACCGGGGTCCTTGATGTTCACGGTGGGGGGGGGGCCCCCGCCGGGCCCCCCCCCCCCGCCCCCCCCCGGTGGCCCCCCCCCCCCGAGTAGTTGCGGAACCCGCCCGCGTATCACCCCCCCCCGCACGCGGCCGGGGGTGAGGGGGGGGGGGGGGGGGGGCGGCGGCGGGGGGGGGGGGGGGGGGCGGGGGGCGGGGGGGCGGGGGGGGGGGGGGGGGGGGTGGTGGGGGGGGGGGGGGGGGGCCCCCCCCCCCCCCCCCCCCCCCCACCGTGTTCCCCCCTTTTCCTTCCCCCTGCGCGATTCTGTCCGGAACACGCCGGAGTATCACCCGGACAGGCAGGCGTCCGGAGTGAAAGGGGGCGTGAAGAGGGGCGTGTTCGCCGCCGTGGTTCTTGGCGTGATCGGCGGCGACCTACCGTCGACGCCATGGGACGCGAGGACCTGGCGACGCTGGTGAGCATCTGCGATCCGGCGGGGCGGCCGCGCGGCGCCGGATTCCTCGCCGACCACCACGGAACGGTAGTCACCAGTCACGAAGCCGTCGAAGGACTCTGCCGCGTCCTGCTCCGCGCCCCCGGCGGCCGGAGCTGGCTCGCCGAGCCGGAGGCCGTCACCCGGCTGCCCGAGAGGGCCCTCGCCCTCGTCCGTACCCGGGGCCTCGACGTACGGCCCCTGCCGCTGGCCACCCGGGGCGGGATCGAACCCGGCACCTACGTACGGATCGCCGCCCACGGCTGGCGCGAGGCCCGTGTCCTCGGCCCCGCCGCCGTCACCTACGCCGCCGCCGACCGCTGCCACCCCCTCGGCGACGCCCTCGAACTCGCCATCGGCACCGACGGAGCCGAAGCCCTCAGGCCCGGCGGACAGGCCACCGGAGGCCCCGTCCTCGACACCGCCACCGGCACCGTCTTCGCCGTCCTCGGCACCGCCCTGCGCGGCGAGCGCCCGGCCGCCGGATACGCCGTACCGCTCCGCCCCGGCGGCGCGCTCACCGCCCTGCTCCGGCGCAACGCCGCCACCGTCCCCGCCTACGGCCCCGACCTCAACCTCGCCGCCGTCCTCGAACTCACCGCCACCTCCACCGGTCCCGCCCGCGACCCCGACCTCTGGCCCGAACCGGTCGAACGCGGCGACTGCGTCCGGGAGTTCGCCCGCTTCACCGCCGGGGACGTCCCCGTCCTCGCCCTCGTCGGCGCCCCCGGCACCGGCCGCACCACCGCCCTCGCCGCCCTCTGCGCCCGCCGCGCCCGGGGCGTCGCCCCCGCCCCCACCGTCCGGCTGCGCGGCGCCGACCTGCGCGCCGACGACCGCTCCCTCGCCGACGCCGTCGGCCGCGCCCTGCGGCAGGCCGGGCGGATCGTCACCGCCTCCGGGGCCACCGGGGACACCGGCACCGCCACCCCCGAGCGGGCCGCCGCCCTCGCCCGCGACGCGGGCCGCCCGCTCCTCGTCCTCCTCGACGGTCCCGAGGAGATGCCCCCGCTCCTCGCCCACCGGCTCGCCGACTGGACCTCGGCCACCGAGCACTGGCTCCGCGCCCACCGGGTCCACCTCGTCACCGCCTGCCGCCCCGAGCACTGGGAACAGGCCGGTGCCCTCTACACCCCCGGCGCGCTGCACCGCCCCGTGACCGGCCCCGGCGGAGGACTGCCCGCCGCCGTCGCCCTCGGGCCGTACTCCCCGTCCGAGGCGCGGGCCGTCCGCGAGGGGTACGGGCTCGCCGCGAGCGACCTCGCCGAGGCCGACGCGCACCACCCGCTCGCCCTCCGGCTGCTCGCGGAGGTCCGCGCGGCCCTGCCCGGGGAGGTGCCGGGACGGCCCGGCCGTGAGGAGATCTTCACCGCCCACCTGGACCTGATGTGCCTGCGGACCGCCGTCCGGATCGCCGCGGGCACCCGGCCCCTGCCCGGCGGCGCCGCCGTCCGCCGTCTCGCCGCGCGCGTCACCGGCCAGGTGCACGAGGCGGCCCGCCGCTGCCTCGGCCCCGGACACGGCGTCCTCGACCGCGCCTCCTTCGAGGAACTCTTCCCCTGGCGGGAGGGCTGGGCCCCGGCCGTCCTCACCGAAGGACTCCTCACCCCGGCGGGCACCGGTTACCGCTTCGCCCACGAGGAACTCGGCGACTGGCTCCAGGCCGCCCACCTGGACGTGGACGGCGCCCTGACCGCCCTCCTCCGCCCCCGCCCCCCGACGGGCCCCGCCGCGCCCACCGCCGGGGCCTCCTCCGGGGCTTCCTCCTCCGGTCCGGAGACACCCGCGTCCCCCACCGGAGCGGCGGAAGCCGTCGGAGCGGCGGGAGCGACTGGAGCGGTGAGGGCGGTGAGGGCGACTGGAGCGGCGAGGGCGACTGGCTCGGCCGGGTCCGGCGGATCGGAGGGGCCCGCCACGCCCCTGTCTCCCCATGGCCCGGGGCACCCCACCGGCCCTGCCGCCCCCGTGCCTCCCTTCCTCTCGGGAGAGGTTCCCCCCGGCCTCGCGGGGCCCGTCCTCGCGCCCTCCGGCCTCGGGGCGCCCGGGTCCGCGCCCGGGTCCGCAGCGGCACCGCCGGGGCCGTACCCCGGTCCGGTTGCTCCCGCTCCTGGGCCCCACTCCGGTCCCGGGGCTCCCGCCTCCGGGCCGCGTTCCGGTCCGGCAGCCCTCGCCCCCGGGCCGTACTCCCGTCCCGCAGCACCCGCCCACGGTCCCCACTCCGGTCCCCCCGGGGCCGCGCACCTGACCGGACCCGGCGGTTCGGTGCCTCACGTCGTCCCGGGTGCGGTCGGCCCCGGGACGACGTCCGGAGCGTCCGCCCACGGGACCCTCCCCGGGGCCGCGGAGTCCGTGTTCCCCGCCGGGGCCGGGCACTTCACCGTCCCCGGCGCTCCCGTGCCCCACGCCGCTCGGGGGACGGCCGCCCCCGGCGCGTCCGCCCACGGGGCGCTCTCCGGGGCCGCGGAGTCCGTGTTCCCCGCCGGGGCCGGGTACCTCCCCGCCCCCGGCGCTCCCGTGCCCGGCCTCGCCCCGGGGGCGTTCACCTCGGGCCTCGCTCCTGGCGCGCCCGGCTCCGGTTCCTCCGCCGGAGCCGGGCACTTCACCGGTACCGGTACCGGTCCCGCTGCTCCCGGGACACCCTCCGTTCCCCCCGGGGCCGGACCCCGGGGCCTCTCCGGTCCCTCCGCGCCGGGCGTGCCCGCCGTGTGCCGGTCCTTCGCCGACGCCGTCCCCGGCGTCCCCCGGCAGCGCACGCCCGCCGGGGCCGCCCCGCCGCCCGTGCCGCGCCATCGCATCGGACCGGTGCTCCAGGCCCTGCTGCTGCTCCACCGGCAGCACGGCCCCGAGGCCCTCGCGCCCCGGCTGACCGCCCTCGCCGACGCCCTGCACCGCTTCGCCGACGACGGGCCCACCACCGGGGACGGGCCCTGGTGGGCCGCGCGGCTGTTCGGGGAGGCCGTGCGCGCACTGCCGGACCCCCGCCCCTACCTGCCCGTGCTGCGTCTGCTCGCCGACCGGATCGGGGCACGGCCCGGCCGCCCCGCCGCGTACGCCCCCTTCGGGCCCGGCTTCTGGCTCGGTCTGCCCCTCGGCGAGGACGAACGCATCGATCTGCTGCGCCGTCTCGTCCCCGCCGACCCGCCGCCCGGCGGACCGGCGGAAGACGGCCCGTCGCCCGCCGCCGGACCCCGCGCGCTCGATGCCGTCGCCGGGCTGCTCGCCCGTGATCCGAGGGGCGTCCAGCCCCTCCTGTGCCGCTGGTTCGGCGACGCCCGGCCCCTGCCCGCCACCCCGCACGCGACCGTCGCCACCGCCGCGCAGGCCCTGCTGCACACGCATCGGGCGCTCGCCGCCGACGACCTGTGCGAGGCGCTCGTCGCCACCGCCCATCCGCTCGCCGAGGACCTGCTCGCCGCGCTCGCCGAGGACGAGCCCGGCGTCGTCTGCCGGGCCGTCGACCGCTGGGCCCACGACGACGGACGCCCCGAACGGCGCACCGCCGCCCTCACGTACGGACAGCTCGTCGTCGGGCACGCCACCACCCCCGCCGACCGGGAACTCCTCCGCTACGCGGCCCTCGCGCTGCTCGCCCGCCCCGCCGACCGGGCCCTGCACGGCCCCGCCCTCGGCCTCCTCGTCCGCGACCCGCTCACCCGTGCCCGCCACCTGCCCCGCGCCCTCACCGAACCCCGGGTGCCCGCGAGCGCCCTCGCCGCCGCGATGACGGCCGACCCCGGACCGGTGCTCGCCGCCTTCCGCATCCGGCTGAACGGCACCGGTGAGGCGCCCGCCGCCGCCCTGCGGGCCCTCGCCGAGGTCGAGGCGCCCGCCCTCGCCCGCCGCGCCGCCGCCCTCGTCCGCGACTACGCGGCCCGCCATCCCGAGGGCGCCGACCTCGTGGCCGCCTTCGTCGACCGGCGCCTCGAGGACGGCCCGGCGGCCAGGGCCGTGCTCTTCCCGCTGACCGTCGACCTCATCCGGAGCCGTCCCGCCGCCCGCCGCGCCCTCGCGCCGGTCCTCGCCGCCCCCGGCACCGGCGCCTCCCGCCATCTGCGGACCGAACTGCTCGACGTGCTCCTGGAGCACGAGCGGTACGGGACCGGCGGCGACACCGTCCTCGACGCCCTCCTGACCGCCGCCGCCGACCACGCCGGGCGGCGCAGCGGGCCCCGCACGCGGGAGCTCGTGCGGCGGGTCGGCGCGCTGTGGAGCCGTACCCCCGAGGGTGCCGGGCGGTTCGACCGGGCCCTCGCGGGTCTCGCGCGCGAGCGGCCCGGGTTCGCTGCCGCCCTGGCCGCCCCGGCGGACGACGGGCCGCCCGACGGAGTGCCGGAGCCGGTCCGGGAGGCCGGGCGCCCCGGCACTTCCATGCCGATGCGGACCGACGGCCGTGGACATGGCAGTCTTAGACCTGCGTAATCGGCGAACAGGCGGACGAGGAGCGGTCACAGTGCAGCGCTGGCGTGGCTTGGAGGACATCCCCCAGGACTGGGGGCGCAGCGTCGTCACCATCGGCTCCTACGACGGGGTGCACCGCGGGCACCAGCTGATCATCGGGCGGGCCGTCGAGCGCGCCCGGCAGCTCGGGGTCCCCGCCGTGGTGGTCACCTTCGACCCGCACCCCTCCGAGGTCGTACGGCCCGGCAGCCATCCGCCGCTGCTGGCCCCGCACCACCGGCGCGCGGAGCTGATGGCGGGCCTGGGCGTGGACGCGGTGCTCGTACTGCCGTTCACGGCCGACTTCTCCCAGCTGTCCCCCGCGGACTTCATCGTGAAGGTGCTCGTCGACAAGCTGCACGCGCGGGCCGTCATCGAGGGCCCCAACTTCCGCTTCGGACACCGGGCGGCGGGCAACGTGGCCTTCCTGTCCGAGCTGGGCGGCACCTACGACTACGAGGTCGAGGTCGTCGACCTGTACGTCAGCGGCGCGGCGGGCGGCGGCGACCCCTTCTCCTCCACCCTCACCCGCAGGCTGGTCGCCGAGGGCGACATGACCGGCGCGGCGGAGATCCTGGGCCGCCCGCACCGGGTCGAGGGCATCGTGGTCCGGGGCGCCCAGCGCGGGCGCGAGCTGGGCTTCCCGACGGCCAACGTCGAGACGCTGCCGCACACGGCGGTCCCGGCGGACGGCGTGTACGCGGGCTGGCTGACGGCGGCGGGGGAGCGGATGCCCGCGGCGATCTCGGTCGGCACGAACCCGCAGTTCAACGCCACGGAGCGGACCGTGGAGGCGTACGCGATCGACCGCGAGGGCCTGGACCTGTACGGGCTGCACGTGGCCGTCGACTTCCTCGCGTACGTCCGGGGCATGTCGAAGTTCGACACCCTGGACGATCTGCTCCAGGCCATGGCCGCCGATGTGAAGCGGTGCCGTGAGCTGACGGAGGAGTACGACCGGGAGCACCCCACCGCCTCCTGAGCCGCCGGACCGCCGGACCGCCGAGCCGCCGGACCGCGAGCCGCAGTCCGGGGGAGCGGGACAGCGGAATCCCGAGCGGGACCTCGGACTCCGTACGGGCTCCCGCGCGGGACCTCGGACTCCGTGCGGGCGCGCATCGTGCCCACGCGGCGGTGCGGCCCGTGTCCGAAGGGCACCTGTCCGGGCCCTCCCTGCCCGGGCCGAGACCGTGTGGACCGGGCGGGACCGCCGGGCCTCGGGCGGTGGCGGCGCAGCGGGTGCACACCGCCTCACCCGCCCGGATCAGCACCCCGTCGGCCTCGGCGTCCTCGTCGTTGATCCGGCCTGCCGTCGCGGACCGCGCGAGTGGTCCCGGCCTTCGGGTGTCGTGGCCGGTGAAGCACCCGGTCACCGGCTCGCGCGGCAGGGTCCCGGGCGCCGGGTGGAGCTGTCGCGCGCCCGGCGCGCGCAGAGAGGGCCCCGGGGCGCCACCGTGCCCCCGGCGCACGCCAGGAGGTCCGTTGTCACTTCGGGGCGCGTTCGTACCGTCGTCACTTCGGGGGACGCCCCGGAGACGTCCGGGGCGGGGTTCGGAGGGGTGCGGGGGCCAAGGGGCGGCCGTTCCCGGCGACGGCCGACCGCGACACGCAGGGCCTGGACAGCCCCCGGACGGAGTAGCGGACCCCTGTTCGACCCGTCACCCTCCGTGGATGAAGGTCGTACGCGCGGTTGCGGGGTTGCGATCATCGGGCGAGTCTTGCGGATGTTGACGCGAACCGTACGAAGGAGCGAGCGTCGTGGTGACTTTGTGCAAGCCCGCAGTGTCCGTGCCCGAGCACGTGATCACGATGGAGGAAACCCTCGACCTCGCCCGCTCACACCATGAGGGCCACCCCCAGTTGGCCCTGGCGCTCCGGCTGATCGGCAACACCGGCGTCAACCGGCGTCACCTCGTGCAGCCCATCGAGGAGACCCTCAAGCACCCCGGCTTCGAGGAGCGGAACAAGCGGTACGAGGCCGAGGCCAAGGCCCGGGTGCCCGCTGTCGCACGGGAGGCACTGGAGAACGCGTCCCTCCGTCCCGCCGACATCGACATGATCATTTACGTGTCCTGCACGGGCTTCATGATGCCCTCGCTGACCGCCTGGATGATCAACACCATGGGCTTCCCCAGCCACACCCGGCAGGTCCCCATCGCCCAGCTCGGCTGCGCCGCGGGCGGCGCGGCGATCAACCGCGCGCACGACTTCTGCACCGCCTACCCCGACGCGAACGTCCTCATCGTGGCCTGCGAGTTCTGCTCGCTCTGCTACCAGCCGACCGACCTCGGCGTGGGATCGCTGCTCTCCAACGGACTGTTCGGCGACGCGGTCGCCGCCGCCGTGGTGCGCGGCCGGGGCGGCACCGGCATCGCCCTGGAGCGCAACAGCTCGCACCTGGTGCCGGACACCGAGGACTGGATCGCCTACAGCGTCCGCGCCACCGGATTCCACTTCCTCCTCGACAAGCGGGTGCCCACCACCATGGAGCCGCTCGCCCCCGCCCTCCGCGAGATCGCGGGCGCCCACGGCTGGGACGCCGGGGACCTGGACTTCTACATCATCCACGCGGGCGGTCCGCGCATCCTCGACGACCTGAGCCGCTTCCTCGAAGTGCCCCCGGAGGCCTTCCGGTTCAGCCGCGCCACGCTCACCGAGTACGGCAACATCGCCAGCGCCGTCGTCCTGGACGCGGTCCGGCGGCTCTTCGAGGAGGGCGGGCAGGCCGAGGGCGCGCGGGGCATCCTCGCCGGGTTCGGGCCCGGCATCACCGCCGAGATGTGCCTCGGACGGTGGACGACCGCCCGGTCCTCTCCGGAGCCACAGCTCGGCACGCGCCGCATCGTGGGCTACTCGCCCCCGTTCCGCCCGGCCCGCACCTCCGCCTGACGGACGGGGCGGCCGGACGGCCCGACGGCCCGGCAGAAGGTACGGGGGCGGCCGGGACGGACAGGGCCGGGCGGGCGGAAGGACCGAGGGCCGGGCCGGACGGGCGGCGGCGGGCCGGGGCGCGTGTCCTCCCGGCCCCCCTCCGCCCCCGGGACCCGGCCCCCCTCCGGCCCCCGTCCCGTCCCGTCAGTCCGTCCCCGGGGGCTCCGCCGTCGCCCAGTGGCAGGCCACCGCGCGGCTCCCGCCGCCGGTCAGGACCGGCAGGTCCTCGCCCCGGCAGCGGTCCTCGACCGCCGCCGCCCGGCCCGAGGCGAGGACCTGGCAGCGGGCGTGGAAACGGCACCCGGACGGCACCCGGGACGGGTCCGGCGCCTCCCCGGTCAGCACCACCGGGGCGCCGCCGGACTCCGGGAGCACCGAGAGCAGCGCCTGGGTGTACGGGTGCCGGGGCCGGGTCAGTACGGACTCCACCGGGCCGGACTCCACCACCCGGCCCAGGTACATCACCGCCACCCGGTCCGCGATGTTCCACGCCAGCCCCAGATCGTGGGTCACCACGAGGGCGGCGAGCCCGAGTTCGTCCCGCAGCCGCAGCAGCAGCGCGAGGATCTCGCCGCGCACCGACGCGTCGAGGGAGGCCACCGGCTCGTCGGCGACGAGGAGTTCGGGCCCCAGGACCAGGGCGCCCGCGATGACGACCCGCTGCCGCTGCCCGCCGGACAGTTCGTGCGGGTAGCGCAGGAAGAACCGTTCCGGCGGACGCAGCCCGGCCCGCGCGAGGGCCCCGGCGACCGCCTCCCGCTCGTCGCCCCGGTACCCGTGGACGCGCAGCCCCTCCGCCACCGCGTCGTACACGGTGTGCCGGGGGTTCAGCGAGCCGCTGGGATCCTGGAGGACCAGCTGCGCCCGCTTGCGGTACGCCTTGAGGGCCGCGGCGGACCGGCCGAGCGGCCGCCCGTCGAAGGAGACCGTCCCGGCGGTCGGCCGGACGAGCCCGAGCAGCGACCGGGCCAGGGTCGTCTTGCCGCAGCCCGACTCCCCGACGAGGGCCACGATCTCGCCCGCGCCGATGTCGAGGTCCACCCCGTCCACCGCGCGGGCGGGCGCCGCGCCGTGCCGTCCGGGGAAGGCGACGCGCAGCCCGCGCGCCGAGAGCAGCGGACGGTCACCCGTGGCCGTGGTCATGCGGTGCTCCCCACGTGGACACAGGCGGCCAGGTGCCCGGCGCCCGCCTCCCGCAGTTCCTGGTCGTCCCCGCAGGGGTCCACCGCCACCGGGCAGCGCGGGCGGAAGGCGCAGCCCGGCGGCAGGTCCGCCGGGTCCGGCGGGTCGCCCGGCAGACCGCGCGGCGCCCGCCGGGAGGCGGGGTCCCCGACGCGCGGGAACGCCGAGGACAGCGCCCGCCCGTAGGGGTGCTCGGAGGCTTCGTACACCGCCCGCGCGGGTCCCTCCTCGACGACCCGGCCCGCGTACATCACGGCGAGCCGGTCGCAGGTGTCGGCGAGGACCGCCAGGTCGTGGCTGATCATCAGGAGGCTGATGGACTGCTCGGCGACGAGCCCTTCGATCAGGCGCAGGATCTGGGCCTGGATCATCACGTCGAGCGCGGTCGTCGGCTCGTCGGCGACGATCAGCCGGGGATCGCAGGCCAGGGCCATCGCGATCATCACCCGCTGCCGCTGTCCGCCGGAGAGCTCGTGCGGGTAGGCGGCGGCGCGGGCGGCGGGCAGCCCGACCTGTTCGAGGAGCTCGCCGCCGCGGCGGCGGGCCGCCGCCGGAGTGGCCCGGCCGTGCACGAGGAGCGGTTCGGCGATCTGGTCCCCGATCCGGTGCACCGCGTTCAGCGAGTGCATCGCGCCCTGGAAGACGATCGACGCGCCCGCCCAGCGGACCGCCCGCAGCCGCCCCCACGACATGGTGAGGACGTCGTCGCCGTCGAGTAGGACGCTCCCCGAGATCCGGGCCGAGGCCGGGAGGAGCCGCAGCAGCGCCAGCGCGAGGGTGGACTTGCCGCAGCCGGACTCGCCCGCGACCCCCAGGGAGCTGCCGGTCCCCAGGGCCAGGTCGACCCCGCGCACGGCGGGCACGGCGCCCGCGCCCGTCCCGTAGGTCACGCGCAGGTCCCGTACTTCCAGGAAGCTCATCGCCCCACCCCCAGCTTCGGGTTGAGCACGGACTCGACGGCCCGGCCGCACAGCGTGAACGCGAGCGCGACCAGGGCGATGGCGATGCCGGGCGGAGCCAGGTACCACCAGTGCCCCGAGGAGACCGCGCCCGCCTCGCGGGCGTCCTGGAGCATCCCGCCCCAGGAGACGACCGTCGGGTCGCCGAGCCCGAGGAAGGCGAGGGTGGCCTCGGTGAGGATGGCGGCGGAGATGCCGAGGGTGGTCTGGGCGAGCACCAGGGGCATCACGTTCGGCAGCACGTGCCGGGTCATGACGTGCCGGTGGCCGCCGCCCAGCGCGGTCGCCCGCTCGATGTACGGGCGGGACTCCACCGCGATCGTCTGCGCCCGGACCAGGCGTGCGGTGGTCGGCCAGGACGTCACGCCGATGGCCAGGACCACCGTCCACACCGACCGGGACATGACGGTGGCCAGGACGATCGCCAGGACCAGCGTCGGCATCACCAGGAACCAGTCGGTGATCCGCATGACGAGCGTCGAGAACCAGCCGCCGTAGTGCCCGGCGACGATCCCCACCACGGTCCCGATGGCGACGGAGAGGGCCGCCGCGAGCAGCCCGACGAGGAGCGAGATCCGGGCCCCCCAGACCAGCAGGCCGAGCAGTGAGCGCCCGAACTGGTCCGTGCCGAGCGGGAACCGGGCGCTGGGCGGTTCCAGGGCGGTGCCGGTGGCCCCGGTCACCGACTGGACGTCGGCGCCGGCCAGCAGGGGGGCGAAGAGCGCGAGCAGGGCGAGCAGGGCCAGGGCGGCGAGCCCGTACAGCCCGGCGCGGTGGGCGCGGTAGCCGCGCCAGAAGCGGACGGCGCTCTCCCGGCGGCGGCGCCGGGTCAGCGAGGTCATCGGCCCACCCGGGGGTCGAGCAGCGGGAGGAGCAGGTCGGCGATCAGGTTCATCAGGATCATCGCTCCGGCGAAGACCACGAAGAGCCCCTGGACCAGCGGCAGGTCGGGCACGCTGAGGGCCTGGTAGAAGAGCCCGCCGAGCCCCGGCCAGGAGAACACCGTCTCCACCAGGATCGACCCGGCCGCCACATGGCCGAGGTTGATGAAGACCATGGTGACGGTCGGCAGGAGCGCGTTGGGCACGGCGTGCCTGCGGCGCACGTCGTCGTCGCGCAGCCCCTTGGCCCGCGCGGTCGTCAGATAGTCCCCGCCCATCTCGTCGAGGAGCGAGGACCGCATCACGAGCAGCGTCTGCGCGTAGCCGACCGCGACCAGCGTGACGACGGGCAGGACGAGGTGGTGGGCGACGTCGAGGACGTACGCGAAGCCGGTCTCGCCGGTGCCCGACTCCATGCCGCCGGTGGGGAACAGCCCCGGGACCGGGCCCGCGCCGACGGAGAACACGATGATCAGGAGCAGTCCGAGCCAGAAGGAGGGCACCGACCAGAGGGTCAGCGCGATCCCGGTGTTCAGCCGGTCGCCGAGCCTGCCGTGCCGCCAGGCCGAACGGGTGCCGAGCCAGAGCCCCAGCGCCGAGTACAGCACCACCGCGACCCCGGTGAGCAGCAGGGTCGCGGGCAGTTTCGCCGCGATCAGCTCCCCGACGGGGGCGCGGAACTGGAAGGAGGTGCCGAGGTCACCGCCCAGCGCCTTGGCGCAGTAGTCGGCGAACTGCTGCCACAGCGGCAGATCGAGCCCGAACTGACGCCTCAGCGTGGCGAGTTGCTCGGCAGAGGTGGGGACGCCGTGGGTCATCGCCCGGACCGGGTCGCCCGGGATGATCCGGAACAGGAAGAAGCTGGTGACGAGCACGGCGAAGAGGGAGACGAGCGCGCCGCCCAGCTTCCCCGCCGCGTGGCGGAGATAGCCGGTGGCCGCACCGGTGAGGGGGGCGCCGTCCGTGGCGCGGGCCTTCTCGGCCCGTGCCACGTCGGCGGGGGTGTCTGCCGTCGTCACCGGCTACTCGCGGTCGTCGGCGGAGGCGCGGCGGCGCAGCCTGAGGAGGATCACGGCGGCGGGCACGCCGACGAGCAGGGCGATCCCGGTCCCGAGCACGGCCCCGGAGACGCCTCCCGAGCCGGCGGAGCCGGACGCGGACGCGGCGGGCACGGCGGACCACCAGCTCCAGTAGCCGTCCTGCCCCCACAGGTTCCCCGCGGCCTCCGGCATGGTCGTGATGGACGCGATCCGGTCCGTGCGGTACGCCTCCAGGGCGTTCGGATAGGCCATGACGTTCATGTACCCCGTGTCGTACAGCCGGGACTGCATCCGCTTCACCAGATCCGCCCGCTCGGCGGTGTCGTACTCGGCCGACTGCCGCGCGTAGAGCCCGTCGAACTCCTTGTCGCAGATGAAGTTGTCGGTGGCGCCGGAGTCCTTCGGGGTCCTCGGGAGGGCGCCGCAGGTGTGGATGGACAGGACGTAGTCGGGGTCGGGATTGACCGACCAGCCGTCGAAGGCGAGGTCGTAGTCGCCCTTGGCCCAGGGGTCGGAGACGCTGTCCAGGCACTCGACCTCCAGGCCGATGCCCAGCTCGCCCCACCACTCCTGGAGGTACTTGCCGACCGCCTTGTCGTTCGGGTCGGTGGCGTGACAGAGGATGCGGAAGTCCAGCGGCCGTCCGTCCTTGCCCGTCCGTCTGCCGTCGGCGTTCTTCCGGTATCCGGCGGCGTCGAGGACCCGCGCCGCGGCGGCGGGGTCGTACGCCCGTCTCTGCGCGCCCCGCGGTTTCCAGAAGTACGAGGTGAAGCGGGGCGGGATGTAGCCCTCGCCCTCGACGGCGTGCCCCTGGAAGACCTTGTCGACGAGGGTCGTCCGGTCGACCGCGAGGAACAGTGCCCTGCGGACCTCCGGGTCGAGCAGCGCCTTGTGCCCGTTGCCGAAGGTGCCGCCGTCCTGCGCCCGCGCGCCCGGGTTGGTGGCGAGGGCGTAGAAGCGGCGGCCGGGGGCGTCGTTGACCCTGATGTTCTTCTGCGTGGACAGCGCGGCGGCCTGGGCGGGCGTCAGGTTCGGTACGAACGACACCTCGCCCTTCTGGAGGGCGGCGACGGCCGCGTCCCCGTCCTTGTAGTACTTGAAGACCAGTTCGTCGAACTTGGGCGCACCCCGCCAGAAGGTCTTGTTCGGCTTGAGCTTGATGTACTGGTCGACCTTGAAGTCCGTGATGACGAACGGTCCGTTGCCCACGATCGGGAACTGCTGGTCGTTGTTGAACTTCGAGAAGTCGCCGACCTTCTCCCAGACGTGCTTGGGCACGATCGGCACGTCGAGCGCGGTCATCGTCGCCTGCGGCTTCTTCAGCCGGATGACCAGGGTGCGCGGGTCGGGGGCGGTGACCCGGGCGAAGTTGGCGGTGAAGCTGCCGTTGGCGGTGGCCGCGTCCGGGTCCGTCATCATCCTGGTGAAGGTCCAGGCCGCGTCCTCGGCGGTGGCCTGCCGGCCGTCGGACCACCGGGAGTCGTCGCGGATCGTGTACGTCCACGTCAGCTTGTCCGCCGAGGAGGTCCACGCGGTCGCCAGACCCGGGACCGGGCGGGCGTCCTTCACGTCGTAGTTGGTGAGGTACTCGTAGGCCAGCCGCTGGATGCTGGTCGAGGTGAGCTTCTGCGCCAGGAACGGGCTCAGCGAGTCGATGCTCTGGGAGACGGCGACGGTGAGCGTGGTGCCGCCGGACCTGTCGTCCCCCGCCGCGACACCGGCTGCGGCACCGGGGGCGGCGGCTCCCAGCGAGACGGCGGTGAGTCCGCAGGCGAGCAGCGGACGGACGGCTCGGCGGGCGGCTCGGCGGGTGGTGGGGGAGGGGCGGGATGGAGCCTTCGTGACCATGACCATGTGACGTGACCTCGCGTAGGGGTGCTGTCCGGATCCTGGGCTGACGTGGGGTGGAGCGAAGGTGTACCAGCGGTGGTCTGCCGTCGTCAGCGATCCCTCAAACCCCTTGTGGGCTGCGGGAACGGCCAGAGGCCCCGTACCGGGGTGCCGGTACGGGGCCTCATTGGTCTACTCCTGTGCCGCCTTACTGATGAGGGGCCGGCGGTGCCTGCGGAGGCCCCTGCGGGGTCCACCCGGGCGGCGCGACCTGCGCCTCGTCACCCTGGGCGTCGGACTGCGGGGGCAGCGGCTGCGGGAAACCCCCCGGCGCGCCGGGCTGCCCCGGGGGCGTCCCGTACGGCTGTCCGGGCGCGGGCGGTCCGCCGTACGGCTGCCCCGGTACGGGCTGGCCGGGCTGTACGTGCTGTCCCGGCGGGAACGGACCCGGCGGCGGCTGCTGCCCGGGGACGTGCTGACCGGGGGCCGCCCCGTACGGCTGACCGGGCGCGGGCTGCCCGGCGTACGGCTGCCCCGGGACCGGCAGGCCGTGCTGTCCCGGCAGCGGGCCGGGGGGCTGGGGCGGATACGGCTGACCGGGCGTGGGCTGTCCGGGGAAGGCATGGCCGGGCGCGGGCTGGGCTCCGTAGGGCTGACCGGGCGCCGGTGGTCCGGGGTAGGGCTGGCCGGGCTGTCCCGGCGGGAACTGCCCCGGGACCGGCTGCTGTCCGGGGAAGGGCTGGCCCGGGGGCGTCCCGTACGGCTGACCGGGGGCGGGCTGGGCGCCGTACGGGGCACCCTGCGCCGGGGGTCCGCCGTACGGCTGCCCCGGGACCGGCTGCCCCGGGACCGGCTGGCCCGGGACCGGCTGGCCCGGCATCGGCGGGGCCATGTGCGGGGGCATCGCGCCCTGGCCGTCGCCCGTCCACAGTCCCTGCGCCTGCTGCGCGCGGACGAAGTCCTCGGCCACCATCGCCGACAGGTGGAAGTACGCCTCCCGGGTCTTCGGCCGCATCATGTCGAGGTCCACCTCGGCACCGGCCGACAGGTGTTCGTCGAAGGGCACGACCACGACGCCCCGGCAGCGGGTCTCGAAGTGCTGCACGATGTCCTCGACCTTGATCATCTTTCCGGTCTCACGGACCCCGGAGATGACCGTGATCGAGCGCTGCACCAGGTTCGCGTAGCCGTGCGCGGAGAGCCAGTCCAGCGTCGTCGAGGCGCTGGAGGCCCCGTCCACCGAGGGCGTCGAGATGATGATCAGCTGATCGGCGAGGTCGAGCACTCCGCGCATCGCGCTGTACAGCAGACCGGTGCCCGAGTCCGTGAGGATGATCGGGTACTGCTTGCCCAGGACGTCTATCGCCCGCCGGTAGTCCTCGTCGTTGAAGGTCGTCGAGACGGCCGGGTCCACGTCGTTGGCGAGGATCTCCAGACCGGACGGCGCCTGCGAGGTGAACCGGCGGATGTCCATGTACGAGTGGAGGTACGGGATCGCCTGCACCAGGTCGCGGATGGTCGCCCCGGTCTCGCGCCGCACCCGGCGGCCCAGCGTGCCCGCGTCCGGGTTGGCGTCGATCGCGAGGATCTTGTCCTGTCGCTCGGTCGCCAGGGTCGCGCCCAGCGCCGTGGTCGTCGTGGTCTTGCCGACACCGCCCTTGAGCGAGATGACCGCGATCCGGTAGCAGGAGAGGACCGGTGTACGGATCAGCTCCAGCTTGCGCTGCCGCTCCGCCTCCTCCTTCCGGCCGCCGAGCTTGAATCGCGCGGAGCCGCCGGGCGTCCGGCTCGACCGGGGCTTCTGCTTGTTGTTCCGCAGCAGCCGGTCGGAGGAGAGCTCCACCGCCGCGTTGTACCCGAGCGGGGCGCCCGGCACGGACCGCTCCCGCTGGTCGTGCGTCACGGGCGAGGGCCAGGCGGCCCCGGTCCTGGGGTCGACGGGCGGCCGCTCCTCCTGCGGGGGCGCGGCGGCGGGATGCGGATAGCCGTACCCGCCCGGCGCCTGCGGCGGCACGGCCCCGGGCTGCTGCGGGTACCCGTACCCGTCGGGCTGCGGCGGGATCCCGGGAGGGGGGAAGCCGTGACCGCCCTGGGGCGCGGGCGGCTGAGGGGCCTGCGGGGCCTGCGGGGCCTGCGGCGGCTGGGGGTAGCCGTAGGCGCCCGGTGCCTGCGGATAGCCGTACGCCCCGGGGGGCTGGGGCGGTGCCTGCGGCGGTACGGGGCCGGGCGCGACGGGCGGCAGCGGCACGGCCGGGAGCACGGCCGGGGGCACCTGCTGTGCCCCGGGCGCGGGCTGCGCGGGCCACTGCGGGGCGGGACCCGGCGCGGCGGGCTGGAAGGCGGGCGGCAGCGGCGGCAGCCCCGCCCCGGCCCCCGGTCCGGCGGGGGCGAACGGGGGCTGTGCGGCGCCGGGGAACGGTCCGGGCGCGGGCGGCGGGGAGGCCTCGGCCCCCGGAAAGGGCGCGGGAGGAACCAGCGGGGCGGCGGGACCGGCGGGGTCGGTCGTCCCGGCCGGGGGAACGGCATCGGTGACCGGGACCGGGACCGGGACCGGGACCGCGTCCGGCGCGGTGGCGGGAGCTCCGTCCGCCGGGACGTCGGCGGACGGCTGCGGCAGGGCGTCCGGTACGTCCCGTACGTCCTCCGGCACCGCGTCGGGCGAGGTGTCGGCGGTGGTGTCCGGCGCCCGGACGAGCGCCGGGGCGTCGGCGCTCTCGGCGTCCCCGACGGCTTCGGTGGTGTCCGTGACGGCCTCGGCGCGGTCGCCGTGCTCCGTGGAGCCGGCCGTCGGGTCGGTGTCCGGACGTTCTCCCGTCGTCACGGCCGAGACGGGGGCGCCCGAGGGGTGCGGTTCTCCGGAGGCCACCGGCGCGGAGCCAGCGGAGTCGTGCTCCCCGGTCCGTCCGGCGGCCTCGGGCGCGGGGGAGGCCGGGGCGTCCTCGGGGGCCTCGGGAGCCACCGCACCGGCGGAGGCACCGGCCGTGCGGTCGGTGACCTCACGCTGGAGCGAGACGGGGGAGAAACGCATGGTCGCACCGCTCTCGATGTCCCCGCCCCCGAACGGCACGGACGCCCCCGGCAGCGGCGTGGGCGGCGGGAAGACCATGGGCGCGGTCGCGCCAGCCGCGCCACCCGCACCGGGTGTCCCGGGTGCGCCCGGTGTGGGCACCCCGGCGGACGGCGTCGGCGGTGTCGTGGGAACCCCGGGCCCGCTGGGGGCCGGGGAAGCGCCAGGGGCGCCCGGCACGGCGGCGGCACCAGGCACGGCAGAGGCACCAGGCGCACCAGAAGTCCCGGGCGCACCAGAGAAACCAGGAGTCACAGGAGGCACAGCAGTCGGCGCCTGGGCCCCAGAAGCCACCGGGCCACCAGAAATCCCAGGAGTCACAGGAACCTCATGACCACCCGGAACCCCCGGCACCACAGGAGGAACCGCAGACACCGGCTCACCCGGTGCGCCGAAAGGCACCGGTGCTCCCGGTCCGGGCGCCCCGCCCGGCTGCGGGGCCACCGACGGCAGCCCCGTACCGGCCGGAGGAGCCGGGGGCGCCACCGGGCCCGTGCTCCAGCCCGGTTCGAAGCCGCTGCCCGCCGGGAGGCCCGGCACCGGTACGGGCGTCCCGTGCGGCGGCGGGGGAGTGACACCGCTGCCCGCTCCCGTACCGCCCGACGCGTTCTGCGTGTACCAGGCGGGCGGGGTGTAGTCGATGGTGAACTCACCCGTCATCTCGGCGGAATCCGCGTCGGACTGATCGTCGGCGGGCGGATTCCAACCCCCCTGGATCTCGTCGCGATCGCCGTTCACTTTGCCTCCTGGAGTGGTCGAGCACCCTTGTGCCGTGGTGGGCCGGGCCCGTCCAGCCTAATCGGCGCGGGCAACCCCGGGCAGGCCCGACGAGCCCTCCGCGCGGCACGTCCGGGAGCGTGGCCGGACCCCCAAGTGCCCTGCCCGTACGGCAGGGTGAGAGGGGCGACCGTTCAAAACAATTCAAAAGGGGACGTACGCGGGCGACTTGGCCGCGCTCAGTCCATCCGGCGCGCGGCGCCCAGCAACCCGGTCTCGGCATCCGTCGCCCGGGTCATCACGAACTGGCGGTCGTCCGGGGTGCACCAGAGGGTGACCCCGTCCGCGAGCGTGGACAGGGCGTCCCGCTCGTGGTGCGGCAGACCCATCACCCGGCCGATCTGGACGGCCTCGTCGGGCGACACCCGCTGGACGCCGACCAGCGACGACTTCTCCAGGAGCCGGGGCGCGACGGGGCTCAGATAGGGGAGCAGCGTCACGACCGACTGCCAGGGCGCCGAGACGACCCGACCGCGCGGCGGCCGCATACCGCAGTCGCGGACCACGACCACCGGGCTGCCCGCCGACGCGCCCTGCGGCGGCACCCGCCCCACGTCGTGCAGCGTGATGCACGGCTGTCCGCCGCCCGCGGCCCGCGCCAGCGCGGTCCAGGACTGCGCACGGCCCGTCTCGACGGCCACCCGGGCGCCGGTCGCCGCCGCCCGCAGCGCCATCACCTGCGCGGTCCACAGCCCGCCGATGAGGGTGACGTCGTACGGGACGGGCCGGTTGATGCCGAGCACGGCGGGCCGGTTCTCGGCGTCGACACCGATGACCATGCCGTCGTCGCCGACCGGCAGGGCCAGCGCGTCGAGCTGGTCGAGCGGGACGGAGTGCCGGTCGCGGCGCGGCCCGACGAGCCCGAAGCCGAACCGGGGCCGGGCGCCCCGCCCCGGGCGCCGGGCGCCGGACCCGCGGCCGGTGGGCCCGTCTGCCGCGGCGGGCCCGTCCGGGGAACCGTAAGGCGGGAGGGGAGTGGACATCAGCGGGCACCTCCCAGCGGAAGCGTCGCCAGCATCCCCGGCACCTGCTCGCGGTCCAGCCGCACGAGCCCCGTCCTCACCCCGCGCGCCGCGCGCTCCAGTTCGTGCCGGGCGGTCACCAGCTCCTCGTCGCTGCGCCCGGTGATCCGTACGTGCCCGGTCACCGTGACCTCCTGCCGGTCACCGCCGCTCAGCGTCAGACTGAACGTCGTCGCGAGCGCGGGCAGCGAAGTCAGCAGGGCCACCAGCTGAGGCATCGACGCCCCCGCGCCCCCGCCCCGGCCGCCCAACTGCGGCCAGCGCCCCACCCAGTACGTCGTGTGCCGCCGGTCGTCCACCCGCCAGGTGCGGGCCGTCTCCTGCGTCCGCCGGGTCCGGGCCCGGCCCCGGCCCGCCTGCGCTATCGCCATCGGGCTCGCACAGGTCGAGGTGGCGAGCGCCGAGGTCAGCTCCTGCTCGGTCAGCACGCTCGCGGTGAACCCGGCCCCCGCCAGACGGCTCGCCAGCTGGTCCGCCGCGCGCACCACGCACTTCTGCGCCCCCGGCAGACCGCCGCCGCGCGCGGCCACCGCCTCCGGGCACAGCTCGGGGTCGAGCTTGAGCGCGATCCAGGTGATCCGGACCGCGGGCGACCCCGTCAGCGCCTGGAGCGGCCCGTAGTTGCGGGCGGCCATCGACTGCTCGGGCAGGTGCGGGGCGGGCGCGGGCTGGGTGTGCTGCACGATCTGCGCCGACTCCAGCCGGACGCCGTCCACGCTCAGCACGTCACGGACCAGCCCCACGGGCAGCGGCCGGGCCGCCCGGTCGGGGCGCAGCGCGGTGCCGTCCGACTCGACCCGCAGCACGGCGGTGAGGAAGGTGCCGTCGCCGACCATGCCGACCGGCCGCCGGTCACGGTCGCTGTACGCGTAGGTCCGCAGCGCCGGATCGCACTCCACGACCGGGGCGAACCCCGGCTCCGTGCCCTCCGGCACGGTGAAGGAGGAGGCCCGGCGGCCCCGGGCCCGCAGCGTCAGGAAGGTTCCCAGCCACTCGGGCAGGGAACGCCGGTGGCGGCGGACGACCGCCAGCAGGACGAGCACGACGGCGACCGCGCCCGCGGGCACCAGCAGCACCGGCTCGACGACCCAGGCGACGAGCAGCAGCGCCGCCGCCACCTCTATCAGTACGAGTTGTTGCAATCGGAACGAACCGAAGTGTCCGGGACGGGCCTGGAGTCTCGGTGACACCGAGGAGCCGGGTCCCGTGGCCGGGGGTGCGGAGGCGGTGGCCGCGGCGGGCCGCGTCCGCGTCGCGGAAACCATGATGGAGAATCCCCCTCAATTCATCCCGATCACCCTGGCCCGCCAGCGCTTTGGGGGCCGGATCACCCTACCCGCCCCCCGCGCCCCGGAGGACAGCAGGCATAGTAGGGGGCCGGTCCGGCGGCCGGGGTCCGGGTGTCGTCTCCCCGGGCCCCGCACGAGGATCGCGCGCGACGGGAATGGGGACTCATGGCATCGCGGCGGGACGAGCTCAACGCGTACACCTTTGCGAAGAAGCGCACGGTGGCGGCTTTCCTCCAACCCTCGCCCTCCGGCACGGAGGAGGGGGCGCCGAAGCCGCTGCGCGCGATCCTCCCCGGGCTGATCGTCGCCGCGCTGATCGTCGCCGGATTCGGCGCCTTCGGCATGTTCAAGCCGCAGGCCCCCAAGGGCTGGGACACCCCCGGCACCCGGGTCGTCGTCGGCAAGCAGTCGACCACCCGGTACGTGGTCCTGCGGACCGGCAAGGGCCAGGACGCCAAGACCCTGCTGCACCCGGTCCTCAACCTCGCCTCCGCCCGACTCCTCCTCGACCCCGACCAGTTCCAGGTCGTACAGGTCGCCGACAAGACCCTCGACAAGGGCGAGCCGCCGCGCGGCCCCGTCCTCGGCATCCCCTACGCCCCCGACCGGCTGCCCAGCGCCGAGGAGGCGGGCAGGGCCAAGCGGTGGGCGGTCTGCGAGCAGCCCGGCGGAGGCGCGGGCACCGGCGTCCAGAAGGCGGCCTTCCTCTTCGCCGAGCGGGACCTGAAGCGCACCGAGGGAGACGGACAGCTCAAGGACGGAGAGATCCTCTACGTCAAGGGACAGAAGGACGCGGCCCGCTTCCTCGTGGACCACACCGGCACCAAGTACCCGGTGAAGGCCGAGTCCCCCGGGCTGCTCACCGCCCTCGTCGGCGTCGGCAAGGAGCAGCAGGTCACCGATGACTGGCTCGCCACCCTGAAGACCGGCGACGAGGTGGACTTCCCCCGGATCGACGGCCGCGTCGGCGACCCGGCGGGCGTGTCCGGCGGAGCCCTCAACGAGACCGAGAACCGGATCGGCATGGTCCTGCGCGCGGAGACCGGATCCGGGCCCCAGCACTACGTCGTCCTCGCGGGCCGGGTCCAGCCGGTCACCCCCTTCACCGCCTGGCTCCTCATCAGCTCGCCGCAGACCGGCGTCCTCGACATGGACGGCAGCCCCACCCCCGTCGACGTCTCCTCCGTCGACCCCGACCCCACCCCGTTCCACGCCCAGGTCCGCTGGCCCCGGCTGCAGTCCAAGCAGGTCAACTCCACCACCGGCCAGGGTGCCCTGGACACCGTGTGCAGCGTCCTCACCGGCGTCGACGACAAGGGCGCCACGACCCTCACCACCTGGGCCGGGACCGAGTACCCCGCCGACATCGCCACCGGCGGCACCAGCACGTACGTCACCCCCGGCACCGGCCTCCTCTACACCCAGGTCCAGGGCGCCGGACGGCAGGGACCCGACGGCTCGCTGTTCCTCGTCACCGACACCGGACTGCGGTACGCGGTCCAGGCCAACGGCGACAGCGACTCCGCCCGCTCCGACATCGGCACCGGGGACAAGGAGAAGCCGACCGACGGACGCCCGGAACCCAGCGACGCCCAGAGGCGTCTGGGGTACGGGAAGGTCACGCCCGCCCTCGTCCCGATCGCCTGGTCGGAGTTCCTGTCGAAGGGCCCGCGACTCGACACCAACAGCGCGCGTCAGCCGCAGGGTTCCTAGGGGGTGGCACCGGTGACGACGTACCGCACGACGGCCGCCCTGCTCACCGCCGCCCTCACCGGCCTCCTCGCGGCCCCGGCGGCGGCCGTGACCGGCCCGTCGCCGACCGGCGCGTCCGGAGCCGGGCACGCACCCGGGCCCGCATCCGGGCGGGGCGGCTGGGCGCTCGACGGCGGCGGCGAATGCACCTTCCCGATGAAGAAGCAGATCGAGGGCACCCCCTGGCACCTCCAGCGGGTCCTCCTCGACGCGCTGTGGCAGGACACCCGGGGCAAGGGCGTCCGGGTCGCCGTCATCGACACCGGCGTCGACGACGTCAACCACCAGCTGCGGAAGGCCGTCGACGCCAAGGCGGGCAAGGACTACCTGAAGCCCGACAAGAAGAACCCCGGCTTCGGCGACGAGAAGCGCGGCAGGACCGACGGCACCGTCGACGACGTCGGCCACGGCACCAAGGTCGCGGGCATCATCGCCGCCCGCCCCCGCCCGGGCACCGGCTTCGTCGGCATCGCCCCCGAGGCGACGATCATCCCGATCCGGCAGAACGACGAGAAGAACAGCGGCAAGTCCGACACGATGGCCCAGGCCATCGACTGGGCCGTCCGGCAGAAGGCCGACGTCATCAACATCTCCCAGGACACCACCCAGCCGCTCGGCCCGGACTCGACCATGGGCAGGGCCGTCGCCGCGGCGATCCGGGCGGGCGTCGTCGTCGTCGCCTCCGCCGGCAACGACGGGATGAGCGGCGCCCGGAAGAACACCTACCCGGCCGCCTTCCCCGGCGTCCTCGCCGTCGCCTCATCCGACCGCAACAACGAGCGCGCCGCGTTCTCCCAGCCCGGCGACTTCGTGGGCGTCGCCGCACCCGGCGTCGACATCGTCTCCACCGTCCCCGGCGGCGGCCAGTGCGTCGACAACGGCACCAGCTTCTCCGCCCCGTACGTCGCAGGGGTCGCCGCACTGCTGCGCGCCAAGCACCCGGACTGGTCCGTCGCCCAGATCGTCACCCGCATCGAGCAGACCGCCGTCCGCTCGATCAACGGACGCGACCCCTACGTCGGCTGGGGAGTCGTCGACCCGGTGCGGGCCCTCGCCGACACCCCCGGCACACCCCCCTCCTCACCCACGCCCGACCCCGGACCGCCCCGTCCCCCCGCCCCCGAACCGGCCCGGCTCGCACTGTCGGAGACCCCGCAGGAACGCTCCGAACGCCTCGCCACGTACACCCTCGGGATCGCCGCGGTCCTGGTGGCGGTGGTCGCCGGAACGGCCGTCGTGATCCGCGACAGCCGCCGGGAGAAGGGGGCCCGTTGACCCGTGCGCGAGCCAAGTATCCGGACCTTCCTTTGCAGTTGGAACTGCCGCCGCCAATGGCTACAGTGACGGCGGGGCGCACGGCAGTACGAGCCCCGCACGGGGGCGGCATCAGAAGATTCCCGTCCGCATCACGACCGGAAGGCCCGACGGCCCGGCCGTCGACGCCACCGAAGGAAGAAGGGGCAAGATGTCGAAAGACCTGAACGTCACCAGTGCCGAACAAGTCAAGCTCGCCGGCCGGATCCAGGACTTCCACGACGAGCTCCAGGCCCGTGTCACCTCCCTCAACGGCGTGGTGGACCGGATCCAGGCGGGCTGGCAGGGCGCCGCGAGCAAGGAGTACGACCGGGTCCAGAACGACCTGAACCAGCGGCTGCGGACCATGCGCGTCGAGCTCGTGAAGCTCGAGGAGATCATGCGCATGAGCGCCGACGGGTTCACCCAGGAGGAAGAGGAGCGCGTGCGGACCTTCCGCACCATGGACAACACCTCCGCGGGCCAGAGCGCCATCCTCGGCATGGCCTGAGCCCGTCCGGTCCGACCAGTCCTCCGCGCCACTCTCACCCCAGGAGTCATCACCATGACGACCGCGGTCAATTACGACACCGTGACCCAGGCGGCGGCCGACGTCCGCCTCACCTCCACCACCCTCTCCCAGAAGCTCGAAGACCTCATGGCCGAGGTCAACCGCGTCGCCTCCACCTGGGAGGGCGAGACGAAGATCGCGTACCGGGAGATCCAGGACCGCCTGACCCGTGACATGGGCGGCATGAACCAGGACCTGGCCAGCATCGCCCGGCTCCTCGACGACTCCGTCATCGGCTACCAGGACACCGACAAGGGCAACGCAGCCCGGTTCCGCATGATGATGTGAGCACCGCCGTCCTCCCGACGGAGAAGCATGAGGGGGTGGCCCGTCCCACGGGCCACCCCCTCACGCGTGCCACGGCCTCACCGCAGGTCGAACTCGCCGTCCCGGGCGCCCAGGACGAACGCGTCCCACTCCGCCTTCGTGTAGCGCAGCACCGTGTCCTTGTCGAGCGACGAACGCATCGCCACCGCGCCCTCGGGCAGCCGCGCGATCTCCACCCGCTCCTCGTCCGGGCTGGTCCCCGGGGCGCCCTCCCACTCCGCGCCCGAGATGTCGAGCGCGTACAACTCGTCCTTCTGCCGCTGCTTCTCGGCCGCCCGCGCGGCCTCCTCGGCACTCCCCGCAGAACCGCCGACGGTCCCCTCGGCACTGCCCGTGCTGCTGTCTGCCTCGCTCATCGGCGCGTTCCCTTCGCGGTGGTACGGCGGTCCCTCCCACACTAGTGGGACCGCCGTACCCGAGCGGCGGGAAATCCCCCGCCCGCCCCCGCCGTCCCGTCAGTGCCGCTCCGGCAGCCAGCCCAACTGCACCAGCGGCGTCCCCCGCTTCCGCGACACGAACGTGCCCCGGCCCGGCGGCATCGGCCGCGCCCGTACGTTGCCCAGGATGTCGCCCTCGCCCGGATCACCGGACAGCAGCACACCCTGCGCGCCCAACTCCTTCATCCGCTGCATGAACGGCTCGTACATCGCCCGTGAGGCACCGGCCGCACTGCGCGCCACGACGAACCGGATGCCCACGTCCCGCGCGAACGGCAGGTTCTCCACCAGCACCGACAGCGGATTTCCCGAGTTCGTCGCCACCAGCTCGAAGTCGTCGATCAGCACGAACAGCTGAGGCCCCGACCACCAGCTGCGGTCCCGCAACTGCTGCGGAGTGATGTCCGGCTTCGGCGACCGCTTCGTCATCACCGTGTTGATGGCGTCCATGTGCATCTGCATGGCCGACGCCATCGGCGCGTACTCCAGCAGGTGCGAGGGCGCGACCGCCTCCAGCATCGTCCGCCGGTAGTCACCCACCACGATCCGCGCCTGCTCCGGCGTGTACCGCTCGGACAACTGCTTCGCGATCAGCCGCAGCAGCGCCGTCTTCCCCGACTCGCTCTCGCCGAACACCAGGAAGAACGGGTCCGACTCGAAGTCGACGAACACCGGCTCCAGATTCGTCTCGTCGATCCCGATCGCGATGCCCTGCCGCGGGTGCTCGAAGCCCTTCGGCAGCCGCTCGGCGGGCAGCTTGCGCGGCAGCAGCCGCACCGAGGGCGCGGGCGCCCCGGTCCAGCTCTCCTTCACCGCCCGTACGAACGCCGCCGTACCGTCCGACAGATCGGCCGCCGCACTCGACCCGTCGACCCTCGGCAGCGCCCCCATGAAGTGCAGCTTCTCCGGCACCTGACCGCGCCCCGGCACCCCCGCCGGCACGTTCGCCGCCACCTTGCGGTCGAACTCGGAGTCCATCACGTCACCCAGCCGCAGCTCCAGACGGCCCAGCATCTGGTCCTTGAGCGCCGCCCGGACCTCCATGTAACGGGAGGCGGTGATCACCACATGGACCCCGTAACCCAGCCCGCGCGCCGCGATGTCGGAGACGACCGGCTCCAGCACGTCGTAGTCGTTGCGGAAGCCGCCCCAGCCGTCCACGACGAGGAAGACGTCCCCCCACGCCTCGCCCGGCAGCTCGCCCGCCGCCCGCTTGCGCCGGTAGGTCGCCATCGAGTCGATCGCGTGCGCGCGGAAGAACTCCTCCCGCCGGTTCAGGACCCCCATCACCTCCGCGACCGTCCGCCGCACCCGCTCGGGGTCAAGCCGCGAGGCGACCCCGCCGACGTGCGGCAGGTCCGCCAGCGACACCATGCCGCCGCCACCGAAGTCCAGACAGTAGAACTGCACCTCGGCCGGAGTGTGGGTGAGCGCGAACGACGAGACCAGCGTCCGCATGATCGTCGACTTCCCGGACTGCGGACCGCCCACCACCATCATGTGGCCCGCCGCGCCCGAGAAGTCCCGGTACAGCACCTCGCGCCGCTGCTCGAACGGCTTGTCGATGAGACCCAGCGGCACCGTCAGCGCGCCCTGCCGGGTGTACTCCGTCGCCGTCAGACCCCGCTCCGCCGTCCGCGCGAGCCCCGGCAGCAACTGGTCGAGCGACGGCGCCTGGTCCAGCGGCGGCAGCCACACCTGGTGCGCCGGCACCCCCTGACCCTCCAGCCTGCGCACCACCACGTCGAGGACGGTGTCCGCGAGCGCGTCGTCCTCCCGCGCGCGCAGCTCCGTCAGGTACGCCGGGTCCGGCGCCGCGTACACCACCGGCACCGGCGCCGCCGTGAACAGCGCGGGCCGCCGCTCCACCGGCAACTGACCGACCTCAAGGCGCGGCCCGCCCGTCCGGTACGTCCCCGACACGTACGCCGCCTTGAAACGGGTCATCTCGTCCGTACCGAACTTCAGATAGCCCGAACCCGGCACCGACGGCAGGTGATACGCGTCCGGGACACCGATCGCCGCCCGCGACTCCGCCGCCGAGAAGGTCCGCAGACCGATCCGGTACGACAGATACGTGTCCAGCCCCCGCAGCCTGCCCTCCTCAAGACGCTGCGAGGCCAGCAGCAGATGCACCCCCAGCGAGCGCCCGATCCGGCCGATCTGGATGAACATGTCGATGAAGTCCGGCTTCGCGGTGAGGAGTTCGGAGAACTCGTCGATCACCAGGACCAGCGAGGCCAGCGGTTCGAGCGGAGCACCCGCCGCCCGCGCCTTCTCGTAGTCGTGGATGTTCGCGTAGTTGCCCGCCGACCGCAGCAGCTCCTGCCGCCGCTGGAGCTCGCCCCGGATCGCGTCCCCCATGCGGTCCACCAGCGTCAGATCGTCCGACAGGTTGGTGATGACCGCCGCCACGTGCGGCATCTGCGACATCCCCGCGAAGGTCGCACCGCCCTTGAAGTCCGCCAGGACGAAGTTCAGCGTCTCCGAGGAGTGCGTCACCGCGAGCCCGAGCACCAGCGTCCGCAGCAGCTCCGACTTGCCGGAACCCGTGGCGCCCACACACAGACCGTGCGGGCCCATGCCCTCCTGCGCCGCCTCCTTCAGGTCCAGCATGACCGGCTGCCCGTCCTCGCCGACACCGATCGGCACCCGCAGCCGCTCGGCCACCGACCTGGGCCGCCAGGTCCGCGCCACGTCCACCGACGCCGCGTCCCCCAGCCCCAGCAGATCCGTGAAGTCCAGATTGGCCAGCAGCGGTTCGTCGTCGTCCCCGCCGCCCATCCGCAGCGGCGCCAGCTGCCGGGCCAGCGCCTCCGCGGCGGGCAGCGAGATCCCGTCCGGCTGCCCCTCGTACGCGAAACCGCCCCCCGACTCCAGACGCAGCCGCCCCGGCCGCACCACCACCGAGAGACCGCCGCGCGGCTCGTCGAGATCGCCGGAGACCACCTCCACGATCGTCACGCCCTGCAGCCCCTCGGCCGCCGCGAGCAGCGAGTCCGGCGGCACCAGACCACCACGGGTGGAATCGGAGTCGAGCACCACCACCACGTGCGGCTGGTCGAGCACCGGCTGGTTGTCCCGGGAGAACCGGGGCCGCCCGTCCAGCCGCGACCGGACCGACTGCTCCAGCTCACCCAGGTCGTCCCCGAACAAGCGCTTCGTACCGGCCCCGTCGACCTGCCCCGGAACCTGCGTGTGCGGCAGCCACTTCGTCCAGTCCCACCGCTCCTGCGCGGGCCGCGCCGCCACCACCGCCAGCATCAGGTCGTCGGGGGAGTGCAGCGTCACCAACTGGGCCACCAGCGCCCGCGCCGCGGCCTGCGCCGACTCCGGCTCACCCGACACCGTCACGTGGTAGAAGGCCCGCATCGACACCGCCATCGGCAGCCCGTCCAACGTGCCGTGCACCGCCAGGAACTGCTGCATCGCGCCCGCGCACAAGGGCTCCAGCTCGTCCACCGGCGCGGTCTCCGGCGCCACCAGCGGCGTCGCCAGCTGCTGCGCGCCGAGCCCGATCCTGGCCTGCCCGAAGTCATGGTCGCCGACCCGCCGCTCCCACAGCCGCGAACCCTCGGCCACCACCGACCACAACTGCTCCGGCGCGGGGTGCAGATACCACTGCGCGTCCCGCTGCCTGCGTGCCGTGCGCCGGACCGTCCGCCGGGTCTGCGCGAGGTATTTGAGGTAGTCACGGCGGACATCGGCAATTTGCCCCTGCGTACCACGACGGAATCTGACGAACTGCGCGACGGCCATGGCGACCGTCGACGCCAGCATCAGCACACCCATGATCCGCATGATCGGAGACGGCGTCATGAAGAAGAAGACCACCGAGGAACCCATGCCGAGCATCGGCAGGAGCTGCATCAGAGCCGACTCCTGCTGCCCCCGCGGCAGTTCCGGCGGAGACTCCAGGACCAGTTCCTCACCGGGCACTTCCGGCGGAAGAGACCTCGGCGGGCGTTTGACGACGATCTGGCTCACCGGCGCATCAATCCCTCGTTGGAGACGGGCTCGTGGCGGACGCGTCCGCACGGCACCCGCGTCGGCGGCCGGGCGCACGGACTCCCCCCATGGGACGGCGATCCTACGTGCAGCCCGCGCGGACCGTCCCCGGTAGGGTGGCGCGCGCATCGTGCGCAACCGCGAATCAGGGGGTCCAGAGACGTGAGTACCACCGCAGCGACCGGCTTCTGCCGCGTCACCGTCGTGGCGCCGGACAGCCGCATCGACGTCGCACTCCCCGAGGACATCGCCGTCGCCGACGTCTACCCGGAGATCCTGCGGCTCACCGGCCAGACCCAGGCCGCCGGCACCCCCACCGGCTACCACCTGGTCCGCCGCGACGGCTCCGTCCTCGACGGCGCCCGCACCCTCGCCGCCCAGCGCGTCCTCGACGGCGAGGTCCTCTCGCTGCGCCCCTTCGCCCAGTCCCTGCCCCCGGCCGTCTACGACGACGTCTCCGACGCCGTCGCCTCCGCCGTCACCCGCGACCGGCACCTCTGGAGCGACGAGCTGCTGCGCGGCGCCGGACTCCTCGGCGGGATCCTCCTCCTCGTCCTCATGGGCTTCGTCCTCTGGTTCGCCGACCCCGTCCACCACGACATGCACAGCCTGCCCGGCCTCGTCGCGGGCGGCGCCGGACTCCTCCTCACCGCCTTCGCCGGGGTCCGCGCCCGCGTGTACGCCGACCGCGCCACCGCCGTCGCCCTCGGCCTCGGCGCCCTGCCCCTGCTCCTCATCGCCGGTTCCGGCATCGTCGCCGCCGACCCCGGCCAGGGACCCGGCCGCCTCCAGTTCCTCCTCGGCTGCGTCACCGTCCTCGTCGCCTCCGTGACGCTCGTCGCCCTCACCCCCAGCGGCGACGCCCCCTTCGTCGCCACCACCTTCCTCGCCACCGTCGGCACCCTCGCCACCTTCCTGGCGATCCTCACCGACACCCCCGCCACCGAGACCGCCGCCGTCTGCGCCCCCGTCGCCATCGGCCTCGTCGCCTTCCTGCCCGGCCTCTCCGCCCGCTTCGCCCGCCTCCCCATCGGCTACGCCGCCCCGCGCAGCGCCGCCGACGACGAGTTCCTCGGCGAACCGCAGCAGCCGGGCGAGCCGCAGCCCGTCGACGGCGAGCGCATCGCCCTCCAGGCCCGCCGCGGCCACGAGATGCTCCTCGGCCTGGTCGGCGGCTGCGCGGCCGTCGTCGTCGGCTCCGCCGCCGTCCTCGGCTTCGCCGGAAACCTCTGGGGCCAGCTCCTCGCCCTCGCCGCGGGCCTGGCGATGCTGCTGCGCGCCCGGCTCTTCCGCTACACCTCGCAGGTCGCCTGCGTCCTCGTCTCCGGCATCGCCGCCATCGCCCTCCTCGTCCTCGGCCTCTCCCTCAACCCGCCCGCCGACCTCGTCAGGGAGTTCCTCCTCCACGGAGACCGCGGCGGCCTGGACATCCGTACGATCTGGCTCACCGCGTCCGTCGCCGCGGGAGCCGCCCTGATCACCGCGATCGGCCTGGTCATCCCCAAGAAGGGACTCTCCCCCTTCTGGGGCAGGCTCCTCGACCTCACCGAGGGCTTCGTCCTGCTCTCCCTCGTCCCGCTCTGCCTCGCCGTCCTCGACGTCTTCACCACCGTGAGGTCCCTCACCAGCAAATGACCGGGACCGCCCCCGGCCCCGCTCCGGCGAGCTGGTACGCTGTGTGACGGCCGTTTGTGTACGCGCTCCCGGAAAGCACCGAATCCGTTCGGAAAGCCTCTGGAAGCTGCGCCCATCGGACCTTCGCCCGTGGAGTCACGGAAGCTTCCCCTGAGACCTAGACCAGGGGCACCCGCGGGCGCACGAACCAAGAGGAGATCCGCGTGGCTCTCGACGCCGCCGTCAAGAAGCAGCTCATGACCGAGTTCGGTACCAAGGAGGGCGACACCGGCTCCCCCGAGGTCCAGGTCGCCATGCTGTCCCGTCGCATCTCGGACCTGACCGAGCACCTCAAGCGCCACAAGCACGACCACCACTCCCGTCGTGGTCTGCTGATCCTGGTCGGCCAGCGCCGCCGCCTGCTGCAGTACCTGGCCAAGAAGGACATCCAGCGCTTCCGCGCGCTGGTCGACCGCCTGGGCATCCGCCGCGGCGCGGCCGGCGGCGCCAAGTAATCCGTTCCATGGAGAACGCTGCGGAGGGAGCGGTTCCCACTTTCAGGGGGCCGCTCCCTTTGCCGTACGTGCACAAAGTGTGCGCACCGGCTTAGTCTGGTCGCACAACCCCCATACGACGAGCGAGGAGCCGCCGGCCAGCCGCCGGTCCTCGGTAGTGGCCCCCGGGAACGAATCCCCGGGTGCTTCGATCGAAGACCGGCCCGCACCCGAGGCGCTCCTCCGCCACCGTCGCCACCGTTCCCGGCCACACGGGCCGAAGGACGCAAAGACGAACACGTAGGAGAAACCACTAGTGGAGAACGAGACCCACTACGCCGAGGCCGTCATCGACAACGGAACCTTCGGCACCCGCACCATCCGCTTCGAGACCGGCCGCCTCGCCAAGCAGGCCGCCGGTTCCGCCGTCGCCTACCTGGACGACGAGACGATGGTCCTTTCCGCGACCACCGCCTCGAAGCGCCCCAAGGACCAGCTCGACTTCTTCCCCCTCACGGTGGACGTCGAGGAGCGGATGTACGCGGCCGGCAAGATCCCCGGCTCCTTCTTCCGCCGGGAGGGCCGCCCCTCCGAGGACGCGATCCTCACCTGCCGCCTGATCGACCGGCCGCTGCGCCCCTCCTTCAAGAAGGGCCTGCGCAACGAGATCCAGATCGTCGAGACGATCATGGCGCTCAACCCCGACCACCTGTACGACGTGGTCGCGATCAACGCCGCCTCCTGCTCCACGCAGCTGGCCGGCCTGCCCTTCTCCGGCCCGATCGGCGGCACCCGTGTCGCCCTGATCAAGGGCCAGTGGGTCGCGTTCCCGACGCACACCGAGCTCGAGGACGCCGTCTTCGACATGGTCGTCGCCGGTCGCGTCCTGGAGGACGGCGACGTCGCGATCATGATGGTCGAGGCCGAGGCCACCGAGAAGACGATCGAGCTCGTCAAGGGCGGCGCCGAGGCGCCGACCGAGGAGGTCGTCGCCGCCGGTCTCGAAGCCGCGAAGCCCTTCATCAAGGCCCTCTGCAAGGCCCAGTCGGACCTCGCCGCCAAGGCCGCCAAGCCCACCGGCGAGTTCCCGGTCTTCCTGGAGTACCAGGACGACGTCCTGGAGGCGCTCACCGCCGCCGTCAAGGGCGAGCTCGCCAAGGCGCTCACCATCGCGGGCAAGCAGGAGCGCGAGGCCGAGCTCGACCGCGTCAAGGAGCTCGCCGCCGAGAAGCTCCTCCCGGCCTTCGAGGGCCGCGAGAAGGAGATCTCCGGCGCCTACCGCGCGCTGACCAAGAAGCTGGTCCGCGAGCGGATCATCAAGGACAAGGTCCGCATCGACGGCCGTGGCCTCACGGACATCCGTACGCTCGCGGCCGAGGTCGAGGCCATCCCGCGCGTGCACGGCTCGGCGCTGTTCGAGCGTGGCGAGACCCAGATCCTGGGCGTCACCACCCTCAACATGCTCCGCATGGAGCAGCAGCTGGACACCCTCTCCCCGGTGACCCGCAAGCGCTACATGCACAACTACAACTTCCCGCCGTACTCCGTCGGCGAGACCGGCCGCGTGGGCTCGCCCAAGCGCCGTGAGATCGGCCACGGCGCGCTCGCCGAGCGCGCCATCGTGCCGGTCCTCCCGACCCGCGAGGAGTTCCCCTACGCGATCCGTCAGGTGTCCGAGGCCCTTGGCTCCAACGGTTCGACGTCCATGGGCTCGGTCTGCGCCTCCACCATGTCGCTGCTGAACGCCGGTGTGCCGCTGAAGGCCGCCGTCGCCGGTATCGCCATGGGTCTGATCTCCGAGGAGATCGACGGCCAGACGCACTACGTCGCCCTCACCGACATCCTCGGTGCCGAGGACGCGTTCGGCGACATGGACTTCAAGGTCGCCGGCACGAAGCAGTTCGTGACCGCCCTCCAGCTCGACACCAAGCTCGACGGCATCCCCGCCTCGGTCCTGGCCGCCGCGCTGAAGCAGGCCCGCGACGCGCGTCTGCACATTCTCGACGTGATGAACGAGGCGATCGACGTTCCGGACGAGATGTCCCCGAACGCCCCGCGGATCATCACCGTCAAGATCCCGGTGGACAAGATCGGTGAGGTCATCGGCCCCAAGGGCAAGATGATCAACCAGATCCAGGAGGACACCGGCGCCGACATCACGATCGAGGACGACGGCACCATCTACATCGGTGCCCAGCAGGGCTCGCAGGCCGAGGCCGCCCGCGCCACGATCAACGCGATCGCCAACCCGACCATGCCGGAGGTCGGCGAGCGCTACCTGGGTACGGTCGTCAAGACCACCACCTTCGGTGCCTTCGTCTCCCTGATGCCCGGCAAGGACGGTCTGCTGCACATCTCGCAGATCCGCAAGCTCGCCGGTGGCAAGCGCGTGGAGAACGTCGAGGACGTGCTCGCGATCGGCTCCAAGGTCCAGGTCGAGATCGCCGAGATCGACCAGCGCGGCAAGCTCTCCCTGATCCCCGTGGTCGCGGACGAGGACGCCGCCGAGGGTGACAAGGACGACGCTGCCAAGTGACGTCCCGTAGTTCCCGCGCGACGGCCCGCCCCTCCTCGGAGGGGCGGGCCGTCGCCCGTACCCAAACGCTTCTCCCGGGCAAGGACGGCATCGGCACGGTCCGGCGCACCACCCTCCCCGGGGGCCTCCGGATCGTCACCGAGACCCTTCCCTCGGTCCGCTCCGCCACCTTCGGCATCTGGGCGCACGTCGGCTCGCGCGACGAGACCCCGGCGCTCGGCGGTGCCACCCACTACCTGGAGCACCTCCTCTTCAAGGGCACCCACAAGCGGTCCGCCCTCGACATCTCCGCCGCGATCGACGCGGTCGGCGGCGAGATGAACGCCTTCACGGCGAAGGAGTACACCTGCTACTACGCCCGGGTCCTCGACACCGACCTGCCGCTGGCGATCGACGTCGTCTGCGACATGCTCACGGACTCGCTCATCCTCGACGAGGACGTGGACGCCGAGCGCGGTGTCATCCTCGAAGAGATCGCGATGACCGAGGACGACCCCGGTGACGTGGTGCACGAGCTGTTCGCGCAGACCATGTTCGGCGACACCCCGCTGGGCCGCCCGGTCCTCGGCACCGTCGACACGGTCAACGCCCTCAGCCGGGGCCAGATCGCCCGCTTCTACAAGAAGCACTACGACCCCACCCATCTGGTCGTCGCCGCCGCGGGCAACGTCGACCACGCCACGGTCGTGCGCCAGGTCCGCCGCGCCTTCGAGAAGGCCGGCGCCCTCAGCCGTACGGACGCCGTCCCGATCGCCCCCAGGACCGGCAGCCGCGCCCTGCGCGCGGCGGGCCGCGTCGAGCTCCTGAACCGGAAGACCGAGCAGGCCCACGTGGTCCTCGGAATGCCGGGTCTGGCCCGCACCGACGAGCGCCGCTGGGCCCTCGGCGTACTGAACACCGCCCTCGGCGGCGGCATGTCGTCCCGGCTCTTCCAGGAGGTCCGCGAGAAGCGCGGCCTGGCCTACAGCGTGTACTCGTACACCTCGGGCTTCGCCGACTGCGGTCTCTTCGGGGTGTACGCGGGCTGTCGCCCCGGCCAGGTCCACGACGTCCTGAAGATCTGCCGCGATGAACTCGCCAAGGTCGCCTCCGACGGACTCACGGACGACGAGATCGCCCGTGCCGTCGGCCAGCTGTCCGGCTCGACCGTCCTCGGCCTCGAAGACACCGGCGCGCTGATGAACCGCATCGGCAAGAGCGAGCTGTGCTGGGGCACCCAGATGTCGGTCGACGACATGCTGGACCGGATCGCTGCCGTGACCCCGGACGAGGTCCGTGAGGTCGCCCGCGATGTACTGGACCAGCGGCCCTCGCTCTCGGTGATCGGCCCGCTGAAGGACAAGCAGGCGGACCGCCTCCACCGAGCGGTCTCCTGACCCCGAGCCCCTAAGGAATTCAGAGCAATGAGCAAGCTGCGCGTGGCGGTCCTCGGTGCCCGGGGCCGTATCGGCTCCGAGGCCGTCCGGGCCGTCGAGGCCGCCGAGGACATGGAGCTGGTCGCGGCCCTGGGCCGTGGCGACGACCCGGAGCG
This sequence comes from Streptomyces sp. NPDC101490, assembly GCF_044767145.1. NCBI lineage: Bacteria > Bacillati > Actinomycetota > Actinomycetes > Kitasatosporales > Streptomycetaceae > Streptomyces > Streptomyces sp. NPDC101490. The sequence continues at coordinate 171,117 of NZ_JBIWNI010000015.1, forward strand.
CCTCGTCGAGGCGGGCGCCCAGGTGGCCGTCGAGCTGACCACCCCCGACTCGGTCATGGACAACCTCGACTTCTGCGTGCGCCACGGCATCCACGCGGTCGTCGGTACCACCGGCTGGACCGAGGAGCGCCTCGCGCGGCTGGAGGGCCTGCTCGCGGGCTCCCCGGGGACCGGTGTCCTCATCGCTCCGAACTTCTCCATCGGCGCGGTCCTCACCATGCGGTTCGCCCAGCTCGCGGCCCCGTACTTCGAGTCCGTCGAGGTCGTCGAGCTGCACCACCCGAACAAGGTGGACGCCCCTTCCGGCACCGCGACCCGGACGGCCCAGCTGATCGCCGCCGCCCGTGCCGAGGCCGGTCTGGGCGCCCAGCCGGACGCGACCGCGACCGGCCCGGAGGGCGCGCGCGGCGCGGACGTGGACGGTGTCCGGGTCCACGCGGTACGGCTCCGGGGCCTGCTGGCCCACCAGGAGGTGCTGCTCGGCGGCGAGGGCGAGACCCTCACGGTCCGCCACGACTCGCTGCACCACTCCAGCTTCATGCCGGGCATCCTGCTCGGCGTCCGCCGGGTGACCGGTGCTCCGGGCCTCACCTTCGGCCTGGAACACTTCCTGGACCTGGGCTGATCATGGGCGGAAAGATCACGTACGTCTTCCTCTCCACCGTCCTCGTGCTGGTCTTCGGGGTGGTGGCGATGGAGGGCGTCCTGCTGATTCTCACCGGGGAGCCGGTCGCCATGGGCCTGGGCGCGGTGGCGTTCCTGCTGCCGGGCGTCGGCGGCTGGTTCCTCTGGAAGAACACCCGTTTCGCCCGCGGTGCGAACCGGCTCGCCGCCGAGCTGGAGGCCGAGGGCGGGCTGCCCGTCGACGAGCTGAGGCGCACCCAGGGCGGCCGGATCGACCGGGACTCGGCCGACGAGGTCTTCGCCCGGCGCAAGGCCGAGACGGAGGACTCGCCGGACGACTGGCGCTGCTGGTTCCGGCTCGCGGTCGCCTATCACGACGCCCGCGACACCCCCCGGGCCCGCAAGGCGATGCAGCGTGCCATCACCCTCCACGAGGGGCGCCCGGCGGGCGTCTGAGCGACGGCCCGGCCGTCGCGCGCGACCGAGGTCAGCGCGTGGCGGCCGGGGCCGTACCGTACTCGGCGTTCCAGGCCTCGACCGTGTCGGCCGCCCGGTCGAAGGCCTCGACCCGGGAGAGGAAGTCGGCGTCGTGGTCGCTGAGCAGCAGCAGCCGCTCACCGGCCGGACGGTCGAGCACCAGGGCCTGGCCCTGGACGGTCCGGGGGAGTCCCAGCCAGCGCACCGGCTGCTGGACGGTCCGCAGGGAGGTCACCTTGGCCCACGGCACGGTCCTGGTGGAGAAGAAGGAGACCCGGCGGACGCCCGCCCGGCTCACCCAGGCGCCCATGCGGAGCATCCGCAGGGCGCCCACGATGACGAGCGCGGCGACACCGAGGGTGGCGACCGCGCCGCCGAAGGTTCCGGCGGCGGCGATGATCATCGCGGCCAGCAGTACGAAGGAAGCGAGCAGCAGCGCGAGCGCCGCCGCCCCGACCCGCCAGGACCCGGGCCGGTACGGACGGCGCCACTCGTCGTGGTCGTCGAACGGCAGGGCGACAGGGTCGGTCGTGTCAAAAGCACGGTCGGCCGTCAGGAAGGGCAGGGGCACGACAGGTCCTCACTCACAAGCACGCTCGAAGGGGCGGTGCCCGGTGAGGCTACCTCAGCGGTTGTCGGAGGCCTCGGACTGCTGCTGGTGAGTGGCGGACTCGCCCGCCTGCAGGGACGGCATCCCGAAGACCACCGATCCGACGAGCCCGGCCGTGACGGTCAGCCCGAGCAGGACGCGGCCGACGATCTGCGAGGCGCCGAGACGTTCACGAGGTGGCGGAGTGACGTTACTGCGGAAATGGTCGGCCTCCGCGACGAACGCGAACGGTACGGCCTCTCTCCGGCGGAACATCAGAACCACTCTCCTCGGTTGTCGTCGTCCTTCACAGGGAGAGACGACGGAACCGGGGCTTTGGTGCCCTATTTCACCAAAGTGGCCGCATCTCATCCTCCAGGAGGACGTCGTTAGAGTGGTCGACTGCACCCCGAACGGAAGGACCGCTGGTGAGCGACAGCCCCACCGAGAACATGAAGATCGACTTCCGGAGCGACGTCACCGTCGACCTGGTCCGGAGCGCGGCCACCGACTCCGACGTGTTGTGGGCGGCCCGGGTCTCCACGGCGGGCGAGCAGTCCCTCGAAGAGCTGCACAAGGACCCCGAGCGGTCCAAGGGCCTGATCAACTACCTGATGCGGGACCGCCACGGCAGCCCGTTCGAGCACAACTCGATGACCTTCTTCATCAGCGCCCCGATCTTCGTGTTCCGCGAGTTCATGCGGCACCGCGTCGGCTGGTCGTACAACGAGGAGTCGGGCCGCTACAGGGAGCTCCAGCCGGTCTTCTACGTCCCCGACACCGAGCGCAGGCTGGTCCAGGAGGGCCGCCCCGGCAAGTACGTCTTCGTCGAGGGCACCCAGGAGCAGCACGACCTGGTGAGCCGGACGATGGAGGAGTCGTACCGGACGGCCTACGCCACCTACCAGGAGATGCTGGCCGGCGGTGTCGCCCGCGAGGTCGCCCGCTCGGTCCTCCCGGTCGGTCTCTTCTCCTCGATGTACGCCACCTGCAACGCGCGCTCGCTGATGCACTTCCTCGGTCTGCGCACCCAGCACGAGCTGGCGGCGGTCCCGTCCTTCCCGCAGCGGGAGATCGAGATGGTCGGCGAGAAGATGGAGGAGCACTGGGCCCGGCTGATGCCGCTGACCCACGCGGCCTTCAACAAGAACGGCCGTGTGGCCCCATAGGGCACAGATGTCCGAACGTCCGAAGCGAAGTGTCCGTATTGCGACGTTTCACGAAGTTCATCTAGGCTGATCAAACGGACCCGGCGCTGCCTGAACCCCCGAGCAGGCAGCGCCGGGCTCCCTTTCTCCCGTCCCCCGAGGGGACACCCGGCGCTGAGCAGCGAGTAGCGTGTTACCCATGGCTCCGATCTCCACTCCGCAGACCCCCTTCGGGCGGGTCCTCACCGCCATGGTCACGCCCTTCACGGCGGACGGCGCACTCGACCTCGACGGCGCCCAGCGGCTCGCCACCCACCTGGTGGACGCGGGCAACGACGGCCTCGTCGTCAACGGCACCACCGGCGAGTCCCCCACCACCAGCGACGCGGAGAAATCGGAGCTGGTACGGGCGGTCCTGGCCGCGGTCGGAGACCGCGCCCATGTCGTCGCGGGCATCGGCACCAACGACACCCACCACTCCGTGGAGCTCGCCCGCGCCGCCGAGCGCGACGGCGCACACGGCCTCCTCGCGGTCACGCCGTACTACAACAAGCCCCCGCAGGAGGGCCTGTACCGGCACTTCTCGGCCATCGCCGACGCCACCGGCCTGCCCGTGATGCTCTACGACATCCCCGGCCGCAGCGGCGTCCCCATCGAGACCGAGACCCTCGTCCGGCTCGCCGAGCACCCCCGCGTCGTCGCCAACAAGGACGCCAAGGGCGACCTCGGCCGCGCCAGCTGGGCCATCGCCCGCTCCGGCCTCGCCTGGTACTCCGGCGACGACATGCTCAACCTGCCCCTGCTCTCGGTCGGCGCCTGCGGCTTCGTCTCCGTCGTCGGCCACGTCGCCACCCCGGAACTCCGCGCCCTCCTCGACGCCCACCTGGGCGGCGAGGTCCAGAAGGCCATCGAGATCCACCAGAAGCTGCTCCCCGTCTACACGGGAATGTTCCGCACCCAGGGCGTCATGACCACCAAGGCGGCGCTCACCCTCCAGGGCCTCCCGGCAGGACCGCTGCGACCGCCGCTCGTCGAGCTCTCCGCGCAGGAGACCGAACAGCTCAAGGTCGACCTCGCGGCCGGCGGGGTAGAACTCTGACATCAGACTTCACAATTGAATACAGACAACAGCAAGTGCACGAATGTCATGCGCGCCACGTGCCGGGAAGGTACGTGGCGCGCATGGTGAGGAGAGTCTTTTGAGTCATCCGCATCCTGAACTCGGCGCTCCGCCGAAGCTCCCGAAGGGCGCCCTGCGCGTCATCCCGCTCGGCGGGCTCGGCGAGATCGGCCGGAACATGACGGTCTTCGAGTTCGACGGCCGTCTGCTCATCGTCGACTGCGGCGTCCTCTTCCCCGAAGAGGAGCAGCCGGGCGTCGACCTGATCCTCCCGGACTTCACCATCATCCGGGACCGTCTCGACGACATCGAAGGCATCGTGCTCACGCACGGCCACGAGGACCACATCGGTGCCGTCCCCTATCTGCTCCGCCTGAAGCCGGACATCCCGCTGATCGGCTCCAAGCTGACCCTGGCGCTGATCGAGGCCAAGCTCCAGGAGCACCGCATCCGCCCCTACACCCTTGAGGTGAAGGAGGGCGACCGGGAGGTGCTGGGTTCGTTCGACTGCGAGTTCATCGCGGTCAACCACTCCATCCCGGACGCGCTGGCGGTCGCCGTCCGCACCCCCGCGGGCATGGTCGTCGCCACCGGCGACTTCAAGATGGACCAGCTCCCGCTGGACGGGCGCCTCACCGACCTGCACGCCTTCGCGCGGCTCAGCGAGGAGGGCATCGACCTCCTGCTGTCCGACTCGACGAACGCCGAGGTCCCGGGCTTCGTCCCGCCGGAGAAGGACATCTCCAACGTCCTGCGCACGGTCTTCGCGAACGCCCAGAAGCGCATCATCGTGGCGAGCTTCGCCAGCCATGTGCACCGCATCCAGCAGATCCTCGACGCCGCCCACGAGTACGGCCGCCGGGTCGCCTTCGTCGGCCGCTCGATGGTCCGCAACATGGGCATCGCCCGTGACCTGGGTTATCTGCGGGTCCCGGCCGGTCTCGTCGTCGACGTGAAGACCCTCGACGACCTCCCGGACGACGAGGTCGTGCTGGTCTGTACGGGTTCCCAGGGCGAGCCGATGGCGGCCCTGTCCCGCATGGCCAACCGCGACCACCAGATCCGGATCGTCCCCGGCGACACCGTGATCCTGGCGTCGTCCCTGATCCCGGGCAACGAGAACGCGGTCTACCGCGTGATCAACGGCCTGACCCGCTGGGGCGCGCACGTCGTCCACAAGGGCAACGCCAAGGTCCACGTCTCGGGCCACGCCTCGGCCGGCGAGCTGCTGTACTTCTACAACATCTGCCGCCCGAAGAACCTCATGCCGGTCCACGGCGAATGGCGCCACCTGCGCGCCAACGCCGAGCTCGGCGCGATGACCGGTATCCCCAAGGACCACATCGTCATCGCGGAGGACGGCGTCGTCGTCGACCTGGTCGACGGCCGCGCCCGGATCACCGGCAAGGTCCAGGCCGGTTACGTGTACGTCGACGGCCTGTCGGTCGGCGATGTCACCGAGAGCTCCCTCAAGGACCGCCGGATCCTCGGCGAGGAGGGCATCATCTCGGTCTTCGTGGTGGTCGACTCCTCGACCGGCAAGATCGTGGGCGGCCCGCACGTCCACGCCCGGGGCTCGGGCATCGAGGACTCCGCGTTCGACGCGGTGCTCCCGAAGATCGACCAGGCCCTGAACAAGTCGGCCCAGGACGGCGTCGTCGAACCCCACCAGCTCCAGCAGCTGATCCGCCGCAGCGTCGGCAAGTGGGTCTCGGACACCTACCGCCGCCGCCCGATGATCCTTCCGGTCGTCGTAGAGGTCTGACCAGCACGGTTCCGGAGCGGGGCGCCTCGATTTGCATCGGGGCGCCCCGCTCCAGTACGTTTACGGCTCCGCCAGATCGGGAACCACTCGGCGCCACTGTGCGCAGGAACGGTTCCACGGGAGGCGGGAAATCCGACTCAGATCTTCTGATAAAGTCGGAAACGCCGAAAGGCCCCCGGAGTGAAAACAAAAGGGACCGGAAAGCACCGAGGAAATCGGATCGGAAAGATCTGATAGAGTCGGAAACGAAGGAAGCGCCCGGAGGGCCTGGAAACAGGAACG
>NZ_JBIWNI010000016.1:0-146755 GCF_044767145.1 Streptomyces sp. NPDC101490
CTGGACCGGAACCTGCCCCACCTGCCGACAAACCACCCCATGGCAGCCCTACGACACCACCTAACAAAGCACTACTAGGGCCTGTCTGACAATTCCCGTCGTCGCCCGCAGGGCGGCCGCGCGACGTCAGGTGCGTGCTCTCGGCGTGCCGGCCCCAGGCCCTCGTACTGGACGTACGTGGGTCTGGGGCCGGTGCGGCGAGAGTGCGTGCATGGCGTCGTGAGGCAGGCGGGAATTGTCAGACGGGCCCTAGCGCCGGGGGTGCGGGCCCCGGGCTGAGCCCCCTGCCCCCCGGCGCTGGTCCTGGCTCCTGACTCTCGTCCCCCTCGCCGCGATTGGCCGGTTCTCCTCTGCCGCGAGGGGCGGCGGAGGCGCTTAATGGGGCTCCCGCGCGGGGCGCGGGAGGAGCGGACACGTGCACGGGGGAGCACATGGACACCACGGGGAACCCGGGGCCGCCCGAGCGGCCGGTACCACCACGGGGAGCGTCGAGCGGACCGGATCGGCCCTGGAGGTCGAGGGCCGGAGGTCCGGCACCCGGCGCGCGGGGCGGGGCGGACTCCGGGCCGCCCGGACGGCCGCCGGGGGCACCGCCCGCGCCGCCTTCCGAGCCACCGCGCGAGCCTCCCGCCCGACCGCCGCGGCCGTTCCCGCCGCTGCCGCGCCCGGGAGCCCTGCTGGAGATCTCGGTGCGGCGCCGGATGCTCTGGGTCGGTGCGGCGGCCTTCCCGCTGCACAACATCAGCCGGGTCCAGGCGACCAGGTTCCAGCCCGACCGGGGCGAGGCCCTGCTCAGCCTCCTGAAGTGGTTGCTGGGCGCTGTCGTCGTGTACGCGGTGCTCACTCTGATGTTCGGCGGCGGCACGGAATCCGTGGGAGAGAGCGGAGGGGGGCTGCTCATCGTCCTCGTCCTGCTCGCCGTCTTCCTCGGCAGGTCGCTGTTCGAACCGGCGAGGCCGATCCTGATCGTGGAGACCGCCGGGGGCACCTGGATGATCGTGACCCTGCCGGACGTGGACGAACTGCGGGACATCGCCGGGCGGATCGTCCACGCGATCGACCACCCGGAGGCCGAGTTCACCAAGAACGTCTACCAGTTCACCCAGTACAACGGATCCGTCATCCAGCAGACCGGCAACAAGAACAGGGCGAAGAATCTGTGACTGAGCCGACCCACCACCACACGGTCTACAACGGCCCCGTCATCCAGCAGCGGGGCGACAACAACCACGCGACCAACCACGGTTCCGTCACCATCGGCCACGGCGACCAGGAACTCACCGCCGCCGTGCGGGAGTTGCGCGAACGACTCCGCGCCATCGAGGACCGGCTCACCCCGGACCAGGCGCGGCTCGTCGAGGAGGCCCGGCCCGTACTGGACCTGAACCGCGAGGAGATGGCCGCCCGCGGCCTCACCCTGGCGCGGCTCGGCCAGCTCGCGAACGTCATCGGCCCGATGGCCCAGCCGGTCGCGGACGCGGTGGGCAAGCTGATGCAGCTCCTGGGCTGAATCCAGCTCCGGAGCTGATCCGGCTCCTGGGCCGGGGGGCTGCCGGGCCGGGCCCCGTGCCCGCACCTCCCCGGCCCCTTCGGGACCAGGGTCCGCTTCCGGACGGCGAGCCCCTCCCAGGTCACGGCCGCTCTCGGACGGTGAGCCACTCCCGGGTCACGGCCCCTCCCGGACGACGAGCCGTGTCCCTCTCCCGCCGGGCAGGCGCGCCCCGGTCAGTGGACGGAGAACCCGCCGTCCACGAAGAGGGACTGGCCCGTGACGTACGCGGAGGCGCGGCTCGCCAGGAAGACCGCCGCGCCCTCGAAGTCCCCGGGCAGGCCGTTGCGGCCGGTCATCGTGCGGGCGGCAAGGGCTGCCACCTTCTCCGGGTCGGAGGAGAGCCGCTGGTTGAGCGGGGTCATCACGAAGCCGGGGACCAGGGTGTTGGCCGTGACCCCGTACGGTGACCAGGCCTCCGCCTGTGAACGGGCCAGCGACTCCAGGGCGCCCTTGGACACCCCGTACGCCCCGCTCTGCACGAACGCGCGGTGCGCCTGCTGGGAGGTGATGTGGATGATCCGGCCGAAGCCCCGCCCGGCCATCCCGGGGCCGAAGCGCTGACCGAGCAGGAACGGCGCCTCCAGGTTCACCGTCATCGTCGTGTCCCAGACCTCCTCGTCCAGCTCTCCGAAGGGCGGGCGCAGGTTGATCCCGGCCGAGTTGACGAGGATGTCGGGCTCCCCGAACACGCCCGCCGCCTCCTCGGCCCCCGCCTTGATGCCCGTACGGCTGCTGAGGTCGGCGCTCACCCAGGCGGCCCGGCAGCCGTCGGCAGTCAACTCAGCGACAGTGGAAGCGAGTTCGGCCTCTTTGCGGGCGAGGACGACCACGCTCGCCCCGGCGCGGGCCAGCGCCCCGGCGACGGCCCGGCCGATGCCGGAACTGCCGCCCGTGACGAGGGCGGTCCGCCCTTCGAGGGAGAAGAGGCCGGAGAGGTATCCGCCGGGCGTGGTGCTCATCTGGACTGTGCTCCTCGTGTCGTACGGCCACCCGGCCGTCCGGGTGCGGCGGGCGGCCGGTGCCCGCATCCTGGCACAGGGCCTCCGTGCACCCTGCACGTAGGTGGCGCGCGCGTGCCCCGGGAGCGGGGAGGGAGCGTTTCCGCAGGGCGGTCGGTGGTACGGGCGCACCGCAGGTGAGGGGCGCGGGTCGGTGTACGAGTTCACCGCGGGTGAGAGGCGCGGGTCGGTGGCGCGGGTTCACCGCGGGGCGGCGGCACGGGCCGGTGGGCGCCCGCACCGCCGATCACCCCCCCAACCCCGAACGGGCTTTCCGGGAAAGGCCCCGGAGGCGGACGCCGTCACCGCAGGAGGGTGCGCCAGCGGTCGGCCGATTCCTGCATGTCCCCGACGACCCGCTCCAGGAACGTCCCCGCCTTCAAGAGCCGCTGCCCCACGGGCGATCCGGGTCCGAGCGTCTCCGCCGCCTCCATCGCGGCCCGCGCCGAATCGAGTGTCTGCCGGGTGCTGATCGCGACCGAGTGGTACCAGGCCTCGTCGTCCACGACGTAGATGTCCCGCCGCCGCAGCGGATCGCGCTCGCGCCGCACATACCCGTACTCGACCAGGGAGTTCACGGCCACGGAGACGGACGCCGGGCTGACCTTCAGTCTGCGGACCAGCTCGGCCGCGGTGCGCCTGCCTTCCTCGGACAGCAGCAGGTCGACATGCACCCGCGCCATCATCCTCGGCATCCCCGACCTGACGGCGAGCTCGACGATCCGGTCCTCCGCCGTGTCGCCCGGTCCTCCACCCGTGAGGGCGTGTCCCGGAGTGTCCGCCGGGGCGCCGCGCCGTGCCCGCTGGGCCGTCGCCCGGTGCGCCGACCGGGGCCGGTAGTCGCCGGGGCCGCCGTTGCGGGTCACCTCCCGGCTGACGGTCGAGGTCGGACGTCCGAGCCGCCGGGCGATCTCTGCGTAGGACAGGCCGTCGGCGAGTCCGGCCGCGATGCGCTGGCGCTCCTGCTGGGTCAACCGTCCTCCTGGCATGTCGCCAGTATTGCCTTCGCCTTCAATCATTGCAACGGGCTCGTTGCGTTTGGCTTCAATCGTTGCATCAATTTACGCTTTCTAGCTGCAATTACGGGTTTCATTGATTGACGACATCGTGAATGCAACGTAGCGTTCGAGTGAGAGCAAACACGTCATATCGCGAACTGGGGGATGGTCTTCATGAGTGAGTCCGTACACACCGTCACGGCCCTGCCGACGGAGCGGAGCAGCAGCTGCCCCTTCGACCCGCCGGCCGAACTGCTCGACGCCCGCCGTCACGGGCCCGTCAGCGGCTTCACCCACCCCGGCGGGACCCCGGGCTGGGTGATCACCGGGTACGAGGAAGTGCGGTCCGTCCTGGCCGACCCCCGGTTCAGCTCCCGCAGGGACCTCATGAACGTGGTCGAGTTCGACCTTCCCCCGGCGCCGCCCGGCGAGTTCCTCCTCATGGACGACCCCCAGCACAGCCGCTACCGCAAGCCCCTGGTGGGCAAGTTCACCGTGCGGCGGATGCGGATGCTCACCGAGCGGATCGAGCGGATCACCGCCGACTGCCTGGACGCCATGGCGGAGACCGGACCGCCGACGGACCTGGTGACCGCGTTCGCCAAGCCCCTCCCCACCATCGTGATCTGCGAGATCCTGGGTGTGCCGTACGGGGACCGGGCGTCCTTCCAGGAGCAGATCGACACGTTCATGGGCGGTGAGGTCTCCGACGAGGAGATGATGGCCGCCTACACCGCGACCCAGGAGTACCTCGCGGGGCTCGTGACCGAGAAGCGGGCCAGGCCCACCGACGACGTCCTCAGCGAACTCACCGACAGCGACCTGACCGACGAGGAACTGAAGGGCGTCAGCCTCATCCTCCTGGCCGCCGGATTCGACACCACCGCGAACATGCTGTCCCTCGGCACCTTCGCGCTGCTGCGGAACCCGGACCAGCTTGCCGCCCTGCGCGCCGATCCCACGCTCACCGACGGAGCCGTGGAGGAACTGCTGCGGTACCTCAGCGTCGCCAAGACGTTCCACCGCACGGCCCTCGAGGACGTCGAACTGGACGGCCGGACCATCAAGGCCGGAACGACCGTCCTCCTCTCGTTCAACACCGCCAACCGCGACCCCGACCGCTTCACCGACCCCCACACGCTCGACCTGCGCAGGCAGTCCGCCGGACACCTGGCCTTCAGCCACGGCATCCACCAGTGCCTGGGGCAGCAGCTGGCCCGCGTCGAGATGCGGGTCGCGTTCCGCGCGCTGGTCGACCGCTTCCCCGGCCTGCGCCTGGCCGTGCCCCCCGAGGAGGTCGTACTGCGCCCGGAGACCGCGGACATCTTCGGAGTGAAGAGCCTCCCGGTCACCTGGGACACGAAGTGAGCGCGCCCTACCTGAGCCTGGACCGTGAGCGCTGCATCGGCGCCGGAATGTGCGCCATGACCGCCCCCGACGTCTTCGACCAGGACCCGGACGACGGCCTCGTGATCCTGCTGCGCACCGAGCCGGACCCGGCCCACCGGACGGCCGTACGGATGGCCGCCGGGGTCTGCCCCTCCGGCGCGATCGCCTTCACCGCGCCGGACCCCGGCGGGGCACCCTGAACCGGCCGTGACGGGTGGGCCGTTCGGCCCGTACGGCCCCCGCGCCACGGCCCTGAAGACCCCTCAGATGTCGATGACCGACCCCATGGGGATCGAGTTGAGCACGACGTCCCGGAGCGACTGGACCTTGTTCGCGTCGAACTGGAACGCCGTGAAGGCCGAGCTCATGATGTACCTCCGCTGGCCGTTGGAGAGCAGCCATCTCGTGCCCGTGGTCGGGGACTTGACCAGATGGGCGTCATGGCTGAGCTGCCCGCCGAACGGGATGCTCTCCAGGTCGACCACCTTGAGGGTGTTCGCGTTGTAGAACAGGTTGTTGTACGTCTCCATGTCGGGGATGCCCCACCGCTTCCCGTCGATGACGACCCAGATGCCCATGATTCCCAGGGCGTCCTCCAGGCGGCGCCCGTTGTAGGCGTGGGGGTCCACCTGGATCTGTGCGGCCGTGACGGTGGCGGGCCGCTCGGCCGCCCCGGCGGTGGCGGGGGCCGCGAGGCCCAGCGGGACGGCCAGGGCCAGACTGATCACGCCGACCGCCGTGCGTCGGCGAAGGGTGCCGGACATTCTTCCTCCCCAGAAGATCCGCGCGGGGACGGCCGGACTCGGTGAACCCGGCCCCCGCGCCTGTCGTTGACCCGGCCCATGCTGCTCGTCCCGGCGTCCCGACCGCATGGGGCGACGGTCCCGGTCGGCCGGGACGTGTCCTCATGGACCGTCTCCAAGGCCGTGGGCCCGGGGAGACCACCAGCGGGTCCGATTGCTCCTTACCGAGGGCACATCCCGTCACATGCACCATGTCGGGACAGGGTTACCAGCCGTCGAGGAGCAATGTGCGCCGCCGCATGTGTCGTGGACTCAAGCACCCGGTCGCTTCGATTCGGGCACGTCGGAGGAGGTCATGACCGGCGGCTCTTCGAAGGGGCACAGATCCCTCGGGCCATTACTGCGCCCGACCATCCGGATACGGCTCACCCTGCTGTACGGCGGGATGTTCCTGATCGCCGGCATCTTTCTGCTGTCGATCATCTACGCGCTCAGCATGCAGGCACTTCAACAGGGAGGCGACCCCCTGTTCACGCTTCTTCCGGGCAGCACTGTGCAGTTCACCAGCAACATATGCCCCGGTCTTGAGTCAGGACAGTCCGCCGCGCAGGCCAACGGCACGCTCAGTCAGTGCATGCACAGGCAGAGCGATCTGGCGTTGGAGGATCTTCTGCGGCGTTCGTTGTTCGCGTTGCTGGGGTTGAGCATCATCGCTTTCGCGTTCGGTTACGCGATGGCGGGGCGGGTGTTGTCGCCGTTGGGCCGGATCACTCGTACGGCGCGTCAGGTGGCGGGTTCGGATCTGTCGCGGCGGATCGAGCTGGATGGTCCGGACGATGAGCTGAAGGAGCTCGCCGACACTTTCGACGAGATGCTGGACCGGCTGGAGCGGGCTTTCAGTGCCCAGCAGCGGTTCGTCGCGAATGCGTCGCATGAGCTGCGGACGCCGCTGGCGATCAACCGGACTCTTCTGGAGGTGCATCTCTCGGATCCTGGGGGGCCGGTCGAGCTGCAGCAGCTGGGGAAGACTCTGCTGGCGACGAACGAGCGCAGTGAGCAGCTGGTGGAGGGTCTGCTGCTGCTGGCCCGCAGTGACAACCAGATCGTCGAGCGCAAGCCCGTGGATCTGGCCGAGGTTGCGGAGCGGGCGGTGGACCAGGTGCACGGGGAGGCGGAGGGCAAGGGTGTCGAGATCCGGGGTGTGCGCGCTCCGGCGGTCGTCCAGGGCAATGGTGTCCTGCTTGAGCGGATCGCGCTGAACCTGCTGCAGAACGCCGTGCGGTACAACGTGGCGGAGGGTGGCTGGGTGGAGGTGAGGACCGAGACCGGGCCGGGTCAGGCGGTCCTGGTCGTCTCGAACACGGGGCCCGTGGTTCCGGCGTACGAGATCGACAATCTCTTCGAGCCGTTCCGGCGGCTGCGTCAGGAGCGGACCGGGAGCGACAAGGGTGTCGGTCTCGGCCTGTCGATCGCCAGATCCGTGGCCCGTGCGCACGGTGGCCGTATCATCGCGGAGCCCCGCGAGGGCGGCGGCCTCGTGATGCGCGTCACTCTGCCGACCTGACGGTGCCGAACCTCCTTGTCCTGGGCGAGGTGTCGCGTTCCTTGGTGGTCCGGTCCGCTCTCGAACGCCACCGCGAGTCATCGGACGGACCGTGTCCTGGCTCGTGGCTGCCGCCGACTTCGCCGCCGCTACGAAGGCAAGCCGGAATGCTTCCTCACCTTCACACCCATCGCCACCAGCCTCATCAACCATCCAGCCGAAGCCTGCGAACACCTCGATCATCTCGGCTCGCGGCCTCCGCAACTCCTCGCCCGCGCGGATGACCTCGTTCATCCCGGCGAGCATCCGCTCGGCCTGTTGCTCGGTGAGCGTCGCGGGCGGGGACCCGGCACGCCGTTCCCGGGGAGCGGTCGAACAGTGGCGCGAGCTGTGGCAGGCTCATGCCGCATGATCGACGAATTCGCGAAGGGCAACCTGCACGGGAGACTGCGGCGGGACCGCGAGGCCCTGCTCTGGAAACTCGACGGCCTGTCCGAATACGACGCCCGCCGACCTCTGACAGCGACCGGGACCAACATCCTCGGCCTGGTCAAGCACGTGGCCACCGTCGAGGCCAGGTACTTCGGAGAGGTCTTCGGCCGCCCCTCTCCGGAACCGCTGCCCCGGTGGCAGGACTCCGACGGCAGCGACCTCTGGGCGGCCGAGGACGAGACCTGCGATCAGATCATCGGGTTCTACCGGCGCACCTGGAATCACTCGGACGCGACGATCGACGAGCTCGCCCTCGACGCCCCCGGCCACGTGCCGTGGTGGCCGGAGCCCCATGCCGACACCAACCTCTTCGCCATCATGGTCCATGTCCTCGGCGAGTCCATCCGGCATACCGGGCACGCCGACATCCTGCGCGAGGGCCTCGACGGCCGGACCGGGCTGCGCGCCGAAATCGAGAAGCCGATCGACGAGGAAGCCCGCGCAGCCCACCGCGCGAAGATCGAGAAGGCCGCCAGGCCGGCCGCACCGATCAAGGCATAAAATGCCACCCGGCTGCGGCGTCCAGTCCGGGAATGACGGCTCGATTCGCGCCCACTGCGCGTCAGCCGACGGCGCACGGACAATGACCGCCGGGGGTCGGTGGGAACGGCGCCGCCGTCAGTCGGTCGGCTCGGTGCGGAGCCGTCGTACGTCCCGCACGAGTGTGTACGAAGCGCCGAGAAAGCTCACGGCTCCAGCCACGAGCCAGAGGGCCGACGCCCCGGAGCGGTAGTCGCGAACGCCGACAACGAGCAGCATCATGCAGGCAAGGACGCCGAAGGCCGAGATCAGAGCGCTGATGCGGTGAGCCACACGGACATCATCAACGACAACCCCGGCCAGCGGAAGTGATCCAGACGAACCGGCCCAGCCCGCCACCGACAGCCCGCCACCGACAGTCCGCTGTACGGCGTCGCGCCTCGCGCCGGGTTCACCGGGTTCACCGGGTTCACCGGGTTCAGCGGTGTGCCGGGTGACGGCGCGGGGCCGGTCCGTGTGCCGCAGGCGCCGGTCGTCCTCGCCGTCCGCCGTCCGTCACACCACGCCGGGCCCAGAGATGGCGGCGACGGCCGACCGTACCGTTTCGAGCAGCGCGGCCAGGTCGGGGGACTGCTCCCATTCCTTGGCCGTGGGGTGCCAGGTGAGGCTTCCGCCCGGGGCTTCCGGCTGACCGTGGGCAATCATCACGGTCCGTCTGCCCTTCCGGTCCGGCCCGGTCACGCTCAGATGCATGTGCCGGACGTGGAAGCGGCGGGGGTACTCACCACCGAAGATCTCCAGTATCCGGCCGTCGAAGGAGTAGAGGTCGGAGCCGACCGTCGCCGTGATCTCGTCATGCATGGAGGGACCGTACGCAGGGCGCTCTGCCGGTGCCAAGCCCCGCTCCGCACCGCCCCCCCGCCGGGCCCGTACGGGCGGTGAGGACGGCAGGCCGTACGACGGCCCGAGCAGCGTCTGCGGGGCTTGCCCCGGCCCGCCCATGCGAACGGGGTCCGTTGCCCGGGCCAGAGCCGCTCGAACAGCCTCCCGCCGATCCGATCCGATCCGATCCGATCCGATCCGATCCAATCCAATCCGGTTCGATCCGATCCGGTTCGGCTCAGCCCTGCCCGACAGCCGGGGCCTTGTCCGTGGCGGTCACGCGGCGGGTCAGCACGTGAGTGATGCTGCCGTCGTCCTCGTCGATGTCCCGGACGTGCTCGAATCCGATCCTGCCGAGGAGGGTCAGCGAGACGTTGTTCCGTGCGGCCACGGTGGCGTGCACCTCGGTCAACGCGAGGGTGTCGAAGCCGTAGGCCACGAGGGCCTGGGCCAGCTCGGTTCCCAGACCCGACCCCCACGCCGCCGGGGCCAGCGCGTAGACGATCTCGTGGCCCCCGGTCTCGTCGGTCGGCTTGATCTCGGCGTGTCCGATCAACCGGCCCTCCCGGCGGACGGCCCAGACGTCGAACAGGTTCTGGGCGTAGACCTTCGTGAAGACGCGCCCGAACACGGCCCGGTCCTCTTTCTCGGAAGCCAGGCCGTCCCCCATCCACCGCGACACCCTCACATCCTGGAACAGCGCCACGAAGCCCTCTTCGTCCCCGGGGACATAGGGGGCGAGGAGCAGGCGTTCGGTGCGCAGAATCGGGGTCATGGACGGCGACACTAACCACCCGGTGTCATGCCCGACAAACCACTTTCACCAGCGCGAACTCCGCTCGGCCCGGCCCCCGTAGCACCCGTGGCCGCCGTCCGCGCGGAGTGGCCGCCCGGGACCGGTATCCGGTCGGACGTCCGAGACGAGCCACTCGTTCCGCACCTCGCGGGTGACCGTGTGTCGCGGTGACAACCCACAGTCGTACGGCCTGCGGTCAGCCGCGGCCGTCCTTCCTCCGCTCGGTGCGCCGCAGGGCCCGGCGCTGCTTGCCCGGCAGGGTGTCGGCCAACTCGCCCACGAGGCAGGCGTCGTGGTGCGTGCCGTCCCGGCCGCCACTGCACCACCACACCGCCGGGCCCGCCGGGCCCGCCCCGTCCGGATACCAACTGCCGCCGGTTCCGGCGAGCCCGGCATGCATCCCGATCTTGTGCGTGGAGCAGAGCGGCCAGACCTGCCAGAGCAGTTCCATGAGGGTCTCCTGAGCCCCCTCGGCGACCGTCGCCAGGACCGCCGCGTCGTCGTCCCGCTCCGGCGGTACGCCGTCCTCCTCCGGGTCGCACGTGTGGACCGGGTTGCCGTGCCAACGGCCGTCCGGCATCGCCACGTAGATCTGATCGTGGTCCACCGGGCTTTCGCGCACCGGTTCCGTGGACGGGCAGAGCATCAGGATCAACGGCTCCTGCTCCGGCAGGGTCGCCGCCAGGTCGCGGTTGACCAGGGCGAGCGCGGCCTCCAACTCCGGCCACCGGCCGGGCTCGACCGGGTGGGGCTCGGGGACGTAGGGCCAGCCGTGACCAGGACCGATGTTGAGACGGAAGTATTCGTTCACCAGGGCATCGTCCCAGCCGACGGGTCGCGGGGGGAGGGGGTTTCTCCCGGCAGGGGGACGACCGGCGCCGGGAAAATTCGCGGCGGCCATCCTCCACGGCTGCCTACGCTCCGCTCATGCCCATCTCAGAACTCCAGCGGATCAACACCTTCCTGTCCGCCTTCGCCCGCCGCCAGGCCGCCCGTGTCGTCGACCTCCCCGGCGGGTTCGCCGTGTACGACGACGCCTACGCGCACTCCTACACGAACAACCAGGTCTTCATCGACGCCGCCGTCGACCCCGAGGCCGTGCCCGCCCTCGCGGAGGAGGCGCTGGGACGGCTGTCCCACCGGATGGTCTCCGTCCTCGACGACGAGACCGGAGCGGCGTGCGCGGAGCCGCTGATCCGCGCCGGATACACCCACTCCGTCTATCTGGTCATGCGGCACGAGGGCCCGGTCCCGCCCGGCGGACCCGCGGAGGCGGTGGACCTCGACGCGATACGCGTCCCCCACACGCGGCAATGGCGGGACCTTCTTCCGGACTCCGACGACGAGGTCCTGCGCCAACTCGTCGACCGGCGCGAGGTCCGCCATCGGGGCGCGGACGTCGTGCACTTCATCGGTTCCCGTACGGAGGAGGGCGAGGTCGCCTCATGGGCCGACCTCTACATGGACCCGACGGCCGGCATCGCCCAGATCGAGGACCTGGCCACCTCCGGGGCCCACCTCAGACGCGGCCACGCCGACGCCGTCCTGACCACCGCCCTGAGCCTGGCCGCCGCTGAAGGCTGCGGCACCCGGTTCCTGATCGCGGAGGCGGCGGACTGGCCACGGCACTGGTACGAGCGCCGGGGCTTCTCGGTCATCGGCCGCTCTCACGGCTTCGAACGGAGCTGACCCGAGACGCCGGGCGGTACGTGCCACCGCTTCCGCGTCACTCAACTTCGTTGCCGCGTACGGCGGAGGGCCGCACGCCGTCCTGGCGTGCGGCCCTTCGGGTGTCCTGTGTCAGGCGAGCCACGTGAGGAACTCGGTCCAGGCGGTGGGGTCCAGGACGAGCTGGGGGCCGTCGGGGTTCTTGGAGTCGCGGACGTCAGTTGGTGAAGCCGGCGGTCGCGGACGTGGCATCGGCGCCGCCCGCGGCTGCGGCCCAGTTGTTCCAGGTGCCGGTGTTGTAGTTGCCGTCGCGTTCGATGAGGCGGTTGTCGCCGGTGGTCGCGAAGACGTGGTTGACACCGTTGGCAGCGGCGCTGGTGACGCGCTTGAGGTTGTCGCCTCCCATGTTGCTCCAGCCGTTCCAGACTCCCCCTCGGTCGAAGTCGCCGTCGGTGTTGAAGTACTGGCCGGTCAGGCTGATGGCACCGAGATGGACCGTGTTTCCACTCGCGGAGGCGGTGACGTCCAACGCCTTGAACCCGCCGACGGGTCCGGCGACATGCCAGCTGCCCCAGGCACCTGCGGCATAGTCGGCGTCGATTCCGAGTATCTGGCCCGTGGCGTCGGTGGCGAAGATGTGATTGACCTGATCAGCGGTGGTGACACTGGTGACGCGCTTGAGGTTCGTACCTCCCTGATCGCTCCACCCGTTCCACTTTCCGGCCGTGTAGTCACCGTCGGTGTTGTAGAGGCGTCCGTCCGAGCCGATGGCCACGAGGTGAACGGTGTTGCCGTAGGAGGACGCCGAGAGTGCGGTGAAGGTGGTGGAGTTGTTGATGGCGGGTGCGAACCAGCCCGACCACTTCCCGGACGCGTAGTCGCCGTCGTTCTCGTAGATCTTGTTGTCACTGCCGATCGCGAACACCCGGTTCACCGACCCCGTGCCCGCACTGGTGACCTCCTTGAGCTGTGAGGCCCCCTGGTTGCTCCAGCCACTCCAGCGTCCTGCCGCGAAATCACCCTCGGCATTGAACAGATCCCCGTTCGGCGCGATCCGCTGCAGGTGCACCGTGTTCTTGAGCCGGGGCTGGTCCGGCCGGGCGGGGCCGCCGGTGAACCAACGTGCCGAGTAGGCCTCCTCCAAGGGGGTGAAGAAGGCCTGGGCCAGTTGGGCGTATCCGGCGTCGTTGGGGTGCAGACCGTCGGACATCTGGGCGGGACGGGTGGCGTCCGCCCGGTCGGTCGGCGTCAGCGCGGGTGCGTCGACGAACCGAAAACGCATTCCGGCGTGCTGTTTCTCCCGTTCCAGCTGCTTCAGCCGCTGGTTGTACTGCGCTACGGGCCGGGACAGGTCCTGATGGTTCCATCCGGGGGTTGTCGGAACGAGGCCTTCCATGACGATGGTGACTCCGGGCCGGGCCGCGAAGATCTGGTCGACGAGGGCGGAGGCCTGGTCTGCGGCCTGTCCCGGGTCCGTACCCTGATTGAGATCGTTGATCCCGATGTGGAGCAGTACGACGTCGGGTTGTGCGGCCGCGAGCCAGCGGTTCGCGCCGGCACGTATGCGCTCGATGGTGTAGCCGGCGTGTCCCTCGTGCGCGGAGTCCGGCAGCGCTCCGTGCTCCAGGGACCCGACGTAGTCGAGCGAGTAGCGGGACTGCTCGGCGGCGAGTTCGTTCAGCCGCGAGCGGTAGCCCGATTCGTCGGAGCTGCCCTGGCCGTAGGTGATCGAATCACCGAGAGGCATGACGCGGACCACGGGTTTCGACGGCGTGGCGGACGCACGGACCGCCCCCAGAACCGGGGCGGTGGCCGCCACCAGGAGGGCAGTGGCGACGGTCAGGATGCCGAGGCGGTGCACGAGTTCTCCTTGCGAAAGCCGTCCTGCCCGGCACGTGATCGTGCCGGGCAGGACGGGACGGGTCGCGGGACCCGTGGTCAGGGCGCGCCGCGGGGTGCCACCTCCACTGACGTGCCCGGGCCGCGTATCCCCTTGATCAGGTACGCCGCCCGGATGGTGGGGGTCAGGCGCCGGGGGTGGCGCTGATCTGCTTGAACCCGGCGGCGTTGCCGACGAGGGCGAAGGGGCTCCAGGACCCGGCGGCGTAGTCGCCGTTCGCGTTGTAGACCCGGTCGTCCGAGCCGATCGCGTACAGGTGCACGGTCTTGCCCGCGGGGGTGACGGCGAGCTGCTTGAACCCGGCCGTCGCGCTGATCACGCTGTAGCCGCTCCAGGACCCGGCGGCGTAGTTGCCGTTGTTGTTGTAGACCCGGTCGTCCGAACCGATGGCGTACAGCCGGACCGTGCCCTCGCTCGTCGTCGTGGCGGCGACCTGCTTGAACCCGGCGGTTCCGCTGATCACGCTGTAGCCGCTCCACGAGCCGGTGGAGTAGTTGCCGTTGTTGTTGTAGATCCGGTCGTCCGAGCCGATGGCGTACAGCCGGACGGTGTTGCCGGTCGCGGTGACCGTGATCTTCTTGAATCCGGCGGTGCCGTCCACCAGCTGGAAGCCACTCCAGTTGCTCTGCCCGTAGTCCCCGTCGTTGCTGTACACGCGGCCGTCGGCGCCGAGGGCGAAGAGGCGGACCGTGTTGCCGGTCGCCACGACCGAGATCTGCTGGAAGCCCTGCGTGTTGTCGACGAGCTGGAACCCGGTCCACGTCCCGGTCTTGAAGTTCCCGCGGCTCTCGTAGATCCGGTCATCCGCGCCGATCGCGTAGACGTGGACCTCGTCACCCACCCGGATCGAGGTGGTCTGCTTGAAGCCCTGCGCACCGTCGACCGTGTTGTACCCGTCCCACGTACCCGCCGAGTAGTCGGCGTTGTTGCCGTAGACCCGGCCGTCCGCACCGATCCCGTACAAGTGGACCGCCGAAGAGACCACCGGAACCGCCGGGACCCCCGGAGTGCCTTCCTCGCCGCTGCCCAGCGGGGAGATGTAGGCGGTGATGACCTGGCCGAAGGGGGACTGGCCCACGCGCCAGTTGGTGGTCGTGTTCGTCCGGACCGAGTTGCTCTCGTTGCCGCCCGTGATGGTGACGGTGTCGCCGGAGATGGCGGTGACGATGGCGACGTGGTCGTTGACGTAGGTGCCGTCGTTCATGTTGTAGACGACCGCGTCGCCGAGGCGCGGGGTGTTCGACCGGGTGCCGTACTTGTTCCCGTAGTCGAGGAAGCTGTTGGCCATGTCGGTCAGCGTGCCCCGGCCGGCGACCCCGGCCTGGGCCCACGCCCACCCGGCGAAGTCCGCGCACCAGGCGTGCGTGCGCTTGCCGTTGCTGCAGCTGCTGTTCTGGTTCGGGCCACCCACGTAGCCGCCGCGGCCGCAGGGCCCGTTCCCGGTCTCGCCCCTGGCCGCGGAGGCGATGGTCTCGCCGATCGTGGCGGCGCTGGCCGGGGCCGCTCCGACAACGCCCAGCGCGGCGACCGACACCGCGGAGGTGAGCGCGAACGAGACGGAGCGACGCATCGAGGACGTCGAGACACGGGCGGACTTGGACATGGCGGTTCCCCCACAGGATCGATCGGTGGCGCCAGGGCTTCTGCCCGGCGCTTCGAGATCAACTCTGTCCCGGGCCTCTGACCTGCGGAAGTCCAATCCGATGGACGTAAACGGCCTTGGCCCAAAGGGGCCCGGGCGGGCTGCCGAGACCTCCCGGAAGGGTCGCGGGAGGTCCCGGACGCATCACTGTCAGACGGCGTCCGAGGGCAGCCAGCCCTGCTGGACCGCGCGGACACCCGCCTCGAAGCGGCTCCGTGCGTCGAGTCGGCTCATCAGGTCCGTCGCGATCCGCCGCGCCGTGCGCGGGGAGACGCCGAGACGTTTGGCGATCGCCTCGTCCGTGTGTCCTTGGGCGAGGAGGTCGATCGTGGCCGACTCCTGCGGGCTCAGGCCGTGCCCGTCCCGCACGACTGCCTCGCCCAGTGCCTGCGCCCGTGCCCAGACCGTCTCGAAGAGCGCACACAGCGCGGTGAGGGTGCCCTGGCCGGTCAGCACGACCGCTGCGGCACCCGAGTCCTCGCTGTTGACCGGGATGACAGCGGTCGCACGGTCAGTGATGATCATGCGGGTGGGCAGGGACGGAACCGTACGCACCTGGCCGCCGAGCCGGGTCAGCCAGTTCGCGTAGTCGACCGTGTTCTGGTCGTTGCAGACGCTGCTCAGATAGACACTGCGCATCCGCACCCCCCGGCCCAGCAGCTCCTCGTCCAGCGGACGCGATGCGTCGAGCTGTTCCAGCGGCTGGGCGCCGCCCGGCAGGAAGGCCATGACCTCCGTGGTGACGTCGCGTGTCAGCCGGACGAGCGTGTCGCGAATCGCGTCTATGCCGATGAGGTGTTCCACCCCGGGACTGGTGGCCGCCGGCCGGAGGTCGGCGTACTCGGCGATCAGCTGTGCGGCCACACTCCGCGACGACTCCAGACGCAACTGCTGCGCCGCCAGCTCGGCCTGCTGGCGGGCCATCAGGATCTCCATGCCGATGTCCGGGGAGACGGCCCGCAGGCCCCCCTCCCGTTGTGCCGACGGCCGTACGAGAGCCAGCTCGCTCAGCGTGTCGAGGGCGTCTCGCACCTCCTCCTCGGTCCTGCCCACCCGCGCGACGAGTTCGGCGACGCCGCCCGTCGGATCGGCCAGCATCGCGCGGTAGACCGCCTCCGCCACCGCGTCGAGCCCCAATGCGGTCAGCATCCTGAAATTCCCCCTGAAGACTGTCGACTCCACCCCTTTTGGATCATGCTTTCACGGCCGGGGGGCCCGGGCACAAAAGGTTTCCGCCCGGGCCGCGAGGTGGACCCAATGGGCCAAGGCCGGAACGGGCCACATGCGGCGCCTGACAAGGTAGTTGAAGGTTGAGAGAGTCGGCTCCATGTATCTCGTCCACGTCGGCCTGCGCGCACCGCGCGGTGCCTCCGCTCCCGCAGACCTCCGCTCACTGGTCCTTTCCCGCCTCGGCCGGGACGACGGGGTCGAGCACGTCAGTGCTCATCCGCTCGCTCGGCCGAATCCCGTGATCGGCCTGTACCTGCGCGCGGGCAGCCTCGCAGAGGCGGAGGAACAAGCGGACGGTCTGATCCGCCTGCTGCTCTCGCACTGCCCCGAGCTCGCCGACTGGACGCCCTTGAGGGCGGAGGTGCCGCTCATCGCCGCCCCGTTCGCAACCCTCCCACTCTCCTACGAGGTCTCCGAGCCTTTGCTGGACTGATTGGTCCAATGCCGCTTCGGGCCATCCGAATCCTCTTCCACCCCATCTGACCAGCGACGAAAGTAGTTCTCGCCAGCAGGGACCAGCTCCCGATGGCCAGGACCGGACAGCGCCACCGCGGGACGCGGGCCGGTTGAGGACACGAATCCGTCGCTCGAACCGTCAGAAGAGGACACCCCCATGCTCCGCACCCGCATCGCCCAGGCCGTCGCGGTCACGGCCCTCGCCGCCCTCACCGCCCTCGGTGTCGACGCCGCCGCCGGCCAGGCCGACGGCCCGGACCGCCTGGTTGCCGCCGCTCCCGCCGCCGCGCAGGCCGCAGCAGTGACGGACTCCATGGGCTGGTCGTAAGCCGCGCCGCCCGCCCCGTCAGTCCGCCCCGCGCACACACGCCGAACCACCGAACCGAGGTATCTCCATGTCCGCAACCGTCCGTCCCCGCACGAAGATCGCCGCACTGGCCGGGCTGTCCCTGGCCGGTCTCGTCCTCTCCCTGGTGCCCGCGGGTACGGCGAGCGCCGCCTCCGTCGCCACCTGGGACAAGGTCGCCCACTGCGAGTCGACGGGCAACTGGAGCATCAACACGGGCAACGGCTACTACGGCGGCCTCCAGATATACAAGCCCACGTGGGACGCCTACGGGGGCCAGCAGTACGCCGCCTACCCGCACCAGGCCACCAAGCGGCAGCAGATCCTGATAGCCGAGAAGATCCTCGCGGGCCAGGGCGCCGGAGCCTGGGGCGGCTGCGGAGCGGCCGCGGGTCTCGCCGGGGACCACGCCGACCCCTACCCGGACACCGATCCGGCGGTTCCTGTGGTCTCTTCGGCGGTCCACTTGTACGGGATCGGTGCGGACGGCCGGGTCTACGGCAACAACGCCGACTACTCGGCGGGTACGTGGGACGGGTACAACACGGTCGACGGTGCGCAGGGCTTCAAGCAGACCACCTCGATCCGGGTGGGTGACGAGGTCCATGTCTACGCGATCGGCGCGGATGACCGGATCTACGAGAGCCGCGGCAATTTCAAGACCGGGACGTGGACCGGGTTCCAGTTGGTCGACAACACGCAGGGCTTCCAGCAGATCTCGGTCGTGGCGACCGGCAACACCGTCCGCCTCTTCGCCCTCGGCGCCGACGGCCGCGTGTACGTGAAGAGCGCCGACTACGCCCAGGGCAGCTGGACCACCCTCCAGCTGGTGGACAGCACTGCCGGATTCAAGAAGATCACGGCCACCGCGACCGGCAACACCGTCCGGCTGTACGCGATCGGTTCGGACGACCGGATCTACAACGCGAACGGTGACTACGCCGCCGGGTCCTGGAGCTCCTTCGCCCTCGTCGGCAACACCGCCGGGTTCAAGCAGGTCGCCGCCACGACGACGAGCGAGGGCACGGTGCGGCTGTACGCGATCGGCTCGGACGACCGGATCTACAACAACAACGGCAACTACGCCGCCGGGTCCTGGAGCGGCTACAGCGTGATCAGCGCGACGGCCGGGTTCAAGCAGCTCGCCGTCACCCCTGCGGGCAAGACCGTGCACCTGTACGCGATCGGCTCGGACGACCGGGTCTACAACGCGAACGGCGACTACGCCGCCGGGTCCTGGAGCCCCTTCGCCCTCGTCGGCAACACCGCCGGGTTCAAGCACATCAGCGCCACCCCCGGTGCCTGACCCCCACTCGGGAGCCATGCGGTAGGGGCGTGCCCCTGCCCTGCCGATACAACACCGAGCGCCCGCACTCCGCTCTCGGCCACCTTCCGTCCGAGGAGTTCGAGCCCCAGCACTACCGACCTCAGGCAGCTCGTCGGGTCCGTGCTCCTTGCGTGGTGCGTATGGCGGAGGGCCGCACGCCGTGCTGACGTGCGGCCTTCCGGGTGTCCCGTGTCAGGCGAGTCGCGTGAGGAATTCTGTCCAGGCGGTGGGGTCCAGGGTGAGCTGGGGGCCGTCGGGGTTCTTGGAGTCGCGGACGTGGACGGTGGAGGGGCAGGCGGCGACCTCGACGCAGTCACCGCTGCCGCCGCTGCTGTGGCTGGACTTGTGCCAGGGCAGGGCGACTTCAACGCAGTCGTCGCCGCTGCTGCCGCTGTAGCTGGACTTGCGCCAGGAGAGGGCGACTTCGACACAGTCGCCATCGCTGCCGCTGCTGTAGCTGCTCTTGAACCAGGTCAGATCGGTGACGTTCATGGTTCTCCTCTCGTCGGGTCCGTACTCCTTGCGTGGTGCGTACGGCGGAGGGCCGCACGCCGTCCTGGCGTACGGCCCTCAGGGTGTCCTGTGTCAGGCGAGTCGCGTGAGGAACTTCGTCCAGGCGGTGGGGTCCAGGGTGAGCTGGGGGCCGTCGGGGTTCTTGGAGTCGCGGACGTGGACGGTGGAGGGGCAGGCGGCGACCTCGACGCAGTCGCCGCTGTCGCCGCTGCTGTAGCTGGACTTGTGCCAGGAGAGGGCGACTTCGACGCAGTCGCCACTGCTACCGCTGCTGTAGCTGCTCTTGAACCAGGCAAGGTCTGTGGTGCTCATAGTGCTCCTTGGATCTCCCGCAGCAGGCTCACGGAATCCTCTACGGACAGAGCCTGTGCTCGCATCCTGGCATATCGCTTCTGGAGGGTGCTGACCACTTGGCTGTGGGAGATGAGCTGACCGGTTTCCTGCCCCTCGCAGTAGGCGTACCACTTGTTCTCAGGGGTCTCCAGGAGCTGCATGGGGCCGTTGAGACCAACGTGGTACCCACGTGACTGCGGCATGATTTGGATATCTACGTTGCGCCGCTCGCACAGGTCGAGCAGATGGGCGATCTGTTCCCTCATGACCTCTGGACCGCCGGTCTGGCGGCGCAGGACGTGCTCCTCGATGATGAAGCTGAAGATGGTGCGAGGGCGTTCCGTGATGACCTTTTTCCGCTCCACGCGTGCGATGAGTAGAGTCTCGATCTCCTCGTCCTCCAGCGTGGGGATGCGTCCGCTGAAGATTGTCCTGGCGTATCCGGGTGTCTGGAGCAGGCCAGGCACGAACCGGTTCTCGTAAGTGCAGAGGGTCGCCGCCGACTGTTCCAAGCGGGCCCACGGCCGGAACCAGCTCGCCAACCCCGGTTTGCGCCCTACGAACCTGGCCGCGTTCTTGATGGCGCCGAACGCGTCCAGGATCTCTTCCGCCTTCTCCACGAAGCCCACCGGCGGCAGTCGGCGGCCCTGCTCGATCGAGGCGATCGTCTCCACCGAGTACCCCACCAGTGGCGCGAACGCCTCCTGCGTGAGTCCCGCCCGCTTGCGGAAAGCCTTGACCACCGCCCCGAAGACCTTCAGGCTGTCCGACGTCTCGGGTTCATTCCCGCTCCGCGCTGCCCCCGCGTCGTCGTCCCCGACCTCGTCCGCCATCTCGTTCGCCACCCCGGCCACCTCTCGCACCCGTGCGCTCGCACTGAACGCATTCATGCTCACGGGCAGTGACGGGTACTGTCCAGATCGTGAACCCGTACGCTGTCGCAGCGTACGGGTTGCTGACCTGGGAACAGGCCACTGGTGCCGCCACATTGGTCTCATGACCCCTCCCCTGACCCACGAAGAGACCGTCACCGTACGTGTGTTCGCGCAGCGGTTCAGTTCGACTCCGCGCGGTGCCCGGCTCGCCCGCAGGCTCGCGCTGCTCCAACTCCACTGCTGGCACTTCCCCTACGGCTGCGAGCTGTCGGACACGGTCGGGCTCCTCGTCGCGGAGCTGGCCGCGAACGCCGTCACCCACGGCCGGGTGCCCGGCCGGGACTGCGAGCTGGAGCTCAGCTATCTGCCCGGCCGGCGGCTGCGGATCGAGGTCTCCGACACCCGGGGCGAGCGGCGGCCCGCCCTCGGGGAGCGGCCCGCGCCGCGCCCCCTGGACGAGGGCGGGCGCGGGCTGCTCCTCGTGGCGGCCCTGGCGACCCGCTGGGAGGTGCTCGACCGGCTGCCGGTCGGGAAGACCGTACGGGCCGAGATCGACCTCGGCCCGTACGAGCCCCGCCCCGAAGGGGTCAGCCCTGCGGACGGGGCGCCGGGGCGTACCCCGCCGGGCGGGTCGTGAAGGTTCCACGGCCCTGGGTGCGGCCCCGCAACCGGGAGGCGTAGCCGAACAGTTCGGCCAGCGGCACGGTCGCCGTCACCACCGCCGTACCGCCGCGGGCCGTACGGTCCGTGACCCGGCCACGGCGGGCCGCGAGGTCACCGAGGACCGCGCCGACGGACTCCTCGGGGACGGTGACCGTGACGTCGGCCACCGGCTCCAGGAGCGTCATCGCGCTCGCCCGCAGCGCCTCGCGGAGCGCGAAGCGGCCCGCCGCCCGGAAGGCGAGCTCCGAGGAGTCCTTCGGGTGCGTGGCGCCGTCCGTGAGCGTGACCCGGACACCGGTCACCGGATGCCCGCCCAGGGGGCCCTCCGCGAGGGCGTCCCGGCAGCCCGCCTCGACCGCGCGGACGTACTCCTGCGGCACCCGCCCGCCCGTCACCGTCGAACCAAACACGAACTCCCCTTCCGTATCCGATGTGTCTGATGTATTCGATGTGTCCGACGGGTTCGGGCCGAGGGGCTCGACATCGAGGACGACATGCGCGAACTGGCCCGAGCCGCCGTCCTGTTTGACGTGCCGGTACAGCAGACCGGTGACACCCCTGTCCACGGTCTCGCGGTACGCGACCTGCGGGCGGCCCACCGTGACCTCAAGGCCACGGTCGCGCCGCAGCTTCTCCACCGCGACCTCCAGGTGCAGTTCACCGAGGCCCGACAGAAGGGTCTGGCCCGTCTCCGGGTCCGACCGCACCACGAGCGACGGGTCCTCCTCCGAGAGCCGCGCGAGCGCCGTCGCCAGTCGGCCCGTGTCGGTGCTCCGGCGTGCTTCCACGGCCACCGAGACCACCGGGTCGGCGGTCGAGGGGGGTTCGAGGACGAGCGGTGCGTCCGGGGCGCACAGGGTCGCCCCGGCGCGGGTGCCCTTGGGTCCGACGAGGGCCACGATGTCCCCGGGGCGGGCCCGGTCGATCTCGGTCCGCCGGTCCGCCTGGACCCGCAGCACGCGGGAGATCCGCTCGGTGCGGCCCGACGCCGTGTCCAGCACGGTCCCTCCCTTCTCGATCGTGCCCGCGTACACCCGGACGTACGTCATGCGGCCGGTGGCCGTCGAGGTGACCTTGAACGCGAGCGCGGTGAACGGCGCCGCCGGGTCGGCCGGGACCGTCCCGCGCACCGGCGGCATGTCGGCGGGGGACGGGAGGTAGGCCACGACGGCGTCGAGGAGCGGTTCGACACCCCGGTTCCGGTACGCCGAACCGCACAGCACGACCACCGCGCCGCCGTCGAGGGTCAGTTGGCGCAGGGCGCGCCTCAGGGTGGCGGGGGACAGCTCGCCGCGCTCGCAGAACTCCTCCAGGGCGTCCGGACACAGCTCCGCCACCGTCTCGTCCAGCCGTCGCCTGCGCCGTAGGGCCTCCTCGCGGAGGTCGTCCGGCACCTCCCCCTCGATGAAGGTGCCGCCGCCGTCGGGCCACACGTACGCCCGCATCCCGATCAGGTCCACGACCCCGGCGAAACCGTCCTCGCGGCCGATCGGGAGCTGCACGGGCAGCGGGACGACGCCGAGGCGCGTACGGATGGACTCCACGGCGGAGTCCAGGTCCGCGCCCGCCCGGTCCAGCTTGTTGACGAACGCGATCCGGGGCACGCCGTGCCGGTCGGCCTGCCGCCACACCGCCTCGCTCTGCGGCTCGACGCCCGCGACCGCGTCGAAGACGGCGACGGCGCCGTCCAGGACGCGCAGCGAGCGCTCGACCTCGTCGGAGAAGTCCACGTGGCCGGGGGTGTCGAGCAGATCGACCCGGTGGCCCGCCCATGCGCAGCTGACCGCCGCCGCGAAGATGGTGATGCCCCGGTCCCGCTCCTGCGGGTCGAAGTCCGTGACGGTGGTGCCGTCGTGGACCTCGCCGCGCTTGTGGACGGCGCCGGTGAGGAAGAGGACGCGCTCGGTGAGGGTGGTCTTGCCCGCGTCGACATGGGCGAGGATGCCGATGGCGCGGACGGTGGTGACGCTCTCGTGGGTACGCACGGTGTCGTGCCTTTCGCTGCTGCGGTGAGAAGGAGCAGCGCGATTCCCGGACGGGACGGACCGTCAGAAGAGCTTCTGGGGAACGGAGTCCGTCACGGGCGACTATGGCGGGCGCGCAGCCGCCACCGGCCGGACGAAGAGGCGAGGATCACGTCGTACCGGGCACGGGAGGAGGACACGACGGCGGCACTACGGCTGCGCACGGCGGTCTCCCCTCGGACGGACATCGCTCCCACGGCACCACCGGACGGCGGGCCGTGGGGCGCGAGTGTAGGGAGGACGACGGGCCGGACGACAGCGAATTATGCGAGGGTGCTACGCGGTGGCGGTGGGCTGGAGCAGGTCCCAGCGGTTGCCGTACAGGTCCTCGA
The DNA here is from genome assembly GCF_044767145.1 of Streptomyces sp. NPDC101490. Classification (NCBI taxonomy): domain Bacteria; kingdom Bacillati; phylum Actinomycetota; class Actinomycetes; order Kitasatosporales; family Streptomycetaceae; genus Streptomyces; species Streptomyces sp. NPDC101490. Next base: position 23,183 of record NZ_JBIWNI010000016.1, read on the forward strand.
AGACGGCGACGGAACCGTACGGCTCGTGGCGCGGCTCCTCCAGGAACGTCACGCCCGCCGCCGTCATCCGGACGTGGTCGCGGGCGAAGTCGTCGGTGTGCAGGAAGAAGCCGACCCGGCCGCCGGTCTGATTGCCGACGGACGACTGCTCGGCGTCGTTCTTGGCGCGGGCCAGGAGGAGACCGGCGTTCCCGACACCACCGACCCCGGCCGCACCGGGCGGCCGGACGACGACCCAGCGGGTACCACCACCCCGGTCGGTGTCCTCGACCAGGTCGAACCCGAGGGCGTCGGTGTAGAAGGCGATGGCCTCGTCGTAGTCACGGACGACGAGGGTGACGAGTGCGATGGACGGCATGGGAGCCAACGTAATACGGAGGAATCTACCCGCGTCAACCGGCCGGGCCGATGGGAGAATGCCCGACATGCGCGCGCAACATTTCGAGACCCTGGTGGAGGCGGCGAGGGCGCTGGCGGGGGCCGGGCCGGACGGCGCCCCGGCAGGGCGGCGGCGCGGGCTGCTGGGGATCGCGGGCGCGCCCGGCGCCGGGAAGTCCACCCTGGCGGAACGGCTCGTCGCCCGGCTCGACGGGCTCGCCGTCCTCGTCCCCATGGACGGCTTCCACCTGGCGGGCGCCGAACTGGAACGGCTCGGCAGGGCCGACCGGAAGGGCGCGCCCGACACCTTCGACGCCGCCGGGTACGCGGCGCTCCTGGCCCGCCTCCGTACCCCCGAAGCGGGTACCACGGTCTACGCCCCGGCCTTCGACCGGTCCTTGGAGGAGCCGATCGCGGGATCGATCCCGGTCGCGCCGGAGGTCCCGCTGGTCATCACGGAGGGCAACTACCTGCTCCACGACGAAGGAGCCTGGGCGTCCGTCCTGCCCCTCCTGGACGAAGCCTGGTACCTCCACCTGGACGCCGGAACCCGCGTCCCCCGCCTGATTGAACGCCACATCCGCTTCGGCAAGGACCGCACCCACGCCGAACACTGGGTCCACACCTCGGACGAACCCAACGCCCACCTGATCGCCCGGGGCCGGGAGCGGGCCCACCGGGTGATCACGGTTGAGGGGTGACGGGGCCTGACTGGCTCGGGGCGGTGGGTGGTTGACGGTGGGCGCGTCGTGCGTGGCCGGAAACGTCGCCGCCGACCCCCTGTGCTGACACGGTGTCGCTCCTGGAGTGGGAAGCCGGGCGGACCGAGGGAGGCGCGGAACATGGGCGGCCACAACGACGGTCGGGCCGACGGCCACGGGCGCGTCCACCAGGCGACCGGTGACCAGCACATCACCGAGCACCACCATCACGGCCCCTCCTGGACCGGCCCCGACGCGCCCGACACCCTCTTGCGTGGTCTGCATCGAGTGGGACGTGCCGGCGTGGCACCCGCTGGCCCAGCCCGCCCCCGACTCTAGTAGTTTGAACGCGTTCAAACTACTAGAGTCGGGGGCGGGTCATGCGGGCCACTACGCGAGCGAGCATTCATCCATGGCAGTTCAGCCTTGTGCTGTGTGCCGTAATTACCCCTCTGCCGGTGCTGATCGTATGGTTCATGGGTTCTGTCGGCGTCACCCTCGGCGTCGCGACCGCCGCGGTGGTCTCCGTGCCCTTGTTCCTTTACGCCCGGCCGTCCGGCTTCTTCTACGTCACCGTCAGCATCTCGGCGTTCCTGGTGCTGTGGTCGTTCATGGCCGCCATGGCGGGGATGTTCCTCTTCTTCCCCTCGGCGCTGCAGCTCCTGCTGGCCGCCTGGGCAGACCCGCGCGAACGCCCGACCGCGGCCAAGGTCATGGTCGGTGCGGGGCTCCTGCTGTCGGTGGCGGTCGTGGTGTATTCCCTGAGGACCTGAACGCCCTGTCCGCCCCGACTCCGCAAAGCGGTCGTGAGACCAGTGAAGCGGGGGCGGCCTCCCGGCCCCGAACCATCACGCTCCTCCGTTCGGTTTCCCGGAAGGTGGCGGAGGCCACCTGGGCCACGGGCGAGCGTGAGACGGCTTTCGGGCAGATGCGGGGCGCGCGGGACTCAGGGGCGCGCGTCCCGCACCTGGCGCGCCGCCGCCGGGCCGGGCGCCGCGGCTCGCCCGGTGGCGGTGCGCACACGGCCGGAGCCGGGAGGTCGGAGCCGGGAGCCCGGCGCCGTGCCCCGGGCTACTGGCTCTTGAACGACCGGATCTGGTAGTTGCCCTGGAGGTTGCCCTCCCCGCCGGACGGGGTGGAGCCGACCCGGGAGTTGTAGTTGGTCTGGGTGTAGTACTGCACCCGGTGGTTGGTGTTGTTCCGCACCGAGCGGACGTTCTCCCCGCGCTGGATGAACGAACAGTCGTCGGCGGTGTTGGCCTTCCTCTCCTGGGACCACTGGCATCGGGTCCCGCCGCCGTTCCAGTCGCTGTAGATGCAGAAGTAGCCCGGCGAGCACGAATAGGCCAGGACGGTCGGTGCGGCGGCGCTGGTGGTCGGAGCGATCCCGAGAGCGGCGAGCGCGGTGACCGAAGCGACAGCGAGCCAACGAAGGCGAAGCATGACGGACTCCCTTGCGTAGCAGGCACACAGCAGCGCGCACACTCACACGTGGTGCCTGATCGACTCCTTTGCGTGATGAACGTTGTCATTGATTCCCTTCCGCTCCCAGGCGCACGGCTCCCCGACCGGGGGCACCCGGAGCGCATCCGCGCGCAACGGAACGGCCGCACGCCTTTCAAGGTCACCGGAGCCAGGGCATGTCCTCCGGATGCCGCCGGGCTCGCGACCCTGGCCCGCACGCCCGCACGCCCGCACGCCCGCACGCCCGCACGCCCGCACGCCCGCACGCCCGCACGCCCGCACGCCCGCACGCCCGCACGCCCGCCGCGTGGTCGCTGGTCGCCGAGGCTCCGCGTCGTCTCCCTCCCGCGCGTACGGGCCTCCACTGAGGTTCCCGCAACGATTTCACCGGCCGTCCCGTCGGGTGAACCCGTACGGGAGGGCCGGGTTCACCCGACGGCCCGGGGCCGGACACCCCCAGTCGCTACCCTGGCTCCAACGGCGACGGAAGGCGGGCTGGCGTGGGGTGGTTGCGGCGGGGGCCCAGGCGGGACGGCGAGGACACGCCGAGGGATCCCGGATTCGGGTACTTCTCGCAGCGCGAGGCAGCGCTGTTCCGGGGCCGGGTCCGGGAGACCTTCGCCGAACTCGGCCTCGAAGTCACCGTCTACGCCGACCACGTCATCGACGACAAGGGCCGCCGCTTCGGCCTCGGCAACCTCGCCGCCGTCTGCCACCAGGACCGGCGGGGCCCCCGCGTCTGGCCCGCCACCATCCACCGGCACATCGGGCTCGTCGTCCGCGCCATGGACGGGCCGTCCGCGCTCGACACCCTGCCGCCCGAGCAGATCCGCTCCCAGCTCTACCCCCGGGTCGTCAGCGGCGACGGCATCGACGCCGCCGCCTTCGGCTACGCCAGGACCGTCGCCCCCGGGCTGTACGAGGTGCTCGCCCTCGACCTTCCCGAGAGCGTCATGATGCTCACCGACGAGGCCCTCGAACGGCTCGGCGACCACGCCCAGCTCCGCGACCGGGCCCTGCGCAATCTGCGCGGACTGCCCGTCGAGGAGCACGAGACCGTCCGCGACGCCGACGGGATGCGCTTCGAGATCATCCTCGGCGACTCCTTCTACACCGCGAGCCGCGTCCTCGACCTCGACGGCGTCGTCCGCCGGGTCACCGGGGTGCCCCTCGGCGAGCACGGCGCCCTCGTCGCCCTGCCCTTCCGGCACCAGCTCGCCTTCCACCCCATCCGCGACACCACGATCATCCCCGCCCTCGGCGCCATGGCCTCCTTCGCCGCCTCCGGGTACGAGGACACCCCGGGCGCCATCAGCCCGTACGTCTTCTGGTGGCGCGGCGGCACCCTCACCCAGCTCAGCGAGCACGACCAGGAAGGCGGAGAGCTGCGGATCGTCGTCGGCGACGACTTCCAGGAACTCCTGGAACGGCTCATCACCCAGGGCCCGGACCGCCGCTGAGCGCTCGCGGCGGCGGACCGTCCCGGGCAGGATGCTGTACGACGGAATCCCGGGGACGGGTCCGGCCTCGACCGCGTACGGCCCTGACCGCGTACGGCCCTGACCGTGAGCGACCCGGGCCGCGCGAGCCCCCCGGCCATGAGACCCCGGCCCCCGGCCACGAGACCCCCAGGCCGCCGAGAAGGAGCGCCCGCCATGACGAGCACCGGTCCCACCGACGAGGTCGTGCCCTTCACCACGGACGACTACCGCGCCCGGATGGCACGTGCCGCCGAGTCCGCCGCCGACGCCGGACTCGCGGGCGTCCTCGTGGCCCCCGGCCCCGACCTCGTCCACCTCACCGGCTACCGGCCCACCGCGATCACCGAGCGGCTCACCGTCCTCGTCCTCGCCGTCGGCCAGGAACCCGTCCTCGTCGTCCCCGCCCTGGAGGCGCCCGACGCGGCGAAGGCCGAGGGCGCCGCCGCGCTCACCCTCCGCGACTGGACCGACGGCAAGGACCCGTACGCCGTCACCGCGCCGCTCCTCGACGTCGACGGCCGCTTCGCCGTCAGCGACAACGCCTGGGCCGCGCACCTCCTCGGTCTCCAGCGGGCCCTCCCCGGCACCTCGTACGTCTCCCTCAGCGAGGCCCTGCCGATGCTCCGGGGCGTCAAGGACACCCATGAACTCGCCAGGATCGCCGCCGCGGGGGCCGCCGCCGACCGGGCGTACGGCGAGATCCTCAAGGTCCGCTTCTCGGGCCGCCGGGAGACCGAGGTCGCCGCCGACCTCGCCGCCCTCCTCCTCCGCTTCGGTCATTCCCAGGTCGACTTCACCGTCGTCGGCTCGGGACCCAACGGCGCGAACCCGCACCACGAGGCCGGGGACCGGGTCATCGAGCGCGGCGACATGGTCGTCCTCGACTTCGGCGGACTCAAGGACGGATACGGCTCCGACACCACCCGTACCGTGCACGTCGGCGGACCCACCGACGAGGAGCGGCGCGTCCACGACCTCGTACGGGAGGCCCAGCAGGCCGGATTCGAGGCGGTACGCCCCGGGGCCGCCTGCCAGGACGTCGACCGGGCGGCCCGCAAGGTCATCACGGACGCGGGCTACGGCGAGTACTTCATCCACCGCACCGGCCACGGCATCGGCGTCACCACCCACGAACCGCCGTACATGGTCGAGGGCGAGGAACTCCCGGTCGTCCCCGGCATGTGCTTCTCCATCGAGCCCGGCGTCTATCTGCCGGGCCGCTTCGGCGTGCGCATCGAGGACATCGTCACGGCCACCGAGGACGGGGCCGGGCGCCGCTTCAACAACACCCCGCGCGAGATGGCGATCGTCGACTGAGGCGATCGTCGACCGAAGGGTCGACCGAACGGCGGTCGTCCTCCCGTCGACTGACCGGATATCGCCCCCGCCGGGCGAACGGACATCGCTCCCGCCGGGCGAACGGTGGTCGTCGCCCCCGCCCCGCCCCGGCCCGCCCCGCCCCGGCCCGGCCCGCCCCGGCCCGTCCCGGCTCGATCCCGTCCCCGCCCCCGTCCCTCAGCCGTCCGTGAGGACGACGGCCGACTCGCCGGGGAGTCGCAGCACCCCGTCCGCGGTCGGCGCCGCCACCGGCCCCCACGCAGCCAGGACCCGGTCGTTCCCACGGGAGCCGATCGGGATCTCCGCCGCCTCCGCGCCCAGATTGACCGCCACCCGCAGCACCCCGCGCCGGAAGACCAGCCAGCGGGCGTCCTCGTCGAAGGCCACCCGCACCCCCGCCAGGTCCGGGTCCGTCAGGTCCGGCAGCGTCCGGCGCAGGGCGATCAGCTCCCGGTGCCAGGCGAGGAGCCGCTTGTGCGGGTCCCGCTCCCGCTCCGTCCGGTCGAGCACCGAACGGTCCCGGGTCGCCGGGTCCTGCGGATCGGGAACCTCCTCCTCGTCCCAGCCGTGCGCCGCGAACTCCCGCCGCCTGCCCCGCCGCACGGCCTCCGCCAGCTCCGGATCGGTGTGGTCCGTGAAGTACTGCCAGGGCGTCCCCGCCCCCCACTCCTCGCCCATGAACAGCATCGGCACCGAGGGCCCCGTCAGGACGAGGACCGCCGCGCAGGCGAGCAGCCCGGGGGAGAGGGACGCCGAGAGCCGGTCCCCGAGCGCTCGGTTGCCGATCTGGTCGTGGGTCTGCGCGTACCCCAGGAAACGGTGGGCGGGGGTCCGCTCCCGGTCCACCGGCCGCCCGTGCCGACGGCCCCGGAACGCCGAGTAGGTGCCGTCGTGGAAGAACACCCGGGTGAGCGTCTTCGCCAGCGCCGCCATCGGGGCGCGCGCGAAGTCCGCGTAGTAGCCCTGCGACTCCCCGGTGAGCGCGGTGTGCAGGGCATGGTGGAAGTCGTCGTTCCACTGGGCGTGGACCCCGAGCCCGCCGTGGGTGCGCGGAGTCGTCGTGCGCGGGTCGCCCAGATCCGACTCGGCGATCAGGAAGTGCCGGCGCCCCTGCTCCACGGCCAGCTCGTCGACCGCCGCCGACAGCTCCTCCAGGAACGTGTACGCGCGGGTGTCCGCGAGCGCGTGCACCGCGTCCAGCCGCAGCCCGTCGATCCGGTAGTCCCGCAGCCACGCCAGCGCGCTCCCCAGGAAGTACGCCCGGACCTCGTCCGAGCCCGGCGCGTCCAGGTTCACCGCCGCGCCCCACGGGGTGTGGTGGGTCTCCGTGAAGTACGGGCCGAAGGACGGCAGGTGGTTCCCGGACGGACCCAGGTGGTTGTGGACCACGTCCAGGACCACGCCCATGCCGAGGCCGTGCGCCGTGTCCACGAACCGCTTCAGCGCCTCGGGACCGCCGTACGGCTCGTGCACCGCCCACGGCGCCACCCCGTCGTACCCCCAGCCCCGCACCCCGGGGAAAGGACACAGCGGCATCAGCTCCACATGGGTGATGCCGAGCCCCGCCAGTTCCCCCAGCCGGGCCGCCGCCGCGTCGAGGGTGCCCTCCGGGGTGAACGTGCCGATGTGCAGCTCGTACAGGACGCCGCCGCGCAACCGCAGCTTCGGGGCCTCGTTCCGCCACTCGTACGCCGAGTGGTCCACGACCGAGGCGAGCCCGTCGGGCCCCGAGGGCAGCCGCCGCGCGCGCGGGTCGGGCAGCACCGGGCCGCCGTCCAGGGCGAAGCCGTAGTGGTCACCGTCCCCGGCGGCCACGACCCCCGTCCACCAGCCGTCCCGCTCGGCGTCCCGGTCCAGATCGTGCCGGGAACCGTCCAGCTCCAGCGTCACCCGTTCACGCGCGTGCGGCGCCCACACCTCGAAGAGCACGGGAATCCCCTCGTCGAAGGCCAAGTCGGAAGATCCGGTGACCACCCGTGCGCGAACGGTCACCGGGGCCATCCTCGCAGTCGGGACCCCGCCACGCCCGGCGCGTCCCCCACATGGCCGACCGCGCCCGGGGGAGCGCCGTGCCCGTGCTTCCCCCCGGGGGTGTCCTCGCCATGCTCCCGTTCCCTGACCGGCGCGTCGACGCCCCTGAGGACCGCGGACATTCCGCTTCGAGCGGTGGACGCGCGGCTCGCCCTCCTGGCCAGGGATTACGGGAGCGGGGGAGGAAGACCGGACGGCCTCAGGCCGTCCGGATTCTTCGTATGATCCTTCTCCGGCGATCGGGAAGATCGCCCAGTTAAGGGTGGGGGCAGGTATGGCGATCACGATCAAACGGCAGTACGCGCTCGTGTACGGGCTCGGTGTCTTCTTCATCTTCAGCTTGGTGGGATACAAGCTCAACGGCGGGACCCCGAGCGTGCCGTGGGCCGTCGCGGGAGGTCTCGCCGGAGCGGCGCTCGCCGTCCTCGTCCGACGGCGGGTACGCGGCTGATGTGAGCGCCCGGGGGCCGGAGGAGCCGGGCCGGTCCCCGGACCGGGCGGGCTCCAGCGGGACCGGCGTCGCCGCAGCGTCGTCGCGGTGCTCCGGAGCCGGAGGACCGCGACGACGGCCTCGGCCGGCCGACCCGGGAAGTCCAGGTCAAGGACCCTTCTGGACACTGTGGGCCCGCCGGACCGACAATCACCGGTGTGACGACCCCCTTCGAGCTTCCGGCGAACACCCCTCGGCTGACCGACGCCGAGCGGGACCGCGCGCTCGGGCTGCTCCGTGAGGGCGCCGCCCAGGGCCGCCTCTCGCACGACACGTTCCTCTTCCGGATGGAACGCGCGCTCCAGGCCCGGCGGCCGGACGAACTCGCCCTGCTCACCGCCGACCTGAGGACCGAGGGCGGCTGGACCCGGCGTGTGGTGGGCGTCGTCGGACGCATGTCGGCGTTCACGGCCCGTCTCGGCCGCGCCTGGCACGCGGAGCGGCTGCCGAAGCTCCTGCTGCCCACCCCCGGCCCGCATCCGCTGCGGATAGGACGCGACCCGGTCAACGGACTCCGTCTCAGCCACGAGACGACCTCCCGCCTCCACGCGGAGCTCTCCCTCCAGAGCGGCATGTGGATCCTCCGCGACCTCGGCTCGACGAACGGCACGACGGTCAACGGCCGCCGCGTCACCGGTGCGGTGGCGGTCCGCCCCGGCGACGTCGTCGGCTTCGGGGAGATGTCGTTCCGGCTGTCGTACGACTGAGGGGACCGGGGTCCGACGCGCCCCGGACCTTTGCGGAGCCCCCGGCTTCCCCGGCGAGTGCCGGGACCGCCGCCGGGACGGGAGTCCCCGTGGGCTCCCGTCCCGTCCCGGACACCGGGTACGGTCCTCCTCACGACGCGCTCGAAACCATGTGCGTGTCGCGAGGAGGGAGGGAACGCATGCGTACACCCCTGTCCCGGCGCCTGGCCTCGACCGCCGCCGCCCTGGGGCTCACTTCACTGGCACTGTTCGGCGCGGGCGCCGCGCCCGCTCAGGCCGCCACCGTGCGGGGCTGCCCGGACGGCTACTTCTGCGCCTGGTCGAACTCCAGTGCCACCGGCGCGATGTTCAAGACGAAGACCAGCAAGCCGACGCTGGGCAGCTGGGACAACAAGTTCCGGGAGGTCATCAACCGCAGCTCGCTCATCGCCTGCCTCTACGACGGTCCGGGCTACGACGACTCGCGGGGCTACAGCACGTACGTGAAGGAGGACTACTCCACGCACATCGCCTCCACGTCGGTCAGCTCGGTCAAGATGGTCCCCACGCGCCGGGAGTGCGAGACGGACCCGTACCCCTACTGGAGCTCGGAGACCTCGCCCAGGGCCCTCGGGTTCGGTGATCTGAACGGCGACCGCAAGGCGGACGTCCTCGTCCGCGACCTCGTCGGGCGCCTGTGGTTCCTGCCCGGCGACGGACGCGGCCGACTGGTCGGCAGCGGCTGGAACGGTATGAACGCCCTTGTCCGGCACGGGGACTTCAGCCGCGACGGCCGTGAGGACGTCATCGCCCGCGAGGCCGCCACGGGCAAGCTGTGGCTGTACCCCGGCACCGGTACCGGCGCCCTCGGCACGCGCAAGCTGCTCGGCAGCGGCGGCTGGAACTCCATGAGCAGGATCGCCGCCCTCGGCGACCTGACCGGCGACCAGCGGTCCGACCTGCTCACGGTGGAGAAGGCGACCGGCAGGCTGTGGCTGTACCCGGGGACGTCCACGGGCACCCTGGGTGGCCGGAAGCTGATCGGCAGCGGCGGCTGGAACTCCATGAACGCGCTCGTGGGCCCCGGTGACATGGACGGCGACGGCCGGGCCGACCTCTACGCCCGCGAGGCGTCCACCGGCAAGCTCTGGCTCTACCCGGGCAAGGTGGGCGGCATCGGCGCCCGCAAGCTGGTCGGCAGCGGCGGCTGGAACTCCCGTACGTCCCTGATCGCCAACGGCGACTGGTCGGGCGACGGGAAGCCGGACCTGATCGCGACCGCCGGCCTCGACTGGCTGGTCCAGTACGAGGGCACGGGCCGGGGCGGCCTCGGAGCGGGCCAGGAGACCACCGGCACCTGGTGGTCCCTGAACGGCGCCTTCTGAGATGAGGAGAGGGCCCCCGCCTCCGGGCGGTGGCCCTCTCTCGCGCCCGGCGCCGCACCGGCCTCCGGTCGCACGGGGCTCCTACGGGCCCGGGCCCGGTGTCCGCCGTCGGCGCCCGATGAGCCCCGTGATCCCCACCGGAGTCCCTGGCCCGAGTCCTTTGGCCGGGGTCCTCGGCCCGGGGCCGGACGCCCGCACCCCTCACCCGTACGGCCCCCGCGCGCGGCTCCCCGATATCACCCGTCCGGCGGTACGCGGCGGGCGGTGGCGGCCCGGTGGTGATGGGCTGTGGAGACGCGTGCCACGGTCTGCCGGCCGGGGCACCCCACCGCCGACCGACAGGGGGCGCGATGAGCGACGAGCCGAACCGCGAGCCGGGCCGGGAGATACCCGGCGAGCGGCCCCGGACGCCCACCGGCGGTCCGTGGGCCGCCGTGGACCCCTGGACGCGCCTCCCGGCCATGGCCCCCGCCGCGCCCCGACGGCCGGGCACCCCCGGACGGGTCCGCGACGCGTACGGCCCCACCGCCTCCGACGGCCCCGGACCCGGCGCCCGGACCGTCGCCCCCAGCCCCCTCGACCCGGGCGCCTCGCGCGACCCGCACCGCGTCCACCGCGCCCTGCGCGAGGACTTCCCGCTCACCCACGACCCGCTCCTTCGCGCCTGGGTGCTCAGCCGGTACGCGGACGTCGCCACCGCCCTCACCGACCCCCGCTTCACCCACGGGCACCGGCCCGGCGACCCGCCGTGCGCACGGGCCCACGTCGACGTCGACACCGAGGCCCTGCGGGCCGTCGCCGAACGCACCGCGTACGTCCTGGCCCGCCGGATCGCCGGGCGCCCGCAGACCGACCTGGTCGCGGACTTCTGCCACTGGCTGCCCGCCGGGACGGTCGCCGCCGCCGTCGGCGTGCCGTACCGGGACATGATGCGGCTGGTGCGCGGCCGGGCCGCCGGAGCCCTGGCGGGCGAGTGCGGCGGCCAGATCGCCGTACGGGAGAAGGCGCTCGCGTCCTTCCTCGGCAACGTCCTCGCCGACCCGGACCGGGTGGCCGCGCTCCGGGACGCGCCCGCCGGGCTCGTCGCCCGCGCCTGGACCGAGTCGCTGCGCCGGGACCCGCCCGTGCAGATCGCGGTGCGCCGGACGGCGGCGGAGGTGCCGGTGAGCGGCGGGGTCGTCCCGGCGGGCGCGTCCGTCGCGCTGCTCCTCGGCTCGGCGGGCCGCGACCCGGAACGCTTCCGCGACCCCGACCGGTTCGATCCGGCTCGCGACGACCCCGGGCAGCTCACGTACGGCACCGGGTTCTGCCCGGCGGTCCTCCTCGCGGGCTTCGAGGCCGAGTACGCCCTGCGGGCCCTGTTCGAGGCGATGCCCCGGCTCCGGCTCGCCGACGGCTTCCGGCCGGTGTGGTCCGGGCTCATCACCCGGGGGCCCCGGACCCTGATCGTCCGCCCCGGCGGCTGACGGCCCGCGCCCGGCGCACCCTCCCTCAGCGCCCCACCGTCCCACCGCCCCACCATCCCTCGGAGGTCCACCGTTCCTCAGCCCTCCACCCGCGCCAGCAGCGCCACCGGCCGCTCCGCGAACAGCTCCGCGAGGCGTACGCCCGCCGCCGGACCGCCCCCGAACTGCCGTCCCCCGTCCAGGACATCGGTCCACCGTCCGTCCGGCAGCACGAGCGCGGTGTCCTGCCAGCCGCCCGCCTCCGCGAGGCGCAGCGAGAGACGGGTGACGGCCGTGACCACCTCGCCGGAGCGGGCGAAGGCCAGACAGTGGCGGGCGGCGGGGCCCTCGGCGGTCAGGGGCGCGTACGACCCGACCGCGCCGAAGGCCGCCGGACGTTCCCGCCGCAGCCGCAGCGCCGCACGGACCAGGGCCGTCCGGTCGTCGTCGGGACCGGCCTCGAACAGGCCCCGGTTGTCGGGGTCCACCAGCGCCCGGTAGGCCCGTTCCGTGTTCTGGTACAGCTCCGGCACCCCCGGCATCGTCAGCTGCGCGAGGAGCGCGCCGAGCGCGTGCGCCAGGATGTGCGGCTCCAGGGCGAGGGCCGCCGCCGAGGCCCCCCGCAGCGGGACCCGGCCGGGCCCCGCCGCCGTGAACGCGGCCACCGCCCGTTCGTACTCCGGGTCCGGCTCGGTCCAGCTGGTCCGCAGCCCCGCCTCCCGTACGGACTTGAGGACGGCGGGGCCGAGCCGGTCCGGGTCGGGTGCGCCGAAGCCGAAGGCGGTCTGCCACGCGGACCAGGCCACGTGCGGGTCCGGGGCGGGCACCCCGGCGACCCCGGCGAGCAGCTCCGCCCACACCTCCGGGCACTGGGAGAGGACCGCGATCCCGGCCCGGACGTCGGCGCTGCGCTTGGTGTCGTGGGTGGACAGCACGGTCCCGGTGTCCGGCCAGTCGCGGGAGATCCGCAGACAGTACGCGTGGAACTCGTCCACCGGCACCGCCGGAGCGCCCGCCTCGCCGCCGACCTCGTTGGCCGAGAGCAGGGGGACGTACCGGTAGAACGCGGTGTCCTCCACGGACTTGGCCCGCAGCGCCGACGACGTCTGCGCGAACCTGGCCCGGAACGCCCGGTGTCCGGGACCGTCGCCCAGCGCGCCGAGCGCCAGGCCCCGGACGACGTCCACCGCCGTCGACTCCTCCGGCACGGTGAACACGGCCTTCGCCGCGCGCGCCGCCGCCGGGGTCAGGACCTCCTCGCCGCCGGTCCGGTAGGCGCGGTAGACCGGCACCCGGACGAGGAGTTCCCGGACGGCGGTGCGCAGCGCCCAGGGCGCGTGGTCCCGCAGGGCCGGGTCGGCGGCGCAGATCCGGCCCGCGAGCCGGGTGAGGACGGCCGTCTCGGCGGCTAGGTCGTGCCCGGCGACCTCTTGGGCGGCGCGTTCCTCGGTCGGTTCCCAGCGACCGCCCGCGTCTTCGCGCTGGCCGGTGAACTCCCGGTAGAGGCCGGTCAGTCGCCGGGCGCCCACCGGGTCGGTGAACACCCCGTCGAGACGGCGCAGGGCGTCGTAGCCGGTGGTCCCGGCGACCGGCCAGGCGGCGGACAGCCGCTCGGACCCGGTGAGGATCTTCTCGACCACGGTCCAGCAGCGTCCGCCGGTCGCCGCCGCCAGGTCCTCCAGATAGCCCTGCGGGTCGGCGAGCCCGTCCGGATGGTCGACGCGCAGGCCCTCCACGACCCCGTCCCGGACCAGCTCGACGATCTTCGCGTGGGTGGCCGCGAACACCTCCGGGTCCTCCATCCGGACCCCGATCAGCTCCGAGACGGTGAAGAAGCGCCGGTAGTTCAGCTCGGTCCGGGCGAGCCGCCACCAGCCGAGCCGGTACCACTGGGCGTCCAGGAGCGCGTCCAGCGGCAGCCCCTCGGTGCCGGGCCGCAGCGGGAACTCCTGGTCGTCCAGGCGCAGCACCCCGTCGCCGACCCGCAGTCGGTCCCTGACCTCGGGGAGCCGCGCGGGCAGCACCGGAAGCAGCAGCCGCCCGTCCCCGGCCGAGCGGTCGACGTCGAACCAGCGGGCGTACGGCGATCCGGGGCCGTCCCTGAGCAGCGCGCGCAGCGCGTGGTTGTGGCGGGGCGAGGCCGCCATGTGGTTGGGCACCAGATCGAGGACGAGGCCGAGGCCGTGCGCCCGCGCGGTCGCGGCGAGCTCCCGCAGCCCCTCCTCGCCGCCCAGTTCGGCGCGGACGGACCGGTGGTCGGTGACGTCGTACCCGTGGGCCGAGCCGGGGACCGCCTCCAGGACGGGGGAGAGGTGCAGATGCGAGATGCCGAGCCCGGCCAGGTGCGGCACGGCCCGTCCGGCCGCCGCGAAGGGGAACTCCGGACGGAGCTGGAGCCGGTAGGTGGCGGTGGGCGGGACGGGACGGGCGGACGCGGTACCGGCCGTGAGGGAGGTCATGCGAACGTACGTACCCGGCCGGGAGCCTTCTGTGTCATCGGCCCATGCACCCGTTGGAGTGCATCGCGTTACGGTCGCCCGATGCTCCGGACCTACCGCGACACCTTCGCGCTGCTCGGCCCCGTGCTCCCCGTCGTCTCCTTCCTCGCCCGGCTGCCCACCGCCATGTGCCAGCTCGGCACCCTGCTCCTGGTCGCGGAGACCAGCGGCTCGCTCGGTACGGCGGGCCTGGTCGGCGGGGCGCTCGCGGCCGGACAGACCTTCGCGGGGCCGGTCGTCGGGCGGCTCACCGACCGGCACGGACAGCGCGGGGTCCTCCTCGCCGCCTCCGCCGCCAACGCGCTCGCCGTCACCGGACTCGTCCTCGCCGCGCTCGCCCACGCCCCCACCGGCCCGCTGGCGGCGGTCGCGGTGCTCGCGGGGGCGTCCGTGCCGCAGGCCGGTCCGCTGGCCCGGACCCGTTCGGTGGCGCTCGCCCGCCGGTCCGGCGCCGACGAGCGGCTCGTCGGCACGGTGCTCTCCTTCGAGGGCACCCTCGACGAGGTGTCCTTCGTCATCGGACCGGCGCTCGTCGGGGTCGCCGTCGCCGTCGCGCACCCGGCCGGGGCCCTCCTCCTCGCGGCGCTGCTCCTCGCCGTCTTCGGGACCTTCTTCGCCCTGCACCCCTCGGCCGCCGCGACCGCGCCGGACCCCGCGTCCACCCGTGAGGGCTCCGCCGGACGGGCGAGGCTCGCGGGGGCCGCGTACGCGCTGCGCGGGGCGATGGTCCTCCAGGGCGTCATGTTCGGTGCCTCCCAGGCGGGGATCACCGCCCTCACCGAGGACCTCGGCGTCCCCGCGCAGGCGGGGCTCGTGTACGCGGCGATGGGGGTGATGAGCGCCGTCGTCGGGCTCTCCCTGGCGGCCCTGCCCGCCCGGATCGGCCTGACGACCCGCTGGCGCGCGGCGACCGCCGGGCTCGTCGTGCTCTCCCTGCCGCTGCCGTGGACCGGCTCCCTCGGCGGCCTGTACGCGGTCGTGGTCGTCCTCGGCGCCGCCTACGCCCCCCACCTGATCACCGTCTTCGGACTGACCGAGCGGACCGTCCCCGCCACCCGGCTCGCCGAGTCCATGGCCTTCCTCACCAGCGGCGTCGTGGCCGGTCAGGCGCTCGCCCTGGCGTTCTCCGGGCGGCTCGCCGAGCGCCACGGCGCGCCCGCCGCCTTCGTGGTGGCGGTGGGCGCGGCCGTGGCCTGCGCGGCCCTGTCCTGGGCGGTGCGGACCCGGCCCGCACCGCCCGCCCCGGCGGGGCCCGCCGTCACACGGGGCGCCGCAGGACGCTCAGGCTGAGCGGCGCCAGCGTCATCCGCTCGCCGCCCGCCAGCTCCGGGCCCTCCCGGGGCGGCATCCCCTCCGGGTCGGAGGTGTCCACCACCGTCCGCCAGCAGGCCCCGTGGCCGTCCGGGACGACGAAGTCCAGCTCCTGCGAGGAGGCGTTGAACATCAGCAGGAAGGAGTCGTCGGCGATCCGCTCGCCCTGCGGGCCCGGTTCCGAGATGGCGTTGCCGTTGAGGAAGACGGTCAGTGCCCGGGCGTGCGCCGCCTGCCAGTCGCGGGAGGTCATCTCCTCGCCCTCGGGCGTGAACCAGGCGATGTCGGTCAGCTCGTCGTGGGTGCCCTCGACGGGCCGTCCGTGGAAGAAGCGGCGGCGCCGCAGCACCGGGTGCTCCCTGCGGAGCCGCACCATCGCGCGGGTGAAGCGGAGCAGGGTCGACTCCGCCTCGCTGTTCTCCTTGGGCCAGCGCACCCAGGACACCTCGTTGTCCTGGCAGTAGGCGTTGTTGTTGCCGCCCTGGGTGCGGCCGAACTCGTCGCCGTGGCTGAGCATGGGGACGCCCTGCGACAGCATCAGGGTGGCGAGGAAGTTGCGGGACTGGCGGGCGCGCAGCTCGACGATCCCGACGTCCCCGCTGTCGCCCTCCACCCCGCAGTTCCACGAGCGGTTGTGGCTCTCGCCGTCCCGGTTGCCCTCGCCGTTCGCCTCGTTGTGCTTCTCGTCGTACGAGACGAGGTCCCGCAGGGTGAAGCCGTCGTGGCAGGTCACGAAGTTGACGGAGGCGAGCGGCCGGCGCCCGTCGCCCTGGTAGAGGTCGGAGGAGCCGGTCAGCCGGGAGGCGAACTCGGCGAGGGTGCGGGGCTCGCCGCGCCACAGGTCCCGCACGCAGTCCCGGTACTTGCCGTTCCACTCGGTCCACAGCGGCGGGAAGTTGCCGACCTGGTAGCCGCCCTCGCCGACGTCCCACGGTTCGGCGATCAGCTTCACCTGGCTCACCACGGGGTCCTGCTGCACCAGGTCGAAGAAGGACGACAGCCGGTCCACCTCGTGGAACTGGCGGGCCAGGGTAGCCGCCAGGTCGAAGCGGAAGCCGTCCACGTGCATCTCGGTCACCCAGTACCGCAGACTGTCCATGATCATCTGGAGTACGTGCGGGGAGCGCATGAGCAGCGAGTTCCCGGTGCCCGTGGTGTCGGTGTAGGTCCGGGGGTCGTCGCCGAGCCGGTAGTACGAGGGGTTGTCCAGGCCCCGGAAGGAGAGCGTCGGGCCCAGGTGGTTGCCCTCGGCGGTGTGGTTGTAGACCACGTCGAGGATGACCTCGATGCCCGCCTGGTGCAGTGCCCGCACCGCCGACTTGAACTCCAGGACCTGCTGGCCCCGGTCGCCCCAGGAGGCGTAGGCGTTGTGCGGGGCGAAGAAGCCGATGGTGTTGTAGCCCCAGTAGTTGGAGAGCCCCGCGTCCACGAGCCGGTGGTCGTTCACGAACTGGTGAACGGGCATCAGTTCGAGCGCGGTGACGCCCAGTTCCTTCAGGTGTCCGATCACCGACGGGTGCGCGAGCCCCGCGTACGTCCCGCGCAGCTCCTCCGGAAGGTCCGGGTGCAGCATCGTCAGGCCCTTCACATGGGCCTCGTAGATCACCGTGCGGTGGTACTCGGTGCGCGGCCGCCGGTCGTCGCCCCAGTCGAAGTACGGATTGACCACGACCGAGGCCATCGTGGACCCGGCGGAGTCCAGGTCGCTCCGCGCGTCCGGCCGCCCGAAGGGATAGCCGTACACCGCCTCGCCCCACGTGATCCGCCCCGACATCGCCCGCGCGTACGGGTCGAGGAGCAGCTTCGCCGCGTTGCAGCGCAGCCCGCGCTCCGGCGCGTACGGGCCGTGCACCCGGAACCCGTACCGCTGACCCGGCATCACGCCCGGCAGATAGGCGTGCCGCACGAACGCGTCGGTCTCGCGCAGCTCGACCGAGGTCTCCGCACCGTCGTCGTCGAGCAGACACAGCTCGATCCGGTGCGCGGTCTCCGAGAAGACCGCGAAGTTGGTGCCCGCTCCGTCATAGGTGGCGCCCAGGGGGTACGCCTGTCCCGGCCAGACCTGCATGAGTATGAAATTCCTCTTCTGTCCGGGTTCGGGGGTTGCTCTTCGGCCGCATCCTGCCCGAAAGAGGCGCAACCTCCTAGGACTTCACCTCGTCCTACCGGGTGACCGCAGAACAAGAGGGGGAACGAGGGGGAAGTGTGTACGAAATAGCGCGCCGCCACCTGGGGAAGGTGGTGGCCGGAGCGGCCATGGCGGTGACGGGAACCGCCGTCGCGGTCGCGATCAGCCTGCCCGGCTCGGCCGGAGCCGACGACACGCCCGGCGCCCGGGGCCCGGCGGCCGGAACCGCCGGAGCGTCCGGAACGGCCGGGGCGTCCGGTGCGGGACAGCAGGGTGGTGAAGGAACCGCGGACGGGGGCGTCGTGCCCGCGCCCGCCACCGTCGTCCCCGCCGCCGCGGAGGGCGCCCGGGGCATCGGCAGCGATCCGCTGACCGACGACGAACTGGCCCGCGCCGAGGACCTGGCGACCGCCCGGCCCGACGCCGCCGCACAGCAGGACGTCGTGGGCGGCCGGGGGCCCCAGCACCTCGGCACCGACCTCGCCGACCCGGTGGCCGGCGACCCGACCCGCCGCGCCGAGGTCCGCCTCTACGACTACGCGCGGGACGAGCTGATCACCCGGACCGTCAACCTCGACACGGGCAAGGTCGAACGCTCCGCCGCCCAGCGCGGGGTCCAGCCCTCCGCGCACCCCGAGGAACTCCGCAAGGCACTGGAGCTGATCCTCGCCAGCCCGCTCGGCAAGGGCGTCAAGGAGGACTACAAGGACGCCACGGGCAAGCAGCTGACCTCCACCACCCAGCTGTGGTTCAACGGCGACGTCTACCGCCCCTACCGCGAGGCGAACGTCCCCGAGGTGCTCACCGACTGCGGGAAGCACCGCTGCGTCCGGCTCGTCACCAAGGTCCTCAACGGGGCCTGGATCGACACCCGCAACCTGATCGTCGACCTCTCGGCGAGGACCGTCACCCGCGTCGGCTGACCGCCGCCCGCCGCATCTCCGTACCGATCTCCGTACCGAGGAGTACGTTCCCATGTCCCATCAGTCACACCGGCGTACCCGCCGGGGCGCCCTGCTGACCGCGGCCGCCCTGCTCGGCACCGCCACGGCCGCCGCGGCCCCCGCGACCGGGGCCACCGCCGCCCCCCGGCCCCCGGCGCCGACCCGCGCGCCCGCCCCGCCGACCGCCGACTGCTCCGCCGCCTACCGCATCACCCAGAAGCTCGACGGCGGCACCACCTGGCGCATGTGCTGGCGCTACGACACCGACGCCGGGCTCACCCTCGACAACATCACCTTCCAGCCGCCCGGCGCCACCGCGCCCATCAAGGTCCTCGCCAGCGCCCGGCTCGCCCAGATCCACGTCCCGTACGACGACGGCGTCTCCGAGTACGACGACCTGACCGGCGCCGGATTCGGCTGGGGCCTGCAGAGCCTCAAGCCCGCCGAGTGTCCCGGCGGCACCATCACCACCATCAAGGTCCCCGAGGTCGGCGAGGCCAAGGCCCTGTGCACCACGACCCGGGCCCGCGGCCACGCCTACCGCATGGCCAGCGACACCGGCAGCAAGGTCTACCAGGCCCAGGCCAAGGACCTGCTCGTCTACACCGTGAACAAGGTCGGCTGGTACGAGTACATCACCGAGTGGCGCTTCTCCGCCGACGGCACCATCGGCGCCAACGTCGGAGCCACCGGCAGCCTCTCCCCGGTCGACTACAACGCCACCGACGGCCGGAGCTGGCCCCTCGGCAAGGGCGCCCGCGGCTACGCCACCAGCCACGCCCACAACGTCTTCTGGAAGCTCGACTTCGGCCTCGACGGCTCCACCAAGGACCGCATCGAGCAGTTCGACTCCACCGTCACCGCCCCCGCGCCGGGCGGCGGCGGCCCCACCGTGAAGACCCAGCGCAGCGTCGTCTCCAAGGAACTCGCCGGGGACGCCAAGAACATGCGCTGGTGGCGGGTGGTCAGCGGCACCGGGAAGAACGCCGACGGCCACGCCCGCTCCTACGAGATCGTGCCCGGCCACAGCGACACCCACGCCGGACGCGGCTTCACCAAGCACGACATCTACTTCACCCAGGCCCGCGCCTGCGAGAAGTTCGCCAGCAACAACATCGGCAACTGTGGCACCAACGCAGGTGACAGCGTGGACAAATGGGTCAATGGTGAGACTCTGACCAAACCGTCCGTCTGGGTCAACATAGGGTTCCACCACATCGCCCGGGACGAGGACCAGCAGCCCATGCCGGTCCACTGGCAGGGCTTCCAGCTGGCCCCCCGCGACGTCACCGCTATGAATCCGCTCACTCCGCCGGAACTCGCCTCCGAGAACGGACAGCCCGATCTCGGTAGTTGACGGAGCAGCCTGACGATCCTGCTGCACCGCCTCCCGCTCCCGGAGTACCCTTCCTTGATCGTTGTCGGACCGGTCGACACGGGCGTCCAGGAGCAGAAGGCGGTGCGCGGGTGAGCTCGGGAGGTCTGGAGCTGCCCCCAGGTGACGAGGGTCACGAGGGGGGCCCGGCCGGGCCCGCGGAGGCGACGCCCGGCGCGGGCACTCCGCCGGGCGTGCCACCGGGCACGGTCACCGTCGTCCGGCCCGTGGAGATAGGGGCCGAACTCGACTGGGGCGCCGAGGCGTGGAGCGAGGTCCGCACCCGCGCCCAGCGCGCCGGACGCGCCTACATCTGGCTGAACCTGGTCGAACAGCGGCTCCGCGCCGTGGTCGCCGCCGTCCTGCGGCCCGTGTACGAACCCGTGCACGGCGAGGAGTGGGTGGTGGCCGCGGCCGGCCCCGCAGGCCAGGAATGGGTCCAGCGGGCCGTCGCCGTCCGTGAGGTCTCCCGCCGCAAGGGCTACCTCCTCGACCCGGCCGACGACAACGTCCTCAGCTTCCTCACCCTGCCCCAGCTGCGCGAGCTGATGGTCCAGCACTGGCCCTGCTTCGAGCCCTACTTCGACGACCGGCGCGAGGTGGAGCTGGCCCTGGACGAACTGGAGGTCACCCGGAACGTCGTCTCCCGCAACCGGGCCCTCTCCCTGACCGTCCTCGCCCAGTCCGAACGGGCCTCCGCCCGCATCCTGGAGATCCTCGGCAGCGGCGCCGCCGTGCCCTCCGCCGACCGGCTGCCCGTCGACGCGGTCGAGGACCTCGTCGGCGACCGGTACGCGGACGTCGTCTCCGTCCACCCCGACCGGGTCCGGCTCCAGCGGCAGCTGCCCGCCGAGGACCTCTTCGGCGGGGCCCGCCGCCTCGACGCCACCGGCATAGGCCTGAACCTCCTCGTGCAGAACTTCTCCGGCCGCCGCATGGTCCGGCTCGCCGAGTCCGGCTGCCGCACCCGGCTCCTCTTCCTCAACCCCGCCAGCAGCGCCGTGAAGCGGCGCGAACGCGAGCTCGGGCTGAAGAAGGGCGAACTCAGCCGCTCGGTCGAGATGAACATCCTGCACATGCGCCGGGTCCGCTCCAAGCTCCGCGACCCCGGCGCCTTCCAGATCCACGTCTTCGACGAGACCCCCCGCTTCACCGCCTACCTGGTGGACGGCGACGGACCGGACGGCGTCGGCGTCGTCCAGTCCTATCTGCGCCGCGCCCGGGGCATGGAGGCACCCGTCCTCGTCCTGCGCGGCGGCCGGAACGTGGTCCGGCACGGCCAGGGCGCCCGAGACGGCGACCACGGGCTCTTCGAGACCTACCGGGAGGAGTTCGAGTCCGTCTGGCTCGACTCACGCCCGGTCTCCTGACCCGCCGCCGGGTCTCCCGGCCCGCCCCCGGCGGGGGCGACCGACGGCGTTGTCAGTGCCGCGTGCGAGGGTGGTCAGCACCACGGGGGAGATCACACGAGGAGGACCCGATGGCTTGGCATGGGGAACCACTGGCCGGTTTCGACCTGGAGACGACCGGCACCGATCCACTGGAGGCCCGCATCGTGACGGCCTCGATCGTCGAGGTCGACGGAGCGGGACACGTCGTCCGCCGCCGGGACTGGCTCGCCGACCCGGGCGTCCACATCCCGGAGCAGGCCGCCGCGATCCACGGCATCAGCACCGAGCGCGCCACCGCCGAGGGCCGCCCGGTCCGCGAGGTCGCCGACGAGATCGCGGACACCCTCGCCGCCCACTGGCAGGACGGCGTCCCGGTCGTGGCGTACAACGCCTCCTTCGACCTGACGCTGCTCTCCGCCGAGCTGCGCCGCCACGGACTGCCCTCCCTGAGCGAGCGCCTCGGCGGCGTCCCCGTCGGACCCGTCGTCGACCCCTACACCATCGACCGGGCCGTCGACCGCTACCGGCGTGGCAAGCGCACCCTGGCAGCGGTCTGCGGGGAGTACGGGGTGGTCCTCGAAGCCGCCCACGAGGCCGCCGCCGACGCGCTCGCGGCCGTCCGGGTCGCCGTCGCGATAGCCGAGCGGCACGGCCGGGTCGCCGCACTCGACCCGGCCGAACTCCACGAGCGCCAGATCGGCTGGTACCGCGCCTGGGCCGAGAACTTCCAGGACTTCCTGCGCGGCAAGGGCGACACGGACGCCGTCGTGGACCCGACCTGGCCCCTGCGCACCCCGCTCGCCCTGGCCGTCGGCCAGTGACCGGCACCCCGGCGGGCCCGCGAGGACCTCACCGGGGCGCGGGGGACACCCCTCAGCCGTTGTCCTTCAAGAAGGACAACAGCAGCTCGTTGACCTTCTCCGGCCGCTCCAGCGGGAACCAGTGCCCGGCGTCCTCGATCCGCTCGAACCGCCAGGGACCGGAGACGTACGCGCCGGTGTCCGCCATCTGCCGCTCACCGAGGTAGGGATCGCCGGTGGACACGACGCCCATCACCGGGACGGTCAGCGGCGGCAGCTCCGGGACCGGACCCAGCTGGAGTCCGATCGGCAGTCCCGCCCGGTAGACGCTGAGCGCCGCCGTCAGGCCGCCCGGGACGAGCAGGGGCTCCAGCACCTCCGCCGCGTCCGGGTGGTCCGAGAGCATCGCCCGCAGGTTCGCGTGGTCGTCGCGGGAGAGCCACTCCTCCGCGAGCCCCTCGTGCTGGAACATCGTGATGTGCCACAGGGCCTGCCGCTGCTCCCAGCCCGCCCGCAGGATCGCGGCGATGCTGCCCACCGACATCAGGGTCGCGCTCGCCACCCGCTCCGGCACGAACTGCGCCAGGCCCTGGACGATCCCCGAACCCCAGTCGTGCCCCACCATGTGCACCCGGTCGAGCTCCAGCCGGGCCAGCAGCTCCAGCAGATCACCCACGTGCTTCGCCGGGTCGTACGCCTCCGGCCCGCCCTCCGGACGGGACGAGGCCCCGAAACCCCGCAGGGTGGGGGCGACCGTCGTGAAACCCGCCGCGTTCAACGCCGGGATCTGATGACGCCAGAGCCGGTGACTGTCGGGGAAACCGTGCACGAGGAGCACGGCCGGACCCTCACCGCTCACCTCGACGTCGAGCGTCACCTCGGACAGTTCCACGTTCATCCCCAACACCCCGCTCGATCGGCCCGGTTCGACCGGACCATGATGTCAGAACGGATACCAGCGCACCTCGGGATCGCCGTCCCGCAGCGAGGCCACCCGCCGCTCGAACTCGACGAGGGCCTTCGGGTTCGTCGGCGCGTGCTGCGCCACCCACGCGCAGCTCGCGGTCTCCCGCGCCCCGCGCAGCACCGCGCACCCCTCCCACTCCCGCACGTCCCAGCCGTACGCCTCCGTGAACGCCCCGTACGCCGCCGGGTCCAGGCCGTACCGGTCCCGGGAGAGCGCGAGCACCACCAGATCGTGCTCGCGCAGATCGGACGAGAAGGTCTCCAGGTCCACCAGGACGGGACCGTCGGGGCCGATGTGCACGTTACGGGGGAGGGCGTCGCCGTGGATCGGTCCCGGTGTCAGCCGGGGGGTCAGCGCGGCGGCCGTCGGTGCGAACGCGTCGCGCCGCTCGCGCAGGAACGCCGCGTCCGCCGGGTCGATCGCGTCCCCCGCCAGACGCAGCCACCGCTCGACCCCGCCCAGCAGCTCCCGCCGGGGCAGCGTGAAACCGGTCGGCTCCGGCAGCGCGTGCACCCGCCTCAGGAGCGGCGCCAGATCACGCGGCTCGGCGGGCCGCACGGCCTCGGGCAGCCGGTGCCAGAGGGTGACGGGGCACCCGTCCACCCGGCGCGGCGCGTCCTCCGCCGGGCGCACGGCGGGCACGTCCGCCTCGGCGAGCCAGGCGGCGAGCGCCAGCTCACGCTCCGCCCGCTCGAACACCTCGGGGTCCCGGCCGACCTTCACGGCGAGATCCCCCACCGCGAAGACCGCGTTCTCACCGAGGGCCAGCAGCCGCGCCCCCGCGACCGGCAGCCCCGCCCCGGCCAGGATCTCCCGCGCCCGCGCCTCGTCCATCGACCTTCTCCCTCATCCGTGCGATCGAGCCGAATTCTCCCACCCGCACCACGGGCCCCCGAGGCCCACCCGTTACGGCAAGGAAAGGAATGATTCCCTCCGTTTTCGGCATTACGAAACGTTGTTGGATAAGTCACAGATGGGTGAAGGCCCTTCTCCCCACTCCCCTTGATCGGACAGTGTTCGGAGCGGTCACCGCGCCACCCCCCACGAGGCGCGGTGACCGTCCTACCCTGATCCCATGACGCAGACATACGCGCTCCTGCTCCGCGGCATCAACGTGAGCGGTCGCCGCAAGGTCCCCATGGCGGACCTCAGGTCCTGCCTCGAAGGGCTCGGCCATCAGGACGTCCGCACGTATCTGCAGAGCGGGAACGCGGTCTTCACCACCGGCGGCGGCGCCCCCGCCGCCTCCGACGAGGCGCTCGCCTCGGAGATCGAGGACGCGGTCGAGCACCGGTTCGGCTTCCACGTCGACTGCCTCGTCCGCGACGGCGCCTATCTGGCGGCGGTCGCCGCCGCCTGTCCCTTCCCCGCCGCCGAACTGGAGGGCAAGCAGCTCCATGCCCTCTACCTCTCCGAGTCCGCCGAGCCCGGACGCTTCGCCGGGATCGACCGGGAGGCCCACCTGCCCGAGGCGTTCGCACTCGGCGACCGCGTCCTCTACCTCTACGCCCCCGAGGGCCTGGGCAATTCCAAGCTCGGCGAGGCAGTCTCCCGCACCTCGGTCGTCAAGGGCCTGGTCGTCACCGGACGCAACTGGAACACGGTCCGCAAGCTGGTGGAGATGACCGGCGGGGAGTGACGGGGGGAGCGGTGGACGGAGTGGCGGCGAGCCGGGAAGTGGCCCACTCCGGCCGTGTCCGATTGGACCAGAAGGGCAGGCCATTCGGTGGCTAGATTCGATGTATGACGACTACGGGGATCAAAGAGACCGCAGAGACCGCAGAGGCCACAGAAACCACCGAGACCGCAGAGACGGCACAGGCTGTCGGGGCTGTCAGGGCTACTGACACCGCCGGGGTCACCGGGACCGCAGAGGCTGTAGGGGGTGACAAGGCCGTCGGGGGTGCCGAGGCGGCCGGGGTCATCGGGATCGCAGAGGCCGTCGGGGCTGCCCGGAGCACAGGGAAAGCCGGGGTCACCGGGGAGGCCGGGGCCACTGGGGCCACCAGGGCCACCGGGCAAGCCGGGTTCACCGCTCCCGGCGGCCCCCGGCCCGTCGTCGACTTCTACTTCGACCCCGCCTGCCCCTTCGCCTGGATCACCTCCCGCTGGATCCTGGAGGTCGAGCGGCTCCGGGACATCGACCTGCGCTTCAAGGTCATGAGCCTCCACCTCCACAACGAGGGCAACACCCTGCCCGACTGGTACCGCACCCTCGTCGACGCCTCCGTGGGGCCCGTCCGGGTCGCCGTGGCCGCCGCCGAGCGGCACGGCGAGGACGTCCTGCGCCTGCTCTACACCGCGTACGGCACCCGCATCCACGAGGGGAAGCGGAAGGACCTCGACGCCGTCGTCGCCGAGTCCCTCGCCGAACTCGGCCTCCCCGCCGAACTGGCCGCCGCCGCCCACGACCCCGCGTACGACGAAGCCGTCCGCCGCAGCCATGACGCGGGCAGGGAACCGGAGAGCGGCGCCTACGTCGGCACCCCCACCCTCCACGTCGACGGCACCGTCTGGTTCGGACCGGTCCTGCGGGCCGTCCCGCGCGGCGAGGAGGCCGCCGAACTCTTCGACGGGTTCCGCGTCCTAGCCCGCCATCCCGACCTCTTCGAGCTCAAGCGCACCCGCACCGGAGGCCTCGACTTCGGCTGAGGCCCCCGGTGCGCGGGGTCAGGGGGCGGGGTCAGGCCGCGTCGGCGGGGCGGCGCTCGACCGGGATCACATGGGAGAGCCCGTGGGAGGCGAGCGGCGCGCGGAACGGCTCCCAGAGCGCCGGGTCGGTCAGATTCGTGAAGAGCCCGGAGCAGGTGTTGGTGTCCCCGGTCACGAGGCCGTAGACGACGGCCTTGCCGGACACCTTCGGCGCGAACAGCGGGCCCCCGCTGTCACCGGGCCCGACCCGGACCGTGTCCGTGCCCGCGCAGAGGAAGTTCTTGTCCCAGACACCGCCCTCGTCGTCGAACTTCTTCACGGGAAGAGCCGCTTCGTGCAGGCGCGAGGGCTTGGCGGGGTCCCCGAGATCGGTGCGCCCCCAGCCCGCGGCACGCAGCACCCGGCCCGGTCGCGGCTCCGCGCCCAGCGGGGGGAGGACCGCGCTGGTCTGCCGGACGGGCCGGTCGAGCACGATCAGCCCCAGGTCGGAGTTGGTCGCGACGGAGAACTCGGGGTGGCTGTGGACGGTGAAACGCTCGTCGGTCAGCACCGTCCCCGCCGACGACGCGGAGTCGGACCGCCCCAGCACGAGCCGGATCTTGACCTTGCCCCGCTCGGCCCACATCGAACAGTGCGCCGCCGTGGCCACGACCCGGCTGTCGATCAGCGCCCCGCCGCAGTAGTGCGACCAGGTGCCGTCCGCGCCCTGCTGCTCGATCTGTACGACATAGGGCCGCGCGCCGTCCGCGACCGGGGCGCCGCCGACGATCGCCGAGGCGGAGGGCGTGACCGTGCCCAGGATCCCGAACGCGCCGATCCCCGCGAGGGACGCGGCCGTCCGGCGGCTCATTGACTTGCGCAAGGGTGAACCCGCTTTCGTCTGCCGCCGGACACCGTCCGGCGGGCTTGCGCGAGGCCGGCGTCCGGCCGCCCTCGTCCACCCCGATCCTGGCCACGCTTCCCGTCCGGCCCGTCTCGGCCGCGTGTCGGGCGGATCAGGAGATCACTTCAAGCGTGTAACGGAGCGGGGGCGGAGGAGCGGTGCCGGTGAGAGCGAGAACCCTTGCGGGCAGCGGAACTGACGGGGCGTCCGGCCCCGGAACCAGGGCCGTAGGACCAGGGCCGTGAAGCCGTGAAGCCGTGAAGCCGTGAAGCCGTCAGGCCGTCCGGGCCACCGGGCGGGCCGCCCGCGCGCCGTCGTACCGCTCCAGGAGCAGCCGGGCCAGCTCCGGGGACGGGCCGAGGACGCCCGCCAGGACGTCGGCGCCCGCCGCCCCGGCCGCGATGCGGTCCGGGAGACGGCCGGGGGCGATCACGTACGGGGCGACGGCCACCCGGCCGACGCCCGGCTCCGCGCGCAGGGCCGCCACGGCGTCCTCCGTACGCGGAAGGGATGCGGAGGCGAACGCGGGCCGCACGGAGCACCAACCGGTGCGCCGCAGCTCCCGCGCCGTTTCTGCGATCACCGCGATCGCCTCCGGGTCTGTGGAGCCCGCCGAGGCCAGGACGACCCCGGTCGTGCTCCGGTCGCCGGGCGTGAGCCCGGCCTCGTACAGCCGCCGTTCCACCGCCGCGATCAGCAGCGGCGAGGGTCCCAGGACCTCCGCCCGGCGCA
Source organism: Streptomyces sp. NPDC101490 (assembly GCF_044767145.1). Classification (NCBI taxonomy): domain Bacteria; kingdom Bacillati; phylum Actinomycetota; class Actinomycetes; order Kitasatosporales; family Streptomycetaceae; genus Streptomyces; species Streptomyces sp. NPDC101490. The sequence continues at coordinate 50,263 of NZ_JBIWNI010000016.1, forward strand.
CCCGCAGCGACGGCGGGGCCTGCCGCAGGACGGCGGGGACGTCGGCCTTCGCGTGGAAGGCCCGGGTCAGCAGCAGCGGCAGCGCCACCACGTCCCGCACCCCGTCCGCGGCGAGCCGGTCGAGCACCCCCGGTACCGACGGCAGGTTGAAGTCCAGGAACGCCGTCTCCACCCGCAGCCCCGGCCGCAGCGCACCGGCCCGGCGCACCAGGGCCCGGACGGTCGCCGCGTGCCGGGGATCACGGCTGCCGTGGGCGATGACGAGGAGGACGGGACGGTTCACGGTCGGCTCAGAGCTCACTTCACCAGAAGGCCGCGGCTGCGGAGCACCCAGCGCTCCAGCGGGCTGAAGATCAGCAGGTCGATCGCGATGCCGACGACCAGGATCAGCAGGATCGCCAGGAACACACCGGGCAGGTCGATGTTGTTGCGGCCGTTCTCCAGGAGCTGGCCGAGACCGAGGCCCAGATCGGGGGAGGAGGCGATGATCTCGGCCGCCATCAGCGAGCGCCAGGAGAACGCCCAGCCCTGCTTGAGCCCCGCCAGATAGCCGGGGAGCGCGGCCGGGAGCACCACGTGCCAGGTGCCCCTGAGGCCGGTGGCGCCCAGGGTGCGGCCCGCGCGCAGGAAGATCGGCGGGATCTGGTCGACGCCGGAGACCAGGCCGTTGGCGATGGACGGCACGGCGCCCAGCAGGATCACGGTGTACATCATGGCGTCGTTCAGACCGAACCAGAGCACGGCGGGCGGCACCCAGGCCACCGAGGGCAGCGACTGGAGACCGGACAGGATCGGTCCGATCGCGGCACGCACGAACTTCACCCGCGCCACCAGCAGACCCAGCGGGGTGCCGATGGCGAGGGCGAGCAGGAAGCCGGACAGACCGCGCGAGACGCTGGTCCAGATGACTTCGAGCAGGGTCCCTTCGAGCCACATGCCGGCCAGGCCGTCCCACACCGCGGACGGCGCGGGCAGCTTGGTCTCCTCGGTGATCTTCGCCGAGACGAGGATCTGCCAGACGACGAGGACGAGTCCGACGGCCAGCGTCGGCGGGAGGACCTTCTTGAGGAGGACCTCCCGGACGGGGGTGCGGCGGATCTCGACCGCGTCCAGGGCGTCGAGTCCGGCCTCGAGACCGGCGAGGTCGTCCGTGCCGTTGGCCTTGCCCTTGGTCTTGATGTCAGTGCTGGCCATGACGGCGGATCTCCCCACGCAGGTGCTCAGTGATCTCGAGGGACAGTTCGGCCACGTCCGCGTCCTCGATGCGGCGGGGCTGCGGGATGTCCACGGTCCACTCCTTGGCGACCCGGCCGGGCCGGGAGGAGAGCAGGACCACGCGCTGCGCGAGGCGGACGGCCTCGCGCACATTGTGCGTGACGAAGAGGACGGAGAGGCTCCCCGTGCCGGAGCCACTGGTGTTCGAGGTCTCCCAGACCCGGGTGAGCTCGCCGTGCAGGACGTCCCGGGTGATGGCGTCGAGGGCCGCGAACGGCTCGTCCATCAGCAGGAGACGGCTGTCCTGGGCCAGCGCGCGGGCCAGTGCCACCCGCTGCCGCATACCGCCGGACAGCTCGTGGACCCGCTTGCCGTACGCGCCGCCGAGCCGGACGAGTTCGAGCAGCCGCTCGGCCTCCGTCCGCCGGTCGGCCCTGGACACCCCGCGCATCCGCAGGGCGAGTTCGATGTTCTTGCCCGCGGTCAGCCACGGGAAGAGGGCGTGCTCCTGGAACATCAGCGCGGGCCGGCCGCCCGGGGTCGCGATGGACCCCTGGGTCGGCCGGTCGAGGCCCGCGACCAGGTTCAGCAGGGTGGACTTGCCGCACCCCGATGCCCCCAGGAGGGTGACGAACTCGCCGGGCGCGACGTCGAGACTGACGTCGTCCAGGACGAGTTGGCCACCGGCCGGGCCGGGGAAGGACTTCGAGACGTGCTCGATCCGGGCGGCGTGGGTCTGCTCCCTCACGGTGCTCTCGGCAGCCTTGGCGAGTGTCGTGGCCATGGTCGTCACCTCCTGGGGTTACGGGATCTCGGGACTCGTCGCGGTTACTTGACGCCGAGACCGGCGTCGGAGACCTCGGGCTCGCCCGCGGCCTTCAGCACCTTGTTCAGGAGCTTCAGGTCGTAGATGCCTGCCAGGTCGGGCTGCTTGATCAGTTCGGCCTTGACGGCCCACTCGGACTGGGTCTTCAGCGTCGCGGCCAGCGGGTCGTTGGTGATGGCGATGCTCGGCCACGCCGGGTCGATGACCTTGTCGGCCAGGGGCTTGCCGCCGAGGGCCTTCAGGGCCGCGTTGGCCGAGGCCTTCGCCTTGTCGGGGTTGGCGTTGATCCACTCGTTGGTCTTCACCGTGCCCTTCAGCACCGCCTCGACCACGTCCGGGTGCTCCGTGAGGAACTTCTGCGACACGATGATGTTCGTGATCACGAACTTCTTCTCGGGCCACAGGCTGGTCTCGTCGAGGAGGACGGAACCGCCCTCGGAGACCAGCTTCGACGCGGTCGGCTCGGGGACCCAGGCGCCGTCGATGGAGCCGGACTTGAAGGCGTCCGGGGTGACCTTGTTGTCCGTGCGGACTACGGAGACGTCACCCTTGCCGGACTCGGGGTCGACCTTCCAGCCCTTCTCGGCTATCCAGTTGAGCAGCGCGACGTCCTGCGTGTTGCCCTTCTGGGGGGTGGCGATCCTCTTGCCCTTGAGGTCGTCCAGGGTCTTGATCTTCTTGGGGTTCACGACCAGCTTCACGCCGCCGGAGGCGGAGCCGGAGATGATCCGCAGGTTCTGGCCCTTGGACTTGACGTACGCGTTGATGGAGGGCGAGGGGCCGATGAAGCCGATGTCCAGGGAGCCGCCGTTGAGCGCCTCGATCTCGGACGGGCCCGCGTTGAAGGTCTGCGGCTTGAGGGCGGTGGCGCCCAGTTCCTTCTGGATCAGGCCGTCCTGGACGCCGATCAGCGCGGTGGCGTGCGTCAGGTTCGGGAAGTAGCCGAGCCGTACTTCGGAGGCGGAGAGCTTCTTGGCGTCGGCCGCGACCGGGGCCTTCTTCTCCGAGGTCTCCTCCTTCTTGGCGTCGGAGCCGTAGCCGCAGGAGGCGAGGGCGCCGATCAGGAGGGGCAGCGCGGCGGCGGCGACGACGCTCCGGCGCAGGGTCTTGCGGGTGGTGCGGGCGTTTCCGTTGGACACGGGAGGCTTTCCTCTCGGTACGTGGTCTCATGGCCACGTCTTCGGCGATGGAGCGGGACCGGGTACGGCTCGTGGGGGGTGTGGGCGCGCAGGCGGTGCGCGTACGTCATCACGCACATCGCGCCACACCTCCCTGGCCGCTGCCGAGGGTGCCGCTGCCGACGCGGCCCCCCTCCTTCGCGAAGGTCGAGTAGATGTCGGAGAGCATGGTCTAGAAATCCCACCCTTCTTCGTCCGCGACGTCCACGACGGCCTTGGCGGTGGCGAAGGACTCGCCCGCCATGCCCGCCGCGAGGGTCGTTCCGTCCGCCGGGTCGATCAGCAGGAACGAGCCGGTGCGGCGCGAGTCCGCGTAGGCGTCCAGCGCGAGCGACTCGGCCGTGCGCACCACGACCCGGCCGATGTCGTTGGTGACCAGCTGACCCGGGTCCGGGTGCTGGGAGAGGTCGTCCAGGGTCAGCCGCGAGGGGATCTCCCTGACGATCGCCTTGACCGTGCGGGTGGTGTGCTTGAGCAGCACCCGCTGGCCGACGGTGAGCGTCCGGTCCGCCACGTGGCAGACGGTCGCCTCGATGTCCTGGGTGGTCGCCGGGGCGTCACCGCTCGGGGCGAGCAGATCGCCGCGGGAGATGTCGATGTCGTCGGCGAGCCGGATCGTCACCGACTGCGGCGCCCAGGCGATGTCCACGGACTCGCCCAGCGCGTCGATCCCGGTGATCGTGGAGGTCCGCCCCGAGGGCAGTACGGTGATCTGCTCGCCGACCCGGAAGGCTCCGGCCGCGATCTGCCCGGCGTAGCCCCGGTAGTCCGGGTGCTCGGCGGTCTGCGGACGGATCACGTACTGCACGGGGAACCGGGCGTGACAGGCCGTCAGGTCGTGGCTGACGGGGACGGTCTCCAGGTGTTCGAGGACCGTGGGGCCGCCGTACCAGTCCATGTGCGCGGACGGCTCGACCACGTTGTCCCCGGCGAGCGCCGAGATCGGGATCGCGGTGATCTCCGGGACGCCGAGCTCGGAGGCGTACGTCGTGAACTCCTCGGCGATCGCGGCGAAGACGGACTCCCGGTAGTCGACGAGGTCCATCTTGTTCACGGCCAGGACCACGTGCGGGACGCGCAGCAGGGCGGCGACGGCGGCGTGCCTGCGGGTCTGCTCGACGACGCCGTTGCGGGCGTCGACCAGGACCACGGCCAGCTCTGCGGTGGAGGCGCCGGTGACCATGTTGCGGGTGTACTGCACATGGCCGGGGGTGTCGGCGAGGATGAAGCGGCGGCGGGACGTCGCGAAGTAGCGGTAGGCGACGTCGATGGTGATGCCCTGCTCGCGCTCGGCCCGCAGGCCGTCGGTGAGGAGCGCCAGGTCGGGCGCCTCCTGGCCCCGGGAGCGCGAGGCGTGCTCGACGGCCTCCAGCTGGTCGACGAGGACCGACTTGGAGTCGTGGAGGAGACGGCCGACCAGGGTGGACTTGCCGTCGTCGACGGAGCCGGCGGTGGCGAAGCGCAGCAGGGTGGTGGCCGCCAGCTGGTCGGACAGCAGCTCGGTGGACGTGCTCATTAGAAGTACCCTTCGCGCTTGCGGTCTTCCATCGCTGCCTCGGACATCTTGTCGTCGGCACGGGTCGCGCCCCGCTCGGTGAGCCGGGAGGCGGCGATCTCGGCGATGACGGCGTCCAGCGTGGTGGCGTCGGACTCGACGGCCCCGGTGCAGGACATGTCACCGACGGTGCGGTAGCGGACCTGCCGCTTCTCGACCGTCTCGGACTCCTTCGGGCCGCCCCAGTCACCGGCCGTCAGCCACATGCCGTTGCGGGAGAACACCTCGCGCTCGTGCGCGAAGTAGATCTCCGGGAGGTCGATCGCCTCGCGCTGGATGTACTGCCAGACGTCCAGTTCGGTCCAGTTGGAGAGCGGGAAGACCCGGACGTGTTCGCCGGGGGCGTGGCGGCCGTTGTAGAGCTGCCACAGCTCGGGGCGCTGGCGGCGCGGGTCCCACTGCGAGAACTCGTCGCGCAGCGAGAACACCCGCTCCTTGGCGCGGGCCTTCTCCTCGTCGCGCCGCCCGCCGCCGAAGACGGCGTCGAAGCGGTGTTCCTGGATGGCCTCGGTCAGCGGGACGGTCTGGAGCGGGTTGCGGGTGCCGTCGGGGCGCTCGCGGAGCTTCCCGGCGTCGATGTACTCCTGGACGGAGGCCACGTGGAGGCGCAGTCCGTGCTCGGCGACGACCCGGTCACGGTACTCCAGGACCTCGGGGAAGTTGTGTCCGGTGTCGACGTGCAGCAGCGAGAAGGGGACCGCCGCCGGGGCGAAGGCCTTCAGCGCCAGGTGCAGCATGACGATGGAGTCCTTGCCGCCGGAGAAGAGGATCACCGGCCGCTCGAACTCGCCCGCCACCTCGCGGAAGATGTGGACGGCCTCCGACTCCAGGGAGTCGAGGTGGGACAGTGCGAACGGACTGTCGGTCTCGCCGTGAACATGGGCAACGGTGGTCGTCATGCCAGGCCCCTCTCGGTGAGCAGCGCGTGGAGCCGCGCCGCGGACTCCCGCACGGTCTGGTTCTGTGACTCGATCCGCAGGTCCGGGTCGGCCGGCTCGTCGTACGGGTCGTCGACCCCGGTCAGGCCGCTGATCTCGCCCGCGGCCTGCTTGGCGTACAGCCCCTTCACATCGCGTACGGAGCAGACGTCCACCGGGGTGGCGACGTGCACCTCGACATAGGGGGTGCCCTCGGTCCGGTGGCGCTTGCGGACCGCCTCGCGGCTGTCGGCGTACGGGGCGATGACCGGGACCAGTACCTTCACGCCGTTGGAGGCGAGCAGTTCGGCGACGAAGCCGATGCGCTGCACATTGGTGTGACGGTCCTCGCGGCTGAAGCCGAGGCCCGCGGAGAGGAACTCACGGATCTCGTCGCCGTCGAGGACCTCCACGCGGTGGCCCTCCGCACGGAGCCGGCCGGCCAGCTCGTACGCGATGGTGGTCTTCCCGGCGCTGGGGAGGCCGGTGAGCCAGATGGTGGCACCCGTCACGTGCTTCTCCTGAACTTCCTGAGTGTCCGTCATCCGTGCAGTCCGCACTCGGTCTTGGCCCGTCCCGCCCAGCGTCCGGCGCGGGCGTTCTCGCCCTCGGCGACGCGGCGGGTGCAGGGGGCGCAGCCGACGGAGGGGTAACCGTCCATGAGGAGCGGGTTGGTGAGGACACCGTGCTCGGCGACGTACGCGTCGACGTCGTCCTGCGTCCAGCGGGCGATGGGGGAGACCTTGACCTTCCGCCGCTTCTCGTCCCAGCCGACGACCGGGGTGTTCGCCCGGGTGGGGGACTCGTCGCGGCGCAGTCCGGTGGCCCAGGCGCGGTAGCGGGTCAGGCCCTCTTCGAGGGGCTTGACCTTGCGCAGGGCGCAGCACAGGTCGGGGTCGCGGTCGTGCAGCCGGGGGCCGTGCTCGGCGTCCTGCTCGGCCACGGTCCTGCGCGGGGTCAGGGTGATGACGCGGACGTCCATCACGGCGTCCACGGCGTCGCGGGTGCCGATGGTCTCCTCGAAGTGGTAGCCGGTGTCGAGGAAGACGACGTCCACGCCGGGCCGGACGCGGGAGGCGAGGTGGGCGACGACGGCGTCCTCCATGGAGGAGGTGACGCAGAAGTCCTCGCCGAAGGTGTCCGAGGCCCAGCGGAGGATCTCCAGCGGGGAGGCGTCCTCCAGGTCGCGGCCGGCCTGCTCGGCGAGCGCCTTGAGGTCGGCCGCGGTGACGTCCTGAATGGTCGTCATATGTCTTTCCCTCCAGGGGTGTTGCCCGAAGTTCCGGGGGCGAGGAGCCCCAGGAACTTCAGCTGGAAGGCCCGGCTGCACGCGGCGCATTCCCAGGCGCCGTGCCCCTGCTCGTTGGGACGCAGGTCCTCGTCGCCGCAGTAGGGGCAGTGGAAGGGGGCGGCTCGCTCGCTCATGAGAGGGCCTCCTCCGAGGCGCGGGTGGTCCAGGTGGCGAAGCGCTCGCCGGTCTCGCGCTCCGCCTGGAAGCGCTTGAGGACCCGCTCGACGTAGTCGGGGAGTTCGGCGGCGGTGACCTTGAGGCCGCGGACCTTGCGGCCGAACCCGGCCTCCAGGCCGAGGGCGCCGCCCAGGTGCACCTGGTAGCCCTCGACGCGGTTGCCCTCGTCGTCCAGGACGAGCTGGCCCTTCAGGCCGATGTCGGCGACCTGGATGCGGGCGCAGGCGTTGGGGCAGCCGTTGATGTTGATGGTCAGCGGCTCGTCGAAGTCCGGTACCCGGCGCTCCAGTTCGTCGATCAGCGAGGCGCCCCGCGCCTTGGTCTCGACGATCGCGAGCTTGCAGAACTCGATGCCGGTGCAGGCCATCGTGCCGCGCCGGAACGGCGAGGGGGTGACCCGCAGGTCCAGTGCCTCCAGGGCGGCGACGATCGAGTCGACCTGGTCCTCCTCGACGTCGAGGACGAGCATCTTCTGCTCGGCGGTGGTGCGGACCCGGCCCGAGCCGTGCTGCTCGGCGACGGCGGCGATCTTCGTCAGGGTGGGGCCGTCGACCCGGCCGACGCGCGGCGCGAACCCGACGTAGAACCTGCCGTCCTGCTGGCGGTGGACGCCGACGTGGTCGCGCCAGCGGCCGGCGGGCTGCTCGGGCGCGGGGCCGTCGGTGAGCTTCCGCTTCAGGTACTCGTCCTCCAGGACCTGGCGGAACTTCTCCGGGCCCCAGTCGGCGACGAGGAACTTCAGCCGGGCGCGGTTGCGGAGCCTGCGGTAGCCGTAGTCGCGGAAGATGGAGATGACGCCCTCGTAGATGTCCGGGACTTCTTCGAGGGAGACCCAGGTGCCGAGGCGGACGCCGAGCTTGGGGTTGGTGGAGAGGCCGCCGCCGACCCAGACGTCGAAGCCGGGGCCGTGCTCGGGGTGCCGGACGCCGACGAAGGCGATGTCGTTGATCTCGTGCGCCACGTCCAGCAGCGGCGAGCCGGAGATCGCGGACTTGAACTTGCGGGGCAGGTTGGAGAAGTCCTTGTTGCCGACGATCCGGCGGTAGATCTCGTCGATGGCGGGGGTGCCGTCGATGATCTCGTTCTCGGCGATGCCCGCGACGGGGGAACCGAGGATGACGCGCGGGGTGTCGCCGCAGGCCTCGGTGGTGGACAGGCCGACCGCCTCCAGGCGGTTCCAGATCTCGGGGACGTCCTCGATGCGGATCCAGTGGTACTGGACGTTCTGCCGGTCGGTGATGTCGGCGGTGCCCCGGGCGAACTCCTCGGAGATCTCGCCGATGACGCGCAACTGCTCGGTGGTCAGACGGCCGCCGTCGATGCGGACGCGGAGCATGAAGTACTCGTCGTCCAGCTCCTCCGGCTCCAGGACGCCCGTCTTGGTGCCGTCCAGCCCCTGCTTGCGCTGGGTGTAGAGGCCCCACCAGCGCATGCGTCCGCGCAGGTCGTTGGGGTCGATGGAGTCGAAACCGCGCTTCGAGTAGACCGTCTCAATACGTGTCCGCACATTGAGACCGTCGTCGTCCTTCTTGAACTGCTCATTGCCGTTCAGCGGGGTGAAGTGCCCCACGGCCCACTGACCCTCGCCACGGTGGCGTCCGGCCTTGCGGCGGGCAGTGGCGGGAGTGGGGTTTTCCGGGGTGGCGGCCATGGCGTCTTGTCCTTCGGGACTGCGAGAGGGCGGCTCTGACCTGCACACTCACGCTCAGGTCAGAGAATGGCGCGGCAGTGCGCAGCAGGGTGGGGCAGAGTCGGGTGGAGAGGAGATCGCGGCGGTGCTGGTTCTCTCAGCGCGCCGGACAGATGGCGCTGGACATGCGGCCGAGATCGACGTGTCGTCGACTCACCAAGGCAATTCCAGTTCCAGGCATGGCGGAAGCGTGTCACGGGACTTTGGACCCAGTCCAGCTTCGTCCAGGATGCGGACGATGTCGTCTCGCTCATCGAGATGGTGTGTGCTGGGTCACTCAGGAGGGGCCCTGGTCAGGGCCCCTCCGGGATGCTGCGGAGACCTGTACCGAACGGTCTCGGATGCCGGTACGGCCGGGTGGGGGCGCCGGGGGCGCCCACGGGAGCCGGGGGAGTATCGCGGGAGGGGCTGGTGCTCCTGGAGTGTTCCGGAGTGGCTCCGGGGCGCTCCCGGGGTGGCGCATTTCGGCCCGTACGGGTCTCCTGGCTCTGGTGCTCTGGTGCTCTGGTGCTCTGGTGCTCTGGTGCTCTGGTGCTCTGGTGCTCTGGTGCTCTGGCTCAGGCGTGGGCGCCGGGCCACGGGCCGGGGGTCTCCGACTCCTCGGTCTCCTCGACCTTGGTGTCGAAGAGCCGGAAGCCGCGCCGCTCGTAGTTGGCCATCGCGTGCGGGCCGTCGAGGGAGCAGGTGTGCACCCAGACCCGCGAGGTCTCCTCGCGGCCCGGCCAGCGTCCGGCCAGGTCCCAGGCCCGCGCCACTCCGTAGGAGAGGAGGTGGCCGCCGATCCCCCGGCCCCGGAAGGCGGGGATCAGGCCGAAGTAGGCGATCTCCACCACGCCGTCGTCCTGGGCGTCCAGCTCCACGTATCCGGCCGGCGTGCCCTTGTCGTACGCCACCCAGGTCTCGGTGCCGGGCTTCTCCACGATCTCCTGCCACTGCTTGTACGACAGCGGCAGCCGGTCGGACCAGCGGATGTCGCCGCCGACCGCGGTGTAGAGGTAACGGCTGTACTCGGGGGACGGGACCGCGGCCCGGACGACCGTGATGTCGTCGCCCTCCGGGACGCGGGAGGGCCGGAGATCGGACGGTGCCGTCTGTTCGAGGGACCAGGTGGTGAGAGAGATGCGCATGGGGCCATCGCATCACGGCCGCTCGGGAGGGAGCGAGGGGGGTCGGGGCGGATGACGCATCCCGAGAGGGAGCTGTCGGTACGGGTTCCTGAGTACGGGCTCCTGAGCGCGGAGCCTCCCGTACGGGACCTCTCGTACGGGACCTTCAGTACGGGACCTCCCGTACGGGTTCTTCCATACGGGTTCTTCCCTGTCGGTCCCGCGAGGCGTCCGGGCCCGGAGACCGGTGGCCGGGCAAGGATGTCCGGATTCTGGACAGCCCGACAGCCCGACAGCCCGACAGCCCGACAGACTGCCAGTCGGTCCGCGGACCACGGTGGCTCCGGCTGTCCCCGGCCCCAGTGGCCCGGTGGGCGGCGCGCCCGGTGGGCGGTGGGCCCGGTGGGCGGTGGGCCCGGTGGGGTCAAGGCGCGGGCGCGCGGACCGCGGGGGCCAGCGAGTGGGGGAGCAGGTCCTCGGGGTGCTCCGGCCGCAGGACCTCCACCACCACCTCCTCGCGGAAGCGGTACGGGCGGTGGGCCAGGACCCCGGCCAGGTTCCGCCGCACCCGGGACATCTCCGCCCGTACGGTCACCGTCCTCGTACGGTCCCCGAACACGTCGTCCGCCAGCTCCGCAGCCGTCCGGCCGTCCCGGTGCAGCGCCAGGACGTAGAGGAGTTCCGCGTGCCGGGGGCTCAGCTCCTGCTGCCAGCTGCCCGCCTCCCCCGTGACGGCCACCGTCCAGCGGCGCGGCCTGCTCAGGTCGAGCACCACCCGGCCCGTGGCCCCCGCGCCCGGGTCCACCGGAGGGTTCTCCTCCTCGACCCGCAGCAGCCAGCCGCCGGGCAGCGGCTCCACGACGCACGTTCCGAGCGAGGGCAGCCACACCCGGCCCGCGCCGAAGGACTTCGGCAGCGGGACGCGGTCCGTCGGCGCGAGGCCCGTGACCGCCGCCGTCCAGCCGTGCTCGTCCACCGCGACCGCCCGGCCGCCCATCCGGCACAGGATCGGCGCGGCCACCGCCCGCAGCCGGTCCACCGAACCGCGGTGCCGTTCCCGCATCTCGGCCTCCGCCAGCCGGGCCACCGAACCGACCAGCGGCAGCATCGCCGGGTGGAACGTGGACGCGGGACCGCTCACGTCCAGGATGCCGAGCAGCCGCCGGTCGCGCGGGTCGTACACGGGGGCGGCGGCGCAGGTCCAGTCGTGGAGGGCCTGGACGTAGTGCTCGGCGGAGTGCACCTGTACCGCGCGGCCCAGGGTGAGCGCGGTGCCGACCGCGTTGGTGCCGGTGGTGTGCTCCGTCCAGGCCGCGCCCTCCTCCAGGCAGATGCCGTTCGCCCGCCGCAGCACGGAGGAGTTCCCCTGCCGCCACAGCACCCGGCCGTGCTCGTCGGTGACCACCATGATCTGGAGCGAGGCGTCGGCGATCCCGGCGAGGCCGCCGGTGAGCGTCTGCAGGACCTCGGCGAGCAGCGTGGTCCTGCGCCGCTGCTCCAGCTCGTCCCGCCGGAGCAGCACGCTGTTCGTGCCCTGGTCGGGGTCGAGACCGAGCCGGGCCATCCGCTGCCAGGAGGCGTCGATGACGGGGCGGGGCGCGATCGGCGGCCGTCGCCCGGCCAGCGTCTCCTCCCGTACCCGGTGCAGCAGCCGGGTGGCACGGGCGGCGTCCATGGCGGCGAGGCGCTTCATGTCGAGCTGCGTGTTGTTCATCGGTCGCTCCCAGCCACCCGGGGTGCTGTATCGGTTCTGCACAGGGCGGCTGCCCGGAGTGCCGGTGCCCATCGTGCCGCTCGGAACCGGTCGGCGCGGCCCGGTTCGGGTAATCCTGCAACCCTTTGCAACCCTGGCCGTTCACCGCCCTCCTGGGTGACAGTGCTCGGAGCGGCGGGTGGTGCCGTGTCGGCGCAGCACCACCCCCGCTTTTCCGCGCGTGCCGACCCCCTGCGGTCCACCCCTGGTACGCGCGGCAAGCTTCCCGCCCCGCGCCGGGCACGAACGGCCCCCCCTCGGACGACACCACTCCCGCACGTCTCCGGACCGTGGAGCGCGTGCCCGTCCGGGCGCCGCCCCCCATGGATCGCTGATGACGGCGACCCTCGGGTCCGGATCGTCGGCGGCCGCCTCGATGAGCCGGCCGTCGGCCGGGGCCGTGCCCCCGCCGGTCCGCCGACGTCTCAGGTCGCGGGCAGCGCGGCGCTCGCCGGGGCGGTCAGCTCTGTCGTGGCCTGACGGCCCTGGAAGGGGCTACGCCAGTCGCCGGTGCCCCGGTACAGCCACACTCCGCTCTTCGCTCCGAGGCCGAGCAGATCGCCGCGCCCGTCACCGTCCGCGTCCCCCACACCGACGAGGTGCGTGTAGCCGTGCCAGCCGCCGCCGATCCGCTGGCGTCCGGCGAACGTGCCGTCACCTCGGCTCAGATACAGCCACAGCACGCCCGCCTCGTCGCGGGCGACGACGTCGCCCGACGGCGCACCGCCGAGGTTCCCGGCGACCGTGAGGTCGTCGTAGATCCCCCAGCCCCCGCCGATCTTCACCCGGGACGTGAAGGGTGCCTTGGCGTTGCCGGTGCCCCGGTACATCCAGAGGATGCCCGCCCGGTCGGTGGCGAGCAGGTCCGGGCGACGATCGCCGGTGAGGTCGGCGCCGCCCGCCAGGCGTTCGTAGGTCTGCCAGCCCGATCCGATCCGGACCCGGCCGGAGAAGCCGCCCCGCCCGTTGCCCTGGTGCAGCCACAGCACGCCCGCCTTGTCGCGGGCGACGACGTCACCGACGCCGCTGCCCGCCACGTTCCCCACGGTCTCGATCCGGTCGTAGATCTGCCAGCCGGTACCCACCAGGGCCCTCCCGGCGCCCGCCTCCAGTCGCTCGGGCTGGTTCCAGCGCCGGGAGTAGTAGGTGTCGGAGAGCCACAGCCTGCCGGAGGCGTCGGCCGCGAGCAGGTCGGGGGAGCCGTTGTCGTCGAGGTCGTGCGGGTGGGCTGTCCGGACCACGTTGAACGAGCCCTTGGCGACGGCGGCGGGGCCGATGCCGTTGAGGGGCTCGGCCACGACCTCCCAGGTGTAGGCGCCGTTCGGAGCGGCTTCGTCCTCGTAGCCGATGTCGCCCTTCCAGTCGAGGACCAGGTTCGGCGTGTAGGGGTAGTGCTCCGTCTTCGACTGGGTCTTTCCGGTGCGCTGGTGCCGCAGGGTGGCCTTGATCTTGACGGACGTCCGGGAGACGTCCCAGCGCAGGCGCGCGGTGCCGTCGTTCTTGTCCAGGTCGATGAGGGAGGGGACCTGCTGTCCGGTGATCCTGACGGTGATCGGTTCGCCGTTGGAGGCCACCTGGGTCACGGTGGGCCGACCGGCGGCGTTGGCCGTGATCCTGAAGACGCCCTGGCCCTGGGCGACAGTGCCGCCACTGGCGTACAGGGCGTCGGGCGCGGCGGCGGCCGCGGTGAGGTGGTCGATGAGCTTGACCCGCTCGCCGGTGGCGGGATGGTAGGCGGTGAGTCCGTTCAGCGGGTCCTGGAAGGGATCGTCGACCTCGGACGCCTCGCCGTAGACGACCCAGCGGCCGACGAGACCGAGATGGGGCTCGTGCGTGGCGCCGTCGGGCAGGGGAAGCTGCTTGGCCTTGCCGGTCGTACGGTCGAGGAGGAAGAGCGTCGCGGTGAGGATGCCGACACGTTCGGTCCATGCGACGTGGGTGGCGGAGAGGGCGATGGCGCCTCTGTCGGCGCCCGGTGCCCGGCCGCGAATCTCGGAGACGGTGCCGTCGGCCAGGTCGATCACGCCCCATGCGGGCTTGCCTTCGGCGGTGAAGGTGACGATCGCTTCCTGCGGGGTGCCCGGCGCCACCGCGAAGTCCGTGGCCCCAGCGGGGAGACCGGTCACGGCCACCGTGCCGCGCGCGGCGCTGTGCTGCTCGAACTCCGTTCCCGTGTCGGTGGTGGCGGTCGTGAACACGGAGTCCGCGGCGGCGCCGACATAGGCCGGGATCCGGTCGGCTCCCCAGCGCAGCGGGACCTCGAACACGGTCGAGTCGCTCAGGTCGGTGACCGTGACCTTCCCTCCGAAGGACTTCACCAGGTAGTCGGTGGTGCGCGAGGAGCGCAGTTGGACCCGGTCGTCGTCATAGCCGAAGCCGACACCGTCCGAGAAGCGCGTGTACGTGCGTCGCAGGTCCCGCTCGGGCCGGGTGAGGAACCCGGTCAGCCCCGCGTCGGTCAGCTCCGCGCCGACGAAGCCGACGACGTCTCCCTCGCTCGCCGCCGGGGCGGCCACACCGACCACGGCGTGCGCGGGTACGGTCAGGGCGCCGCCGCTCAGGGTGACGGCGAGGGCAGTGGTGACGGCCGCGGCAAGCCGCAGCCGGTTCCGGCGGGGGTGGTGCATGAAGGTGTCTTTCGTCGAGCTCCGGGTGCGCTCCGCACCCGTTCCACCGGAACAGACCGATGACACGGCGAATGGTTGCACTGCCTGAGCAGGATCTTTCGGGCGTCTGAGCCCGAGGCGGGCCTCCTGGGGGCGGTCTCGGCGCGGCCGTCAGGAACGACGACCGGGCGACGGAGCGCTCCGAGCGGTGTTCGTGAGGCGGCCTTCCGGTGTTGACTGGGGCGGACTTGGAGCGCTCTGTCACCTGGGGGTGTGATGCCACAGATCGTGCTGTCGTCCGGAACAGTCGACTACCAGGACACCGGGGGCGACGGGCCCGTGCTGGTGTTCTGCCATGGCCTGCCGATGAACGAGACGCAGTGGCGCAAAGTGGTACCACTGCTGCACGGGTACCGCTGTGTCCTGCCCACGCTGCCTCTCGGCGGACATCGCCGGCCGATGGCCCCGGACGCGGATCTGTCCCATCGTGGCGTCGCACTCCTCCTGGGCGAGTTCATCGAACGGCTCGGGCTCGATGACGTGACGCTCGTCCTGAACGACTGGGGCGGCGGCCAGTTCCTGGTGTCGGAGGGGAAAGCCCAGCGGGTCGCGCGCCTGGTCCTGGTGGCCTGCGAGGCGTTCGACAATTTTCCCCCCGGACCGGCCAGGGCGGCGGCCGCGGTGTGCGGGGTCCCCGGTGGCGTGTGGCTCCTGACGCGCCTCATGCGTCTTCCCGCGTTCCGGAACAGCCGCAACGGCTACGGCGGAATGAGCCTGCGCGGGATCCCGGACGAGATCATGGACGACTGGTTCGCTCCCGCGACCCGCAGCAAGGCCATCCGCAGGGACTTCGCCAAGTTCGCCACCTCGGCGCCCAGGCGTGGGACCCTGCTGGCCTGGAGCGAGCGACTGCGTGCCTTCGACCGCCCGGTACTGGTCGTCTGGGCGACGGAGGACCGACTGATGCCGCGTGAGCACGGCCCCCGCCTGGCCGAGCTGTACCCGCAGGGCCGACTGGTCGTCATCGCCGACTCCTCCACCCTCGTCCCGGAGGACCAGCCCGAAAGACTCGCGGACGTACTCACCGACTTCCTGACCCGGACCGGAGCGGAGCCCGCCCCGCCCACCGGCTGAACCGAGAACAACCGCTCCACCCTCTACGGTCTCCGGATCCCCGCCCCCGAAGCACGACCGTCGGACAGCGCCTGAGCCCCACCGCGCCACCCGGCCCACATCGCCCGGCCCCGCCTCGTAGCGCGACACCGGACCGCCGCCCAGGCTCCCGCCCCCTGCGGGCCCGGCTCCCTCAGGCCTCCACCCGGGCCCGGTCCACCAGGCTCCGCAGGTCCAGGGTGTGCGGCAGGGTGCCGAAGGCCCCGCCGCCGTCCCCGCCCAGCCGCGCCGCGCAGAACGCGTCCGCGACCTCCGGCGGGGCCCAGCGCACCAGCAACGCCCCCTGGAGGACCAGCGCCAGCCGCTCCGCGAGCCGCCGGGCCCGCGCCTCGACCCCGTCCAGGTCCGCCAGCTCCCCCAGGAGTTCCCGGATCGCCCGGTCGAGGCGGTGGTCCGCGCCGCGCGCCGCCCCCACCTCCCGCAGCAGCGCGTCCAGGGCGGCGGGCTCGGTCCGCAGCGCCCGGACCACGTCGAGGGCCTGTACGTTCCCCGAGCCCTCCCACACCGAGTTGACCGGCGACTCCCGCAGCAGCCGGGGCATCCCGGACTCCTCCACGTAGCCGTTGCCGCCCAGGCACTCCAGGGCCTCCGCCACCAACGGCGTACACCGCTTGGTCACCCAGTACTTCGCCGCGGGCACCGCGATCCGCAACAGCGCCCGCTCCCGCTCCGTACCGGCGTCGTACGCGGCGGCGAGCCGCATCCCCAGGACGGTCGCCGCCTCCGACTCCAGTGCCAGATCGGCCAGCACGTTCCGCATCAGCGGCTTGTCGACGAGCAGCCCGCCGAACGCGCGGCGGTGCGCGCAGTGGTGGACGGCCCGCGTCACCGCCTGCCGCATCAGCGCCGCCGAACCGAGGACGCAGTCGAGCCGGGTCGCCGCCACCGCCCCCATGACGGTGCGCAGTCCGCGCCCCTCCTCGCCGACCCGGCGCGCCCATGTCGTGCCGTCGAACTCCACCTCGGCGGAGGCGTTCGAACGGTTGCCCAGCTTGTCCTTCAGCCGCTGGAGCGCGAAGGCGTTCCGCGAACCGTCCGCGAGCACCCGGGGCACCAGGAAGCAGGTCAGCCCCTCCGGTGCCTGGGCGAGCACCAGGAACCCGTCCGACATCGGCGCCGAGCAGAACCACTTGTGCCCCGTCAGGACGTACTCCCCGTCGGACGCCAGCGGGCGCGCCTCCGTCGTGTTCGTCCGGACGTCGCTGCCACCCTGCTTCTCCGTCATGGCCATCCCGAGCAGGACCCCGGACTTCTCCGCGACCGGCCGCAGCTCCCGCTCGTAGACGGAGGAGAGCGCCGCGGGCTCCCACACCTCGGCGAGTTCCGGTTCGGCGCGCAGCGCGGGCACGGCGGCGTGCGTCATCGACAGCGGACAGCCGTGCCCCGCCTCCGCCTGGGACACCACCAGGAACCCGGCGGCCCGCCGGACATGACCACCCGGACGGCCCCACGCGTTGGTCAGGCCCGCCCCCACCGAACGGCCCAGGAGCCGGTGCCAGGCCGGATCGAACTCGACCTCGTCGATCCGGTGCCCGTACCGGTCGTGGGTCCGCAGCCGGGGCGGGTTCGCGTTCGCCCGCTCGCCCCACTCCCGCACCTGCTCCGATCCGGTAGCCACGCCCAGCGCGGTGAGCTCCTCACGGGCCTCCGGGAGGAGTTCGGGGGCGAGGTGCCGTTCGACCGCCTCCGCCAGCGCCCGGTCGCTCGTGAAGACGTCGTGTCCCACCAGGGGAGGGGGCTGGTTGGTCACGGTGTGGGTGCTCGGTGCCATGCCGATACGGTAAGCAGGTGCAGGCAGCAAGCGAAACACCCGAACGGCCCGAGCGGCGGCCCTGGAGCAGGCTCCACCGCGCGCGTGTCCTCTACCGCAACGTCTCGAAGCGGAAGATGGCCTGGCTGCTCCTCAAGGACACCGTGAACTCGTGCATCGAGTACCGCATCCTCGGGCTCGCGGCCGAGGCCGCGTTCTTCACGCTGCTGTCCCTGCCACCCCTGCTGCTCGGTCTGATCGCCGTCCTCGGCTACGTCGACGGCTGGACCAACACGGACACCGTCGCCAGCATCCGGGAGAACATCCTCCACGCGGCCGGGACGGTCCTCTCCGACCGGGGCGTCCGCGACATCGCCGAACCCCTCCTCGACGACGTCACCCAGGGCAAACGGCCCGACCTGATCTCCCTGGGCTTCGCCATCGCCCTCTGGTCGGGCTCCCGCGCGGTGAACGTCTTCATCGACACCATCACCGTCATGTACGGCCTCGACGGGCACCGGGGCATCGTCAAGACCCGGCTGCTCGCCCTGCTCCTGTACATCGTGGCGCTGCTCATCGGAGCTGTCGTCCTGCCCCTCGCGGTCGTCGGCCCCGACCGGGTGGTGGCGCTGTTCCCCTGGGGCACGGAGGTCGTCTCCGTCCTCTACTGGCCGGCCGTCATCCTGCTCTCCATCGCCTTCCTCACCACGCTCTACCACGTGTCCGTGCCGGTGCGGTCGCCGTGGATCGAGGACATCCCCGGCTCGCTCGTCGCGCTCGGGATGTGGGTGCTGGGGAGCTTCGTGCTGCGGATCTACCTCACCAGCCAGGTCGAGGGCCCCACGATCTACGGCTCGCTCGCCGCCCCCATCGCGGTCCTCCTCTGGATCGGCATCTCGGCCTTCGCCGTCCTCGTCGGCGCCGCCGTGAACGCCGCCATCGACCGTGTCTGGCCGTCCGTCGCCACCGCCGCCGCCCGCGAGGCGAACGAGCGGGCCCGCGCCGTCCAGGCGGCGGAACTCGTCGCCCGGGTGCGGGCGGAGGCGGAGGACGTGGACGAGGACGACCCGGACATGCCGTCCGAGTTCCCGGAGCGCTGGTCCCGGTTCCTCCCCCCGGACGACGTCAAGTCCCGGCTGCACTCCGGCCGCGAGAAGGACTGACCGGCCCGGGGGCCGGGCTCAGACTCCGCGCCACAGATTGGCGAAGGCGGAGCCCTCGATGGCCCGCCGCTGGCGTACGGCCTCCAGTTCCATCACCGCGTCGTGGACGCGGGCCACCACGGCGGTGACCGCGTCGTCCCCGAGGTCGGGCCCACTGTCGACGGGCCCGCCGTCGTCGGCTCCGGTGCCGTCGCCGTCCCGGTCGTCCCCGCCGGTGCCCACGCCCGTACCGTCGTCGGGCTCCTCAGGGAATCCGTCGCTCCCGCCGATGCCCACGGCCGAGGAGAGGGCGGCCAGTACGGGTTCCCCCTCCCGTCTGCGGTCGGCGGCCCGCACGCGCGCGGGCGTGTCGGCCGGTTCGACGTGTCCCGCGCCGAAGGGCGACCGGCGGTCGCGCTTCCGGATCAGCTCACCGCCCGCCTCCAGCGCCTCCTGGTACGTGGCCGAGAGGCCCCGGCCCCGGCGCCACAGCCAGTCCTCGATCGGCTCGGGGGGCGCCTCCCGGTCGACCTCCGCCACGGCCCGGCGAAGGAGCGGATCGTCCGGCGCCCAGGCCCCGCCCGGCACGACGCGGTCGCCGTCCACGGTCACCGCCCCCGCCCCGATGAGATCGATCAGCTCGGCTCCCGCGAGCGCGAGCGACAGATCGCCCTGCCCCACGGAACGCCCGGGCTCCGGCTCCATGGCGCTCAGGAACAGGTCTTTCGCCGTGGTCATGGAACGGCTCCCCTCACAAGGCTTCCGACGACGACGCCCCCACCGGCACGACCCCCTCCGGAGCGGTTTCGGCGCTGGGGCGGTTCTCCCGCCCAGTATCCCCCTCGCCCGCCCCTAAGGCCGGGCAGGAGGGGGACCGGCGGGGGCACCCCGACCCGATCCGCTCCCGGACCTGACGAACTGCCCCCGAGGTGCCGCTCAGCGGCAGAACTCGGCCTCCATGAGCCGCCGCTCGCCCACGACCCAGTCGGCGTTGGTGTGGAAGGCCGCCACGTGCCGTCCGTCGCGGGTGGTCAGCGCCACCGTCGACGAACCGTGGATGCCGCCGTCGTGACCCCAGAGCGTGACCCCGCAGCTCAGCTTCGCGGTGCCGATGCCGAGCCCGGGGCCGCCGGTGGCGGGGACCATCTCGGCCATCTCCGCCCGGGGCAGCAGCTTCCCGCGCATCAGGGCCGCGTAGAAGCGGGTCAGGTCGGCGGTCGTGGAGATCATCTCCCCGGCCGCACCGCCCCAGGAGGGGTTCAGCTCGGTGGTCTCCAGCGGAGTCGGGCTGCCGCCGAACAGCGTGGAGTAGCCGAGCGCGTGCGGCCGGGGCATACCGGCCGAGGTGCCGGGCAGGCTCGTCCCGGAGAGACCGAGGGGCCGGACGATCCGCCGCTCGATCTCCCACCCGTACGGACGGCCGGTGACCTTCTCGATGATCATCCCGGCGAGGATGTAGTTGGTGTTGGAGTACGAGACCTTCTCGCCCGGCTCGAAGAGCCGGGGGTGGGAGACCGCGATCCGCACCAGGTCCTCGGGCCGGTAGGTGTCGTAGCGGTGCGCCAGGAAGGCGGGCGAGGCCAGCCGCTCGATCATCAGCGGGTCCTCGTCGTACGAGAACAGCCCGCTGCGGTGCCCGAGCAGCTGCCGGACCGTGATCACCGGGCTGTGCGTCCCGTCGGGCGGCACCACGCCGGGCAGCCACCTCTCCACGGTGTCGTCCAGGTCGAGTCTTCCCTCCGCCTGGAGCTGGAGGACCACCGTCGCGGTGAAGGTCTTCGTCACGCTCCCGATCCGGAACCGCTCCCGGGCCGACCGCGCCCGCCCGGTCGAGGTGTCCGCCACGCCGACGGCCGCCGACCAGTCGCCGTCGCCCTCCCGGACCCCCGCTATCGTCCCGGGCAGCCCCTCGTCCCGTACGAGCTCCGCCATCGCGGCCCGGGTCGCACCGTGCCTCCCGTCCCCACCGGCCGCCGAGGCCGCCGTCACCGTGCCCGCCGTCACCGCGACGACCACCGCCACCACACCGAACCCGCGCCGAAGCGCCCCCTGCCGAGCCATACCGACCTCCACGGTCCAGATCCGCTCGTCCCCCGGGTCCGCACGTTCCAACGGCCTTCGTCCCGGGGGAGTTCCCGGCTCCGACGGCCTACGCTGGAGGGGTGTACGAGGAACGCCCCGCCCTGCTCGACGGTGCCGTCCTGTGGAGCCGTACCGCCGTCCCCGACGAGGGACCGGTCCGGGCCGTGCTGCCCGACGGATGCATGGACCTGATCTGGGCCGACGGGCACCTCATGGTCGCCGGACCCGACACCCGCGCGCACGTGCCCGGCGAGACCGCCGCCCGGTACGCCGGAATCCGCTTCGCGCCCGGTGACGCGCCCCGCTTCCTCGGCGTCCCCGCCCGTGAACTGCGCGACCGCAGGATCGACCTCGGCGCGCTGTGGGGCGGGGCCGAGGCCCGACGGCTCGGCGAACGGATCACCGCCGCCCCGGACCCGGCGACCGCCCTCGACGCGCTGGTACGGGTCCGGGCCGCCGACGCCCCCGCCCCCGACCCGCTGCTGCGCGCCGTCGTCGCACGGCTCGGCGCGGGGCGTGCCGTCGCCGAGACGGCCGACGAGGTCGGGCTCGGCGCACGGCAGCTCCACCGGCGCTCCCTGGACGCCTTCGGCTACGGCCCCAAGACGCTCGCCCGGGTGCTCCGTCTCCAGCGGGCGCTGGCCCTGGTCCGCGCCGGAGTGCCGTACGCCGAGGCGGCGGTCCGCGCGGGCTGCGCGGACCAGGCCCATCTGGCCCGCGAGACCCGGGCCCTCGCGGGGACCACCCTCGGCGCCTACGCGGCCTCGCTGCCGGAGTCCGCGAAGAGCGACACGCCCGACCCGTCCGGGTCGAGCACCACGGCGTAACGCTGGCCCCAGACGGCGTCCCAGGGCTTCAGATGCCCCTGGTACCCGGCGGCCGTCAGCTCCGCGTAGACCGCGTCCACGTCCTCGGGCGTGGCGCAGCGGAAGGCCAGTTCGACGCGGTTCCCGCCGACGGGCCGCGTCCAGCCCGGGTCGAAGGACCGCACGGTCTCCTCGGTGTCCCAGGCGATCCGCAGCCCGCCGGGCAGTACGGCCTCGACGTGCGGCGCCCCCTCGCTCCCTTCGGGCAGCTCGATCCCGAGCCGCCGGTAGAAACCGAGCGAGGCCCCCATGTCCGAGACGACGACACCGACGAGGTCCAGCTGAGGGGTGATGCGGGGTGCTGTGTTCATGAGGGAAACGTAGATGACCGAACCGGAACGGGTCTTGAACGAATCGGACGTGGGCGGACCGGGCCTCCCCGCCGCCCGGCCCACCCACTACGGTCGGCGCATGAACACGCGCGCGTACGCACGGACTTCCTGGCCCTGGGCCGCGGCGGCCGTTCTGCTGTTCTGGCAGACCTGGTTCCTCTGCCATGTGTACGCCACCGAACGCTCGGCCGTCCGCTGGACCTGCGACTCCGACGGCTGCGGGACCGACCAGCTGGCGGGCGGCGCGCTGTTCCTCGCGGCGCCCTCGGCGGTGGGCGCCGTCCTGCTCGCCGCCCCCTTCCTCGGGGCCGCCGGGGCCGCCGGACTCGCCGTGCTCCTGGCCGCCTTCGGGCTCCTCCTGGGCCGCGAGGACGACCATGCCGTGGTCGTCGCCTACGGACTCGTGGCCCTCGGCGCCCTCCTGCTCCTCGCGGGCACCACGCCGGGCCTGCGCCCCATGAACCCCGATCGCTACCAGGAGCTGTATCCGGAACTCGCGCCGGAGGGCGACGGGGAACCGGGCGGCGGCCCGGCCCCGGAGGGCGACCGGCCCACCGCCACGGAGCCGCTCGCGCGGCCCGGGACCTACCGCGTCCCCCTCGGCGACCTGCTGCGCCTCGCCCTCAGCTTTGGCACCCTCGCCGTGGCCGTCCCCGGTGCCGTCGCCGTCACCGCCCTCGCGCACGGGGCGCTCCAGGGCCCGCGCTGGCTGATGATGCTGGGCCTGAACGCCACCTACGCCCTCCTCATCCACCTCGCCCGGCTGCGTCTGCGGCACCGGCCGGGCACGGCCCAGGGCCCCGTGGACCCGGGACGGGCCGCGCACGCGCCCGCGTGGCTCCATTCGGTCCGCGCCCGGGGCGCGGCGCTCGTCTTCGACCTCACGGTGCTGCCGGATGCCGGACCCCCGTACCGGATCGAGGTCGAGAACCTGCTGGATCCCCAGGACGCCCGCACCCACCGCGCGGCCGTCGTCCGCCACGAACCGCGCCGC
The DNA here is from genome assembly GCF_044767145.1 of Streptomyces sp. NPDC101490. Lineage (NCBI taxonomy): Bacteria > Bacillati > Actinomycetota > Actinomycetes > Kitasatosporales > Streptomycetaceae > Streptomyces > Streptomyces sp. NPDC101490. The sequence continues at coordinate 72,916 of NZ_JBIWNI010000016.1, forward strand.
CCCTGGCGGGTGGAACTGCCGGGACACCCCCCGGCCGACGCCCTGGCCCGCGCCCGCGCCACGGCCGTCCGTACCGGGGAAGCGGCACCACCCGCCCCGAGACTCCGCGTCCCGCCCCCCGGCACCCTGGCCGTCCCGATGACGCTGCTCCTCACGGCGGCACTGATGGTCCTGCTCGCGGTGGTCTGAGAAAAACCCTTGGCGTACGGAGGAACGGTCCGGCTACCGTGTTCGCGTACGACCTCGCGGCACGGGATCCCGTGCGGCGCCGCCGTACGGACGCGTGGAGGAACCGCGCGCGGAAACAGAGACACAGGAGGTGTGACAGATGGCTGTCGTCGCCACGAAGGGCCTCGCCCTCACGCAGAAGCTCGTCCACTCCACCTCCGTGGCCACCGGCTGACCTCACTGTTCAGACACGCAGCGCCGGGGCCGCCCCTGTGAAGGGTCCCCCTTGTCTTTCCCGCTCTCCCACCGTTCCTCCTCCCTCTTCTCCTCCTTCTCCTCCGCCGTGCTCGACGCCCACGGCTGGGACTCCGGCTGGGCCGAGTCCTTCGCCCCGTACGCCGCTCAGGGACTCGTCCCCGGGCGGGTCGTGCGCGTCGACCGGGGGCAGTGCGACGTCGCCACCGCCGACGGGACCGTCCGCGCCGACACCGCGTTCGTGACCCCGCACGATCCGCTCCGGGTCGTCTGCACCGGCGACTGGGCCGCCGTCGATCCCGAAGGCGGCGACCCCCGGTACGTACGGGCGTGCCTGCCGCGCCGTACGGCCTTCGCGCGGTCCACGTCCTCCAAGCGGTCCGAGGGACAGATCCTCGCGGCCAACGTCGACCACGCGGTCATCGCCGTCTCCCTCGCCGTCGACCTCGACCTCGGCCGCATCGAACGCTTCCTCGCCCTGGCCTGGGAGTCCGGCGCCCAGCCGATCGTGGTCCTCAGCAAGGCGGACCTCGTCCCCGACCCCACCGGGCTCTCCTACCTCGTCGAGGACGTCGAGACGGTCGCCCCCGGTGTCCAGGTGCTGCCCCTCAGCTCCGCCACCGGCGAAGGGGTCGACGTGCTGTCCGGCGTCGTCGCGGGCGGGACGACCGTGCTCCTCGGCGTCTCCGGCGCCGGGAAGTCCACGCTGGCCAACGCCCTCGTCGGCCAGGACGTCATGGCCGTCCAGGCGGCCCGTGACATCGACGGCAAGGGCCGTCACACCACCACCACCCGGAACCTCTTCGTGCTGCCCGGCGGGGGAGTCCTCATCGACACCCCCGGACTGCGCGGCGTCGGGCTCTGGGACGCCGAGACCGGTGTCGGCCAGGTCTTCTCGGAGATCGAGGAGCTGGCCCGTGCGTGCCGTTTCCACGACTGCGCCCACGAGTCCGAGCCGGGCTGCGCCGTCGCGGCGGCGATCGAGGACGGCTCGCTGCCCGTGCGCCGGTTCGACAGCTACCGCAAGCTCCTCCGGGAGAACCAGCGGCTCGTCGCCAAGACCGACGCCCGCCTGCGCACCGAGATCCTCAAGGACTGGAAGCGCAAGGGCGCGGAGGGCCGCCAGGCGATGGAACTGAAGCGCGGACGCGTCCGGTAGGGCGGGACGCGGCCGGGTCGGGGCGCGTGTGCCGGGGGTCGGGTCCGTGCCAGTGCCGTGCCGGTGCCGGTGCGCGGGCGGGTGCCGGACGGGCCGGGACAGGGCCCGCGCGGTACGGGCCGCCGGGCGCGGCCGTTCCTCGGCCCGCCCGGGTGATGGGTCTGGCCCGGTCCGGTCTGCCCTGGACCGGTCCGGTCCGTCCGACCGGGCCGGGGTTCCGGCTGAGCGCGGCGAGCGGAGGCCGGGCGGCCCCCGCTCCCGGCCCGCCGCTCCCCGCCGCCCGGCAGCGTCACGTCCGAAAACCGCGAGCCGCGCCCCGCGTACGGCCGCACACTGGGAGACGTGACCGACGACGACACCCGCTACCAGGCGGTCAGCAGCAGGGACGCACGCTTCGACGGAGAGTTCTTCTTCGCCGTACGGACCACCGGGATCTACTGCCGTCCCAGCTGCCCCGCCGTCACCCCCAAGCGGCGGAACGTGGCCTTCTTCCCGACGGCCGCCGCCGCCCAGGGCCACGGCTTCCGGGCCTGCCGCCGCTGCCGCCCGGACGCCGTGCCCGGCTCCGCCGCCTGGGACGTCCGGGCCGATGTCGTCGGCCGTGCCATGCGCATGATCGGCGACGGGGTCGTCGACCGGGAGGGCGTGCCCGGTCTCGCCGGACGCCTCGGCTACAGCACCCGGCAGGTACAGCGCCAGCTCACCGCCGAAGTGGGCGCGGGTCCCGTGGCGCTCGCCCGCGCCCAGCGGGCGCACACCGCACGGCTGCTGCTCCAGACGACCGGGCTCCCGGTGACCGAGATCGCGTTCGCGGCCGGGTTCGCCAGCGTCCGCCAGTTCAACGAGACGATCCGCACCGTCTACGCCCGCACCCCCACCGACCTGCGCGCCGAGGCGGGCAGCGGGGCCGGGGCACGGACCGCGCTCGCCGCCGGGGTGCCGCTGCGGCTGGCCCACCGGGGGCCGTACGCCGCCGACGAGGTCTTCGACCTGCTCGCCGCCGAGGCCGTGCCCCGGGTGGAGGAGGTCGTCGGTGCCCCCGGGCGCCGTACCTACCGGCGCACCCTGCGACTGCCCTACGGCACCGGGGTGGTGTCCGTGGACGAACGGTCCGCCGGGCACTGGCTGGACGCCCGGATCCATCTGACCGAACTGCGCGACCTCACCACCGCCGTGCACCGGCTGCGCCGCCTCTTCGACCTGGACGCCGACCCGTACGCGGTCGCCGAGCGTCTCGGCGCCGTCCCGGGACTGGCCGCCGAGGTCGCCGCCAGGCCCGGCGTCCGCTCCCCGGGGACGGCCGAACCGGAGGAGTTCGCACTGCGGACGGTCCTCGGCGCGGCGGAGTCGGCCCGGGTCGTCGAGGCGTACGGTACGCCGCTGGCCACCGGCTGCGGCACCCTCACCCATGTGTTCCCGGAGCCCCGGGCACTGACCGGGCACCCCGTCGCGGGTCCGCTGGCCCGCGCGCTCGCCGACGGCGACGTCCGGCTCGACCCCGGCGCCGACCGCGACGAGGCCGAGCGCGCCCTGCGGTCCGTCCCGGGCGTCGATGCCGGGGCCGCCGCCCTCATCCGGATGCGAGCACTCGGCGACCCGGACGTCTCCCTGCCGGACCACCCGAATCCGGACCACCCGGAACCGGGCCGATCGGAAGCGGGCTATTCGAATCCGGACCGTCCGGAACCGGGGACCCCGGAGCCGGACCCCTCGGGGACGGACGCCTGGCGCCCCTGGCGGTCCTACGCGACGCGGTACCTCGACCGTGCCGCGCCGCTGGCGGGCTCACACCCGTAGCGGACGCGCCCCTTACGGGTCGGCCCCCACCCGGGTCGAACTCCCCGTAAGGGCCGGACAGCCCACCCGGGTCGCGTCACCCCTGAGGGTCGCGTCACCCCTACGGGCCCGGACTCATGGGCGCGCCCGGCGCAGGAGCGGCGCTCCGGGACGATCCCGTGGCGGCGGAGCCGTCGGCGCTGAGGCGGGTGATGTCCACGGTGCCCGCGCCGAGCTGCGGCCGGGGGAGGAAGGCCCACAGGGCGAGGAGCGCGGCGAGCGTGCCCAGCAGGGCCACCGCGCCGGTACGGCCGTATGCCCAGGGCGCGCGGAAGCGGACGGGGTCCTCGACCAGGAGCTTGGAGAGGAGGGCGGCGGCGAGGGAGACGGCCAGGAGCACGACGGTCCGGCTCCAGCCCGTCAGGCCCAGCCGCTCCTCGTCCAGCAGCAGGAACACCGGCCAGTGCCACAGGTAGAGGCTGTACGAGAGCAGACCGAGGCCACGCAGCGGCGGTACGGAGAGGACGCGGGCGACCACTCCTCGCCGGATGCGGGCGACCGCGCCGTGCCGAGCGTGGGCGATTGCGCCGTGTGGAGCGTGGACGTCCGCACTGTCTGGATCGTGGGCGTCCGTGCCGTGCGGAGTGTGACCGGCTCCGTCGCGAGGGGCGTGGGCCACGCAGGCGATCAGCAGGGCCGCCGCCAGGGCGTGCAGGAAGAGTCCGCCCTGGAAGAGCCAGGGTGAGCCCTGTCCGTCGGCGGTCAGCCAGTACGCCGTGATGGCGGCGGCCAGGGCAGCGGCCCACCGTGTCCTGGCCCGTTCCCCGAACCGGCGGACGAGCCGGGAGGCGGGCTCCGTCGCCGCCAGCGCGCCCAGGAGCAGGGAGAAGGCGCGCGTGTCGGTGCCTTCGTAGACCCGTGTCGTGTCGACCGGATCGACGAGCGTGATCATGAGGGCGAGGGAGAGCAGCGCTCCGGCCGTGGCCGCCACGGCGACGAGCCGCTCGCTCCCGCCGGGACGGCCGACGCGGACGAGCAGGGCGACCAGCAGGGGCCAGACGACGTAGAACTGTTCCTCGACGGCGATGCTCCACAGATGGCTGAACACCTGGGTGCCGGACGCCTGCCAGTAGCCCGTCTGCTCGGCGATGAAGTGCCAGTTGGCGAGGTTGGCGAGCACCCAGGGGGTGTCGTCGAGGGCCTGCCGCCGGAGGGAAGGCGCGCCGAACAGCGTGACCAGGACCAGCGTTCCGGCGATCATGACGGCGAGCGCGGGCACCAGACGGCGGGCCCGTCGCCCCCAGAAGGCGGCGAGGCGGATACGGCCGTCGGCGGCACGCGCCTCCCTGAGGAGCAGTCCGGTGATGAGGAACCCGGACAGGACGAAGAAGAGGTCCACCCCGAGGAAGCCGCCGCCGAAGTGACCGGCGTGGAAGAGCAGGACGCCGAGGACGGCGAGACCGCGCAGTCCTTCCAGGGCCGGGACGTGGCCCGTGCCGGTGACCGGCTCCGCGCCGGGGGCGGGGCGGCCCCGGCGGCGGGAACGGGGCGGGCGGACGGGGGCGGACATGGAGGCCGGCACGGTCATGGGGCTCCTCGGGGGACAGGAGGCACCGGTGGGACCGGCGCCGCCCGCGCGGACGGGGACAGGAGGGGAGGAGAGGGGGTCACGCGCAGCCGAGCGGGCCGTAGACCTTGTCACCGGTCCACGCTCCGGTGGCCCATGTGGCCGGTGCGGCGGGAGCGAAGCCGTACCGCTTGCCGAGTTCCTTGCCGAACCAGCCGGCGAAGGCCGCCGCCCCCTGCTGGCAGGTGTGGATGCCGTCCTTGCTCCGCTGCGCGGCGTCGGCCGCGCTGTCGGAGCCCCACAGGGCGGAGGCGTCGAGGAAGCGGACGGTGTCCGGGTGTTCGTCCGCGATCGCGGCGGCCGATCGAGGAGCCGTCTTGATGGCGGCCGTGTGCGGCTTGTAGAAATCGTCGATCCTGAACGGAGGGGCGGACACGATCAGGAGGTCGGCACCGGCCTTGTTCACGGTCTCGGCCAGCCGTCCGTACGCGGCGCGCTGCTCGGTGACCGTGCCCCAGTCGTAGGTGGTGATCTGGTAGGCGACGACATCGGGCTTGAACGACGCGAGTTCCTTCGTGAGGGTCGCCCAGGTGGGGGCGGCCATCTCCCCGACCACACCGCCGCCGCCCGCACTGGCCATCGAGGCGAAACCGGCACCGCTCGCCTCCATGGCCGCCTTGAGGGCGGGCGCCCCGGCCTCACCGATGGAATCGCCCATCCACAGCAGTCGGTGCGGCTTGGTGTCCTTCGAACCGGGCTCCTTCGCGCCCTTCGGACCGGGCTCCGCGACCGGAGTGCGGCCGTCGGCACGGCCGTCAACGGTTCCGGCGGTGCCACCGGCCGGGCCGCCGCACGCCGCCAGACCGAGAGAGACGACGACTGCGGCAAGGGCGAGGACAGGAGTGTTGATCTTCATGGGTGGTGCGGAACCTTTCGGCACGGAGGAGGAGAGGGAAGAAGTGCGGGGGGGGGAGAGAGAGGGAGGAGGAAAGGGGAGCTGGGAGAGGGGGCGGGAGCAGGGGAGGGGACGGCAATGGGCGGGGCGCCGAGCCCGCGCCGGAAGGTGCGGTCGCGCGCGGTTCAGTCGGCCTTGGGGAAGCTGAACGCGTAGCCCTGCTCGGTGAACCAGGGCAGGAGCTGTTCCAGGGCCCCCATCGACTGGGCCCGGTCGCCACCGCCGTCGTGGAGGAGGACGGTCGGGCCCTTCGTGATCTGCTGCCGTACGGCCCGGACGATCCGGTCGGTACCGGGCCGCTCGTAGTCGCTCGGGTCGACGTTCCAGCCGAGGCTGCGCATTCCGTGGGCGGCGGCTGTCCGGCGGCTCTCCGGGGTGAAGGCGCCGCCGGGAGCCCGGTAGTACCGGAGGGGCGCGCCGCCGGAGGCCCGGTCGATCAGGCGCTTGGCGTCCAGGATCTCCTTCTCCTGGTACGCGACGGGCTGCTTGTCCATCGCGGTGTCATGGCTCATCGAGTGGTCGCACAGACGGTGTCCTTCGGCGACGATCCGCCGGACGAGTTCCGGGTGGGCGGCGGCGTTGGGGCCCGTCACACAGAACACGGCCTTGGCCTTGTGCTGCCGCAGCAGTTCGAGGGCCTTGGGGGTCCAACGGGGGTCGGGACCGTCGTCGAGGGTGATGTTCACCGTCTTCCCGGGCGACTCCGACTCGCGGACGATGGCCGTCTCCACCACCGGACGCGGCAGCCCCGGGCCCGCGTCGAGCGCCCGGTCCCGGGCGGCGGCCCCGCCGGGGTGGGGGCCCGGCGGGCTCTCCCCGAGGAGGCCGAAGGCCACCGCCCCGGTCAGGGCCAGGGCGGCGGCCGCCGCCAGGGTGATCCACCGGGTGCGGCCCGGCCGGGCCCGGTGCGTCCTGTCGTGCTGGGGTGCGTCGCTCATGACGTCGACGGAACCCGACCGCGGGCACGAAGCGGCAGGTCGTCATCGTTTCATCATGAAAAGCGAAACCGGTGGTCATACGCTTCGAGCACCCTGGTCGAAGAACGTCGAAGCACTCGAAGCACTCGAAGCACTCGAAGAACGTCGAAGCACGCCGAAGAACCCCGTAGAGCGCCGCACCCCTCCGGAAAGAAGGAGCAGAGCACACCGTCATGGCACGAGTCCTGCTGATCGAAGACGACCTCGCCGTACAGAAGGGCGTCACGCTCGCGCTCAGACGCCGGGGGCACGAGGTGGAGGTCGCGGCCAGTGGTGAGACGGGTCTGCTCGTGCTGGAACGGCACCGGCCGGACCTGGTGCTGCTCGATCTGATGCTGCCCGGGATGAGCGGTCTGGAGGTGTGCCGCCGCATCCGGGAGAGCAAGCAGGTGCCGATCATCATCCTGTCCGCCCGGGGCGACGACATCGACATGGTCGTGGGACTGGAGGCGGGCGCCGACGACTACATCGTCAAACCGGCCGTCGGGGAGGTCCTGGAGGCGCGGATCAAGGCGGTCCTGCGCCGGGTCGTCCCCGCCCAGGACGACGAGGCCGAGCGGACCGCGAGCGGCGGCGGCGTCGGGCCGGAACGGCACGGCGACCTCACCATCGACCGGGTGGCCCTCATCGTCGGCAGGGACGGCGCCGAACTGCCCCTCGCTCCCTCCGAGCTGAAGCTGCTGCTGTTCCTCTCCGCCGCCCCCGGGCAGGTCTACTCCCGCCAGCAGCTCCTGGAGCAGGTCTGGGAGCACTCCTTCTACGGTGACGTCCGCCTGGTCGACGCTTGTGTGACCCGGCTGCGGGCGAAGGTCGAGGACGATCCGCGCGCACCGGTGTACGTACGGACCGTGCGCGGGTTCGGCTACCGCTTCGGGCCCGTGGCATGAGCCTCCGGCTCCGCGTCCCGCGCGGCCTGCGCGTGCGGCTGGTGGTGGCCTTCCTCCTCGCCGCCGCCTTCGGCTCCCTGATCACCGCCGCCCTCATCTTCCAGCAGGCCCGTACCGGCATCCTCGACCGGACCAGGGACGCCGCCGTCGCCGACCTGCGCGCCCAGCTCGACTCCCTCGCGCCCGGACTGCCGTTCCCGCCGAGCACGGGCGACCTGCGCGATCTGGCCCTCCAGCTCGACCGCGTCGGCGGTGCCCGGGCCTGGCACTCCGCCGTCGCCTACCAGGGCGGTCCGCCGGTCTCCGCCGGGCCGACGCCGCCGCCCGTCCCGGAGGCGCTGCGCGCGGTGGTGCGCGACGGTGCCGGGGCCGCGACCCAGCGCGTCGAGGACCGGGGGCGGCCCCTGCTGGTGCTCGCGATGCCGGTCACGTACGGCTCCACCGGTTCCACCGAGCCCACCAGTACCCCGTCCGGCCTGACCGTCTACGCGTCCTTCGCGCTCGACGAGGACCGGGCGGACATCGCGGCCCTGCTCGCCGCCGCCAGGACGGCGGCCGTCCCGGCCCTCGCCCTCGCCCTCGTGCCCGCGCTGTTCGCCGCCCGTCGCGTACTGCGTCCCGTACGCAGGCTCCACGACGGCGCCGAGCGGATCGCGGCGGGTGAACTCGGCACCCGGCTCGACGCGAAGGGCGGCGACGAACTCGCCGACCTCACCCGCACGTTCAACACCATGGCCGCCACGCTCCAGAGCGACGACGCCGAGCTGCGGCGGATGGAGGCGGGCGCCCGCCGCTTCGCCGCCGACGTCGCCCATGAACTCCGCACCCCGCTCGCGGCGATGACCGCCGTCACCGAGGTCCTCGACGAGGACGCGGCCTCCGGGATCCTGCCGCCCGAGACCGCCGACGCCGCCCGCCTGGTCAGCGACGGGACCCGCACCCTCGCCCGGATGGTCGAGGACCTGATGGAGGTGTCCCGCTTCGACGCCAGGACCGCCCCGCTGCGCGCCGAGGACATCGACCTGCGGACCCTCGTCACGAAGACCCTCCACCTGCGGGGCTGGGACACCGACGACCGGGTCACCGTCGATCTGGCCGGGCCCGTTCCCGTGCACGCCGACCCCCGCCGCGTCGACGTCGTCCTCGCCAACCTCATCGGCAACGCCCTCCACCACGGGAGTCCGCCCGTGACCGTCCGCGCCCGCACGGAGGACGGGTCCGCCGTCCTCACCGTGACCGATCAGGGCCCCGGCATCCCCGGCCACGCCCTGCCCCACGTCTTCGACCGCTTCTACAAGGCGGACACGGCCCGCACCCGCTCCGAGGGGAGCGGTCTCGGCCTCGCCCTCGCCCTGGAGAACGCGCTCCTGCACGGCGGCACCCTGACCGCCGCCAACACCCCCCGAGGGGGAGCCGTCTTCACCCTGGTCCTCCCCTCGGCCGCACCCACCCCGCCGGAATCCCGATGACCGCCCGCCGCTCCGTCCGCTCCGTCCGTCCCGCCCTCGCCGCCGTGCTGGTCCTGCTGGCCGCCACCGGCTGCGGCATCGCGTCCACCGGGCCGGTCCCCGCCGGATCACCCGCCTCCGGTGTCCAGCGGCCCGGCACCGAGGCCCGTACCGCGCAGATCTACTTCGCCGGCCCCTACGGGCTGCGCGCGGTGGCCCGCCCCACCGACCGTCCGCTCACCCCGCAGCAGGCCCTCGACCTCCTCCTCGAAGGACCCACCCCCGCCGAACGGGAACGCGGTCTGATCACCCAGGTGCCCCCGATGGCCGGACGGCTCACCGCCACCGCCGCGCGGGACGCCGTCGACATCTACGTGCCCGGCGCGGTCAGCAGCGGCGAACTCGACGTCACGGCCGTCTCCCAGCTCGCCTGCACCGCCGCCCACGCCCATGTCCCCGGCGAGGCCCCGCCCCCTCAGGTGGACATCCGCATCCACGAGAACCTGACCCCTTCCCGGACCCCCTGGGTCGTCCGCTGCGGGGCGAACGGCACGGTGACCCCGGTGGCCGCTCCTCAGTCATGACCCGGCGACCCGGCGACCCGGCGACCCGGCGACCCGGCGACCCGGCGACCCGGCGACCCGGCGACGGAGCCGCGCCCCGGAACTCCGCGCCGACCCGGCCGCCGAGGCCCGCCCCTCACCCCCGGAGGAGCCTCCTCAGCGCCCTCACGCCCGAAGCCCCCGTCACTCCGCCACCACCGCCCCCACCCACGCGCCCACGATCAGCAGGCACGCGAACAGTTCCACCAGCACGCTCGTGCCCGCCGCCCGCATCACCGCGCGGGTCGAGGCCCGCGCCTGGCCGTGCCCGCCGAGCCGGAGCCGTTCCGAGAGGTAGATCCCGCCGACGAAGCCGGGCACCGCCCCGACCACCGGGACCAGCACGAAGCCCAGGACCGCGCCCGCTCCGGCGTACACCGCCGTCCGGCGTGTGATGCCGGTACCTCTGAAGCGGCGCGGCGGCAGCTGCCATACGACCACCTGGGTGAGGAGCAGCAGGCCCGTCGTGGACGCCAGCAGGATCCAGGCGAGGTCGGTCCGCTCGTGCAGGGACCACCACAGCATCGCGGCCCAGACGAGCCACGTCCCCGGCACGCCGGGGACCAGCACCCCGAACAGTCCGAGCAGCATCACCGTCGCGATCAGCAGGAACTGCGCCACACCCATGTGTCCAGGGTGCAGGAGGCCCGGTGTTCCCGCAGGTCAAGGCCGTCGGTCGGGGTACGGGACCGGTCGGCGCGTGGCGCGGGCCCGCGCCTCTCCGGTCAGTGCCGGGTACACCCCGGGGCAGCGCCGGGCCGCACCCCGGGTCAGCACCCGGCAACCTCCCGACTACCTCCCTGCTACCTCCACGGCCAGTACCCGTCCGCACGCCCGGCCCCACCCTCGGTCAACCCGGGCCCCACCCCGGTCGACCACCGGTCCCACCCACCCGGGTCAGTGCCGGGCCACCCAGCCCTTCTCGTACGCGTGCCAGCCCAGCTGGAGCCGGGTCGTCACCCCGGTCAGTTCCATCAGGCCCTTGACCCGCCGCTGTACGGTCCGCAGTCCGAGGTCCAGCTGTTTGGCCACGCTCGCGTCCGTCATCCCGGCGAGCAGCAGCGACAGGATCTCCAGGTCCACGACATCCGGACCGGGGGCCTCCTCCTCGGTGATCTGCGCGCCCGCCCCGAGCCGCAGCGGCAGCGCGTCCCGCCACACCGACTCGAACAGTCCCCGCAGGGACTCCAGGAGTCCGCTGGCGTGCACGACGATCGCGGCGGGTTCCGCGCCGCGCCCGGTCAGCGGCACCATCGCCAGGCTCGCGTCCGCGACCACCAGTTTCGTCGGGACCCGGTCGGTGACCCGGATCCGCTCCTCCCGGCCGAGCGCCGCCGACAGTTCGAGGAGACCCGAGGGCAGGGCCAGCACCTCGCGTTCGATGACCACCCGGTAGCGCACCCCGCGACCTGCCGCCTGTTCCTCGGCGTCGTTCTCCAGTCCGGTGACGGCGATCGGCTTGCCCGTCACCAGGGCGCAGACCTCCTCCTGCGCGCCCAGCTGGAGCTGGAGGAAACGGTGGGTGACGGCGCTCGCGCCGGTCACCACCTCCACCAGGTCGTGCACGGCGGCCTCCGCAGCCTCCGCCCGGTACTCCTCGGCGAGCAGCTTCGCCGCCAGTTCGGCCCGCTCCAGCTCGTGCCGCTGCTGGGTCAGCAGCGCGCCGAGCGCGACCCCGGGCGGCGCCGCCACCCACCGCCCGGTGCGGGCCGACGACTGGGCGGCGAGCCCCTGGGCCTCCAGACGGCGCAGGGCCCGCTCGGTGTCCGGCTCGGGCAGGGCGAGCCGGTGCGCGAGATCGGTCACCTCGGCCGCGCCCAGCGCCACCAGGGCCCGGTAGGCGGACTCCTGGCGCTCGTCGAGTCCTATCGCTCCCAGCATGGATGCCCCGTCCCTCGCCGTACCCCCCGGCGGAGCCCCGGATCTTCCCGGGACATTCACCGGAGGCATTCGTTCCGTTGGTGACCTGGCGGGAAACGGCCACGGCGTATTCCCGCCTCGTCCATCATCCCTGTACCGCCCTCACCTCTGCCAATGTGGCGCCACCGCAGCACCAACAGCCTCCGGAGCTGGGCGACTTGCGCCTTTTCTCCGGAATCAGATGGGGGAGAGCGATGCGTCCGATCTCGCGTACGGTCCTGGGGGCGGCGACCGCCGCGGCCCTGGCCGTCACCGCGGTCGCGCCGTCCATGGCGAACGAGCCTGGGGACGGCACGGCGGAGAAGCGACCACTGACCGGCGGCGAGGCCGCGGCCCGCGCGGGGGACCGCGCCGCCACGGTGACCCTGGTCACCGGCGACCGCTTCCTGGTCACCCACGGCACCGACGGCGCCCCGGCCGCCACGGCCCTGCCCCGCGAGGACGGCACCGTCCCCCTCGTCCAGACCCGCCGCTCCGGCGAGGACCTGTACGTCTACCCCGAGACCGCCACCGCCGCGCTCGCCGCCGGACGCGTCGACGAGGAACTCTTCAACGTCACCGGACTCGTCCGCCAGGGTTACGACGACGCCGCCACCGCCACCCTGCCCCTGATCGCGGTCTACGGCTCCGGCCTCGGCCGCTCCGTCCCCGCCGCCCCGCCCGGCGCCCGGCGCGGCCAGGTCCTCAGGACCGTCGACGCCGTCGCGATGAAGGCGGAGAAGAAACGGGCCGCCACCTTCTGGGCCGAGGTCGAGGCCCCCCGGGCCCGCACCGCCGCCGGGATCACGAAGCTCTGGCTCGACCGCAAGGTCCAGGCCACCCTGGAGCGCTCCACCCGGCAGGTCCACGCCCCCGAGGCCTGGGCCGCGGGCTACGACGGCACCGGCACCAAGGTCGCCGTCCTCGACACCGGCGCCGACACCGAACACCCCGACCTCAAGGGCCGCGTCACCGCCTCCGAGAACTTCACCGACTCGGACACCACCGGCGACCAGCAGGGCCACGGCACCCACACCCTCTCCACCGTCGGCGGCTCCGGCGCCGCGAGCGAGGGCCGGAAGAAGGGCGTCGCGCCCGGCGCCGCCCTCCTCAACGGCAAGGTCCTCAACGACTCCGGATCCGGCGCCGCCTCCTGGATCATCGCGGGCATGGAATGGGCCGTCGTCCAGGGCGCCGACGTCGTCTCGATGAGCCTCGGCAGCCCCGAACCCACCGACTGCACCGACCCGATGAGCCTCGCTGCCGAAGAACTCGCCCGTACCGAAGGCACGTTGTTCGTCGTCGCGGCGGGCAACTCGGGCCCCGCCCTCACCACGGTCTCCTCGCCCGGCTGCGCCCCCGGCGTGCTCACCGTCGGCGCCACCGACCGCGACGACTCCACCGCGTACTTCTCCAGCCGTGGCCCGACGATCGTGAACCACACCCTCAAGCCCGAGATCGCGGCCCCCGGCGTCGGCATCTCCGCCGCCGCCGCGGGCGGCCGGGGCGTGTACGCCTACCGGTCCATGTCCGGTACGTCGATGGCCACCCCGCACGTCGCGGGCGCCGCCGCGATCGTCAAGCAGCGCCACCCCGACTGGACCGCTCAGCAGATCAAGGCCGCGCTCGTCGCCTCCGCCGACAGCTCCGTCCCCGGCGACGTCCGCGAGGTCGGCGGCGGCCGCCTCGACGTCAGGGCGGCGATCGGCCAGACCGTGCTCGGCGCCCCCGCCGTCCAGGCCGGCACCTTCGCCTGGCCGCAGGACCGCAGCGACCGCACCACCGTCGCCGTCCCCTACACCAACACCTCGGGCACCCCGGTCACCCTGAACCTGGCCGTCGCCGCCGTCACCGGCAACGACAGCTCTCGCGTGCGTAGTTCGGTCGCCCGGCTCGGCAAGCGGACCGTCACCGTCCCCGCCGGAGCCACCGTCCGGGTCCCCCTGGAGATCGACCCGACCGCCCGCCTCGACCGCGCCCAGTACGGCGACGTCACCGGCCGTGTCCTGGCCACCGGACCCCGGGGCGTCCACGTCTCCACCCCCTTCTCGCTCCACGTCGAGCCGGAGACCGTCACCCTCCGCGTCAAGCTGATCGACCGGCGGGGCGAGCCCGCCACCGGGGCCTCCTCGCTCGACGTCATCGGCACCGACACCGCGAGCGGCGAGCGCCGCTTCAACGAAGGCGCCACCGACCAGGTGTACCGCCTGCGCCCCGGCGCCTACTTCCTCTCCTCCTTCGTCACCACCGCCGACCCGGGCGGCACCGCCACGCTCACCGACTCGATCAGCTACCTCGGCCGCCCGCAGCTGGAACTGAAGAAGGACACCACGGTCGTCCTCGACGCCCGCAAGGCCCACAAACTGTCCGTGCGCACCGACCGGCCCTCCGAACTCCGGGGCGCCACCCTCGCGTTCGCCCGGTCCTGGGACGGCGCCTGGCTGCACGCCGGAACCGCGGCGGGCCCCCGAACAGTCCGCTCCTACTACGCCTCCGTCGAAGGGGCCGCCACCGACGGCGACTTCGAGTTCGGCAGCTACTGGCGCACCGCCGCCCCACAGGTCACCTCGCTGCGCACCGCCGACGGCCTGACCCTCCACCCGCTCACCGGGTCCACCGGCTCCGACAACCTCGACGGCACCGGCTCCGCCCGGCTCGTCGGCGCCGGAACCGGCACCCCCGGGGAGCTGGCCGCCGCCGGGGTCAGGGGCCGCGTCGCCCTCGTCCGGCTGCCCGACGGCTCCACCGACGCCGCCGCCGTCGCCCGCGCGGCCCGGGAAGCCGGTGCCGTCGCCGTCCTCGTCCACCGCGCCACACCCGAACGCTGGTACCCGGGCGGCTCGTTCACCACCCTCGGCCTGCCCGTCCTCTCCGTCCCGTCCGGCGAGGCGACCGCACTCCTGCGCGGGCTCGCGGCCGGCCCGGTCACCCTCACCTGGCAGGCCACCGCGAAGAGCCCGTACGCGTACAACCTGGCCTTCCCCGAGGACGGCGCCGTCCGCTCCGAGAAGACCTACCGGGTCAGGGACGACCGCCTCGGCCGTACGGACTCCCGCTACGGCTCCGCCGGGACCGCCGCCGACTTCATGTACTTCCCCGCCGCCCACCGGCCCGACGGCACCACCGTCTCCTTCGGCTCCCTGGAAACGGTCGCCGCCCCCGGCACCCGTACCGACTACTACTCGACCGGCGACACCGCCTGGTCCGAGATGATCGGCAGCAGCTTCCCCTTCGGCGAGCTGATGAGCGGCACCCGGCACGTCTACCGGCCCGGCGAACGGCGCACCGAACGCTGGTACGACGGCGTCCTCGCCCCGACCGCCCCGCGCGACACCAAGGGCGAGGAACTCCTCGTCGCCGAACGGCAGGGCAATCTGATCGGCTTCTCCGCCGCCCTCTGGGGCGACGGCACCCACCACGCCGAACCCGGCTCCTTCGGCGACATCGGCAACCTGCGGCTCAGCCGCGACGGGAAGGTCATCGGCGGGACCGGCTGGCCCTCCGGCGCCTTCGAAGTCCCCGCCGAAGCGGGCACGTACACGCTCGAACTGAACAGCATGAAGCTCGGCAGCAAGGTGTGGAACCGCTCCACATCCGTCAACTCGGCGTGGAAATTCACCTCCAAGCTTGACGAGAGCGTCTACTCTCAGGGCATACCGATTCTCTTCCCCCGGTACGACCTTCCGGAGGACGGTCTCAAGACCCTCGCCGCGACCGACGGCCAGCACATCGGCCTCACCGTGACGGGTCACGCGGGCTACACCCCCGCGGCGCTCACCTCGGCCACGCTCGCGTACTCCTACGACGGAGGCGGGACCTGGACCGAAGCGCGGGTCTCCCGGCAGGGCGGGCACTGGACCGCGACCGTGAACCACGCGGGCGCGTCCGGAAAGCCGGTCACCCTGAGGACCGAACTGACGGACGCCCACGGCAACTCCGTCACCCAGACCGTGGTCCGCGCCTACGACGTGCGCTGATCACGCCGGTCCGCCGGGCGTCCTTCCCGTGGGGGGTGGGGTCGCCCGGCGGATCACCCATTCGCGGCAACGGTTTTTCCGGTGTCCCGTTCCCGGGCGCCGCGAGCGGTGGACAATAAGGGCATGACTCAGCAGGGGGACAGTTGGTGGGACGCGCTCTACGACGAGTCGGCGCCGGTCACGGCCCCGACGGTCCCGGGTGACACGCTCGACGACCACTTCGCCACGGCACCCCGCGCCGCCCCGACCACCCCACCGGCCCCGGCGGCCCCACCCATGGCGGTTCCGGGCCAGGCCCCGGACCGGAGCACGGCTCCCGACCGGAGCACGGCCCCGGAGACGGCTCGGAATCCGGCCTCCGGCCGGAGCACGGGTCCGGACCGGAACACAGTCGCGGACACCGTCCGGGAGACGGCCCCCGCCCCAGGCACGACGCCGAGTACGACCCCGAGCACGACCCCGGTCACGGCCCATGGCCCAGCTTCCGGCCCGGCGGCCGTCCGGGGTACGGCCCCGGACCCCGGGGCGGCACCCGGCGCCGTACCGCACCGCACGCCGCCGGAAGCCGTCGCGCCCCCCGCACGGAGGGACCCGCGCGCCGAGCCCCCCGCGCCACCGTCCCTCCGTGAGGTGCCCGCGCCACCCGCCCCGCCGCCGCCTCCGCCGCTCCCCGTCGCGCCCGCGCCCTGGGAGGCGCCCGGGAGCGGGCCCAGGACGTTCCCCGGGCCTCCGCCGCCCCCGCCCGTCGAGGCGCCCACCGTCCAGATCCACCTCCCGGCCCCCGACGAAGAACTGCCCGGCGCCGACCCCGACCTCACCGTCCAGGTGGCGGTGCCCCGGCCCCGTACCGGATTCGTCGGCGGCAGACCTCCCACCTACGAGGCCGAGCCGACCGCGCTGCCCGTCGCGCGCCCCGGGGAACTGGGCGAACTCGTCGCCGACACCGTCCTCGACGGCGCCCGCTACGGCACCAGCACCCTGCGGGCGGCCTCCGTGCGCGGGGACTCCGCGCGCTACCGGGGCGAACCCCGCCGCGACGCCCTGCTCACCGCCCGTTTCGGCCACGACGAGACCGCCCTCGTGCTCGTCGCGGTCGCCGCCGGTTCCCGCGCCGCCGAGGACGCCCACCTCGCGGCGGCGGACGCCTGCCGGTGGATCGCCGAAGCCGTCTGCCGCAGCCACGCCCGGCTCTCCGAGGACATCAGGTCGGGCCGCCGCGGTGACCTCAAGTCGGGACTGCACCGGCTCACCGACCGGACCTACGGCAGGCTCAGGAGCCGGGCGGCCGAGCGCGGGCTCGCCCCCGACGAGTACACCGCGACCCTCCGCTGTCTGCTCGTCCCCGCCGACCCCACCTGCCGCACCCGGATCTTCTTCGGCATCGGCGGCGGCGGTCTGTTCCGGCTCAGGGACGGCGTCTGGCAGGACATCGAACCGCTCCTGCCGGACCCGGCGGCCGTCACCGGCGCCCCCGTAGTCGGCTTCGGCTCGCCCCCGCCGCGTCCCGCGGAGACCCGTCCGGAATCCCCCGCGGAGACCCCCACGGGGGCCGTCCCCGAGACCGGCGAGGAGGGCGACCGGTTCACCATGGACCTCGGCATCACCACCGCCCCCGGGCCGCTCGTCGAGGAACCCGTACCGCCGCCCGCCGAGCCGTTCCGCTTCCGCGCCTCCGTCGCCCGGCCCGGTGACACCCTGCTCCTGGCCTCGTCCGGCCTCGCCGAGCCGATCCGGGGCGAACCCGCCCTGGCCAGGGAGCTCGCGGACCGCTGGGCCGCCCCCGAGCCGCCGGGACTGGCCGCCTTCCTCGCCGACACCCAGCTGAGGGTGACCGGTTACGCCGACGACCGTACGGGGGTGGGCGTCTGGGAGGCGTGACGGGCCGGGCCGTGTGTTGATGGAGTCATGGCCAGACAGAACGTGGCGGAACAGTTCGTCGACATCCTCGTGCGCGCGGGCGTGCGCCGCCTGTACGGCGTGGTCGGTGACAGCCTCAACCCGGTCGTCGACGCGATCCGCCGGACCCGGGACATCGACTGGATCCAGGTGCGCCACGAGGAGGTCGCCGCCTTCGCCGCGGGCGCCGAGGCCCAGATCACCGGCGGCCTCGCCGCCTGCGCG
Organism: Streptomyces sp. NPDC101490; assembly: GCF_044767145.1. Lineage (NCBI taxonomy): Bacteria > Bacillati > Actinomycetota > Actinomycetes > Kitasatosporales > Streptomycetaceae > Streptomyces > Streptomyces sp. NPDC101490. The sequence goes on from NZ_JBIWNI010000016.1 coordinate 90,707, forward strand.
GGCTCCTGCGGCCCCGGGAACCTGCACCTCATCAACGGGCTGTACGACGCCCACCGCTCCATGGCCCCGGTCCTTGCCCTCGCCTCGCAGATCCCGTCCAGCGAGATCGGCCTCGGATACTTCCAGGAGACCCACCCCGACCAGCTGTTCCGCGAGTGCAGCCACTACAGCGAACTCATCTCCAACCCCGAACAGATGCCCCGGCTGCTGCACACCGCGATCCAGCACGCCGTCGGGCAGGGCGGCGTCAGCGTGGTGTCGCTCCCCGGCGACATCGCCTCCCGGCCCGCCCCGGAACGGACGCAGGGGACCGCGCTCGTCACCTCCCGGCCCACCGTGCGCCCCGGGGACGCCGAGATCGACGCCCTGGTCCGGATGATCGACGAGGCCGAACGGGTGACGCTCTTCTGCGGCAGCGGCACGGCCGGGGCGCACGCCGAGGTCATGCGGTTCGCCGAACGGATCAAGTCCCCGGTCGGCCACGCCCTGCGCGGCAAGGAATGGATCCAGTACGACAATCCGTACGACGTGGGGATGAGCGGTCTCCTCGGGTACGGCGCCGCCTACGAGGCCACCCATGAGTGCGATCTGCTGATCCTGCTCGGCACCGACTTCCCGTACAACGCCTTCCTGCCCGACGACGTGAAGATCGTGCAGGTGGACGTGCGGCCCGAGCGCCTCGGCCGCCGCTCCCGGCTCGACCTCGCCGTCTGGGGGGACGTCCGCGAGACCCTCCGCTGTACGACCCCCCGCGTCCGGGCCAAGAACGACCGGCGTTTCCTCGACAAGATGCTCAAGAAGCACGCCGACGCGCTCGAAGGGGTCGTCAGGGCGTACACCCGCAAGGTCGAGAAGCACGTCCCGATCCACCCCGAGTACGTGGCCTCGGTGATCGACGAACTCGCCGACGAAGACGCCGTGTTCACCGTGGACACCGGGATGTGCAACGTCTGGGCGGCCCGCTACCTCAGCCCCAACGGGCGCCGCAGGATCATCGGTTCGTTCAGCCACGGCTCGATGGCCAACGCGATGCCGCAGGCCATCGGCGCGCAGTTCACCGACCGGAACCGGCAGGTCGTGTCGCTCTCCGGTGACGGCGGGTTCTCCATGCTGATGGGCGACTTCCTCACCCTCGTGCAGTACGACCTGCCGGTGAAGGTGATCGTGTTCAACAACTCCTCGCTCGGCATGGTGGAGCTGGAGATGCTGGTGGCCGGACTCCCCTCGTACGGGACGACCAACAGGAATCCGGACTTCGCCGCCGTCGCACGGGCCGCCGGGGCCCACGGCGTCCGCGTCGAGAAGCCGAAACAGCTGGCCGGAGCCCTCAAGGACGCCTTCCGGCACAAGGGTCCGGCCCTGGTCGACGTCGTCACCGATCCCAACGCGCTCTCCATCCCGCCCAAGATCAGCGCGGACATGGTGACGGGATTCGCCCTCTCCGCCAGCAAGATCGTCCTGGACGGGGGAGTGGGCCGGATGCTCCAGATGGCCCGGTCCAACCTGCGCAACGTGCCCCGGCCCTGAGGGAATGCGGACGGTTTGCCGGGGCATTCATCCCCCTGAACCTGTTCGACACGATCTGTGGGTGGGAGTTATGGCCGGGGAGGCACGACAGCCGACTCAACTGCTCAGAAAGGTGGGAGGAACGGATCTCACCGCGGTACCGGAGGTACGGCATGCCCTGCGTGAACTGCTGCGGAGATGGGGTGGTCCGGGCGCCTCCGACGTCGCGGAACTGCTGACCAGCGAACTGGTGACCAACGCCCTGATCCACACCGGGCGGGGTGCCGTCGTGACCGCGACGGTCGTCCCCGAACAGCTCAGGGTCGAGGTGCGCGACTTCGTCCCCGGACTCGCCCCACCGCTCGCACCGCCCGCCGACGACGGTACGCACGGCAGGGGGCTGGTCCTCGTGGACGCCCTGGCCGACTCCTGGGGAGTCGAGGAACGGCCGGTGGGGAAGGTGGTGTGGTTCGAACTGAACGGCGGGGCCGCCTGAAGGGGCGGCCCCGCCGGTCCGGCGCGGACGGTCCGGCGCTCAGCCGAACTGCTGCTCCAGATCCTTGAGCTTGCGCTCCAGGGAATCGAGACGGGGCAGCGCCTGTGTGTCGTCCTCCGCCGTGAGGTCCACCGTCCGGGAGTCACTGCCCCCGACGGCTTGGAGGGAGGGCCGGGGGCGAAGGGGCAGCTGTCCGTCCGCTATGGCCGGTTCCGCGACGGCGGCCTGGACGGCCGTCGCGGAACCGGAGCCGGAACCCGTACCGCTGCCGCCGCCCGAGCCGGGGCCGGGGGCCCCCGCCGGGGCGGTCAGCGCCGCCACCTCGACCTGACGGCCGCCGCCCCTGCCGAGCCCGAAGGCACGGTGCTGGCGGTTGATCGCCTTGAGCCGTGCCCGGTCGAGCTTGACCTGGTCGCGCCGCCGGAGCCGGTTCTGCTCCTTCTCCCGACGGTCCTCGCGCACCTCGTCCACGGCCTCGTCCAGGGTCCGCACCCCTTCGAGGAGCATGAGCGACCAGGCCGCGAAGGTCTCCCTCGGCGCCCGCAGCCACCGCACGATCCGGATCTGCGGCAGCGGGCGGGGCACCAGGCCCTGCTCGCGCAGCGCCGCCCTGCGGGTCTGCTTCAGGGCCCGGTCGAAGAGGACCGCCGCCGACAGGGACATGCCCGCGAAGAACTGCGGTGCCCCGTCGTGACCCAGACCGCGCGGTGCGTGCACCCAGTTGAACCAGGCCGCCGCGCCCGCGAAGAGCCAGACGAGCAGCCGCGAACCGAGGGCCGCGTCGCCGTGACTGGCCTCGCGGACCGCGAGCACCGAGCAGAACATGGCCGCGCCGTCGAGGCCGAACGGGACGAGGTACTCCCAGCCCCCGGAGAGGTTGAGGTTCTGCCGGCCGAAACCGACGAGTCCGTGGAAGGAGAGTGCCGCGGCGACTGCGGCGCAGCAGAAGAGGAGGACGTAGGCGGCGGTGCCGTACACCGCTTCCTTGCGTCTGCGGCGCTCCTCGTTGCGTTCCCAGGAGTCGTCGGCCGAGCTTTGGTCACCGGCGCGCTTCCCGCGCGCGAGGACCGCCACCGCCGTCAGGACCCCGGCCACCATCACGCCGCCCGGAAGCAGCCAGTCCAGCGATATGTCGGTCAGTCTCATGCGGTGTCCCTTGCATCGCAGTGGGGCGTCTTGGCGGCCCATACTGGCCGACCCCGTGCGGCGCTCAGGTGTTTTCCGGGCAAGAGCACGCCATCGGGGCCCCAGGGCATACGAATAGGTGTGATCTGGTCGAACACCCGCTCAAGGGAAGCGAGTTGAGTTCGATTTACGTCACCCTCCCGGGTGGCGTAAGAGCCCGGGAGGCTCAGCCGGTCGCGGCCAGGCGGCGGACCCGCTCGGCGTCACAGGTGCGCGGGCAGGTGAGACAGGTGTCCTCGGGACGCAGGGTGTAGAAGAAGCAGCAGGCGGCCCGGGAGCGGGTGGCGCGCGGCAGCCCGTCGGGCCCCTCGGAGCCGGGCAGTTCGCGGAAGCCCGCCGCGCCCGCGTACGGCTTGTGCGGCTTCGTGGTGCCCGGCATCAGCAGGTCCAGCTCGGCCATCGCCCGCCGCTCCTCCCCGAGGAGGGCGCCGATGTACCAGAGGCCTTCGACGATCTCGTCCGTCGCCATGCCCCACTGGGCCCGGCGGCCCCGCCGCAGCCGGGGGCCGAAACCGTCGAGGACGGCTTCGAAGTGCTCGGCCAGGGAGGCGCGGACCTCGGCCCGCAGCGCGTCCTCGTCGGCGACGACCCGCGCGCCGGGCAGCGCCGCCGCGGGGTCGCCCGGCAGGCAGGCGAACTCCTCGACCCGTACCGCCAGATGGCCGAGGGTGCGCTGGAAGGACACGTTGCGGGCGGGCAGCCGGGGGACCCTGCGGTCCAGGAACCAGGGCACCGTCACGAGCAGGCAGGCGGGCCAGGCGTACCGGTGCAGTCCGAAGCTCGCCACGACGTCGGGGCGGGCGCGGGTGCCGTAGTCGCGCAGCACCTGTGCGTCGTCCCAGGCGAGGAAGGCGTCGAGGGCGGGGCCGCCGGACGCGAGTTCGTCCGCGCCGACCCAGCCCGCTCCGCGCGGCAGCCGTTCACCGGGGGCGGTTTCCGTCGTCCGCAGGCCGGGGAAGACCTCGGCGAGCCGGGCGTAGGCGGCCGCGACGGGCGAGACCGGGAGGGCGGGCAACAGGGCGGGGACGGTCATGGGCGGACCACCGAATCGCGAGCGTTGACAGGTAAGCCTTACCTTACCCGATCCGGGGTCGCGTCTCACTACCGCCTGACCTCTCCCACCAGCGGCGCAGCCCGCGCACCCTTGACGGGGGTCCGTTCGCCTATGGTGCACAGAGGACCCGGGCGACGCGAGCCGGGACCGGCACGAGGCCGCAGGAGGACCCGGGTGGAGCAGGGCGCAGCGCGCGAGCGGGCGACGGAACGACCGACTCCGCCCTTCGGCGACCCCGCGCGCGTACCGGAGCAGGCCCGGGGCGCGGCCGGCCGGCAGGCGGCCGGACCCGCCCCCGGGCGGACGGCGGAACGGGCCCGCGAGGAGACGCGACACCGCACGCCGTCCGGCGGCCCCGGCCCGACGGCCCCGGCGCCCGGGTCTGTTCCCGGTCCCGCTCCCGCCGCCGCCACGGTTCCCGACTCGCTTCCCGCAGTCCCTGTTCCCGAGTTCGGGGCGGCGCCCGCCGTCCCCGCGCCGAGCGCCGCCGACCCGGCCGCCCCGGGCCCCGCGACCGGCACCACCGGCACCACCGGCCCCAGGGCGTGGGACGTCGCATCCACCGATCCTGGCCCCGATCCCGGCCCCGCGCCCGGTGGCACGACGGCTCCGGGCTCCGCCTCCGCCGTTCCGGGCGCGCGCGTTCCCGTCCCCGGTGCTCCTTCCCCCTCCCGGCCCCTTTCCGGGGCCGCGCCCGGCGGCACCACGCCTCCGGGCTCCGGCTCGGCCGTCCCCGGGCCCGCTCCCGCACCGCCCCCGGCCCCCGCTTCCACCGAGGCCGCGCGGGGGGAGCACACCCGCTGCGGGCCCTCGACCGTTCCCGGACCCTCTTCACGCGCGCGCGTGAACGTGAAAAGGGACGTGTTCCCGGACGAGGACACCGTCCAGGACCCGCCCCCCGGCCCCGTGCGGGTCGTGCGGCACTCCGTCCGGGTGCAGATCCTCGACGCGCTGCGGACCGCGCTCGTCGACGGCGAACTCGTGCCCGGCGAGGTGTACTCCGCTCCCGCCCTCGGTGAGCGCTTCGGCGTCTCCGCCACCCCCGTCCGGGAGGCGATGCAGCGCCTCGCCGTCGAGGGCGCCGTCGAGGTGGTGCCGAACCGCGGCTTCCGGGTCACCGAGCGCACCCCCCGCGAACTCGCCGAACTGGCCGAGATCCGGGCCCTCATCGAGGTCCCCGTCATGCTGCGGCTGGCCCGCACGGTCCCCGCCGCCCGCTGGGCCGAGCTGCGACCGCTGGCCGAGGCCACCTCGACGGCCGCCGCCCGGGGCGACCGCGCCCATTACGCCGAGGCCGACCGGGCCTTCCACCGGGCCGTCCTCTCCCTCGCGGGGAACCAGCAGCTGCTCGCCGTCGCCGACGACCTCCACCGACGCTCCCAGTGGCCCCTGATCAGCGCCCCCGCCCTCCGGCACGGGATGCTCGTCGCGGACGCCGCCGAGCACACGGCCCTCCTCGACGCGCTGATCGCCCAGGACCTGACCGTCGTGCGGGCCCTGGTCCGGGAGCACTTCACCGGATCGGAGTGCTGAGCGCGCCGGGCGACTAAGGTCGAGAACGTCAGCCGCCCGCCGCCGCGTCACCCGTGAGGTTGCCCCATGCCGTCCGCGACCCCGTCCCCGGCATGGGACGGACGCCGCTCCGTCATAGGTACGGGGGCCGAGGCCACGGCCCTGCTCGGCTGGCTCACCGACCCCGAGTCGCCCCGGCTCTGCCTCGTCACCGGGGCCCCCGGCACCGGGAAGACGGCCCTGCTCGACTGGCTGGCCCGGTACGGTCCGCGCGCCGGACGGCCGCGCCGCCGCACGGTCCGTGCCCTCGTCCCGCTCGCGGGGCAGAGCGCGCTCGGGGCGACCTGGACGATCGCGGACCGGCTCGGCGTGGTCGCCAGGTCGCCCGGCGACCTCGTGCACGCCCTGGCGACCGGCGAGGCGCGCCGGACCGTCCTCCTCCTGACCGATCTGCACGCCGCCGCCGAGCCGGAGGCGATCACCCGGCTGATCGCCGACCTCGCGGGGGTGGGACGGGTCCGGCTGGTGGTCGAGGCGCGCGACGGGACCACGGCCGCCGCCGTCCTGGGCGCCGGACACCGGGTCGCCGTCGTGGCACTCGACGATGCCGATGCCGACGACCGTCCGGGAGGGCCCGGCCCGGAGCGGACCGAGGAGTCCGGCCCGGAGCGGACCGAGGAGTCCGGCCCGGAGCGGACCGGGACCGGGTCTCCCGGCGGGCCGGTGCCCGACCTCGCCGACCCGGTGGCCGTGTGCCTGGCCGACCCGCTGCTCGTCACCACGGCGTACGTCACCGGGTCCGCGGCCGCCGGTCTGCCGGGCACGCTCGACGGTCCCGAACCGTCCGCGCGACCGGGCGAGGACGCGGCCGAGGACCACGGCGGTCTGCGGGTGGCCTGGATGCGGGCCGGTCAGTCGCTCTGCCGTGAACAGACCCCGTCCGAGCGGGCGTTGGTGCTGCTGTCCGCCCTGGGCGACGGCGCGGACCCCCGACTGCGGCCCGCGCTCGCGGAGTTGGCGGCGGGGGCGCCCTGGCGGCTGCGCTGGGCGCGCCACCGGGGTGACCTCACCCCGCCCTGGCCGGGCCCGGTCGCCGTGCTCGGCGCGGCGGGCGGCCCGCTGGAGGGAACGCTGCTCGTCGGCGACCGCACCGGAGTCGTACGGCTGCTGCACGAGGCCGACGCGAGCCCCGCCGGGCGGCTCGCGCACACCGTGCCGGGCCGGATCACGGCGCTCGCGCCCGCGCCGGACGGCACCGTGCTGCTCCTCGACGACCGGGGGAGGCTGCACACGGTACGGGGGGCGGCGCAGCGCGCCCCCTATCTGGAGCGGCTCACGGAGGCTGTTTCGGCGACCCTGGCCCGTCACCCGGGGACGGCCCTCGCGGCCATCGCGGGCTCGGTGGTGGTGGGGGACAGGCTCGGCTCCGTGCACGCCTTCGGGCTGCGGGGGCTGCATCAGGCGGCCTCGCACAGCGGGCGGGTGACGGCGGTGTCGGCGGTGGACTCCGCGACCCCGTTCGTCTGTTCGGGCGGAGCGGACGGGACGGTACGGCTCTGGACCCCGGGCCGTGATCCGCTGCCCGAGCCCCTCGCGGAGCGGTCCTCGCCGGTGGTCTCGCTCCATGCGGCGGAGACCCCGTACGGTCCGGTGGTCGCCGCCGCCTGGGCCGACGGCGTGGTCGAACTGCACCGTCCCGAGGGCGGTCCCGCGCTCGCCTTCCGTCCGGGTCCGCCGGTCCGCGCGGTCGCCGTCACCGGCGGGGGTTCCCTGCTCGTCGGCACCGACGAGAGCCTGGTGTGCCTGACTCCGAGGAACCGGACCGCTTCCTGAGGGAGTGTCAACGGTCCCTCAGGAAAGGGTGGTTCAGGTCGCCGGGCGAGGGGTCAGCTGACCGGCGAGCCAGGTCGGCACCCCGCCCAGGAGGCGGAAGAGGCGCCGGGCCTCGGCGCGGAGGCGGCCCGCCTCCGGTTCTGTCTCGGTGTCGGCGAGCGCGGTGAGCGCCGGGGCCGTGCCCACCAGGAAGCCCAGTTCCTCCCGGATGCGGAGCGACTCCGCGAAGCCGTGCCGGGCCTCCGCCAACTCCCCTTCCCGCAGCGCGAGTCCGGCGAGATGCCGCCAGGTGGAGGAGAGCAGCAGCGAGTCGCCCTGCGCGGTGGCCCCGGCGTGCGCCCTGCGGTACGCGGCACGGGCCGCCTGCGGGGAGTCGCCGAGGTTCTGCGCGATGAGCCCGCGCCGCAGGTCCAGCAGGGGACGGCCCTCGCCGGAGGGGGCGATCAGGGCGGCGGCCCTGCCGAGCGCCATCCGGGCCTCGTCGGCCCGGTCACGGACCCCGAGGAGCGTGGACGCGTAGGCGAGGTAGCCGCGTTCGCAGGCGGCGGCGCCGCGTTCCTCGTCGGTGCGGGCCACCGCCTCGGCCGCCCTCAGCGCCTCCTCGGCGTCGGCCCAGCCCTTCTCGGTGTAGAGGCAGCGCTCGATCAGCAGCGCGGCCCGTTCGAGTGCGGCGGCCGGTTCCGTCGCGTGCGGCGCGAGCAGTGCCGCCGCGTCCGTCCAGCAGCCCCGGGAACGGAGACGCCATATGGCGGTCTCCACGGGAGTCTCCTTGCCGTAGGCGAGGGACGGATCTTCTTCGCCACCCCTTGATTCGGAACCAGACATGGCGGTGTCCGCCACATTGCCCTCCCCGAGCACGCCATTGAGCTGTTGAGTAGACCCGCATCTCAGCACGAAGGGGAGCACCTGGCCAAGGGGTCAGGTGAAAGAATTCACAAGAGTCCGGTGCGCTGGGGAGCCGCCCCCACGGGGGTGCGCGGGGGCACGTCGGACCGCCTCGGGGCCCGAGATCAGGCCCCGGTGGGGCCTCTCGGCGGTCCGGCCCCGAGCGTCCTCGCGAGCCCGGCCGTCACCCGTCAGAACTCGCCCGAACGGGTGAAGATCGTGCGGATGTTCCCGACCCGTCCGCAGGACGGCGCCACCGGCGCGCACGGCCGCCGGGCACGTCCGCCGGACGGGACCCGACCCGGCACGCACCTCGGCCCGGCCCCGGCCCGCCTGGTCGGAGCATCCGACGAGTGGGCCCCGCAGCCCGGCCCCCGGGCCTGTCCGGCCCCCGGGCCTGTCCGGCCCCCGGGCCTGTCCGGCCCCCGGGCCTGTCCGGCCCCCGGGCGGGATTCCCCAGCCGGGTCCGGGTCCCACCCGCCGGGCGGCAGCCCGTATCCCGCCCACTGGGCGCGCCCCCGCACTCCGGCTGCCGAGCCCTGGCTCCGGGGCCCGGCCCGTCCGCCGGGCACGATCCCCGGCGGGGCTCGGTCGGCTGATCCGCCGGGCGGGAGCCCGTATCCCGACCACCCTGGCTGGCCCTCCGCCGGGTCCGGCTCCCCCGCTCATCTGGTCCTTCGGGCGGAGCCCCGCAGCCGTCCGGTCCCCGCCCTCGGCCCGGTCCGTCCGCCGGACGTCGTTCCCCGGCCCGTCCCGTACTTCGGACGGGAGTCGCGGGGGGTCTTCGTCCCGTCCGTCGGGCTCGGTCCCGCAGCCCGCGCGACGGGCCCGGTTCTCCGGTTCGGCCCGAGCACGCCGGGCCCCGGCCAGGCCCGTACGCCCGACGCGGCTCCCCGGCCCGGGGCTCCCCGTACCGCGGCAGTCTTCGGTCACGCACCCCGCCGGGCGGGCCCCGCGGGCCCCCGCTCCTCAGCTCATGCGCAGGGCGAGGAAGAAGTCGAGCTTGTCCTCCAGCCGGGAGAGATCGCGGCCGGTGAGCTGCTCGATCCGGCCGACCCGGTAGCGGAGCGTGTTCACGTGCAGGTGCAGCCGGGTCGCGCAGCGCGTCCAGGAGCCGTCGCAGTCCAGGAACGCCTCCAGGGTGGGGATCAGCTCCGCCCGGTGCCGCCGGTCGTAGTCGCGCAGCGGGTCGAGCAGCCGGGCCGTGAAGGCCCGCCGGACGTCGTCCGGCACGAACGGCAGCAGCAGCACGTGCGAGGCCAGCTCGTGGTGCCCGGCGGCGCACACCCGGCCGGGCCGGGCGGCGGCGACCCGGCGGGCGTGCCGGGCCTCCTCCAGGGCCCCGCGCAGTCCCTCCGCCGAATGCACGGCGGCGCTGACGCCGAGGGTGAGCCGCCCGTCGTCGGCGAGCCCGGCCGACAGCGGAGCCCGTACGGCCGCCAGGAGGGCGTCGGCGTGCAGGCCGAGCGCGGACGCCGTGCCCTCGTCCTCGCTGTCCGGCAGCGGTCCCGCCGCGAGCGGGACCAGCGCGATGGCCTCGTCGCCGCTGTGCGCGACGGCGATCCGGTCGGTGGACTCGGCGCCCACGGTCGCCGGATCCACCAGGATCTCCTCCAGGAGCGCCTGCGCCACCGGGCCCGCCTCCACGGCGGGGCCGTGACCGGCCTCCTGCTCCCATTCGACCCGGGCCACGACCACCTGCCAGTGCGGGGCCGTGCCGAGGCCGGGCAGCAGCACCGGGGCGGCGACCCGCAGCCGGGCGGCGATCTCGGCGGGCGCCGCGCCCGTCTGCACCAGCTCCAGGACCTCCTGGGCGAGCCGCCTGCGGACCGTACGGGCCGCGTCGCGCCGGTCCCGTTCGACGGCGATCAGCTGGGTCACGCCCTGGAGCAGGTCGAGCCGGGCGGCGGGCCAGTCCCCGGCGTCCGCCTCGACGGCGAGCAGCCAGTCCGACAGGACGGTCTCGCGCACGTCCCGGGAGGCGGGGACGGCGCCCCGGCCGGTGTTGCGGATCGGGAAGAGGGAGTAGGTCGTTCCGCCGGTGGTCAGCCGGTGCGGACCGCGCCGGCCGGTCCGGGTGGCGGCCAGGTGCTCCCCGGCCAGGGAGGCGGCCAGACCGGCCGGCAGGGGCTCGCCCGCGCCCGCGATCTGGCGGCCGGTGGGGGAGAGGACCCAGGCCCGGAGGTCCAGGTCGGAGCCGAGCAGGTCGAGGACGACCTCCGGGCCGCCGCCCGCCGGGCCCGAGGTCATCAGCCTGCGGTGCCGGTCGACGACGGCGGCCAGGTCCCCGGCCCGCTCGCCGGAGACCTGTCGAACAACGTGCTCGGTGATGGTCGCGAAAGCAACGGACTCGTTGACCGCGAACAGCGGCAGCCGATGGCGCGAACACGCCCGTACGAGATCCTCAGGGATGTCGCCGAGCTCGGCCTCGCCCGCCGCCAGCGCCGCGACCCCGGCCGAGGCCAGGATGCGGGCGAAGGGCTCCGCGTCGGACGGCTCCCGCAGCCAGGCGAGCCCGGTGAGGACCAGCTCGCCGCCGGAAAGGTACCGGCTGGGGTCCTTGAGGTCCGTCGTCATCACGCCGCGGACACTGCGGTCCAGCTCGTCCTCGCCGCCGAGCAGGCGCAGCCCGAGCGCGTCGTTCTCCAGCAGTGCGCGCAGCCGCATCGTGTCGCCGCCGTTCCTTGTCAGTGGTGGTGAAGGTGTCGCGTTGTCGACGGTGGCGTGGGGCCACCGTTTCCAGGGGGAAACAGAGAGGTTTCGGTTCCCCGTCTTTCGTTCGAATCTACAAGACGACGACGGGACCCAGCCAACTCCTTCATGTTTTCAGTGACTGCACCCGGGCCATCGTGGCTTGTGTACTGGGCCACACACCGCGTGAACAGCACATGAACGTGACGACGTCGAGGGCCGGCCGTCTCCCCGGAACCCCGCGTGAGACCCCTGATCACCAGAATCACTGGAAGAGAGCCACCATGGACTTCCTTCGTCCCGCCACCTGGGAGGAGGCGCTCGCCGCCAAGGCAGAGCACCCCACGGCCGTGCCCCTCTCCGGAGGCACGGACGTGATGGTCGAGATCAACTTCGACCACCGGCGGCCCGAGTACCTCCTGGACCTGAACCGCATCGAGCTGCTGCGCGACTGGGAGGTCGGCGAGGAGAACGTCCGCCTCGGCGCTTCCGTGCCGTACACCCAGATCATGGAGAACCTCCGTGCCGAGCTGCCGGGCCTCGCGCTCGCCTCGCACACGGTGGCCTCCCCGCAGATCCGCAACCGCGGCGGCGTCGGGGGCAACCTCGGCACCGCCTCGCCCGCCGGTGACGCCCATCCGGCGCTGCTCGCCGCGGGCGCCGAGGTCGAGGTCGAATCGGTGCGCGGCAGCCGCCTCATCCCGATCGACGCGTTCTACACCGGCGTGAAGCGCAACGCGCTCCAGGCCGACGAACTCATCAAGACCGTCCACATCAAGAAGGCCGACGGTCCCCAGCAGTATTCAAAGGTCGGCACCCGCAACGCGATGGTCATCGCGGTCTGCGCGTTCGGCCTGGCCCTGCACCCGGAGACCCGGACCGTGCGGACCGGCATCGGTTCCGCCGCGCCCACCCCGATCCGCGCCAAGGAGGCCGAGGAGTTCCTCAACGCGGCTCTGGAGGAAGGCGGGTTCTGGGACAACGGCAAGATCATCACCCCGTCGGTGGCGAAGCAGTTCGCCGACCTCTGCTCGGGTGCCGCCAACCCGATCGACGATGTCCGGGGCACCGCCAAGTACCGCCGCCACGCCGTCGGCATCATGGCCCGCCGACAGCTCGGCTGGACCTGGGAGCAGTACCGCGGCAGCGGTCGCACGCTTGAGGGAGCTGCATAACCATGCGCGTCAATTTCACGGTCAACGGACGCCCGCAGGAGGCCGACGACGTCTGGGAGGGCGAGTCCCTCCTCTACGTCCTGCGGGAGCGGCTGGGCCTGCCCGGCTCCAAGAACGCCTGCGAGCAGGGCGAATGCGGCTCCTGCACGGTCCGCCTCGACGGGGTGCCGGTGTGCTCCTGCCTGGTCGCCGCCGGACAGGTCGAGGGCCGCGAGGTCGTCACCGTCGAAGGCCTCGCCGAGTACGCCAAGGAGCGCAAGGAGAACGGCGGTTGCGCCACCGGCTCCTGCGGCACCTCCCTCGACGCCGCCAAGAGGTGGCAGGCCAGGCCCGGTCAGGACTCGCAGACCGGCGAGGGCGTCGAACTCTCCCCGATCCAGCAGGCGTTCATCGACGCGGGCGCCGTCCAGTGCGGCTTCTGCACCCCGGGTCTGCTGATCGCCGCCGACGAACTCCTGGAGCGGCAGGCCGACCCGTCCGACCAGGACATCCGGGAGGCCCTCTCCGGCAACCTCTGCCGCTGCACGGGCTACGAGAAGATCCTCGACGCGGTCCGCCTGGCGGCCGCCCGGCAGGGAGAGGCGGTCTGACCATGGCACAGCACACCCGCACCGCACCGGCCGGTACGCCGACCAACGTCACCCAGAACCACACCAGGGGCGGCATCGGCGAGTCCACCCTCCGCCCGGACGGCACCCTCAAGGTCACCGGCGAGTTCGCCTACTCCTCGGACATGTGGCACGAGGACATGCTCTGGGGCCAGACGCTCCGCTCGACCGTCGCGCACGCCGAGATCGTCTCCATCGACGTCTCCGAGGCCCTCGCCATGTCCGGCGTGTACGCCGTGCTCACGTACGACGACCTGCCCGCCGAGATGAAGAACTACGGCCTGGAGATCCAGGACACCCCCGTCCTCGCCCACGGCCGGGTCCGGCACCACGGCGAACCCGTCGCACTGGTCGCCGCCGACCACCCCGAGACCGCCCGCCGCGCCGCCGCCAAGATCCGGATCGACTACCGGGAACTGCCCGTCGTCACCGACGAGGCGTCCGCCCTCGCCCCCGGCGCGCCCCTCATCCACGAGGGCCGCGACGACCACCACATCGGCCACGTCCCGCACCCCAACATCGTGCACCGACAGCCGATCGTCCGCGGCGACGCGGACGAGGCCGCCAAGCGCGCCGACGTCATCGTCTCCGGTGAGTACGTCTTCGGGATGCAGGACCAGGCCTTCCTCGGCCCCGAGTCCGGCCTCGCCGTACCCGCCGAGGACGGCGGCGTCGACCTCTACGTCGCCACCCAGTGGCTGCACTCCGACCTCAAGCAGATCGCCCCCGTCCTCGGCCTCCCCGAGGACAAGGTCCGCATGACGCTCTCCGGCGTCGGCGGCGCCTTCGGCGGCCGCGAGGACATCTCGATGCAGATCCACGCCTGCCTGCTCGCCCTGCGCACCGGCAAGCCCGTCAAGATCGTCTACAACCGCTTCGAGTCCTTCTTCGGCCATGTGCACCGCCACCCGGCGAAGCTCTGGTACGAGCACGGCGCCACCAAGGACGGCAAGCTCACCCACATGAAGTGCCGGATCGTGCTCGACGGCGGCGCCTACGCCTCGGCCTCCCCGGCCGTCGTCGGCAACGCCTCCTCGCTCTCCGTCGGCCCGTACGTGATCGACGACGTCGACATCGAGGCCATCGCGCTCTACACCAACAACCCGCCCTGCGGCGCGATGCGCGGCTTCGGCGCGGTCCAGGCGTGCTTCGCCTACGAGGCCCAGATGGACAGGCTCGCGGCGAAGCTGGACATGGATCCCGTCGAGTTCCGCCAGCTCAACGCCATGGAGCAGGGCACGGTCATGCCCACCGGGCAGGTCGTGGACTCCCCGGCCCCGGTCGCCGAACTGCTCCGCCGGGTCAAGGCCCGCCCCATGCCGCCGGAGCGCCAGTGGGAGACGGCGGGCGAGGGCGCGGACGTCCGCGCGCTGCCCGGCGGCCTCTCCAACACCACCCACGGCGAAGGTGTCGTGCGGGGCGTCGGCTACGCCGTCGGCATCAAGAACGTCGGCTTCTCCGAGGGCTTCGACGACTACTCGACCGCCCGCGTGGTCCTCCAGCTCATCAACGGCGAGCCCGTCGCCATGGTCCACACCGCCATGGCGGAGGTCGGCCAGGGCGGTGTCACCGTGCACGCCCAGATCGCCCGCACCGAGCTCGGCGTCACCCAGGTGACGATCCACCCGGCCGACACCCAGGTCGGCTCCGCCGGTTCGACGTCCGCCTCCCGGCAGACGTACATGACCGGCGGCGCGGTGAAGAACACCTGTGAGGCCGTCCGCGAGAAGGTCCTGGAGATCGGCCGCCGCAAGAACGGCTCCTACCACCCCGCCTGGGCCACCGCCGAACTCCTCCTGGAGGACGGCAAGGTCGTCACCGACGGCGGCGAGGTCCTCGCGACCCTCGCCGAGGTCCTGGACGGCGAGGAGCCGATCGACGTCGAGCTGGAGTTCCGGCACCGCCCGACCCAGGCGTTCGACCTGGTCACCGGACAGGGCTTCGGCCACGTCCAGTACACCTTCGCCGCGCACCGCGCGGTGGTGGAGGTGGACACCGAGCTGGGCCTGGTGAAGGTCGTCGAGCTGGCCACCGCCCAGGACGTCGGCAAGGCGCTCAACATGCTCTCCGTCGTCGGCCAGATCCAGGGTGGCACCACCCAGGGCCTGGGCGTCGCGGTGATGGAGGAGATCATCGTCGACCCGAAGACCGCGAAGGTGCGCAACCCGTCCTTCACGGACTACCTGATCCCGACGATCCTCGACACGCCGACCATCCCGGTCGACGTGCTCCAACTGGCCGACCCCAACGCGCCGTACGGCCTGCGGGGCATCGGCGAGGCCCCGACCCTGTCGTCCACCCCGGCCGTCCTCGCGGCGATCCGGAACGCGACGGGTCTGGAGCTCAACAAGACGCCGGTCCGCCCCGAGGCGCTCACCGGCACGCTGTAGGACCCTCCGGGCGGTCCGTGCCTTCCCCGGAACCGGAACCTCACGCGTCCGCCGCCCGCACCGCCCGGAGCCTGCCCCCAGGGCAGTACCGCCGCAGCACCGCACCAACAGCACCAACAGAACCGACAGCACCGCACCGCGTGATCCGCGGTGACCGCACCGTCCCGTAGTACCGATCCACCAGTACCGATCCACCAGTACCGATCCACCAGTACCGATCCACCAGTACAGATCCATCAGTACCGATCCAAGCGTTCGTCCCGGGCCGTCCCCCGTGTCGTGCAGCCACGCACCATCCCAAATCCCGCGACTTCGAAGGGCCGGAGTCCCTCTCCGGTCCCGTGCGGGTGCCCCTTTGAACCTTGGGAGTAGGCCCCATGACCCAGTCCGTGGAGCCCAGGACCAGCGCAGAGGACGCGGGCTCCGGCTCGCGCAACCCCGCCGGCAGATCCTGGCTCGACCGGTACTTCCACATCTCGGAGAGAGGTTCCTCCGTCGCGACGGAGATCCGAGGCGGCGTCACCACCTTCATGGCGATGGCGTACATCCTCCTGCTCAACCCGCTGATCCTCAGCGGCAAGGACGTCAACGGCGATCTGCTGAGCCAGCCCGCCCTGATCACCGCCACCGCCCTGGCCGCGGCGGCGACGACCCTGCTCATGGGCTTCTGGGGCAAGGTGCCCCTCGCCCTCGCCGCCGGTCTGAGCGTCTCCGGCGTCATGGCCTCGCAGGTCGCGCCGGTCATGACCTGGCCGCAGGCCATGGGCATGTCCGTGGCGTACGGCGCCGTGATCTGTCTCCTGGTCGTCACCGGCCTCCGCGAGATGATCATGAACGCGATACCGCTCGCGCTGAAGCACGCCATCACCATCGGCATCGGCCTCTTCATCGCGATCATCGGCTTCGTGAAGGCCGGATTCGTGCACGAGAACCCCGCCCCGGGCGGCGGTCCCGTGACCCTCGGCCCGGCCGGTGAACTCCAGGGCTGGCCGGTACTGATCTTCGCCGTCACCCTGCTGCTGATCTTCGCGCTCCAGGCCCGCAACATCCCCGGCGCCATCCTGATCGGCATCGTCGCGGGCACCCTCGTCGCCGTCGTCCTGAACGCGGTCGCGGACATCCCGGTCAAGGCCTGGTTCTCCGGCCCGCCGGAGCTCCACGGCAGCGCGGTCACCGCACCGGACTTCTCCCTGATGGGCCACGTGTCCTTCAGCGGCTGGGGAGATGTCGGCTACATCACCATCAGCATGATCGTCTTCACCCTGGTGCTCGCCGGGTTCTTCGACGCCATGGCGACCATCCTCGGTGTCGGCACCGAGGCGAAGCTCGCCGACGACAAGGGCCGGATGCCCGGTCTCTCCAAGGCGCTCTTCATCGACGGCGCCGGCGGTATCGTCGGAGGTGTGGGCGGAGCCTCCGGGCAGACGGTCTTCGTCGAGTCCGCGACCGGCGTCGGCGAGGGTGCCCGCACGGGTCTGGCCTCCGTGGTCACCGGCGGATTCTTCGCCCTCTGCCTCTTCTTCACGCCGCTCACCACGATCGTGCCGCAGGAGGTGGCCGCCGCCGCCCTGGTCGTCATCGGCTCGATGATGATGCAGAACGCCAAGCACGTGGACTGGAGCGACCGTTCCGTCGCCATCCCGGTGTTCCTCACCGTGGTCCTCATGCCCTTCACGTACACGATCACCACGGGCGTCGCCGCTGGTGTGATCTCCTACGTCGTGATCAAGACGGCGCAGGGCAAGGCGCGCGAGGTCGGCGCCTTCATGTGGGGCCTCACCGCGATCTTCGTCGTGTACTTCGCCATCCACCCCGTCGAGAGCTGGCTCGGCGTCGGCTGACGCCCCCCGCCCCTTCCCGCCCCTTCCCAGAGGAGAACCGAGATGCTGGACATCGCCGAGGAGCTGCACCGGTGGGTCGAGCAGGGACGCGCCTTCGCCGTCGCCACCGTGGTGGCCGTCGGCGGCAGCGCGCCCCGGCAGCCCGGCGCCGCCCTCGCCGTCGACAGCGAGGGCACGGCGATCGGCTCGGTCTCCGGAGGATGTGTGGAGGGGGCGGTGTACGACCTGTGCGTCCAGGCCCTCGACGACGGCAGGACCGTCGTCGAGCGCTTCGGCTACAGCGACGAGGACGCCTTCGCGGTCGGCCTGACCTGCGGCGGAATCATCGACATCCTCGTCACACCGGTGCGCGGCGGGGTCTTCCCCGCCGCGCTCGGCGCCGCCGCCGACGGAGCGGCGGCGGCCCTGGCCCGGATCGTCTCCGGCCCCGACGACCTGCTGGGCCGCGCCCTCCTGGTCCGCCCCGACGGCGGATACGAGGGCGGGCTCGGCGGCCACCCCGAGCTGGACCGCACGGCGGCCGGCGAGGCCCGCGCGATGCTCGACGCGGGCCGCACCGGCACCGTGGAGATCGGGGCGGACGGCAGCCGCTGCGGACAGCCGCTGACCCTCCTGGTCGAGTCCTCCGTCCCCGCCCCCCGCATGATCGTCTTCGGTGCCATCGACTTCGCCTCCGCCCTGGTGCGGGTCGGCAAGCTCCTCGGCTACCACGTCACCGTCTGCGACGCGCGGCCCGTCTTCGCGACGGCGGCGCGCTTCCCCGAGGCCGACGAGATTGTCGTCGCCTGGCCCCACCGCTATCTGGAGTCGACGGAGGTCGACGGCCGCACCGTGCTGTGCGTGCTGACCCACGACGCCAAGTTCGACGTACCGCTGCTCAAGGCGGCCCTGCGGCTCCCCGTCGCCTACATCGGCGCGATGGGCTCCCGCCGCACCCACGAGGACCGCAACGAGCGGCTGCGCGGAGTCGGCGTCACCGAACTCGAACTCGCCCGGCTGCGCTCCCCGATCGGCCTCGACCTCGGCGCCCGTACGCCCGAGGAGACGGCCCTGTCGATCGGCGCGGAGATCGTCGCCAACCGGCGCGGCGGCACGGGCGTCTCCCTGACGGGCGCCCACACCCCGATCCACCACGACATCCCCCGCGAACCCACCGGACGGATCGGATCGGTGGCGTAGCCCCACCCGCTCCGGCGCACCACCCACCGAGCTGCGGGGGTGGTGCGCCGGGGTGCTTGCTTCTCGGACGGCTGTCGGTGGTGTCTTCCTAGGCGGCCTCGGTGAGGGTCGACCTGTCCGCCCGGGGAGCCGTCAGGGCCGGGTTCGCGGGTACGGTCACGGCCCCTCGTCCCTCGTGGCGCGGCCACAGGAGGAGGGCGGCGACGGCCCCCGCCCCGGCGAGGAACGCGAGGACGGACCAGGCGGGAGCGAAGCCCGCTTCCGTGCCGAGCCATCCCGCGACCGGGTAGGTGATCAGCCAGGCCAGGTGCGAGAGGGAGAACTGGGCCGCGAAGGCCCCCGGGACCGCCTCCGGTCCGACGGAGCCGCGCAGCACCCCGCCGGTCGGTGTGATGACCAGCGCCATGCCGACACCGATCGCGCTCCAGACGACCGCCGTCGCGGCCCAGGTGAGCAGTCCGGCCGTCAGGAGCGTCAGCGCGGCGGCCGTGCCGCCGACCAGGACCGCCGCGCCGGTCATCATGACCGTACGGGCGGAGACGCGTCCGAGGACGCGGGGCAGCGCGAGGGCGGCGAGGAGCGTTCCGCCGCCGGAGGCGGCGAGCATCCAGGCGACGTCCGACTGCGAGCCGCCGAGCCCGGTGCGGACGTGGGTGACGGTGTTGACGACGACGATCGAACCCGCCGCCGCGACCACGAGGTTGAGCGCCATCACACCCCGCAGCCGGGGTGTCCTCAGGAAGGTCCTGATCCCCGCCGTCGCCCTGTCCCACGCCCGGGTCTCGGCGCTGGGACGGGCCTGGGGGACGCGCGCCGACAGGACCAGCGCCGCGGACAGGAGGAATCCGGCGGAGGTGCCGAGGAACAGCAGGTCGAAGCTCATGAACGCCAGGGCCACGGCCGCCAGTACGGGGCTGAGGAGGCTCTCCATGGTGGAGGCGACCTGGGAGGCGGACAGTGCCCGCGTGTAGGCGGACCTGTCGGTGACGATGTCCGGGATCACGGCCTGGAACGTCGGGGTGAACGCGGCCGAGGCGGCCTGCATCAGGCCGATGAGGACGTAGACGTGCCAGACCTCGGTGATCAGCGGCAGCGCCAGGACCACCGCGCCGCGCACCACGTCGAGGAGGACCAGGAAGGTTCTGCGGGGGAGGCGGTCGACGTACGCGGCCGCCAGCGGGGCGATGACCACGTACATGACCATCTTGATGGTGAGGGCGGTGCCGAGGACCAGACCCGCCCGGGGTCCGGCGAGGTCGTAGGCGAGCAGCCCGAGGGCCACCGTGGTCAGACCGGTGCCGAACAGGGCGATGACCTGGGCGGCGAACAGGTGGCGGTAGTCGCGGAGGGCGAAGAGGCGCATGGCGGGTTCCTTCCGTGTCCATGCGGTGGGGCGCGGCCCCGGGGCGGTGGCCGTGCCCCACGGAGGGGCGCTGGGACGACGTCGTGTGCCGGGGTCTTCCACCGGCAGGGGGCGGGCCCGCAGGGCGGGTGCCCCGGTGCCGCTCCCCGGTGTGCCGCGCCGCCGCGACCGCCGTGGCCGGTCGCCGTGTCCTGGCCGTACGTGCTCTTCATCGTGTCTCCCGCTGAGTGAAGCGTGCTGCCGGACCGGTGCTGGGTGGTGCCTTCTGTGCCGTGCCCGGCGCGCGATGTCCGCCGTGCCGGTGTGCGAGTCCGCCGTGCTGTGCGGTGCCGGGTGTACGCGGTGTCCCGCGTCGGCTCCGTACGTCCCGCATCCACCCCAGCAATATACCCCCCAGGGGTATTCCGACCTCCCAGGGATTTCCGCTTCGGAGTGGTGTGGCCTGAGTCACATACCCCCGGGGGGAATGAATTCCGGAGGTGTTAGGTTGTGCGAACCGAAAAAAGCAACGCTTGTACACTTTTCTGGATTGGTAGTCATGTCGTCACCCACCGCAGCACCCCCGGGAACCGGCCGTCATCTGGGGCTGGCCCTCATCGTCATCGCCTCGGCGCAGCTGATGGTCGTCCTCGACGGCACGATCACCAACATCGCGCTGCCGAGCCTCAAGGAGGACCTGGCCATCTCGGCCTCCGGGCTCGCCTGGGTCGTCAACTCCTACGTCCTGGCCTTCGGCGGCCTCCTGCTGCTCGGCGGTCGTGTCGGCGACCTGTTCGGGCGCCGCAGGATGTTCCGGGTCGGCATCGCGCTGTTCACCCTGGCGTCGCTGCTCGGGGGCTTCGCGACCAGCCCGGAACTGCTGATCGGCGCGCGCGTGCTGCAGGGCGTGGGCGCCGCGGTGGCGGCACCGACCGCACTGTCACTGATCGCCACGACGTTCCCGGAGGGCGCCCCGAGGAACAAGGCGATGGGCGTGTACGCCGGTATGTCCGGCATCGGCGCGACCGTCGGCCTGCTGCTCGGCGGCGTGCTGACCGAGTACCTCGACTGGCGCTGGGTGTTCTTCGTGAACGTCCCGATCGGTCTTGCGGTGCTCTTCGGCACCAAGGTGCTCGCCGAGGGCGACCGGGTGCGCGGACGCCTCGACCTGCCCGGCGCGGTGACCGGCACCGCCGGTCTCGTTTCCCTGGTCTACGCCATCACCCGGGGCGGTGAGCACGGCTGGACCAACGGCGGAACGCTGGCGTTCTTCGGCGCGGCCGCCGTCCTCCTGGCCGTCTTCGTGTTCCTCCAGACCAAGGTCGCGGCGCCGATGATGCCGCTGCGCCTGCTGGCCGACCGGAACCGCGCGGGCTCGTACGTGACGATGCTGTTCATCGGCGCCGGCATGTTCGCGATGTTCTACTTCCTGTCGCTCTACATGCAGCAGGTGCTCGGCTTCAACGCGCTGGAGACCGGACTGGCCTACATCCCGTTCAGCCTCGGCATGGGCATGGCGACGGGTGCCGGTTCGAAGCTGGTGGCGCGGTTCGCCCCGCGCGCCCTGACGATCCCGGGTCTGGCGCTGGCCGCCGCGGGGATGCTGTGGTTCGGCACGATGACCCCGGAGTCCTCCTACTGGACCCACATCATGCCCGCCATGTTCCTCACCGCCGTCGGCCTCGGTACGGCCTTCCTGCCCGTCACCCTCGGCGCCGTCTCCGGTGTCGACCACAAGGACGCGGGCATCGCCTCGGCACTGCTCAACACCGCCCAGCAGATCGGCGGAGCGATCGGCCTGGCCGTCCTGGCGACGGTCTCGACGACCACGGCCGACGAGAAGCTGCCCCACGCGGACGGCGCCTACTACCAGGCGCTGGCGACGAAGGACACCGGTCTGCTCGAACGCGCCGCGAGCGCGCTGACCGACGGCTACACCGCGGCCCTCGTGGGTTCGGCGGCCCTGATGGTCGCGGGCATCGTCGTGGTCGGACTCGCGGTCAACGCCAAGCGTCCGACGCCCGGGGCGGCCGACCGGCCGACCCCGGTGCACATGGGCTGACGTGCGAAGACGGCCGGGCCGGGAGGAATCCCCGGCCCGGCCGTCCGCGTACGATCACCCTCCAGGCCAGTTGAGGAACGAGGAGCACCGCCATGGAGGAGAAGGCGCGCAAGGGCGAGCGGACCCGCAGGCGCATCCTGGAGGCGGCCCGCCACGAGTTCGCCCTGCAGGGCTATGAGCGCGCCACGATCCGGGGCATCGCGGCGGCCGCCGAGTGCGACAAGTCGTCGGTCATCAAGTACTTCGGCACCAAGCAGCAGTTGTTCCGCGAGGCGGTGGAATGGCAGGCGTCGTTCGACGCGTCCGAGCTGAAGGTGTCCGACCAGCAGGCCGAGGACTACCTCCGGTCGATGCTGGCGGACTTCGCCGGGCCCCGCAACGACCCGATGTTCGCCCTGCTGCGCTCCGCGATGACCAACGAGGAGGCGGCACAGCTGCTCCGCGAGAAGACCACCACGGGCGCGGTGGACCCGCTGGCCGAGGCGCTGGACGGTCCGGACGCGCGGTTGCGGGCGGCCCTGGTGTCGGCGGCCATGTTCGGGATCGCGGTGCAGCGGGAGATGCTGCGGATGCCGTACATCGCCGAAGCGGACCTGGAGGACGTACTGCGCCTCTCGGGCCCGATGCTGCGGCAACTGCTGGAGCCACAGCCACAGCCGCAGCCGGGGGAGGGGGAGGGGCGCCCGTCCGGTTCCTGAAGCGGGGAGGGGGAAGTTCCCGCAACCGACCCCTTTCCGTGGCCTGTCGGGTGGGTGTCCGCGCCCCGGGGCCGGGAGATCACCGGCCGCCCCGGGGTCCCGTACGGGGGAATCGCGGGCCGGTGCGGGCCCGGGCGGCGGACCCTCAGTGCGCCGCCCTCTCCCGTACGGTCGACGCCCACGCGGGCTGCTCCTCGACGGCCTCCGCCGCTGCCCGCCGCCCGCCCCGGGCGAAGAAGTCCGCGAGCGGCAGGATCGCCGCGCCGACCGTCACCGCGTCGGGGCCGAGGGTGCCCAGACCGATGCCGACCCGCGCCGCCGGGTAGCGCAGCGCGTACGCCGTCGCGTAGCCCTTCACGGTCTCCAGGAAGCGGGCGCCGAGCTGGAGCCCCGCCCAGCCGCCGACCAGGATGCGCTCCGGCTGGAACAGATTGATCAGATCCGCGAAACCGGCGCCCAGATACTCGGCGGTCTCCTCCAGGACGGCCAGCGCGGTCGCGTCGGGCTCCACTCCGGCTCCCACTCCGGCCCCCGACGCGGACCCCGTCCCGGTCTCCACCCCTGTCTCCGCCCCGGCTCCCGCCGGGTACGCCGCCGCCAGCATCGCGGTGAGCGCCGTCTCCTCGTCCGCGCCCGCCGGGGGCCGCCCGCCTGCCTCCCGCCACCGTTCCAGGAGTGCCTCCGCGCCCGCGTACGCCTCCAGGCAGCCCCGGGCGCCGCAGCGGCAGCGGCGCCCCCGCACCCGTACCGTCAGATGGCCCCACTCGATCGCCCGCCCCGGGCCCATCGGGTCCGTGACCACACAGGCGCCGACGCCCGAGCCGAAGAGGAGGACCACGGCGCTGCGCGCGCCGCGCCCGGCGCCGAACCACATCTCGGCCTGGCCCAGGGTCTTCGCGCCGTTGTCGATCCAGTAGGGGACCCCCTCCGGGAGCGCCACGCTCGCCCGCAGCAGCCGCTCCAGGGGGACGGCGTCCCAGCCGATGGTCTGGCCGTGCACGACCGCGCCGTCCTCGGCGGTGCGCGCCACGATGCCGGGCACGCCGACGCCGACGCCGAGCAGCCGCTCCGGCGGCACGTCCGCCGCGCGCAGCACCTCGGCGATGCCCTCCCGGACGTGGCCGACGACCACCCCGACCTCGTACCGCTCGTGCGGGTCGGCCCCGTCCACGGCCAACGGGCGTTCCGCGCGCGCGAGTTCGGTGAGGGTGAGGTCGAACAGCTCGATCCTGACCCGGGTCTCGCCGACGTCCACCCCGATCATGCAGCCGCTGCCGGGGGTGATCCGGAGCAGGGTGCGGGGGCGTCCGCCGGCCGAGTCGACGCTGCCCGCCTCCTCGACGAGGCCCTCCGCGACGAGTTCGGCGACCACGTTGCTGACGGATCCCGAGCTGAGGCCGGTCGCGGGACCGAGCGAGAAGCGGCTCATCGGGCCGTCGAAGTAGAGGCGTTGGAGGACGGCGGTGCGGTTCTCGCGTCGCAGGTCGCGTACGGTACGGCCGTTCCGCATGGTCACTTGGCCCCCTGGTGAAGTAGTCCTGGGCGCAACATACCGCCGTCAGGACCTGTGAAGCGCCCTTCTCTTGAGGTTTAACTCACATCCTGAATTAAGTCGGGGGAGGGCTTCAGGACCTGAACGCGGGATGCTTCGGCGCCCCTTCTCCCCATCACTCCCCGAAAGGGCCCTGAGGAGTCGTGCGCGCAAGCGGAGCCGCGTCCGCCGGTGCCGCCACCGACGCCCGGTGACCCGCGCACGACCAGTGCGGCCCGGGAGCGGATGCCGGGCCTCTTCGGCGTACGTGCTCAGGCCCGGCGCAGGCCGCTGAGCAGCAGTTCCGCCAGCTGCTCGTACGCCTCGGCGTCGGCCAGACCGGTCGCGGCGGCCACCTGCCGCCGCTGGATGCGGACCATCACGGAGGAGATCACATCGGCCGCGAAGGTCACGTGCACCTCCCGGAACACCCCGGCCCGCACACCCTCCTCGATGAGCTGCTGGACCCGCCCGGCCGCCGCGCGCGTGTTCCGCTCGTACACCTCCGCCGCCGGTTCGAAACCGGCCACGTCGTCGAAGAACTGCGGCGAGACCGGCGCCAGCTCGGCCGAGACCGCCCGCAGATAGGCGGCCAGCCGGTCCGCCGGATCGGTCGCGGCGGCCAGAACCGCCTCGACCCGGCCCGTGGCCCTCCGGAAGAAGTGCACGACAGCAGCCCTGACCAGCTGTTCCTTGCTTCCGGCCAGGCCGTACAGGGTCCGCTTCGAGCAGCGGAGGCGGGCGGCGAGGTCGTCGAGCGTCAGCCGGGCGAAACCCTCGCCGACGAGCAGGGCGACCAGCTCCTCGAAGAGGGCGGAACGGCGCGCCGCGCCACGGCCCGTCAGCTTCGGGGCATCGACGGCTGGGGTCTCGATCACGCTCCCAGTATTCCAGGCCCGGTACCGCCCGGGGGTGACGGGCCGACCCGTCGGCGCTACGCTGAGCGGTACTGCAGTACCCGTCCCAGTACCACTTTGCGCGCCGCTGGAGTCGCCATGGATGTCGACCGCCTGCTCCCCACCCCCGAGGCGGCGGACCTCATCGCCCTCACCAGGGAGATCGCCGACAGGGAGCTCTCTCCCCTGGTGGACGCGTACGAGGCCGCCGAGACCTATCCCGAGGGGCTCTTCGCCACCCTCGGCAAGGCGGGCCTCCTCGGCCTGCCGTACCCCGAGGAGTACGGCGGCGGGGGCCAGCCCTACGAGGTCTACCTCCAGGTCCTGGAGGAACTCGCCGCGCGCTGGGCCGCCGTCGCCGTCGCCACCAGCGTCCACACCCTGGCCTGCCACCCGCTCCACACCTTCGGCACCACCGAGCAGAAGGAACGCTGGCTCCCCGCGATGCTGGAGGGCCGTACCGTCGGCGGCTACAGCCTCTCCGAGCCCCAGGCCGGGTCCGACGCCGCCGCCCTGAACTGCAGGGCCGAACTCCAGGAGGACGGCAGCGGCTACCGGATCACCGGCACCAAGGCGTGGATCACCCACGGCGGCAAAGCCGGTTTCTACGCCCTCTTCGCCCGTACCGCCCCCGGCAGCCACGGCATCTCCTGCTTCCTCGCCCCCGGCGCCACCGAGGGCCTCAGCTTCGGCGCCCCCGAGCGCAAGATGGGCCTCCAGGCGGTCCCCACCACCTCCGCCTACTGGGACGGCGCCCTCCTGGCCCCCGACCGGCTGATAGGGGACGAGGGGCAGGGACTCCAGATCGCCTTCAGCGCCCTGGACAGCGGCCGTCTCGGCATCGCGGCCTGCGCCACCGGCCTCGCCCAGGCGGCCCTGGACGCCGCCGTCGACTACGCCAACGAGCGCAGCACCTTCGGCCGCCGGATCGTCGACCACCAGGGCCTCGGCTTCCTCCTCGCCGACATGGCCGCGGCCGTCGACGCGGCCCGCGCCACCTACCTCGACGCGGCCCGCCGCCGGGACCTCGGCCGCCCCTTCAGCAGGCAGGCCAGCGCGGCCAAGCTGATAGCCACCGACACCGCCATGAAGGTCACCACGGACGCGGTCCAGGTCCTCGGCGGCTACGGCTACACCCGGGACTTCCCGGTCGAGCGCTACATGCGCGAAGCCAAGATCACCCAGATTTTCGAGGGCACCAACCAGATCCAGCGCCTCGTCATCAGCCGGGGCCTGTCCCGCACCCAGCAGTGACGCCGGTACGGGGGAGGGGGCGGCCCCGGTCGGCGGCGCGACGGGCCCCGGGCCGACGGCCCGGGCGGGTGGTCATCGGGTGAGGGTGGCGATGCCTGCCTGGGCGAACTTCTCGTCGAGGTCGCCGGAGGGGGCTCCGGCGACGCCGATGCCGGCGATGGGGGCGCCCTTGGCGGTGACGGGGGCGCCTCCGGCGAGGAAGAGGGTGCCGGGGATGTCCTTGAGGTTGGGGGTGCTGGTGAGGCGTCCGGCGAGGACGGAGGTGGGGGCGTTCCAGGAGACGGCGGTGAAGGCCTTCTTCACGGCGGACTCGTAGGACTGGGGGCCCGCGCCGTCGCCGCGGAGGGTGACGAGGGTGTTGCCGTTGCGGTCGACGACGGCGACGGAGACGCGCTGGTTCTCCTTCTCGGCGGCCTTCAGGGTCGCCTGCGCCGCCTTGGTCGCCGCCTCGACCGTCAGATGCGTCGACCGGGTGGTGTCGCGGTTCTTGGCGTCCGCCTCGGCGACGGTGGCGGCCGGGGCGGCCGTGTCCTTGCCGGTGGCGCCGGCCGAGTAGGCACCGAAGCCGCCGAGGGCGAGCGCGGCGACGACCGCCCCGCCGGTCACGGCACGGGTGCGCGAGGTGGCCTTCTTCACGTGCTTCATGGGGGTCTGCTCCAGGGGACTCGGACGACTGCCGGGGCCGTGCGGCCCGCCGCCTCTCCATCGTGGGACCGGCCTCCCGGTCGGCCCGTCGTCGTCCCGGCTGGCCCGTACGCCCGGATCGGTGGATGTCAGGGTCATCCGATCGGCCGACCCCGCGACGGGAGTTCCGGTGGCCCGGGACTCCGATGGTCCGCGAGTGCGGTTCGGCGGTCTGCGCGTCCGCCTGTCGATCGGCCGGTCCGCGATCGGCCGGTTCGCGGTCTGCCAGTTCGTGATCGGCCGGTTCGCGATCGGCCGGTCCCGGGGTTCCCGCCGGGCGGGTCGGCACGTCCCAGGGACGTGCCGAGCGGAACCCGGTGTGGCCTGGGAGGTCGTCCACCGGGCGGGTCCCGGGACGGCGGGACGCCCGGCGGGCCCGGCCGGACGGGTGCAGGCTTGCGGCGTCCTCGGCGAAAACGTTCGGAAAGGCTCCCCGACATGCGCAAGCTCCGCCCCGCGAAGGGCTTCGCGGCGGTCGTCCTGGCCGCCGCCGCGACCGGTGCCCTGCTGGTCACCGCACCGGCCGCCCACGCGGACGACTCCGCGTACAAGATCTGCAAGGACGCGTACGGCACCCGTCTCTCCCCCGGCGGGTACACCGTCCCGGCGGGCGACTACGCGGTCGGCGCCACCGGCGACTGCGTCCGGGGCCTCCAGGAACTCGTCTCGCGCTACGGCCTGACGGCGTGGGAGCAGAGCGGCGGCCCCTTCGTGGACGGCCAGTTCGGTGCCCGCACCGACTCGGCGATCCGCCGCTTCCAGAGCAACCGGGGTCTCGTCTCCGACGGCATCGTCGGCCCGAGGACCTGGGAGAAGCTCCTCACCGGCTGAACCGGCTGAACCGGCTGAACCGGCTGAACCGGCTGAACCGGCTGAACCGGCTGAACCGGCTGAACCGGTTGATCCGGCCGGAACCGGTTGACACCCCGGTCGAGCCTCGCTGCCCGGCCCTCTCGCGGCCTCCCGCGGCCTTCCGCCGCCTCCCCGCCTCCCCGCCTCCCGTCCCCCTCCCCGAAGGACCGAACGACATGACGACCCGCGCGACCCGCTTCCGTACCGCCTGGGCCGGGGCGCTCCTCGTGGCCGCCACCGCCCTCCTCGGCGGTCCCGCCGCCGCCCCCGCCCAGGCCTGGTGGTTCCAGGAACTCCAGCAGTGCAAGAACCTCTACGGCTCCGAGGTCTACATGGCCTGGGAGATCCCCACCGTGGTCCTCGCCAAGGGCTCGACGGGCGTGTGCGTCCGGGAGCTCCAGCTGGACCTCCTGGAGGTCGGAGCGGTCCGTGCCGAGGACCAGCCCGGCTTCGTCGACGGCGTGTTCGGCACCAAGACCTACAACGCGGTGGTGAAGTTCCAGCGGAGCACCGGTGTCCAGGGCGGCGCCGACGGGGTGGTGGGGCGTTACACCTGGCACGCCCTCATCGCCACCGTCTACTTCGAGTAGCCGCCCGCGCTCCCGGGGCTCCCGGCGCTCGCCTCCTCCCGGCCCGCGCCGATCCCGTCCGCGTCCTCCCGGCCCGCGCCTCCGTCGCCCCCGCCGCTCACGGCCAGGGCGGCGAAGGCGCGGGCCGCCGCGCTGCGGTATCCGGCCGCGCGGCGCAGCAGGGTGACCCCGCGCGGCGGCAGCGCGGGGGAGAGGGACACGGGGGTCAGGTGCGGGTGGTCGCGGGTGACGGCGTCGGGCAGGACGGTGGCGAGGGAGGTCCGCCGGACGATCTCGGTGAGGGCTCCGACCGCGTTGGTCTCGACCGCGATCCGGGGCCGTACGCCGTGCTCGGAGACGTACGCGTCGATGTGCCGTCGGGTGGCGAAGTCCCCGCTGAGCAAGGCGAGGTGATGGTGATTCAGTTCCTTCGCCGGGACCGGTTCGGTCCGTCCCGCGAAGGGATGTCCGGGGCCGACGACCAGACCGAGGGTCTCGGTGAAGAGCCCTGTGGCCTCGATGCCCAGGAGATGGCCGCCCTCGAAGGCGATGCCGAGGTCGAGCCGGTCGGCGAGGAGTTCGGCCTCGACGCGGTCCTGGGTCAGCTCCCGCACCTCCACGTCGATGCCCGGGTGACGGCCGTGGAAGGCGGCGACCAGGGGGCCGGTGAGGTAGGCGGTGAACGTGGGGGTGGCGGCCAGCCGCAGTCTGCCCTGGGAGAGGTCGTGGACGTCGAGCACCGCGCGCTCGCCCGCCGCGAGGTCCCGGAGGGCGCGCCTGGCGTACTCCGCGTACGCCTCCCCGGCGTCGGTGAGCCGTACCGTGCGGCCGGTGCGGTCGAGGAGCGGGACGCCGAGGGCCTTCTCCAACTGCTTGACCTGCTGGGAGAGGGTCGGCTGGGCGATCCGCAGTTCTTCGGCGGCGCGGGTGAAGCTGGCGTGCTCGGCGACGGCGAGCAGATAGCGGAGATGGCGGAGTTCCGGCTGCATGCCGCCGACTATAGACCTCATCTATGGCAGATATCGATGACAGGTCTTGGACGCTATAGCTCCTGTTCATGCAAGGTGAGGACATGCCTCATCTCGCCGAGGGAATCGCCCGCTTCCAGCGGGAGGTCTTCCCTGCCAAGTCCGGTCTCTTCGCCCGTCTCGCCTCCGACCACCGCCCCGGGACCCTGTTCATCGGCTGTTCGGACGCCCGGGTCGTCCCCGAGCTGATCACCCAGACCGACCCCGGTGAACTCTTCGTGGTCCGCACCGCGGGGAACCTCGTCCCGGCCCACGCCCCGGGCACCGACGGGGTCACCGCCGCCGTCGAGTACGCCGTCACCGTCCTCGGCGTGCGGGACGTCATCGTCTGCGGACACTCCGCCTGCGGTGCGATGACCGCGCTCGCCGAAGGACACGACCTGTCCGGGGCGCCCGCCGTCGCGGGCTGGCTGCGGCACGCCGACGCCTCGCTGGCCCGTACCGCCGCCGCCGGACGGGCCGGGGACGTGGCCGCCCTGGTCCGCGAGAACGTCGCCGCCCAGCTGGCCAACCTGGCCACCCACCCCTCCGTGGCCCGGGCCCTCGCCGAGGGCGACGTACGGCTGCACGGCTGGGTCTTCGACATCGCCGACGGAACCGTAGAGGAACTCACCCCCCTGACCCGGGCCGCCTGAACCACCGGCCACCCTCCCCTTATTTCCCCTCCCCTTTTCTCCCTCCTTCATGGAAAGGACGTACTCCTCATGGTGCACGCCCAGTTGGACCCCACCGCCCGTCGTGAGCTGGCCCTCGCCGCCGTCGAGGCCAAGACCGTCAAGGACCTCAGCTGGCAGGAGATCGCCGACGTCTCCGGCTACTCCGTCGCCTTCACGACCGCCGCCCTCCTCGGCCAGCACGCCCTGCCCGAGCCCGCCGCCCGCGCCGTCGCCGCCCTCCTCGGCCTCGACGAGGACGCCGTCCGGCTGCTCGGGACCATCCCCACCCGGGGCTCGATCGACGGCGGAGTCCCGACCGACCCCACCGTCTACCGCTTCTACGAGATGCTCCAGGTCTACGGGACCACCCTGAAGGCCCTGGTCCACGAGCAGTTCGGCGACGGCATCATCTCCGCGATCAACTTCAGGCTGGACGTGAAGAAGGTCGCCGACCCCGAGGGCGGCGAGCGCGCGGTGATCACCCTGGACGGCAAGTACCTGCCGACCAAGCCGTTCTGACCCGCTCCGCCGGGCGGCTCCCGCCAGCCGACGCGCTTCCGGACGACCCCCCGGGGTCCGCTTCCGGGAGCGCGTCCCGCGGTTCTATGGTGGGCGGCGCAGATCGCGCGGACCGCGCGGTCCCCCGCGGGCACGCGCCCGGTCCGGCGGCCACCCCGGCGGCAGGGCCGCTCCCGCACGACACGAACGAGGAGTTCCATGGACATCGCCGGCACAGCGGCTCTCGTCACCGGCGCCGCCTCCGGTCTCGGCGCGGCCACCGCCGCCGCGCTCGCCGCCCGGGGCGCCACCGTGTACGGGATCGACCTCGACAAGGCCGTGGCCGCCGCGGGACCGCTGCCCGACGGCGTACGGCTGCTCGCCGCCGACGTCACCGACGAGGACCAGGTCCGCGCGGCCCTCGCCGCGATCGACGCCGACGGCGCGGAACTGCGGCTCGCCGTCAACTGCGCGGGCATCGCCCCGTCCGCCCGCGTCCTGGGCCGCAAGGGCCCGCACGACCTCGCCCTCTTCCGTACGGTCCTCGACATCAACCTGCTCGGCACCTTCAACGTGATGCGGCTCGCCGCCGAGGCCATCGCCCGGCACGAACCCGACGAGCACGGGCAGCGCGGCCTCGTCGTCAACACCGCCTCGATCGCCGCCTTCGAGGGCCAGGTCGGCCAGATCGCCTACGCCGCCTCCAAGGCGGGCGTCGCGGGCATGACCGTCACCGCCGCCCGTGATCTCGCGCAGTACGGCATCCGGGTCGTCACGATCGCCCCCGGCATCGTGGACACCCCGATGATGGCCGGGTTCAGCGAGGACGTCCGGGCCGGTCTGGCCGCGAGCGTCACCTTCCCGCAGCGCCTCGCCCGCCCGGAGGAGTACGCGCGGCTCGTCACGATGGTCGCCGAACACGACTACCTCAACGGCGAGACGATCCGGATGGACGGCGCGCTGCGGATGAGCGCCCGCTGACCTCCGTACCCCCGATGCTGCACTCGGTGCCGGATCTGCCCGGCACCTAGTGCCGCACCGGGGGTGGGCGGGTGTTAGGTTCGGGCCATGGGTACGACGCCGACGAACTCCGCGAAGCCCGCGATGCGGGACTCCCTCATCGCGGCGGCCTTCCAGCTCTTCCTGGAGCGGGGCTACGAACAGACCACGGTCGACGACATCGTCACCCTCGCGGGCGTCGGCCGGAGGTCCTTCTTCCGGTACTTCCCGTCGAAGGAGGACGTGGTCTTCCCCGACCACGAACAGTGCCTCGACGACATGACCCGCTTCCTCGCGGCGAGTGCCGACTCCGACGACCCCATGGTCCGCGTCTGCGACGCCGCCCGGCTCGTCCTGCGGATGTACGCCGAGAACCCCACCTTCTCCGTCCAGCGGTACCGGCTCACCCGCGAGGTGGCCGGACTGCGCACCTACGAACTCTCCGTCGTCTGGCGGTACGAGAAGACCCTCGGCGACCACCTCAGGACCCGCTGGGCCGACCGCAAGGACGGCACCCTGCGCGCCAACGTCGCCGCGGCGGCTGTGGTCGCCGCCCACAACCACGCCCTGCGGCGCTGGCTGCGCTCCGGCGGCGAGGGCGACGCGCTTGCGGAGATGGACCGGGCCCTGGAGTTCGTCCGTGCGACCTGGAGCCCGGACGCCGTCCCCGAGGCGCCCGGGGAGGAGGCCGAGGACGTGGTGGTGGTGATCACCAAGCGGTCCACCCCGATGTGGCGCGTGGTGCGCGAGGTGGAGTCGAGCCTCGGCGAGAGCTGAGAGGTCCGGCGTGGTCCGGCAGGCCCCGGCAGCGTGGTCGGCAGAGCCCGACAGGGTTCGCGGTATCTCGGATTGAGGGAACTCAGGTCTTTATTTGATGGCACTCAGTGCCATATCTTTTCTCCATGCACGGTCGAGCCGCCGAGTGCGAGGAGAAGGCATCGTGTTCCACACGGGACTGAGGAGCGGGACCGCCGTACGGCCCGACGAGGAGTCGGCCGCCGGGACCGAGCTCCACTTCCAGCGCTGCCGCTGGTGCCGCACCACGACGTTCCAGCGCCTGCTCTGTCCGACCTGCGGGTCGACGGAGCTGAACCCCGAACTCAGCGAGGGGGAGGGCGTGATCTCCGTACGGCGCGGGGTCTCCGCCGCCGATGCCGATCTCTGGCCGGTCTACATGGCGGAGGGTTTCACGGTCCGCTGCCGGGTGGAGGGACCGCTGCACGCGGTACGCCCCGGGGTCCGGGTGAAGGTCGCCTCCGGGGTCGGCGTGACCGGCCGCCGCCCCGTCGTACGGCTCTGCGAGGACGTGCCGCTCGACACCTGGTACTGAGCCGACGAGGAGAGGGGGGTGGTGGCACAGAGTGCCACCACCCCCCTCTTCCGTACCGTCCGAGGTCAGCGGGTGCCGATCTCGTCCGTCAGCTGCGGCAGCACCTCGAAGAGGTCGCCGACCACGCCGTAGTCCACCAGATCGAAGATCGGGGCCTCGGGGTCCTTGTTGACCGCGACGATCGTCTTCGACGTCTGCATGCCCGCCCGGTGCTGGATCGCGCCGGAGATGCCCGCCGCGACGTACAGCTGCGGCGAGACCTGCTTGCCCGTCTGCCCGACCTGGTGGGAGTGCGGGTACCAGCCCGCGTCCACGGCGGCGCGCGAGGCGCCCACGGCCGCGCCGAGCGAGTCGGCCAGCTTCTCGACGACCGCGAAGCCCTCCGCGGCGCCCACTCCACGACCGCCCGAGACCACGATCGGGGACTCGGTCAGCTCCGGACGGCCGGTCGACACGCGCGCGGTGCGCGAGACGACCTTCGCCGCGTTGCCGGTGAAGGCGACGGTGACGTCCTCGACCGCGCCCGCGGCCGGAGCGGCCTCGGGGGCGGCGGAGTTCGGCTTGACGGTGATGACCGGCACGCCGTGCGAGACCGTCGAACGCACCTGGTACGAGGCGGCGAAGACGGACTGCGTGGCGACCGGGCCGTTCTCGCCCGCCTCCAGCTCCACGGCGTCCGTGATCAGACCTGAGCCGAGGCGGAGGGCGACCCGGGCCGCGATCTCCTTGCCCTCGCCGGACGAGGTCACCAGGACGGCCGCCGCCCCCTTCTCCTTGGCCAGTTGGGTGAGCGCGTCCACCTGCGGCACCACCGAGAGATCGGAGAACTCGGCGCCGTCCGCGACGTACACGGTCGCCGCGCCGTACTCGCCCGCGGTGGCGGCGATCGAGGCGGCGGCCCCGCCCGCGCCGAGGACGACCGCGGAGGGCTCGCCGATGCGGCGGGCCAGGGTCAGCAGTTCGAGGGCCGGCTTGCGGACCGCACCGTCGGCGTGGTCCACGAGGACCAGGATCTCAGCCATGGTTCATCGCTCCTGTTCGGGTGTGCGGCTGGCAGCGGATCAGCTGATGGCAGGTCAGATGAACTTCTGGGTGGCGAGGAACGCGGCGAGCCGCTTGCCGCCGTCGCCCTCGTCGGTGACGATCGTGCCCTGGGTGCGGGCGGGTCGCGCGGCCACCGCGTCGACCAGGGTCCAGGACCCGGCCAGGCCCACCTCGTCGGCGTCGATGTCCAGGTCGTCCAGGTCGAGTTCCTCGACCGGCTTCTTCTTGGCGGCCATGATCCCCTTGAAGGAGGGGTAACGGGCCTCGCCCGACTGGTCGGTGACCGAGACGACGGCCGGCAGCGGGGCCTCCAGGTGCTCGGTGGCGGCGTCGCCGTCCCGGCGGCCCTTCACCACGCCGTCCGCCACGGACAGCTCCGAGAGCAGCGTGGCCTGCGGGACGCCCAGGCGCTCGGCGAGCAGCGCGGGCAGTACGCCCATGGAACCGTCGGTCGAGGCCATGCCGCAGACGACCAGGTCGAAGCCGGTCCTCTCCAGCGCCTTGGCGAGGATCGCGGAGGTGGCGATCACGTCCGAGCCGTGGATGGACTCGTCGTTGACGTGGACGGCCTTGTCGGCGCCCATCGACAGCGCCTTGCGCAGCGCGTCCTTGGCGTCGTCCGGACCGACGGTGACGACGGTGACCTCGGCCTCGTCGGCCTCCTCCGCGATCCGCAGCGCCTGCTCGACCGCGTACTCGTCCAGTTCGGAGAGCAGACCGTCGACGGCCTCGCGGTCGGTCGTCAGGTCGTCGGCGAAACCGCGCTCGCCGGTCGCGTCGGGGACGTACTTCACACAGACGGCGATCTTCAGGGTCACGGTCTGTCTCCTTTCAACGGGCTGGTCGTCATTCGACGGGCTGGTCGTCGAGCGTGTGTGCCAGGCATCGCCAGGCAGGCGGGGCTTTCGTGACCCGCCCTGGGCGGGTCACGGCAGGTTGCGGGCCATGACGATGCGCTGGATCTGGTTGGTGCCTTCGTAGATCTGGGTGATCTTGGCGTCGCGCATCATGCGCTCGACGGGGTAGTCGCGGGTGTAGCCGTAGCCGCCCAGGAGCTGGACGGCGTCGATGGTGACCTCCATGGCGGTGTCGGAGGCGAAGCACTTGGCGGCGGCGCCGAAGAAGGTGAGGGCTTCCTTCTGGCTTCCGGCGGAGACGCGTTCCGACCTGGCGGCGGCGGCGTAGGTGAGCTGGCGGGCGGCTTCGAGCTTCATGGCCATGTCGGCGAGCATGAACTGCACGCCCTGGAAGTCGGCGATGGGCTTGCCGAACTGCTTGCGCTCGGTGACGTAGCCCTTGGCGTAGTCGAGGGCGCCCTGGGCGATGCCGACGGCCTGGGCGGCGATGGTGACGCGGGTGTGGTCGAGGGTCTTCATGGCGGTGGCGAAGCCGGTGCCCTCGGCGCCGATCATGCGGTCGGCGGGGATGCGGACCCGGTCGAGGTAGACCTCGCGGGTCGGGGAGCCCTTGATGCCGAGCTTCTTCTCCGGGGCGCCGAAGGACACGCCCTCGTCGCTCTTCTCCACCACGAAGGCGCTGATGCCCTTCGAGCGCTTCTCGGGGTCGGTGACGGCCATCACCGTGTAGTACTCCGACTCGCCCGCGTTGGTGATCCACCGCTTGACGCCGTCCAGGACCCAGAAGTCGCCGTCGCGGACCGCGCGGGTCCGCATCCCGGCGGCGTCCGAGCCCGCGTCGGGCTCCGACAGGGCGTAGGAGAACATCGCCTCGCCCCTGGCCAGCGGGGCGAGGTACTTCGCCTTCAGCTCCTGCGAGCCGGACAGGATCACCGGGAGCGAGCCCAGCTTGTTGACCGCAGGGATCAGCGAGGACGCCCCGCACACCCGGGCGACCTCCTCGATCACGATGACCGTGGCCAGCGCGTCGGCCCCCGCGCCGCCGTACTCCTCCGGGACGTGGACCGCGTGCAGGTCGGCGGCGACCAGCGCGTCCAGCGCCTCCCGCGGGAACCGGCCCTCCTCGTCCACCGCCGCCGCGAACGGGGCGATCTTCGCCTCCGCCAGAGCACGGACCGACTCCCGGAGCATGTCGTGCTCCTCGGAAGGCCGGTACAGGTCGAAGTCCTTGCCCATGATGTGGAGCTCCCCTAGACGCTTGTGGCACTGAGTACCCTCAGCAAAACACACTCAGTGCCATGACGCCAGAGCGCCCCGACGCTTTCCGCGTCGGGGCGCTCCGTACGGCCGGTGGACCGGCCCGTCGAACCGTTCGGCCGGTTCTCAGCTGTGGGTGTCCGCGAGGGCCTCGTCCCGGCGGCGGCGGCTCGTGTCGTACTCGATGGCCAGCTGCCTGGCCCGGTTCTCCGTCAGGTCGAGCCGGGTCAGCAGGGCCGGGGTGCAGATGCTGGGTACGAGATGCTGGAGCAGGACGCCCACCCGATGGGCCAGGTCGGCGCGGTCGCACATGATCTGGGACATCGTCTGGACCCCGGCGAAGGCGCCGGAGAACAGCTCCGCCGTGTCCGTCACGCTCACATGGGGCAGCAGCTCGCCCCGCGCCTTCGACACCATCAGGATCTCCGACACCTGGTCGACCCACACCTGGAAGGGCGCGGCGCGGTCGACGCTGATGGCGCCGCTGTCCAG
The DNA here is from genome assembly GCF_044767145.1 of Streptomyces sp. NPDC101490. Lineage (NCBI taxonomy): Bacteria > Bacillati > Actinomycetota > Actinomycetes > Kitasatosporales > Streptomycetaceae > Streptomyces > Streptomyces sp. NPDC101490. Next base: position 127,111 of record NZ_JBIWNI010000016.1, read on the forward strand.
GGCCAGGGCGACGCTCGCCCGCACCAGCGCGTCATGCTGGAGCCGATGCGTCAGCAGGAACGCCTGGTCGGCCAGCTCCTGGAGCTTGACCTCCTGCGGAGTGAGGGGCACGTCCAGCATCTGGGCGTCGAGCACACCCAGCGCGAGGTCCTCCTTGGAGGCGAAGTGGAAGTACAGGGCTCCTTTGGTCACCCCGGCGCGCATCAGGATCTCGCCGATGGTCGTGCGCTCGTAGCCGCGCTCCGCGAAGACCGTCGCGGCCGACTCGAGGATCATCCGCCGGGTGCGGATCGCACGCGCTTGCTGCGCCAAGGCGCCTCCTGCTGTCTCGCTGTCTGTGCTCACCGTGGGACGTGGAGCGTTGAAAAGAAAACCGCGCTGTACGTACTCTAATCCGGGCGGATCCACCGCTCAGGGGGCGCGGGGACGCGGGAGGGACCCATGGATCGGAACCGTCGAGGAGCGACGACGCATGTCCCCGAGGAGTTCGTCCACCGGGCGGATCCGGCGGACATCATCCCCACGGGATGGACGCGGCTGAAGGAGAACCGGTTCTCCGTCTCCGCGCGCTGGCCCGCCTCACATCCCTTCTTCTCTCCGGTGGCGGGGGACCGGCACGACCCCCTCCTGGTGGCCGAGACGATACGCCAGACCGCCATGCTGATAGCTCACGCCGAACTCGGGGTACCCGTGGACGACCAGTTCGTCATGTGGAGCCTCGGCTACGACGTCGACCCCGAGGCGCTCGCCGTCGACGGCCTCCCCTCGGACATCACCGTCGACGTGGTCTGCTCCGACCTCAGCAGCCGGGGCGGACGCCTCCGCGACCTGCGCACCACCGCCGTCCTCACCCGGGGCGACCGGTTCCTCGGCACGGGCAGCGCGCGCAGCAGCTGCACCACCGCCCTCGCGTACCGCAGGATCAGGGGCGACCGGATGGCCGCGCTCGGCCGACCGGTCCCGCTGATCCCGGCGGTGGCACCGGAACCGGTCGGCCGCAAGGTCCCCGAGGACGTGGTCCTGGGCCCCGGCACCCGCCCCGGCCAGTGGCGGCTGCGGGTCAACACCGGCCACACCACCCTCTTCCGCCGCCCCAACGACCACGTCCCCGGAATGCTCCTGCTCGAAGCCGCCCGGCAGGCGGCGACGCTCACCCACGGCGACCCCGGCCATCTGCCCACCGTCATGGACGTCTCCTTCCTCCGGTACGCCGAACTCGACAGCCCCTGCTGGATCGAGGCCGAGACCGTGCCCGGCGCCGACACCGCCCGCACCACCGTCCGGGTCGTCGGCCTCCAGGACGGGCACCCCGTCTTCCGCTCCCTGTTCACCGCCCCGTCCCGGGAACCGGCGGTGGCCGGAGCGGGCCCCGCCCACCGGTCGGCGGGCTGATCCGCACCGGAACCATGGGCCCACACATCCTCATCACCGGCGCCACCGGATTCATCGGCGGCCGGGTCGCGGCGAAGGCGGCGGCGCACCCCGAACCCGCCTCCGTCCGCCTCCTCGTCCGCCGCCCGTCCGCCGCACCCCCGACCGCGCGGCGCCCCGGCCGCCCGAAGACCGAGACCGTGACGGGCGACCTCCGCGACCCCTGCGCGCTGCGCCGCGCGGTCGAGGGGGTCGACGTCCTCATCCACTGCGCCTCGGCGATCGGCGCCGACGAGGAGCAGTCCCGCGCCGTCAACGACGAGGGCACCCGCGCCCTCGTCGACGCGGCCGTACGCGCCGGGGTCGGCCGGATCGTCTCCCTCGGCACGGCCTCCGTGCACGGCCGGGGCCCCTTCCGGGCCGCCGCCCCCGGCAGCCTGCCGCTCGCCCCCGCCTCGGTGACCAGCCGCACCCGGGCGGCGGGGGACCGGCACGTACGGGCCGCCGGAGGGACCGTGCTCCGTCCGCACCTCGTGTACGGTCCCGGCGACCGGCAGGTGGTACCCGCGCTGGTCCGGCTCCTCGCGGCGCTGCCGGGACCGCTCGACTGCGGTACGTCGCTGCACTCGCTGATCGGCGTGGACGCGCTCGCGGAAGTCCTGCTCGGCGCGGCGCTCTCGCCCGCGACCGCCCCGGGCCCGTACTACGTCGGCCATCCCGAACCGGTGCCGGTCGCCGACCTGATCGCGGCGGCCGAAGAGCTGCTCGTCCGGGGAACGGACCTGCCCCGGCGACCGGCGGTCGACGTCGCCGAGGCCCGCGTCCTGCTCGCCGGGGTCCCCCGTGCCGGACACCACCTGGACATGCTCGCCCACGACCACTGGTTCGCCGACAGCCGCCCCTGGCAGGACCTCGGCTGCACCCCCGGCCCACCCTTCCGCCAGGGCGTCGCCGCGCACCTGCCGTGGTACCGGGAGCTGCTGGAGGGCTGAGGGGGCTCGCCCGCCTCGGGCCCGCCCGTATGACGGCTTCCGCACGGAGGGACCTCCCGGGACCGGTCCACCGGTCCCGGGAGGTCACCGGCGACGGACGCCCCGGCTGATCGGGCACGGGCCCGGCACCACGGACGTCTCCCGGCCCACGGGGCTGCGCGGCGCGCCGTTCACCCGTGGGCGGGCGCGCCCATCGCCGTGGTTCAGGCCCGTCGACCGCGCGCCAGTGCGTCCCTGACCTCCCGCACCACACGGGACGCGTCCTCGGGGTCGTTCACCACGTCCGTGCGGTTCATGTCCACGACGAGGACCTCGCTGGCCGAGTAGTGCTCGTGCACCCAGTCGTCGTAGCCGGACCACAGCGTCCGGTAGTACTCGACGAGACTCTCGTCCTGCTCGAAGTCACGGCCCCGCAGCCCGATGCGGTACATCACCGTCTCGAAGTCCGCCTTGAGGTAGACCATGAGGTCGGGCGCCTTGCGGTAGGGCAGGCCGTCGATCTCGCGCATCATCTCGTCGAGCAGGCCCTCGTACACCCGCATCTCCAGGGAGCTGATCCGGCCGAGGTCGTGATTGACCTTGGCGAAGTACCAGTCCTCGTAGATCGACCGGTCGAGGACGTTGTCGCCCTGCCGGTACGCCTCCTTGATCGAGGCGAAGCGCGTCTGCAGGAAGTAGAGCTGGAGCAGGAACGGGTACCGCTTCGCCTGGATCTCCTCGGGGCTCGCCGTGTAGAAGAGCGGGAGGATCGGATTGTCTTCCACGCTCTCGTAGAAGACCTGGCTGCCGAGTTCCTTGGCGAGCATCTCGGCCACACTCGTCTTGCCGATCCCGATCATCCCACCGACGCAGATCACCGGCATACCTCACTTCTCCTGATGGTTCCTGTTCGCGGGCGGGCGAGCTGATCGGCCCGCCCCGATGAGACGCGCACCCGGGGTCGCCTGATTCCCGGGGGACTCGTGATCAGTGTCATGGAGCCCGGGGCCGGGTCCGTACCGGGGCCCTGGGCCCCGCACCGGAGGGACGGGCCCTCCCAGCTACAGGCGGGACCTCACCGCGGTCGCCGTACTCGGTTCCGGGGCCGCGACCCCGAACCGTCTCGAATATTAGATGACGATTTGCCCCGTGCGGCCGTCGCCGACGGCACCGCACCCCTCCCTCCCGGGCACTCCTCTCCCTCCCGGGCGCTCCTCCACGACCGGAACCGCTCACGGGAGGCGCCCGACGCGGGCCCGGCGTCACTCCGGCCCGGCGGGACGCGGCCGGGGAACGGGCGGTCGGTCACCGGATACGGGCAGGTGGCCCCGCCCCCGGCTCGGCGGCTCCGCGTCCTCCTCGGCACCGGCGGCGCGGCGGGCGGCGGGAACCATCGGCCGGGCGCGCCCGACTGCCTGGACGTGACCGAGACATCGGGACCGACCGTCTTCCCGGGGAGAACCATGAACCGCCGTCATCTGCTCCGCACGACCACCGCCCTCGGTGCCGGTGGCGCCCTCGCGGGTGTCACGACCACCGCCGCGGCGAGCACCGCGACCGGTGCCACGGCCGCCGCGGGACCGGCCGGGTCCGCCGCGCGGCGGCCCTTCCGGGTGCACCTCGTCCTCTTCGACGGCGTCGAGGAACTCGACTTCGCCGCCCCCTACGAGGTGCTCTCCGCCGCCGGGTTCTTCGCCGGACGCCCGGTCGAGGTCCGTTACGTCTCCGTGGACGGCCCCGGCACCGTCACCGCCGCCTACGGCACGAAGGTCCGCGTCGAACACCCCTGGGCCCCGCACCGGGCCGATCTGCTCGTCGTGCCGGGCGGCGGATACGGCCGCCGCGAGGACCCCGGGGTGTGGGCGGAGATCGGCCGGGGCGTCCTGCCCCGAGCCCTCGCGGCGGCCGTCCGGCCGGGGCTGACCGTCGGCGCCCTGTGCACCGGAGTGATGCTCCTCTCCGCCGCCGGGCTCACCCGTGGCCGCCCCTGCACCACCCACCACAAGGCGCGGCCCGATCTGGAGCGGCAGGGCGGGGTACTGAAGAGCGCGCGGGTGGTGGACGACGGCGACCTGGTGACCGCGGGCGGTGTCACCTCCGGTCTGGAACTGGCCCTCTGGCTGGTCCGGCGCGAACTGGGCCCGGACGCGGCGAACGGTCTGGAGGCCATGCTGGAGTACGAGGCCCGGGGCACGGTCTGGACCCGGACCTGATCCGGAGACCCCGCCCCCGGACCTGACCCGGAGGCCCTGCCCCGGGACCTGACCCGGAGACCCGCCCCCGGGCCGACCCGCGTCCGGCCCTGGCCTCACCCTGACCCTGAGCTGCCCCCGGGTCCGACCCGGGGCTGTCCCGGACTCGCCCCGGACCTGCCCCCGTCCCGCCCGGGGCCCCGCCTCCCCGACGGGCGAACGCCGCCCCGGCGGGGTACATCTCCTAGGAGACGCGTACGAGAACAAACACGGACACGGGAACGGGAGGTCGCCGTGGCAGGCAGGAGCAAGGGGTTCGTGCATTCCTTCAACCGCGCCGGCGGATACGGATTCGTCATCCCCGTGGGGTCGGGGGAGCAGGTCTACTTCCGCGCCGAGGACATCGAGGGCGGGGACCGCTCGCTCTCCGAGGGGCAGCAGGTCACGTTCGTGCTCGTCCTCGGTGACGGCCGCTTCGAGGCGAGGGAACTGCGCACCTGAACCGCGCACCTGAATCACGGTCCCGGGGCCGTCCGGTCCCGGGACCGCACGGGCGGACCCACCCCGCCCGGGTCACTCGCCCGGCGCGGCCGGCAACGCGTCCATGAACGAACTGACGGAGAACACCGCGCGCCCCGGGCCCGAGGGGCCGTAGCCGGGCGGTGCGGTCAGCCCGTACTCGTCGAGGGTCGCCGTGTACGCCTCCAGGAGCCGCAGGTGGTACTCCAGCGGGGCGCCGTCCGGGTTGTCCCTGCCCAGCGGGGTCGTCGGCTTGGGGCACCAGGTGGTGAACCGGGGCGTGATCCCGCGCGACATGAAGAACCGCAGGCCCTCCCGGGTGGAGGCGATGGCCTCGTCCACGGTCAGGAAGCCGGAGGGGCGGGCCATCTCGACGCCCGCGACGAAGTTCGGGATGACGTTGCGCGGCCCGAACACCTCCGCCGAGTCCAGGATGCGCCGGTGCCACTCGTCCCGGCCGATGTAACGCTCCTTGCCGGGGCAGTACAGCTCGAACAGCCGCCGGTCCCACACCTCGTAGTTCGGGTGGTAGATCCGGATGCCGTAGTCGTGGAACCGCTGGACATCGGCCTTCGGCAGGGCCTGGGCCACGACCTTGCCGATCCAGCGGCCGGGGAAGCGCTCCTCGATCGCGCGCGCGTACTGCCCGTAGAAGTCGGCCTCGTCCTTCCCGCCGACGCGGGAGGTGACCGCGCCGCCCGTGAGCGTGTACGCCGTCGAGGTCCGTGCGGTGTCGTGCCGGTCGATGATCTCCAGCGCCTCCAGCACCTCGTCGACCGGCTTCACCCCGGTGTACGGGCGGCCCGCCGCCTTGTGCTGGCGCCAGTTGTGGTTGATGTCGCAGTACTGGCACTCCTCCTTGGCGCCGAAGTACTGACAGACCCGGAAAACCGTCAGGTAGATCAGATAACCCCACTGGATCGTGGGTGCGACCTCCATCACGGACTTCCCGTTCGACAGCGGGTGCCGGTAGTACTCCGGCATCGGCGGCAGACCGACGTCCGCGATCCGCGTCCCGTCGAGGAACAGCGCGAGCGCCCCGTCGGCGTCCGGCGCCACCCGGTACGGCGACGAGGGGTTGACCCGTACCGACACCACCGTGCGGCGCAGCCCGTACGGACCGCCGGTCAGCACGATCTCCTCCGGCGGCCGGTTCAGCGCCGCCTCCCCGAGCTCCGGCAGCGTGCGGTGGTCGAAGGAGAAGATGAAGTACGACTTCGGCTTGACCTCGCCGCCCTCGTTCCCGCTCAGCGCCGACGGGTCGAAGGCGAGCCCGCCGCGCAGCAGGTCCTCCTTGAACACCGCCTCGGGCGGGACGCCGGGGAAGCGTTCCATCAGGGACTCGACGACGGCGGTACGGGGCGGGGCGGCGCTGGACACGGGCGGATCTCCAGTGGTGAGGGGCGGAGCCGACGGACCTCACGCTACGCGCGCCCGCGGACGCCCGGTCCGGCGGGACCCCGGCGCGTCCCGCCCGCCGCCGTCCCCCGCCCGCAGTACACCGGCCGCGCGCCGCCGGGCACCGCGACGGGAGATGCTGGGGACGTCACACCCGCCCCGCACACCCCCGGCACCCATCGGAGAGCACCCCATGAGGATCAATCTGGCGAGCCTGCTCGTCGACGACCAGGAGAAGGCCCTGCGCTTCTATACCGAGGTGCTGGGCTTCCTGAAGAAGACCGAGGTCCCCCTCGGCGGGTACCGCTGGCTGACGGTGGTCTCGCCGGACGCCCCGGACGGCGTCGAGCTGGTCCTGGAGCCGGACGCCGCCGTGCCCGCCGCCCGCGCGTACCGGGAGGCGCTCGTCGCCGCGGGCATCCCGCTCACCTCCTTCGCCGTGGACGACGTCCGCGCCGAGTACGAGCGCCTGCGCGGACTCGGGGTGCGGTTCACCCGCGAGCCGGTGGAGGCGGGCCCGGTGACGGTCGCGATCCTCGACGACACCTGCGGCAACCTCATCCAGCTCGCCCAGTACGGCGGCTGAACCGGCGCCCGCTCAGGACGGCACGGGGTCCGGGAAGGCACCCACCCAGACGCCGGTGACGGCACTGACGTACCGGGCGCCGCACCGGTCGGAGGGCACCACCAGCTGCGGTCCCGCCGCGTCCAGGTCCTCGTCGTCCATACGGGTCGCCAGGAGGACGGGCGCGGCGCCGAAGTCGGTGTCGATCTCGGCCCACGACAGCACGGTCCCGTGCCCGTCGCCGCCTTTCACCACGAGCAGGAAGCGCGCGCGTTCCTTGCGGCGGGCGGGGTCGAAGCCGGGCTGTGCCCGTGCCACCACCTCGCGCAGCAGCGGCCCCTCGAAGACGTGCCGCCGGGGCCCGCTGGTGGCGCAGTCGAACACGACCTCCGCCCGGTGCCGCTCCCAGCCCTCGCGGAGGTCCGCGACGGTCAGCAGGGCGGGCCGCGCGACCTCCCCCGACAGCGTGAACGCGCGGGCGCGGGCGGTCCGCGCGGGGGAGACGGAGACGACGGGTCGGCTCATCGGTTTCCCTTTCGGACGGGCGGTGCGGCGACTGCGCCCAGTGATACCCGGCCGCCGGGGCGGGGAACCGCATCTGCCAGCCTTATGCCCTCGGTCGGCCCGTGATTGAGAGCTTCCTCCGAGAACTCGCCCGGCATCCTCCGGGCCGTCCCCCGACCGGCCGCCCGCCCTCGGTTCACCCACCCTCGGTTCACCCGCCCTCGTGCTGTCCGTCCCGCCGCGGTCCGTTCCCGTGCCGCCCGTCCTCGCGCTGTGCGGCGAGGGCCAGCCAGACCCGGTCCCGGGTGAGGGGGAGTTCCGTGAAGCGGATGCCGGTCGCGTCGCGGAGCGCGTTCGCGTAGGCGGGCGCGACCGGGTTGAAGGGGCTCTCGCTCATCGACTTCGCGCCCAGCGGGCCGATCGCGTCGGCCGTCTCCGTGAAGTGGACCTCGGTCCGGGGCACGTCCGCGTACTGGGGGAGCCGGTAGCGGCGGAAGGCGGCGGTGGTGACCTCGCCCCGCTCGTCGAGCCGCACGTTCTCGAAGAGGGTCGCGCCGAGCGCCTGGGCGACCCCGCCCTCGACCTGCCCCCGGCACTGCATGGGGTTCATCACCTTGCCCGCGTCGGCGGCGTGCACGCTGCGCAGGACGCGGACCTCCCCGGTGTCCGGGTCGACGGCGACCCGGAACCACTGCGCGTTGAACGCCACCGACCGGGGCGAGCCGCCCCAGTGCCCGTCCGCCGCCAGCTCCTCCGCCGCCCCGAGCGCGTGCCCCGCCTCGTACAGCTCCTTCAGGGCGACCGTACGGCCCCCGCAGTCGACCGACTCCGCGCCGAGGACGCAGAGGTGCCGGGCGACGCCCGTGTGCCGGGCGGCGAGGGTCCGCAGCCGCTCCGCGAGCGAGGTCGCGGCGAGGAGGACCGCCTTGCCCGCGACGACCGTGCCCGCCGAGCCGAAGGCGCCGGTGTCGTGGCGGACGACGTCCGTGTCGGACTGCCGGATCGTCACCCGGTCCCCGGTGGTGGCCAGGGCTCCCGCCGTGATCTGCTGGTGGACGGTGGTGGTGCCGTTGCCGAACTCGGCGGTGCCGACGGCCACGTCGTACGTGCCGTCGGAGCGGAGCGAGACCCGGGCGTCGGCGTAGTGGCCGCCGGGCGGGCCGGTGGCGATCATCGCGAGCGCCGTGCCCTGCCCGACCAGCCAGCCCTCGGGCGCCTCCTCGGCGCTGCGGTCCCCGGCGAGCGCCTCCCGTACCACCGAGAGGCACTGGTCGAGCCCGTACGAGGCGATGTGCAGGTCCTCCTCCTCGCCGATCGGGCTGTGCATCGCGTCGCCGGGGCCGATGACGTTCCTCTCGCGGAGGACCAGCGGGTCCATGCCGAGGCGGTGGGCCAGCTCGTCCATGACGGACTCGACGGCGAAGGTGACCTGGCCGAGCCCGTACCCCCGGAACGCCCCGGCGGGGACGGCGTTCGTGTAGACCGACCAGGCGTCGACCTTCTTGTGCGGGGCGCGGTAGACGGCGAAGGACTCGCCGACGCTGTGGAACATGACGGCCGGGCCGTGGTTGCCGTACGCCCCGGTGTTCGACACGACCCGCATCCGCACGGCGGTCAGGGTGCCGTCCGCGCGGGCGCCGACCTTGATGCCGATGGTGAAGGGGTGCCGGGTGGTCGCCCCGAAGAACTGCTCGGCCCGGGTGTACTCCAGTTTCACCGGCCGCCGCAGCCTCAGCGCGGCCAGCGCGACGACGTCCTCGGTGAGCATCTCCTGCTTGCCGCCGAAACCGCCGCCGACGCGCCCCGCGACCACCCGCACCCCGTCCTCCGGCAGGCCGTACAGCGCGCACAGCGCACGCCGGGTCAGGAACGGCGTCTGCGTCGAGGACCGTACGGTCAGCCGCTCGCCCGTGCCGTCCTCCTTCGGCTCGAAGTACGCGACGCAGCCGTGGGTCTCCAGACTGGCGTGCTGCACCCGCTGGGTCCTGAAGGTGTCCTCGACGACGACGTCCGCCTCCGCGAAGCCCCGCTCGACGTCCCCGATCTCGCCGTGCACCTCGCCCGCCACGTTCGCCCCGGCACGGGCGATCCGCGCCTCCGGGCCCTTGTCGCCGTGCAGTGCGGGCGCCCCCGGCCGCATCGCCTCCTCCGGGTCGGTGACGTGGGGGAGTTCCTCGTACGTCACCTCGATCCGGCGGCAGCCCTCCTCGGCGGCCCCCTCACTGTCGGCGACGACGGCCGCGACCCGCTGGCCCACGTACCGGACGACGTCGTCCAGGACCCGGGTGTCGTCGGGGTCCTCGCCCGGGTGCTCGTGACGGGCGCTGGAGTACAGCGTCGCCGGGGCGTCCTCATGGGTGAACACGGCGACCACCCCGGGGACCCGCAGCGCCGCCGCCGTGTCGATCGCGGTGATCCGGGCGTGCGGGTGCGGCGAGCGCAGCAGCTTCATGTGGAGCAGGCCGGGCACCTCCACGTCGAAGGTGTACCGGGCCCGGCCGGTGACGACCTCGGGACCGGCGGGCGCGCCGACGTTCCGGCCCACCGCCTGTCCCGCGCAGGGGAGTTCGGTGTGCCGGACGCCCCGGACGGCGTCCTCGACGGCCCGGTAGCCGGTGCAGCGGCAGATGTTCCCCTTGAAGGCGCGGGGCAGGTCGTCCAGCTTGCCGTCGTCGTGCGCGGTGCCCCGCTCGGCCTCCAGGGCCGCCGTCGTCATCAGGAACCCGGCCGTGCAGAACCCGCACTGGTAGCCCTGCGCGTCGAGGAACCGGCGCTGAACGGGGTGGAGTTCGCCGTCCGGCGCGGCGAGACCCTCCACGGTGGTGACGGCCCGGCCGTCGGCCAGGACCGCCGGGTAGAGACAGCTGTGGACCGGCTCGCCGTCGACATGGACGGTGCAGGCCCCGCAGTCGCCCGCGTCGCAGCCCTTCTTGACGCCGAACCAGCCGCGCTCGCGGAGGTAGGTGCGCAGGCACTGCCCGGCGCGCGGGGTCTCGTCGAAGTGCCGGTCGTTCACGCGCAGTCCGAAGCTCACCGGGCACCTTCCCCGTGGTCGCGGACCAGCTCGCGGCGGACCTCCTCGGCGAGGCGCAGCGCCATGTGGCGGCGCCACGCGGGCAGTCCGTGGATGTCGTCGAACCAGTCCTCGTCGCGTACGGCCGCCCCGATCGCCCGCCGGAGCCGGTCGGCGTCCGGCGGCAGCGGGAACCAGAACCGGAACGGGCGTACGGTCGCCGCGCTGACCGTCACCGGGGGCGAACCGTCCACCGGATCGAGCGTGCCGATCACCAGCGCCGCCGACCGCCCGAGGCCGTACAGCGAGGCCTGGCGGAAGGCGGTCCGGCAGCCGAGCGCCCGCGCGGGCAAGGTGACCGAGCGCAGCAGTTCGCCCTCGGCGAGGTCCTTGCGCCCGGCTCCGGTGACGAAGTCCACCACCTGCACCCGGCGCAGCGAGCCGTCCTGGGCCCGCAGCAGGCACTCCCCGTCGAGGGCGGCGGTCAGCGAGATCAGCGGCCCGGCGGGCAGGGCGTTGCACAGGTTCCCGCCGACCGTCGCCATGTTCCAGATCTTGAACGAGGCGAGGAAGGCCCGGCAGCACTGCTCGAACAGCGGCGCCGCGGGGGCGTCCCAGGCGCGTCCGAACCGGGACAGCCGGGCGACCGTGCAGGTCGCCGCGATCTCCAGGGACCCGTCGTCGCCGTGGGTCAGCGGCTCCCAGCCGGTACGGCTCAGGTCGACCAGTCTGCGCAGCTGGGGCTGGGGCTCCGAGAAGAGGTACGTTCCGCCGCCGAGCCAGGCGTCCCCCGGACGCCAGGGTTCGCGCAGCCGCGCGTCCCGGATGTCCGCCACCGTGTTCAGATCCATGTACCGACCCGCCTCCCGACCCGTTCAGCTCCGACCCGGACCAGTGAAGCCCGGCGGGGGCGGGCCGGACGACTGGTGCGGACTCCGGAAGACCGGCCCCGGGCGTGGGCCGGTCCTGGAGGATCGACCAGGGGCGCGCGGATGCGGACCGGCACGTACGCCGGTGCGACCGGGCACGTACCGGGGCACGCGCGCGTAGCGGGTGTGCGGACCGCGACGCGGCGGTGTGCGCGGCGGTGGCGGGCACGCGAGCGTACGGGGGTGGGTGGCGGCGGGGCGGGGCGGCGGGCGGCGCGCGGAGGTGAGAGGCTCGGCCGAGGGGCCCGTGCGGCAGGAGCGAGAGGTCCCGATGACGACACCCCCGACCCCCATGGACACCGTCACCCTGGAACGGCGGATCGACGCACCTCCCGACACGGTGTTCGCGTTCCTCACCGACCGCGAGAAGTGGCTGTCCTGGCTGGGGGAGGACGGTGTGTTCTCGATCGCCCCCGGCGGTTCCTACCGGGTCCGGGTCCCCGGCGGCGCCGTCGCCTCCGGCCGCTTCACGGTGGTCGAGCCGCCCCGGCGGATGGTCTTCAGCTGGGGCTGGGAGTCCGGCCCCGTGCCCGTGCCGCCCGGCGGCAGCACGGTCGAGATCACCCTCGCGCCCATCCCCGGCGGCACCCTGCTCCGGCTGGTCCACAGCGGGCTGCCCACCACGGAGGCGTGCGAGGCGCAGGCCGAGAGCTGGCAGCACCACGTCGACCGGCTCGCCTCCCTGGCCGAGGGCCACGACCCGGGCCCGGACCCCTGGAGCAGCGGCCCGGAGGTCTGACACGGGCGAGCGGGACCCGGGGCGGTGAGAGCCCGGGGAGGCCGACCCGGGGCGGAGGGCCCCGGGAACGGCGGGGGAAGGTGCGGGAGGCATGTCCCTGGCCTGGTCTCGGCCTGCTCCTGGCCCTGCGTCCGGGCCCTGCAACCGGGCCCTTGATCTGCCCCCTGATCTGCCCCCTGATCTGACCCCGGACCGTACGCTCCCGCCCCGGACCGTCCGGGGCAGTGGCGCCCGACCCCGCCGGGGCGGCGCCACCGGCCCCGGCCCCCGTCGAACGGTGGGCCCGGACGGCGCCCCGCCCCCGTGTCCCCGTACCCGCGAGGCGCGCTCCGTACCGAGGCGGTGTCAGGCGCCCACCGGTACCTGTGCCTCGCGGCTCAGCAGCAGGCCGAGGCGCAGGTAGGCGGCGAGGTCCGCACCGGGAGCCTTGCGGACGACATGGCGGATCGCCTGCATCGCCTCCCACGCCGAGGTCTGCGCCAGCGAACCGCCCCAGGTGCCCCCGAGGCCGTCCCAGAGGTACGCGCTGAAACCCAGTTGGAGCCCGCCCGCCCGCCGCCGTTCCTCCTCGTACGCGGCGAGCGCCCGGACGAAGAACCGTTCCGCCTCCACCGGGGGCAGTACGGTGCGGATGATCCGCAGATACGGTGTGACCAGCGACGCGACCTCGGGGCACTCCCCAGGGGGAACGACCGCGTCACGGGGAACGGGCGGGGGTGCGGGCTCGTATGCGTGAGTCATGAAACCTATCGATACGTCATCTCATCGCAGGAACCGGCGTGGCGCGCCCACGGACCGGCCCGGTTCGCCCCACGGCGTCAGGCGTCCGTGTCCCGCGCGCTCCGCAGCACGACCAGGCGGCGCGTCGCCCTGGTCATCGCCACGTACCGGTCCACCGCCCCCTCGACCCCCTCGCCGAACAGCTCCGGGTCGACCAGGACGACCAGGTCGAACTCCAGGCCCTTCGCCAGCGACGGGGTCAGCGAGCGGACGCGCGGCACCTCGCGGAACGTCGGGTCGCCGATGACGCACGCCACCCCGTCCGCGTGTTCCGCGAGCCACGCCCCGAGGACCGCGTCCCGGTCCCGGGCCGCGCCGTGCGTCACCGGGATGCCGGAGGAACGCACCGACGTCGGCACGTTGGCGTCCGGGAGCACGGCCCTGATGACCGGCTCGGCCTCCGCCATGACCTCCTCCGGCGTCCGGTAGTTGATGCCCAGGGATGCCACCGTGACCCGGTCGAGCCCCACCCGTCCCAGCCGCTCCCGCCATGACTCGGTGAAGCCCCGCCGGCTCTGGGCCCGGTCGCCGACCACGGTGAAGCTGCGGGACGGACAGCGCGACAGCAGCATCCGCCACTCCGCGTCCGTCAGCTCCTGCGCCTCGTCGACCACGACGTGCGCGAAAGGACCGGCCAGCGCGTCCGGTTCGGGCGCGGACACCACGGATTCGTCCACCAGACCGTCCATCAGGTCCTGTCCGCGCAGCATCGTCACCGCGCCCTCGCCGTCGTCGTCGGCCGCGAGCACGTTGTCGACGACCTCGGCCATCCGGGCCCGCTCGGCCGCCAGGACCGCCCCCCGCCTGCGGAGCCGTACGGCGGCCTCCGGGTCGCCGAGCCGCTGCCGGGCCGCGTCCAGGAGCGGCAGGTCGGACACCGTCCACGCCCGGGCGTCCGTCCGCTGGAGCCGCCGCACCTCGTCCCGGCCGAGCCACGGGGCACACGTGCGCAGATAGGCGGGCACCGACCACAGGTCCCCGACGAGGTCGGCGGCGTCGAGCAGCGGCCACGCCCCGTGCAGCGCCCCGGCCAGCTCCTCGTCCTGCCGCAGCGAGCGCAGGAACGGCTCGAAGGGGATGTCGGCGTCCAGCCCGGCCAGCAGGATCGTGGCCAGCTCCGTCCAGATCTGGTCCCGTGCCTCGTTGTGCGGAGTACCGGGCTCCGGTGCGTCGAACGCCTGCGCCCAGTCGTCGGCGGTCAGCCGCAGGTCCGCCCAGTCCGTCGTGACGGTCAGACCGTGGGCGGGCGGTTCCTCGTAGAACCGCACGGCCGTCTCGATCGCCCCCACCATGGCGGCGGACGACTTCAGGCGCGCCGCCTCCGGGTCGGACTCGGGGACCGCCCGCGCCCCCTCGGCCACGAGGTCCCGCACCGTGCAGGTCCGCACGCCCTCCTCGCCCAGACTGGGCAGGACGTCGGAGACGTACGACAGATAGGGCTGGTGGGGTCCCACGAACAGCACGCCGCCCCGGCGCCGCCCGAGCCCGGGGTCCGCGTACAGGAGGTGGGCCGCGCGGTGCAGGGCGACGACCGTCTTGCCCGTGCCCGGGCCGCCATCGACGACGAGCGTGCCCCGGGAGCCCGCCCGGATCGCGGCGTCCTGATCGGCCTGGACGGTACCGAGGACGTCCCTCATCCGGGCCGACCGGCTGCCGCCCAGGCTTGCGATGAACGCGGACTGGTCGTCGAGCGCCGCATGACCCTCCAGGCCCTCGGCGGTGAACACCTCGTCCCAGTAGTCCCCGATCCGACCGCCGGTCCAGCGGTACCGCCGACGGCTCACCAGGCCCATCGGGCGGGCGTGGGTCGCGGCGAAGAACGGTTCGGCGGCGGGTGAGCGCCAGTCGAGGAGCAGCCGCCGCCCGGTGCCGTCGGTGAGCCCGAGGCGCCCGATGTAGACGGGTTCCGGGTCGTCGGCGGAGACGATGTGCCCGAGGCACAGATCCAGACCGAAGCGGCGCAGGGTGCGCAGCCGGGCGGTCAGCCGGTGGATCTCGGCGTCCCGCTCCATGGCCTCGCGGCCGGCTCCGCCGGGTGCCCGGCGCGCGGCGGCCAGCCGTTCGGCCAGCTCCTCGACCGTCTGCCGGAGGCCGGCCGACACGGCCGCGAAATGCCGCTCGTCGCGGCCGGTCAGGGCCGGGTCGGCCTTGGCGGAGAGCCGTGCGGGAAGGCCGAACGCACTGGTGGCGCCGGAGGTGACCGAGGCTTCCCCCGATTCGCCTGGCTCCCCTGGCTCCCCTGGCTCCCTCGGTTCCACCGCTTCCACCGGGGAAAAGACATGCACCGTGTGAATCTCCCGTGTTCGAGGACAGGCTCCGGCAGTGCCGGGAGGGGCGATTCTGCGGTACGACGAGGGCCTTGCCGCAAGCCCCCCGGTGCGCTATAGCTTGGTAGTGGCGGGAGAAGTGAAGCCCCCCCTCCTCGCCCCTTCCGGGCCCCTCTCCTCGCCCCCTCCGTGCCCTTTCCCGGGCCTTCCGGCCTTTGCGGCCGAGGACTTCGCCTCAGCCTTCCCTCTCCCCGGGGTCGTCCGGCGCGGTGCGACGCCCCCGGTGTGGACGTGGTTCGGAGCGGCGGCCCCGGCTCTCAGGCGCGGCGGACCCGCCACAGCCAGACGGACGGGCCGATCAGCAGGACGGACAGCACCAGATTGGGCAGGAGGTCCGGTTCGCGGATCCCCGCGCCGTCCACGCCCAGGTTCCACAGGCCGACGGCCATGATCGGCAGGGCTGCGGACAGCAGGACGCCGATGATCTTCTGTACGGCGGTCCAGTGCACCGAGGTGCACAGGAGTATCGCGCCGGTGATGCGGAGCACCCCGCCGACCGTCGACCCCTCTCCGCTGCCGCTGGGGAAGATCACCGAGAAAGGCAGCACGAGCGCGAGCATCAGGACCGGGACCAGCGGGTGCACCCTGCCCCGCCGTGCGGGCGCTCCGGCGGGGCCCGGGGCCGGAGCAGGGGTGGCAGGGACCCAGGCGGACGTGGCGCCCGCCTCGGCCAGCGCCGTCGCCGCGATCGTCCGGGGGTCGCCGAGACCGGCCAGGACCTCGCCGACCGGGGCGTCGGGGCGTTCGGCCCGGGACACCTCGATGTGTTCGGCGAGGTCGGCGAGGAGTTCCTGGCGCCGGTCGGCGGGGAGCGTGGAGGTCTCGCGCTCGACGGCGGAGAGGTAGTCGCGTACGGGATCGGCAGAGGTCTTCACGAGGGGGCTCCGGGGGAGTGCTGGGGGGTGGTGAGGAAGGCGTCGACGGCGTCGCGGAAGCCGGGCCAGACGCGGCTGAACTCGTCGAGCGCGGCCCGGCCGGTGCCGGTGAGCGCGTAGTAGCGACGGGGCGGTCCGGAGTCGGACTCCTGCCAGGTGGTGGTCACCAGGTCGTCGCGCCGGAGCCGGGAGAGCAGCGGATACACCGTGCCCTGACTGGTGGCCAGCGCACCGGACTCCTCCAGGGCGTGGAGGAGTTCCACGCCGTAGCGGGGCCGGTCCCGCATCAGGGCGAGCACGCAGTACTCCAGGACCCCCTTGCGGAGCTGGGCGGCCGCGCGGGCCTGCTTGGTGGCGTCACCTGGTTCCATGTCATGCAAGATACCTGGTCGGGCAAGAGGGGCCGAACGGGGGGTCCGCCAGCCGCACCCCGCGCCCTTCCCCTACCCGATCGGGTGACATCGTGGCCTCCGGGTTTCCGCGCGCCGGGGGCGCGTGAGCCCGGCGCGCACACGGCTCGTGCGGACGTACGGCCCCCGGTGGAAGCGCTGTCCGACGGGCCGGAGGGCGACCGGTGGACACCGGCGGATACCTAGACTCGCGGCTCATGTCGCTCTGGCTGCTCAATCACTTCAGCACCGTCACCCTGGCCGTGGTCATCGTCGGCGGGACCGTCTCCGTCGCCGTCCTCGGCAGCGTGCTCGCCCGCCGCAGACACCCGTCGCTGGCCGACGGCGAACACAACGACATGGTCGGCGTGACGCTCGGGATGTTCGGCGCGATCTACGGGATCATCCTCGCCTTCGTCATCGTGACCCTGTGGACCCAACTGGAGAGCACCCAGACCATCGTGGCCACCGAGGCGACCGACATCGCCCTCATCGCCCGCGACGCCGCCGTCTTCCCGCCCCCGGTCGAGGCGGACGTCGACGAGGCCCTCGGCGGCTACGTCCGCTCCGTCGTCGACGACCAGTGGCCCCGGATGCGGGCCGGCCGGCCCAGCTACGGCGCCACCGCGGAACAGCTCCAGAACGTCTTCGACGTCCTCCAGGCGTACGAGCCCAGGACCACCCGCGAGCGGGTCTTCTACGAGGAGGCCGTCGGCCGCCTCAACGACGTCGCGGGCCAGCGCCGTTCCCGGCTGACGATGGCCGAGCAGGAACTCCCCCCGCTGCTCCAGATCCTGGTGGTCGGCGGCGCGCTCGTCCTGATCCCGCTCACCTTCCTCTACGGGATGCGGCGGCTGCGCGTGCAGATCCTCTTCGTGGCCTCGGTCGCCGCGCTCATCGGCTTCAGCGTCCTGCTGGTCGTCGTCCTCGACCGCCCCTTCTCCGGTGAGCTGAGCGTGAGCCCCGCCCCCTACAAGGAGGGTGCCCTGGCGTCGTACTGGACGAAGTGACGGCGACGCCGTGCGGCCCCGCCCGACGGATCGTCGGACGGGGCGGCCGTTCGGGCGCGGGACCTCAGCGGGTGGTCCCCCGGCGGAAGGCGGCGCGGGACCAGAAGTAGCCGGTCAGGGCGAGCGCGGTGCACCAGGCCAGGGCGAGCCAGCCGTCGGAGCCGATCTCCGTGCCGAGGAGCAGCCCGCGCACGGTCTCGTTGATCGGAGTGAAGGGCTGGTACTCGGCGAACCAGCGCAGGGCCGTCGGCATGGAGTCCGGGGTGACGACCGCGCTGCCGAGGAAGGGCAGGAAGGTCAGCGGGAGCGGGCCGTTGCTCGCGGACTCGACGGTCTTGGCGCCCATGCCCATGGCGGCGGAGATCCAGGCCATGCCGAAGGCCAGGAAGAGCAGCAGACCGAGGGCCGCCACCCACTCGACGGGCGACGCGGACGGGCGGAAGCCGATCAGCAGCGACACCGCGGAGACCAGGACCAGGACCACCGCGACCTGGATGACGCTGCCGACGACATGGCCCGTGAGGATCGAGCCCCGGGAGATCGACATCGTACGGAAGCGCTGCACGATGCCCTCGGTCATGTCGGTGCAGACGGACACGGCCGTCGCCACGGCCCCCGAGGTCGCGGCCATCACGATGATGCCGGGCACCACGTAGGCGATGTAGTCGTCGCGTCCGCCGCCCGCCGCGATGCCGCCGCCGATCGCGCCGCCGAAGACGTACACGAACAGGAGCAGCATCAGGAGCGGCATCACGACGATCGAGACCGTCATCGACGGATAGCGCCGCATGTGCGTCAGATTGCGGCGCAGCATCGTCATCGAGTCGCGCAGGGCGTACGAGCGGGCGGCGGTCCGCTCCGGGGGGATGGTGCTCATCGGTGCGACTCCTTCGAAGCGGCGGGGACGGTGGTGGCGGTGGGCCGGGGGCGGCCCGTGAGGGTGAGGAAGACGTCGTCGAGGTCGGGCGTGTGCACGGTGAGCGACTCGGCCTCGACGCCGGTGGAGTCGAGGACGTCCAGGACGGCGCGGAGTCCGGCGACCGACCCGTCCCCGGGGACCTGGAGGGTCAGCGACTCGTCGTCGCGGGTGGCGATGCCGAAGATCCCGGCGGCGGCGGTGAACTGGGCCTCGTCGGCGAACCGGAGGCGGACGTGACCGCCGGGGATCAGCCGCTTCAGCTCCTCGGCGGTGCCCTGGGCGACGATCCCGCCGTGGTCGAGGACCGCGATGTGGTCGGCGAGCCGGTCGGCCTCCTCCAGGTACTGCGTGGTGAGGAAGACGGTCACGCCCTGCTCGGTGACCAGGCCGCGGATCAGCTCCCACATGACCCGGCGGCTGCGCGGGTCGAGACCGGTGGTCGGCTCGTCGAGGAAGATGATCCGGGGCCTGCCGACCAGGGTCATCGCCAGGTCGAGCTTGCGGCGCATCCCGCCGGAGAGCGCGGTGACGCCCTTGCGGGCCGCCTCGGTCAGCTCGAACCGCTCCAGGAGTTCCGCCGCCCGCCGCCTGCCCTCGGCGCGGCCGAGGTGGTGCAGATCGGCCATGAGGAGCAGGTTCTCCTCGGCGGTGAGCAGCCCGTCGACGGCCGCGAACTGCCCGGTGACACCGATCCTCCGGCGTACCGCGCCGGGGTCGGTGGCCAGGTCGTGGCCGCCGACGCGGATCTCGCCCGCGTCGGCGGTCGTGAGGGTGGAGAGGATCTCCACCGTGGTGGTCTTGCCCGCCCCGTTGGGGCCGAGGAGGGCGAAGACCGTGCCCTCGGGAATCCGCAGGTCGATGCCGTCCAGCACCACCTTCTCGCCGTACGACTTGCGCAGTCCGAGCGCGGAGATCGCGACGGCGCGGGTGGCGGTGGCCGCCGTGGACGCGGTGTTCATGATTGCGGGCCCTTCTTCGGGAGGGGAGCTTTTTGTGTGTGGTGCGTGGTGCGTGGCGTTTGTGTGTGTGGGGGGGGGGGGGGGGGGGGGGGGGGGGGGGGGGCCCCCCCCCCCCCCGGGATACCAACGCCAAAACCAAAAAATGGGGGGGCGGAGGCGCCCGTCCGGGCGGGGGCGGGGGGAAA